>JBBRCQ010000004.1:0-122419 GCA_038204725.1 Bacteroidales bacterium | reverse complement strand
TGCTTATTTCGCTATAACTTGTATTGCGCAGGGATTTTATCCCGAAACTTCGGGATTGTTACTTTTTGATCAAACAAAAAGTAAAAAATAAATAAAAAAGCGAATAATTAAAATACGACATTTCATCTTTCACACTACTTACTTCACTTTACTATTAAGATAAGATCTACCTTGTAGAATTTACGAATGTAAAATTTAAAGGTTTAAGAAAAATAAATTTCATGTATTTAGAATCTTCATATTCAACGATATCTATTACTTTAAACTATATGGCTAAACTAATACCATAAACTTATAAACCTGAAATAAATGACAAAATGTCATTTATTTTTCATAATCAACTGCCATTACGTCACAATTTTTTATAGCATTACTATTGGAATAAAGTTTGCAAAATCCTAAAAAATGCAAAACTATGAACTTTAATAATTTTACTATCAAATCGCAAGAAGCCATTCAGAAAGCAATGGAAATTGCAATGACTCATCAACATCAGGCTATTGAAAATGTCCACATTCTTAAAGGGATGATGACTGTTGACGAAACACTGGTCCCTTTTTTATTGAAAAAACTGAATGTGAATACCAACATTTTCATTCAGGCACTGGATAAAATCATTGAATCTTTTCCAAAAGTAAGTGGTGGCAGCCCCTATTTGACCAATGATGTTAATCAGGCATTGAACAACGCCAATAATTCACTGAAAGAATTCGGAGATGAGTTTGTATCCATTGAACATTTATTACTAGGGATCTTAAGTATGAATGACAATGCTGCCAAGCTATTAAAAGACAATGGTGTTACTGAAAGGGATTTAAAAGCTGCCATCAAAGAGCTCCGTAAAGGTTCCACAGCCAGCAGTCAAACGGCTGAAGACACTTATAATGCTTTAAATAAATATGCCCTTAATTTGAACCAACTTGCCAGTACAGGAAAATTAGATCCTGTAATTGGTAGAGAAGAAGAAATCAGAAGAGTACTGCAGATTTTATCGCGTAGAACCAAGAACAATCCGATCCTCATTGGAGAAGCAGGAGTTGGAAAAACTGCAATAGCCGAAGGCCTAGCACATCGTATCGTAAGTGGGGATGTTCCGGAAAACCTCAAATCAAAACAAATTTTTTCTCTTGATATGGGCTCGCTAATTGCAGGTGCAAAATTCAAAGGTGAATTTGAAGAACGGTTGAAAAGCGTGATCAAAGAAGTGGTTGCAGCTGAAGGGGAAGTTATTTTGTTTATTGACGAAATCCATACATTGGTAGGTGCCGGTGCTGCCGGTGAAGGTGCCATGGATGCCGCCAATATCCTTAAACCGGCACTCGCCAGAGGTGAATTACGTGCAATAGGTGCAACTACAACCAAAGAATATCAACGATATTTCGAAAAAGACAAAGCCCTGGAGCGCCGATTTCAGGTAGTGTTGATTGAAGAACCCAGCGCATCTGATGCCATTTCTATACTCCGGGGTTTGAAAGAACGCTATGAAGTCCATCACAAAGTCAGAATCAAAGACGAAGCCATTATAGCAGCCGTTGAACTTTCGCAACGCTACATCACCGACCGGTTTTTACCCGATAAAGCCATTGATTTAATGGATGAAGCCGCATCAAAACTCAGAATGGAAATTAATTCAGTTCCTGAAGAACTGGATGAAACCGAACGCAGAATCCGTCAGTTAGAAATTGAGCGGGAAGCCATTAAGCGGGAAAACGATATGCCAAAACTTTCGCAACTCAACGAAGCAATTGCAAATCTGAATGAAGACAGAAACCGTTTGAAATCGAAATGGTTAGCCGAAAAAGAATGGGTTGAGAAAATTCAGCAAAAGATTAACGAAATTGAAAATTACAAATTTGAAGCTGAACAAGCCGAAAGATCAGGCGATTACGGGAAAGTTGCAGAATTAAGATACGGTAAAATCAAAGATGCTGAAATTGATGTAATTGATTTTAAAAAGAATCTTTCGGAACTACAGGTTGACAATGCAATGATTAAGGAAGAAGTTGACAGCGAAGATATTGCAGGCGTAGTATCCCGTTGGACGGGAATTCCGGTGAGCAGAATGTTGCAAAGTGAAAGAGAAAAACTATTGAATTTGGAAAGCGAGTTGCACAAAAGAGTGATTGGACAGGATGAAGCAATTGAAGCAATATCTGATGCCATACGTCGCAGCCGTGCAGGATTGCAAGATGCCAAACGTCCGATAGGAACCTTTATTTTCCTAGGAAGTACGGGAGTTGGCAAAACAGAATTAGCCAAAGCCCTGGCTGAATTTCTTTTTAATGATGAAAATTCAATCATACGAATCGATATGTCGGAATATCAGGAACGGCATACAGTATCCCGCTTAATTGGTGCACCTCCCGGATATGTTGGCTACGAAGAAAGCGGACAGTTAACCGAAACTGTTAGAAGAAAACCTTATTCGGTAGTATTGCTCGATGAAATAGAAAAAGCACATCCTGACGTGTTTAACATTTTACTCCAGGTGCTTGACGAAGGCAGATTAACAGACAACAAAGGAAGAACTGCCGATTTTAAAAACTGCATCATTATTATGACCTCAAACATTGGCTCTCACTTAATACAGGATGGAATCAGCAGTATCACTGATTTGAACAGAGAAAAAGAGCTCACAAAAACAAGGTATGAAGTAATGGATTTGTTAAAATCAACCATTCGTCCGGAGTTTTTAAACCGCATCGATGAAATTATCATGTTCACACCGCTTACAAAAAGTGAAATCAGAGAAATCGTAATACTTCAGTTCAGAATACTGAGTGAATTATTGGCTAAAAACAATATCCACATCGAAGCAACTGACTATGCCATTGATTATCTGACCGAACTGGGCTTTGACCCTCAATATGGTGCCCGCCCCCTCAAAAGAGTGATGCAACGTAAAATACAAAATGAATTATCAAAAATGATTTTGGCCGGCAAAGTTGTACCCGATCAGGATATCATCGTAGATATGTTTGATGATACTTTTGTTTTCAGAAACAAAACGATTAAAAATGTGAATGCTATTTCAGAATAGTATAATTCTTTATAGAGCTAAAAACTAAAGGGTTGAGTTTACGATCTGGCAGAATCAGTAACAGCTTTGTTCTTTTCTTCGAATTTTTTTATTAAATCATCTATCGGAATGCCTAAGTTGTCAATGGCAGCTTTGGCAGAAGGCGCTAATTCATGATTTGGATATTTCTGAAGAAATTCAGTATAGGCTTTTTCAGCTTTATCTAATTCTTTGGTCTGATTTTCATAAATAAAAGCCTTTAAAAATAAACAATCGGAAACTTTAGAAAAATCAGGATAATCAAGTATAATCCGGTCTAACAATCGGATCGACTGAGCATGATGCATAATATTCATCGAAACATCTGCCGCTTTTAATAAATACACAGCCGATAGGCTATCAGTTTTATAATGATCAGCATAATCAACATATAAATCAATTAATTGCTGAGCTTTTGTGGAGTCTATTTTTGAAGTAGCCGATAATAATTCCTTTTCAGCAATAGATATTTTTTCAACCGATTTGTCTTTTGCAGACTTGCATGCTGAAAATGCTATCATTGCAAATAGAATTAAAAAAGCTAGTTTTATTTTTTTCATTGTATTGATTATCAGTTATCAGTGAACAGTTATCAGTTATCAGTTATCAGTTATCAGTGAACAGTGAACAGTGAACAGTGAACAGTGAATAGTGAACAGTGAAGTGAATGGTTATTAGTTGTTTACTTTTTACTTTTTACTTTTTACTTTTTACTTTTTACCTTTTACCTTTCTTCCGGTATTGATTTGGGAATTTCATCCTGTAATCCACTTTAATATTGCCTTTTGTAATATCTGTTAATTTTCGTTTTAAAAGAATTTTTTTCAGTGAGGTCAATCTGTCAACAAAAAGAATACCATCCAAATGATCGTATTCATGTTGAATAATCCTGGCACATACCCCTTCAAATACTTCATCGTAAGCATTAAAATTTTCATCCACATACTGAATTCTTATTTTAGGTTTACGCATCACATCTTCACGAATATCAGGGATACTCAGGCAACCTTCGTTAAAACTCCATTCAACACCATCTTCTTCGATAATGTGTGCATTGATCATTACTTTTTTAAAATCTTTTGTTTCAGGAAAATCCTCAGCAAAAGGAGAAGCATCAATGGTAAGCAGTCGTATAGAAAGATCTACTTGTGGAGCAGCTAAACCTACACCTTTGGAAAAATACATCGTCTCAAACATATCTTTGATAATCACATCCAGATTTGGATAATCCTTATCGATATCAAGTGCAACTTTTCTAAGTATAGGATGACCATATGCAGTTATAGCTAATAGCATGTATTTCTGTATTTTAATTTAATAATTTAATCTTGTTTCCATAAACGATTGTAAAATAATAGTGGCACTAATCGTATCTACCAGTGCTTTGTTCTGACGGTCTTTTTTCTTCAGACCGGCCGAGAGCATTGTTTGCGAAGCTATTTTAGAAGTAAACCGTTCATCTACCCTTTCGATGGGAATTTCCGGAAACATTTTTTTTAATTGTTTTATAAATGGGTCAATAAATTTAACAGATTCAGAAGGCAAATTGTTCATCTGACGGGGCTCCCCCACTACAAAACAATCTACTTTTTCTTTTAGCGTATAGTCTTTCAAAAATGCAATAATATCTTTGGAATGAACTGTAGTTAAGCCATTGGCAATAAGTTGCAATTCATCGGTTACTGCTATACCCACTCGTTTTTGTCCGTAATCTATTGCTAAAACCCTTCCCATTATTTATATTTTTGCAAAATTAGTTGTTTTTATCCAAATATTCAATCAATATCCCGTTAATCTTTTGCAAAACACTACAATTCGAATTGCTTTTTCAAATTTCATTCAGTGAATCCGGATAATTTAACTGTTTTTTTTCTAACTTTGCGGCAAAATACGAATACAAAATGAAGTCTGCTTTTACTTTCCTTTTCAGGTTATCCATATTCTGGTTATTGTTATTTTTTGTTCAGCGGAATGTTTTTCTGTTATATTTTTTCAAACAAACCGATTTTAGCTTTACAGAATGGGCATTAAGCAATATTTATTCATTTTCGATGGATTTGGCAACACTGTCCTATATATTGCTGCCCATAGCATTTATATTGTTGCTGCTGAATTATAAAGACAAGGATTTTTTAAAAAAATTCTGCAATATTTTTTTAATTACGCTTATCATTCTCAGCAACTTCATACTGGTTTCCGACATAGGTCTTTTTGCTGAATGGGGATCTAAAATCAATCCCAAGTCCCTCTCCTACCTGGCTTATCCCAAAGAAGCAATGGCATCCATTCGATCAGCACCGGTATTTATTTTACTTTTACTATTTTTCTTACTAACCATACCCGAACTTTATATCTTCAACAAATATTTCCGTTTAAAAGCTACTTTTGAAAAAACCCACTGGCTGAAAACAACCCTATTTTTTGTACTTCTTTTACCTTTACTGATAATAGGCATCAGAGGTGGATTTCAAATATTTCCTATCGACAGAAGTTGGAGTTATTATTCTGAAAAACCGTTGCTGAATCAGGCGGCAGTAAACAGCACATGGAACTGCCTGGCTTCACTGGTTGAGAAGGAGGAAGTTGCTGTGAATCCATATATTTACATGAACGATAGCACTTCTCAACATATTTTCGATCAATTAACAAAAGTTGAGAAAGACAGTATTCCTTCGATTTTCAATGTAGCAAAACCAAATATAATCATCATTTTGCTCGAAGGCATCAGTGCTGAAGCTGTAGGAGTGTTAAATCATAAAACAGAAGCTACCCCCCGGTTTTCGGCCATGGCAAAAGAAGGTTTGTTGTTTACAAATTTTTATTCAAGCGGATTCAGGACAGAACAGGCTTTGGCGGCTATTGTTGCAGGATTCCCATCGCAGCCCAAAACTACCATTATCCGTAAGTTTGGGAAATTCGACAAAATGCCGAGTCTGGCGAAAGAACTACTTGCAAACGATTATCATACATCCTATTATTATGGAGGAAATTTAAAATTTGCCAATACATCCGCCTATTTAATTTCCTCAGGTTTTAAAAAAATAGTTGGTGAAACCGATTTTAAATTTTCACGCTTTACAAACTGGGGTTGTTTTGATGACGAATTATTTGATTATACAGTTAAAGATATCAACAACAATCCCCAACCTTTCTTTTCTATCATCATGACAAGTACATCACATGAACCTTTCGATAAAAGAGTGAATAAAATATTTAAGGGAGGAAGCATAAAAGATGATTATCTGAATGTGGTACATTATACCGACGAAAGTGTATATCAATTTATTGAAAACGCAAAAAAAGAAGAATGGTATCAGAACACAGTGTTTTTGATAGTTTCCGATCATACACATCGCTTACCGAATAATCGTCAAAACTATGAAATACAAAGGCATTGGATTCCATGCATGATTTATGGACCGGCATTAAAAGATGAATACAGAGGCACTACAATGGATAAGTATGCTACTCATTTCGACATTCCTGCTATTTTATTGGCACAGTTAAAATTGCAACATCAAAAATTTGAATGGAGCAAAAACATATTCAATGCCCATCAAAATGGATGGGCATTTTACACTTACGACGAAGGATTTGGTTTATTATCACAACAGTCTGAAATTGTATTTGACTATAAGTTAAATCGGTTGATTTATAAGGATTCTAAAAAAAACAACGAAGTTGCTGACAGTTTGTCCCTTCATAATGGGAAAGCTTTATTACAAAAACTCATGAATGACTATATCAATCTGAGCAATTAATGTTTGTTTTTCATAGATATATTCTTACATTTGCAACCTAAATGCGGTAGTAGCTCAGTTGGTAGAGCATCAGCTTCCCAAGCTGAGGGTCGTGGGTTCGAATCCCATTTACCGCTCGCTGAATTCCTTTGCCTCTTCCATAAAAAATGGAGTGCAGGGTTTCGTTCTGCATTTCCTCTGGATTCTCAGTTATTTTGCCAGATTTGTTAAATAAAAAAATTTCCTTATCTGGAATCATTATTGATTAACAAATTATTTTCAATAATTGCATAAGTTTCATGTTAATATTTTATATTTGCCAACAGTTAAACCAATAATTTTATTTTTGCTTTTTTTATAATATGTTCTCCTGGTTGTATATGATACTCCCAAAAATTAGTCACAAAATTAAGATAAAATGTATTACCTTTAATTTTAGTTAAATCATAATGAATAAATCAGATAATAAATTCTCAGCAATCATAAAAGCGTTTAAAATTTCAGCTTTCACAGTTATGCTTTTTTTCATGGTTTTGAATGTTAAGGCACAACAATATAATGCAGCAGGTAGCGCCATTGCAATGACTGCCCCCGGATGTTATAGTATCACCGATACAACCAGCCAGGCCGGAGCTGTCTGGAATAGTTTTAAGATTAATTTATCTCAACCATTTGATATTACATTAACCCTTAATTTTGGGAACAGACCCGGAACAATTGGTTTTGGCTATCCTAACTGTGGAGCAGATGGAATGTCTTTTATTTTACAACCCTTAGGCTTAGGTGTATTCGGACCGGGTGGTGGCGTTGGTTTTAATGGCATTACCCCTTCATTGGGTGTTGTTATGGATTCTTATCCTTATAACTATAATGATCCTTCATTTCAGCATATATCCATTCATAAAAACGGAAATGAATTACATGGTACTCCCAATGAATTAAAATCTTATACTACAGCTGTTGGTTTCCCTTCTGACATTACAGATGGGTTGGATCATTTATTCCGTTTTTCATGGATTCCGACTGTAACTGGAGTGGGTACTATAAATGTTTATTTCGGAAATGCAACAACGCTACCAACTTCACCAACCATTACTTATACTGGTAATGTTATCGACAGCATTTTTTCAGGGAACCCAAATGTATACTGGGGAGTTGGTGGTTCAACCGGTGGTTGTTATAATGTTCAGACAGTATGTATGACTACTGTTTCAAATTTTGCTTGTGATACAGCAAACTGTGCAGGAATACCGGTTACTTTTACAAATAACAGCATGAGTGGTTTTCCCATTACATCCTATTTATGGGATTTTGGGGATTCTACTTTCTCTACTTTACAGAACCCGACCCATACTTTTAATAATCCGGGAACCTATGACATAAATCTTGAAATTATTAATTCCGTAGGTTTATCTTCTACCATGACGCATGCTGTAGTTGTTCATCCCCCACTAACTATCTTGGTTAATAACGATACAATATGCAAAGGAGATACTGCAATACTTTCGGCAAGCGGAGCTTCATCCTACACATGGGACAACGGATTAACACCCGGAGCCCTTCAAAAAGTCTCCCCTGCTGTTACAACTTCTTACATTGTTACCGGTATTAATTCCTGGGGTTGTAGCCGAAATGATACTGCTTTGGTAATTGTAAATATATTAACGATAAATGCAGGAACAGATAAAATAAATATTTGTGGAGATACTTCGCAGTTGGATAGCATAATTACTAATTATACAGGAAATGATATTCTCACTTATACATGGTATCCAAACACGGGTTTAAATTCTGATACTATTCCAAACCCTGAAACTACAGTTACTGGAATTACTTATACAATTACCGTTCATACATCAAATGGATGTATAGCAAATGATAGTGTTTCCATTGTTCCAATTCCATTGAACAATCCTGATATTTGTATTGTAGGTGTTGATAGTACAAATAAGAATATGATAATATGGAACAAAACCTATTCAACAGTTATTGATTCTTTCTTGGTTTATAGAGAAACGAATGTCACAGGAATTTATGAGAAAATCGGGGCTGTATCTTATGATTCAAATAGTGTTTTTGTAGATTATTTATCAAATCCGAATATACAATCCAATAAATACAAAATAGCAATACTGGATAATTGTGGAATTGAATCTGCAAAAAGTGTATACCATAAAACAATGCACTTAGCAATTAATCAAAGTGTTGCTACTTCATGGAATTTAATCTGGGAACTTTATGAAGGATTTACGGTTTCCACTTATAATATTTATAGAGGAACCAACCAGTATAATTTACAATTGATTGATTCTACTTCGGGTGGTAATAACCAATATACAGATTTTTCTGCACCATCAGGTTACGTTTATTATCAGGTAGAAGTTATAAGTCCTAACAATTGTAACATCACAAAATCAATAAATTCTACAAGGTCAAATGTTGCAACAA
Organism: Bacteroidales bacterium; assembly: GCA_038204725.1. Taxonomy (GTDB): domain Bacteria; phylum Bacteroidota; class Bacteroidia; order Bacteroidales; family JACABE01; genus JACABE01. Next base: position 113,173 of record JBBRCQ010000004.1, on the reverse strand, counting down.
ATAATCCAACCTTATTAATTGAAAGCGCTGAAAAACTTCTTACATTTTCAATCTATCCAAATCCTTCAACAAAAAATATTACGATTGAAATAAATAACTTTAAAGATATTCAAAATACAACAATTTCAATTTACGCTATTCAAGGACAACTGCTAATGCAACAAACCATATCTCATCCACAAACTGAACTAATCATTTCACAGTTTGCCAAAGGAGTTTATGTGGTTAAAGTGCACAATGAGAAGCATACAATAGTAAGTAAATTTGTGAAGGAATAAATTAATTATATTACCTTATTTATTTTACTTTCAATACCAGCCTTTAGGTATGCAGTGCTTTAAGACACTAAGAATATATGCCACAAAGGCACTAAGACATCAGGAATTTATACCAGGACAATACTAAGACGCATATATCTATATGATTAGAATAACTTTGTGCCTTTGTGTCTTAGTGGCTAAATTTAATAGTATATTTGTAAAAACAAAAAACACTAAAAGTAAAGCCAGTTTGTTTAATTTGAGTGGTTTTGTATAAAAAATCAACATGCCTGAAAAAGTAAATGACAAAACAGTTTTCTCATTGCTTGAGGTTACTAAAAGTATTCAGAAAACGATTGCAGACAGATACAGGAGTTCTTTTTGGGTTAAAGCCGAAATGAACAGGTTGAACTATTACAAACAGTCAGGGCATTGTTATCCGGAGCTTGTTGAGAAACAAAATGGGGTTGTTATTGCTCAGATCAGATCAAACTTGTGGAAAGATGACTATGCCACCATCAACAATAATTTCATCAAGGTATTGAATGAACCGCTAAAGGACGGCATTAAGATACTCTTTCTTGCAAAGATTTCTTTTGATCCTTCTTTTGGTTTATCACTTAGAATCATTGATATTGATCCGGGTTATACATTGGGCGACCTTGAAAAAGGAAAACAGGAAACAATTAAGAAGCTTCGTGATGAAGGAATATTCAATCAAAACAAATTACTTAAACTGCCATTGCTTCCGCAAAGAATTGCTATTATTTCTGTAGATACAAGCAGAGGTTATTCTGACTTTTTGGAAGTAATTACCAAAAATCCATGGCATTACACTTTTTTCCATTTATTATTCCCATCCTTATTACAAGGAGAAAAAGCGGTTGAATCCATCATCAATCAGTTGAACTACATAAAAAAAGTGAAGCATCATTTTGATGTGGTGGCCATCATCCGTGGCGGTGGTGGTGATATTGGTTTATCCTGCTATAACAACTATCAACTTGCGAAAGAAATTGCAACGTTTCCTATTCCGGTAATTACTGGTATCGGACATTCAACCAATGAAACTGTAGCTGAGATGATTTCATTTTCAAATGCTATAACGCCCACAAAACTGGCAGAATATCTACTGCAGGAATTTCATAACTTTGCTGTTCCTGTTCAGAATGCGAAGGATATCATAATTGACAAATCCAGGAGATTAATCAGCGAAGAAAAAACAAAATTTCAATCTGAAGTGAAGCTTTTTCGATCAGTTGCAGTAAATATATTAATCAAAAACCGGAATGAAGTAAAAGAACAGCTTCAGACGTTGTATCAGCAATCTCACTTTCTCTTAAAAAATGAAAATGAATATTTAATTTCAATCAGAACAGCTATTCGTAAAGGCAGCCTAATTTTTTATAATATTGCTGAACAGAGAATAAAGCAATTTGCGTTGACAATAAAAAAAGATGTGGGCACACAACTCAATGCCTTTAAATTATTAATCAATCAAAATGCACAACATATCGTAAAAGAATCTGCTTTTTTTCTGCTTACTAAAAATGAAAAGATATTCACGTTGAAGGAAAAATTTTCAGATAAATCATTATGGATTTTGAAAAATGAGCATATTGTGCTTAAAAATATTGAAAAAAATGTACAGAACATGAATCCTGAAAATGTATTGAAGCGGGGTTATAGTATAACAATGTTTAAAGGTAAGGCAGTTAAACATTTTGACAAAGTAAAAGAAGGAGATACCCTGAATACGATTGTGTTTGAAGGGAATATCCTGAGTATCGTAAAATCATCCAATAAATCAGACGAATTATGAGCGAAAAAGTAAATTATACCGAAGCATTTGAAGAATTGCAGGAAATTGTATCCGAAATTGAAAAAGGAGAGATTTCAGTAGATGAGCTATCTGAAAAAGTGAAGCGAGCAGCACTCCTTATAAAAATCTGCAAGTCAAAATTAAGCACCACTGAAGAAGACGTAAATAAAATCCTGAAAGAGTTAGACACTGTATAACACGCACTGTTAATGGTTTGAGGATGCTCTAAAACAAAAAAAAGTAAGGATTAAGTTACTCACAAAATCATTCAGAATGTTGTTTTATTATAACATTACTACTCATAATAATTTAAGATGCTTGGGAAACAATCTTCAAGTATCCTTTCCTTTTCATTTGCGAAGAATAGAAGCTTCGAAGCCCATTTACCCATCATAAAAAAAAGCTTGTTGAACAAAATTGCACAACAAGCTTTTTTTTCAAACTATAGTCTTTAGGTTTTTTTTTCTTACTTCCAATCCCGAATCGCTCGTTCTCGGGATTTCGCTTCGCTCAACTTCCGTCTCCCTAATGTTTCATCTTATCGCCAATCGTATTGTTATAAATGGTTTTAAAATCTTCAACCATGCCGTAAGGTTCGTCATCAACCACAATTTTACCTTTGGTAGTATGTCCGATAATTGAAAATGGGAATTTAATTTTCACCATGAAATCGATGAATTGTTCTTCTTTATCCTGGTCGATACTTACAATGACTCTACTTTGTGATTCGCCAAACAAGAAAGCATCTTCGCGCATATCACTTTCGGTTAATACATCAAATCCAAGGTTATTGGGCATGGCTGATTCCAGAAGTGTGATAAACAAACCACCGTCAGAAACATCATGTGCCGATTCCAGCATTTTCAAACGGATTAATTTCTGAACTATCGCCTGTAAAACATATTCTTCGCTCAGGTTAAAAACCGGAGGAGGAGAGAGTTTTACATTGTGATAGGAATACAAATATTCGGAAGAATTGATGTCGTTTTTTGAACTGCCGATCAGGTAAATGATATCGCCTTTTTTCTTAAAATTCAGCGTCATTTGATGCTCTTTTTCCAACAAACCGATCATACCGATGGTAGGCGTTGGATGTACAGGTTCCACTTTTCCATTAATCGCAGACTGGTTGTAAAAGCTCACATTTCCGCCGGTTACAGGGGTATCAAATTTTTTGCAGGCATTGCTCATCCCTTTGATAGCTCCAACAAACTGCCAGAAAACTTCAGGATTGTAAGGGTTTCCAAAGTTCAGGCAATTGGTGATGGCCAAAGGTTTTCCTCCTGAACAACTAATATTACGGGCAGCTTCCGCTACGGCAATTTCTGTCCCAATTATAGGATCAGCATGCACATAACGGGCGTTACAGTCGGTAGTCATTGCCAAAGCTCTTTTGGTACCTTTGATATTTACAATGGCAGCATCGGAAGGTGCATTGGTACTCATGTTTTTGGTACCCACCATGCTGTCGTATTGTTCATACACCCATCTTTTGGATGCAATGTTGGGATGTCCGGCTAAATGTTTCGCTATGGCTTTTAAATCCTGAGCTTCGGGAATGCTGTCTATTTTAAATTCTTTTGTTTTTTGATAATAAGCAGGTTCGGTATATTCTCTGTCGTAAACAGGAGCTCCACCACCCAATACAAGGTCTGAAGCAGGAACATCAGCAACCAATTCGCCATGCATATAAAAATGCAAACGATCACCTTCTGTAACTTCACCGATGATAGCACAATTTAAATCCCATTTGTCAAAAATGGCTTCCACAATGGCTTCTTTGCCTTTTTCAACAACTATCAGCATGCGTTCCTGTGATTCGGAAAGCAGGATTTCGAATGGCTCCATGTTTTTCTGACGCAAAGGCACTTTGTCGAGATCAATTCTCATACCACAACCTCCTTTTTCCGACATTTCGGAAGTAGAGCAGATGATACCGGCAGCACCCATGTCCTGCATGCCCACCAAAGTTTTTGATTTGATTACCTCTAAGGAAGCTTCTAATAATAATTTTTCCTGAAAAGGATCACCTACCTGGATCGATGGAATATCATCCGCTGAATCGGCTGTAATGTCAGCAGAAGCAAAAGTAGCGCCATGAATTCCGTCTTTGCCGGTAGCTGAACCAACAATATACACTGGATTACCCACACCTTTGGAAACTGCTGAAACCAGGTTTTCTGTTTTCATCAAACCAACCGACATGGCATTCACCAATGGATTCTGATAATAACAATCGTCAAAAAACACTTCACCACCCACTACAGGAACGCCAAATGCATTTCCATAGTTTGCAATACCTTTAACAACACCGTTTACCAACCATTTGGTTCTGTCCTGATCAATATTACCAAAACGGAGTGAATTCAATTGTGCGACCGGGCGGGCGCCCATTGTAAAAATATCGCGGTTGATACCACCAACACCTGTTGCAGCTCCCTGATAGGGTTCCACAGCACAAGGATGATTGTGAGATTCTATTTTAAATACACAGGCAATCCCATCACCTACATCTACCATACCGGCATTTTCCTGTCCGGCTTCCACAACCAGTTGCTTTCCGCTACGTGGTAACGTTTTCAACCATTTGATGGAGTTTTTGTAAGAAGCATGTTCCGACCACATTACTGAAAAGATGCTGAGTTCGGTATAATTGGGTGTTCTTCCTAAAATTTCTTTGATTTTTTCAAATTCTTCGGGAAGTAAACCAATCTCTTTTGCGGTTTCTACTGTAACTGTGAGTGTTGTATTCATTTTTGGGATATGAAATTTGATTTGAAATTTTTTACAAATCTACAATTTTATTTTGAGAAAACTTCTTCTGATAAACTAATTTTAAAATACTTTTCAAAAAACGATCCCTATTATAAATTTTCCTTTTACCTTTGATACCGATAAAAGAAAATCAACAACAATTTAAAAATATCAACTATATGACTGATACTAAATTCAATAAAATTGCGATGGTTACAGGTGCCACTGCCGGTATTGGCAAAGCAACTGCCTATAAATTTGCAAAAGAGCAGTACGATTTAATTTTAACCGGAAGAAGAGCTGATTTGCTGGATGAAATTAGCAAAGATTTGCAATTAACCTATGGCATTAAAGTTTACAAAATGAAAATGGATGTCAGAGAAAAAGAAGATGTTGAAAAACAAATCAATGCATTACCGGAAGGATGGAAAAAAATAGATATTCTGGTCAACAATGCTGGCCTGGCGGTTGGCTTAAACCCCATACAGGAAGGTATAATCGACGATTGGGAACGCATGATTGACACCAATGTAAAAGGTTTGCTCTATGTTTCACGTGCCATCTGTCCGTTGATGATAGTCAATGGTTATGGGCATATCGTGAATATAGGCTCTATAGCAGGAAGAGAAGCGTATCCGAACGGAAATGTATATTGCGGAACTAAAGCAGCCGTAGATGCCATTACAAAAGGAATGAGAATGGATTTGCTGCAACATGGCATCAAGGTAACACTGATAGAACCCGGAGCTGTAGAAACTGAATTTTCGGTGGTACGTTTTAAAGGGGATGTTGAACGTGCTGATAATGTATACAAAGGATTTACTCCTTTAAAGCCTGAAGATCTAGCAGATGCGGTTTATTATGTGAGTTCACTGCCTCAGCATGTAAACATCAACGATATGCTGATTATGCCCACAGCTCAGGCTGCTGCAGGAATGATTAATAAAAAGCTATAATCATAAAAATGAAATTAAAGAAACTTCTTTTAATTGGCTTTTGCTTTATCTTCCTAAATTCCTCCTCTTTTTCGCAAAGAAGAGGGGAATTCAGAATTGCTGCCATGAGCGAGATTTCTTTTTTTAATGTTGGAACATTGACTTCTTATGGATTATCGGGTGAATATTTTGTTCACAAAAACTTTAGTTTGAATTATCAATATACAATAGGTATCAATCAAAACAATCAAAGATACTTTCATTTTCCCGGTGCTGTTGCAGGTTTTGTTGAAATGTTCAGAACAGATTCTTATTATGCCACTGCAGATAACGATGATGACGGATGGGCGTATTTACTGTTTCTTTCATTTATTATTCCTGAAGGAGTGAGTTTTCACACCTATCCGCGTGAATGGCTGGAACTTTCTCCTTTTGTAAATCCTTTGAGCACCGATTACAATATTTTAGAAAACAACCGTTCAACGATAACCTTATCTATTGGAATGAAGATGCACCTCAAACCAACACCATCGTTTTCAATATCCCCTCATTTCGGATTGAAACACATTTACAAAAACGGGAAAACCGGAAATTTTTATGGGATTGGGATGGGTTGGATACTTTAGGTTGGTTTATTGTTAATAGTTAATAGTTAATAATTATTGAGTTATTGAGCTTCGGTCACTGAGCTTGTCGAAGTGTCGAAGTGTCGAAGTGTCGAAGTGTCGAAGTGTCGAAGTGTCGAAGTGTCGAAGTGTCGAAGTATGAGTTAGAAATTGTTATTCGGGATTAAGTTACTCGTTATTAAGTTATTGTGGATTTGAACCCGCTGTGTTTAGCATTTTATAATAATTTAAATAAAATAAAAATAGTATTTAAAGAATAAAAAAATGAAATATCACTGGAATTATGTTTGAACTGAATAGATTCAATCATGTTAATTTTTTTTACACTCATCTAAACTAAACCATTAAAACGATAACCCAACAAATGACAGTTCATCCGAAAATCTACATAGCCTTACCTGCATTGAATGAAATGGAAGTCCTCCCCTGTTTCATCAATGATTTGCTGCAACAATCATTTAAAAACTATATCTTATACGTTTGTGTAAATCAGCCGGATGACTGGTGGGATGAACCCGAAAAAAGAACTATTTGTGAAAACAATCAACGATCTTTGGATTATTTAAACCAATTAAATGTTTTTGAAATAGAAATTATTGATTGCAGCAGTAAAGGAAACGGATGGAAAGGTAAACAATCGGGTGTTGGCTGGGCGCGAAAAACATTGATGGATCAGATAAATACGGTTGCAAATGCAAACGACATTGTAGTAAGTCTGGATGCTGATACTCGTTTTCACACGAATTATCTTGATACTATTATCCATTCAATACAATCGCATCCAGAATCCATGGCTATTTCTGTTCCTTATTACCATCAGCTAACCGCTGACGAGGCAGCCAACAGAGCTATATTACGCTATGAAATTTACATGCGGTATTATGTTATCAATTTGTGGAGAATTGCGAGTCCGTTCAGTTTTACGGCTTTAGGATCCGCCATTGCTTTCCCGCTGTGGGCATACAGGAAAACAGGCGGTATTTCTCCTGTAAAAAGTGGCGAAGACTTCTACTTCCTTCAGAAATTTTGTAAAACAGGCAAAATTCTTAATTGGAATCCTGAAAAAGTATTTCCAGCTGCCAGATTTTCCGACAGGGTTTTTTTTGGAACTGGACCGGCAATGATCAAAGGCAATAATGGCGACTGGAGCAGCTATCCGATTTATCATTACTCATTATTTGACCAGATTGAGAAGACTTATCAGCAATTCCCCGTCTTATACACCCAGGATGTGGAGTTACCAATGGCGGCATTTTTGAATGAACAGTTTCGAAACGATAAATGGTGGCTTTTGTTAAGGAAAAACTTCAGAACTGAAGCGCATTTTGTAAATGCATGTTATGAAAAACTAGATGGTTTACGAACGTTACAATTTTTAAAAACGCATCAACCGCTTATTGATAAGACTGATGAAGCATGTTTGCTTGATTTCTTCTCAAAATTTTATCCGGAAGCGATTGATGAACTTCAATTAGGTGAAAATTTAAAGTTTGATCAACTAAGTGTTGAACAATTGGATGCACTCAGAAATTATCTTATGAAAATTGAAGAAACTTATCAGATTTCATCATATGTAAAGACAGATGCTAAAAAATAGTTTTAATTAATTTTATTGAGATTCCTCGCTATCGCTACTAATGACAAAAAAAAAAAAAAACGGATGAAAAAGAAAAACCGGAATGACAAAAAAACAGATGACTGAAGAAAAATCGCAACGACAAGAGTTAAACAGGAATGACAAAAGAACATCATTGCAAAATAAGTAATCCACTTCAATTATGAACGAAAATAGTATGACAAACAATAAGCTACTGTGTATAACCGGTCCCACTGCAACAGGAAAAACCAGATTAGCTGCACTGGTTGCCAACAAAATAAAGGGTGAAATCATCTCTGCCGATTCGCGCCAGGTATACAAAGGAATGGATTTGGGCACCGGCAAAGATTATGAAGATTATATAGTGAACGGAATCAGTATTCCATATCATCTTATTGACATTATTGAAGCAGGCGCTGAATACAATGTTCACAATTTTCAACAAGACTTCTTAACTGTTTTTGAAAAAATTACAAATCGAGAACATACGCCAATACTTTGTGGAGGGACAGGAATGTATATTGAATCGGTACTAACCGGATACAAACTTGTAAATGCACCCATTGACGAAGCATTTCGTTCTACTTTAAAAGATAAAACAGATAAAGAACTTCAGATAGCATTATCCCGGTTGAAAACCCTACACAATACTACGGATATAAATGACAGAAACCGATTAATAAGAGCTTTGGAAATATCTTATTTTGAATCAAAACCAGCTGCAATCACTGATTTTCCACAAATTCCTTATGTATTAACAGCCATCTATCTCGAAAGAGAAATCATACGTCAGCGCATTACAGCGCGTTTAACTTTGAGATTAAAATCAGGGATGATGGATGAAATTCAACAATTATTAAAAAATGGCTTAACACCTGAACAATTAAAATTTTACGGTTTGGAATACCGGTATATAACGATGTACATCAACAATGAAATCGGATATGATGAAATGTTTCGTTTGTTAAATATAGCCATTCACCAGTTTGCAAAACGACAGATGACATGGTTAAGACGGATGGAAAAGAAAGGGATTAAAATCCACTGGATAAACGGACTCAAAAATGTTGAGGAAAAAGTAGAAGAGATCATTGCTTTGATAGTCTAAAGTAAGTGAATTGAGGCTATCACTCTTAATTAGAGGGCATAAAAAAAGAGGAGTACAACTCCTCTTTTTTATGTTACACAATGAAGTGTTTAGAAGTGAAATAACAAAAAGATGTTACCACCAGTTTGTCTGGTATCAATATCAAAACTACTAGTTTTTCCACCAGGTGTTGTAACAGTAATAACATCACCAGTAGTTGGAGAAGTAGGAACCCATGATTCAGTAATAGTTTCAGTGGAACCAGCTACAACCGGATTTTGGTTAATGCCGATACCCCAACCAAATTCTCCGCCAATTGACATTTTTGGAGCAAAAAAGTATTCAACACCTACAAAAGCACTTACGCCAAATCCAAATATTGCTTTTGCAGATGCTTCTGTAACCCATGTACCTCCTCCACCAGGATTATTTGTTCCAAAATCAGTTCTTGCAGGAGTTTTAAAATCGACAGATATTGCATTACCATATTCATAGGTATCTTTCATACCACCCATAAAAGAAAGAGCAGCTTCAACACCATAAAAGCCCTGGAGTCTTCCATAACCTCTTCTTTTTTCAAGCCCGGCAGATAGAATAATATCAGTAGTACTACGTGTAAATTTATCTTCTACAAACTCATCAGTTACAATAGGAGAATTATTTTTTATTACATTAGAAACTGTTTGAGTGAGAGAACTTTTACCAATTCTGATTTTTCCTCTGATAGCCATGTTATCTGTTAAGAAATACTTTCCATAGATTGTGTTTGGAGTTAACCAGTTCCATGCTGCAGGACTGGAAAATGTAGTCCCACTATTAATTTTAGTTACGTTTCCAATAAAATCAAGAAATGGTGTTGCGCTTACGCCAATGGCGAAATCGCCTTGTTGTGGTAAAATGGGTATCCCTTTTTTAGATAATAACACTTGTGAATTTACTGAAAATACAGTAAATAATACAATACTCATTAAAATTAGTCCTTTTTTCATTTTTATAAATTTTAATTAATAATTGATTTTAATAATACAAACAAAGTTAAAGGATCAATGTCTTACAAAATATTTTTTTTTAGTGTTTTATTAACAGCCCATTGTTAATAGCACAATGCTAATTTATGATAGTTTTAATGACAGATTATCTACTAAAAACAGTCATTACAGCCAAATGAATCAATATGTTTACAATCCTTTTTCAACATAAAAAAAGAGCAACAGACTCATCTGATGCTCTTTTTTTTATTAACATGAATTATAAAAAAACTATTTTATAATCATTTTTTCTGTCCATGATTTTCCTGATTTAATATCAGTGTAATTTACAAAATACATTCCTTTAGCAAAGGCAGATAAATCAAACTCAGTAGTTGATGCATGAATTGGTTGTGATAATATCAGACTTCCTATTAATGAATAGACTTTTATTTCACCATTATTAACTTTTTCGACATCAACAGTAAATTTACCATTGTTTGGATTAGGATAAATGCCAATTGTATTGGTTCCTATTTCGTTGATACCTGTTAATAAGCTAATATCGTTTTTATTTCGTGCAGTAATGTAATATTTGTTTAAATTCAGATTGACCACACCGGTTACATTACCAATACCTGAAGGAAGATTTAAAGCAATATAATCAATGTTAAAGATATAAGCATAAAACAATGAATCAGTTGTACTGCCTTGTGTCATACGGTATTTTTTACCATTGACAAATTTATTAGATCCATTGGCATCGGTAAAAGTGATGTTTTCAAGTGTAATTAATTTAGCCTGATGATTCTTCATCAAAGTAGTGTCCAACAAATTAGCAGCTGTTAAAACCAATGGAGTAACAACATTCAACGTAGAAGTTGCTGCACCTGGATTTGCAATCGGGTGAAATTCCAATAAACCAAAATAGTTTTCCAGTTTACCTTTTATTCCTGTAATTCCATCACCTACATTATAATTGGTTCCAATAAGGTTTGTTGCATCATCTATCAATATAGCAGCAGAAGCATCCTGAATATATTTCTGGAAGCGATTGGCAATTTTACAGGTTAAAACAGCTTCACCGGTTAGTTGATATATTGTAGAATTATCAGCTGTTTTGGAACGTAGTTCTGCAATGGTAGCACAAGGTATACCTGCAACTTGAGTTGTAAAAGTAATATCTGCACCATAACCTGTACCTACTGAATTGGTAGCATATGCTCTGGCATGATACAATGTGGATGCAGTTAAACCTGTTAAATTGCCAGAGAAAGGACCAACAGCCGTTCCACTTACAACAACTTTTGATCCCGAAATATCAGGATCCATTGTTATTCCGTAACAAATTCCTTTTTCAATTAGAATTGCACCGCCGTCATTGTTTACATCACCTTCAACAGTAGCAGTTGTAGACAAAATTGCAGATGCAGCTCCTGTGAAAACAACAGGTGCAATTACTCCGGTTGCAGTTGTAAAAACTGAATCTTCACCATAGGAAACACCTACTGAGTTCTGAGCATAAGCTCTATAATGATAAACAGTCCCAAGAGTTAATCCAGTTATATTGGCTGTAAATGCACCTATCGTACCAGTTACAGAAACTTTTGTTCCGTTAGTATCAGGATTTACTGCAATACCATAACATATACCTCTATCAGTAACAATAGCACCACCATCAGCACTCACATCGCCAGCGCAAATAGCAGTAGTGGATGTAATTCCTGTAGTAGTTCCTGTAACAACAATAGGAGTAGTTGTAACTCCGGTAAAACCGATTGCATCAGCCCATGTGTTAGCAACTCTTAAGCCATCAACAGTAAGTGTAGCTGCAGAACTTGGACTTCCCTGACGCAAAGCAATAGCAGCAAAAGGATCCAAATCAGCTGATGTAGTTGCATCAGAAGCAGAAATTGTTGGAACACCTTCAGCTGTAGTTACAGGATTTACAAACAGATCAACAACATCATTTAAAGGTCCTGCATTAATCGTATATTTTAATACAATCAGATGAGTATTATTCATACTTAGTAGTGTAGTAGAATAAACTGTATTTGCAGCAGTTGATCCCTTTAAAACACCTAAAGTAAATTTGGTAGGATCGGTAGCATCTTTTTTAATAAATACACGACCTACATAAGTAGATGTAGCTTTAAAAAAGTGAAAAAAGTAATCGCCAGTCGTAGTAGCATTCGTTACATTAATTAATAAAGCTGCATAAACACTACCAGATGTTTGAGTTGTAAAAGATCGGTTTATATCTTGCCCACTTGTACTTGAAAGAAGTGCACTTTGTCCAACAGCAGTAGAATAACCCGGATATGATAAATTTCCGCTAACAATAGATATAGGCCCTGTTCCACTATGCGATACCCAGCCGTGTGCAGTAAGAGAATCCCCTACAGGATAATCCATTTGCTCATTGAGCAATACCTGGGCATTCACGCTCATGCCCATTAAAATCATTACAACTAGCGTTGTAAAAAATGTAATTGTTTTTTTCATGATGTTTTTTAATTTATTATTTAATAGTATTGTTTTCGTTAGATTCAATTGAAATAATTTACAAATCTACGTATAAAAACAAAGGAAAATTAATTTTTAAGCAAATTTAATGAAAATTTAATTTGAACTGTGAATTATAAATCCAAAAAAAAGGCTGAAAATTTTTAATTAACAGCCTTTTTTTAAAAGTATTCTCTTTTTTAGAATTTAAGTAATCTTCAACGAATGAGGACAGTTTATTTTATACGATTCCTTTTCTAACTCAGGATGACAAAACAAAAGCGATTTCTGAACAACTCATTCACTTAGTATTTTATTACTTTACTTCTTCAAAATCAACATCGGTAACTTCAGCATCTTTTGCTTTATCGTTACCTGCTTCCTGCTGAGGATTTGCAGCTCCACCACCCTGTTGTGCATCTTGTGTAGCTTTATACATTTCTTCGCTGGCAGCATTCCATGCTGTGTTTAATTTTTCGGTTGCTGCATCAATACCTGGAAAATCTTTGTTTTTGTATGCTTCTTTCAGTTCATTCAATGCAGCTTCAATACCACCTTTTTTATCAGCCGGTACTTTATCGCCAAATTCTTTCATTTGTTTTTCTGTCTGAAAAATCAAGCCATCAGCACCATTTAATTTATCAATCTCTTCTTTCGCTTTTTTGTCAGTTTCAGCATTGGCTTCAGCTTCGGCTCTCATCTTCTTGATTTCTTCATCACTTAATCCAGAAGAAGCTTCAATACGAATTTGTTGTGATTTACCAGTTGCTTTATCTTTTGCTGCTACATGCATAATTCCATTGGCATCAATATCAAAGCTAACTTCTACCTGAGGAATCCCTCTTGGTGCAGATGGAATACCATCTAAATGGAAACGTCCGATACTTTTATTGTGAACTGCCAAAGGTCTTTCGCCCTGTACAACATGTATTTCTACAGAGGTCTGATTATCGGATGCTGTAGAGAATGTTTCTGATTTTTTAGTTGGGATGGTAGTGTTGGCTTCAATTAATTTTGTCATAACACCTCCTAAGGTTTCGATACCTAATGAAAGTGGAGTAACATCGAGCAACAATACGTCTTTAACTTCACCTGTTAAAACACCACCTTGGATAGCAGCACCAATCGCAACAACTTCGTCAGGATTTACTCCTTTTGAGGGTGCTTTTCCAAAAAAGTCTTCTACCAGTTTTTGAATAGCAGGTATACGTGTAGATCCACCAACCAGAATAACTTCGTTGATATCGTCAATGGTAAGATTTGCATCTTTCAATGCTTTTTTACAAGGTTCAATACATGATTGTATCAATTGATCGTTTAATTGCTCAAATTTAGCTCTTGTTAATGTGCGTACCAAATGTTTGGGAATACCATCCACCGGCATGATATAAGGTAAATTGATTTCGGTAGATGCTGAACTGGATAATTCAATTTTAGCTTTTTCAGCAGCTTCTTTTAAACGTTGCTGAGCCATTGGATCTTTACGTAAATCAATGTTTTCGTCTTTTAAAAATTCCTCAGCCAACCAATCGATCACCATATGGTCAAAATCATCACCCCCTAAATGGGTATTTCCGTTGGTTGATTTAACTTCAAATACACCTTCACCCAATTCAAGAATTGAAATATCAAATGTACCACCCCCTAAATCGAAAACGGCAATCTTAATATCTTTATGTTTTTTGTCCATACCATAAGCCAAAGCGGCAGCAGTAGGCTCATTGATAATACGTTTTACATTTAAACCGGCTATTTCACCTGCTTCTTTGGTTGCCTGACGTTGAGAATCGCTAAAATAAGCAGGTACTGTTATTACAGCATCTGTTACTTCCTGTCCGAGATAATCTTCGGCTGTTTTTTTCATTTTTTGTAAAATAATGGCTGAAATTTCCTGTGCAGAATATAACCTGTCATCAATTTTTACTCTTGGAGTATTGTTATCTCCTTTGATTACATCATAAGGTACTCTTTTAATTTCTTTTAAAACCAGGTCATAAGTTTCACCCATAAAACGTTTGATCGATGAAATCGTTTTTTTAGAATTGGTAATAGCCTGACGTTTAGCAGGATCCCCTACTTTACGTTCTCCATTTTCTGTAAATGCCACAATTGAAGGTGTTGTTCTTTTTCCTTCGCTGTTTGGAATAACAACGGGTTCGTTACCTTCCATTACTGATACGCATGAGTTAGTTGTTCCTAAATCGATGCCTATAATTTTTCCCATTTTTTGAATTATTTATATATGATTAATTATTTTTCAAAAATTACAACTTCCGATTATCAATACCTGTGCCATTATCATTTTTGGCAGAAATTTTTATAATATATTTTATTTCTGTCAGTTTTGCTGACAAAATGTCAGTTTTATTTATGCTTATTTTATTTCCCATTTCGATTTTCTGATTACTTTTACATAAAATAAAAAAACATGTGGTACTATATTATTAAGGTGATTACATCTTCCATTATTATTGTTGCTATTTCCGAAATTTCAAAACGCAGCAGTTTAATAGGCAGCATTTTAGCTTCAATCCCCCTGATTTCATTTCTTGCTTTTATATGGCTTTACATCGAAACCAAAGACATTGCCAAAATTGCAGATTTATCCACTAGCATTTTCTGGCTTGTAATTCCATCGCTAAGTTTCTTTTTATTGTTTCCATATTTATTGAAAAGAAATATTCAATTCTTTTTAGCCATGACCATTGCTGCCATTGTAATGATCATCTCTTACTTTTTAATGCTATTTCTATTAAAAAAATTTGGAATAAAAATTTAATAAAATAATACTATGAGTTTTTCTGTATATAAATCATCTGCCGGTTCCGGCAAAACCTACACATTGGTAAAAGAATACTTGGGATTGGTATTGGTAAATCCATATCAGTTTAAATCTATTTTAGCCATCACTTTCACCAATAAAGCTGCTGCAGAAATGAAACAAAGGGTGCTACAAACCTTGCGATTGCTCAGCAACTACAAAAACCTCACCACTGAGGAAAGAAAACCTATCGTGCATTTACTGCCCGATCTTGTTGGCAAGACAGGTTTATCTGAAACCGATCTATTCAAAAATGCTACACTGACTTTATCACTGATACTGCATAATTACAGCAATTTTGCAGTTGGAACCATTGACAGCTTTGTGCATCGTATCGTAAGGACATTTGCTCATGATTTAAGATTACCGCTTAATTTTAATGTAGAAATGGACGGTGATTCGCTGATTTCAAAAGCGGTAGATCTATTGATTGACAGAATGGGTAGTGATGAATTGCTTACAACTTTTTTATTTGATTTTGCAAAATCCAAAGCCGATAGCGATAAAAGCTGGCACATCGAAAATGACTTAAAGAAATTCGCCAAAATCTTATTGGAAGAAGATAGCCAGGTGAAAATTGAAAAATTAAAAACCCTTGAATTAGGTGATTTTAAAAATATTTTGACGCAATTGACACATTTGAATAAATCATTTGAACAGAAAGGAAGTATCATTGGGAGTGATGTATATCAAAAGATGAAGGAAAATAACATTGCTCATGCTGCTTTTTACCAAGGGGAAAAAGGTTTTGGAAAGTATTTTGAAAAATTATCACAGGGAATCATTATACCTCCCAACAGCTGTGTTAGAAAAACCGTTGAAGAGGATAAATGGATGTCAGCAAAAGCTAACAGTGATGAAAAGAGAAATATCGAAAACCTAAAACCGTTTTTTATTGAAAGTTATCAGCAAATCACCTGCATACTGGAATCAGATTACGAAACATATATCCTCAGAAACTCAATGTTGAAAAACCTATATTCATTGGGTTTGCTCAACGAAATTGAGAAAATCATGGATGAAATGCGTGAAAACGAAAATGTATTACACATTTCAGAGTTCAATAAACGCATTTCCGAAATCGTGGTCAACGAACCGATTCCATTTATTTATGAACGACTGGGTGAAAGGTTCAAACATTTTTTACTGGACGAATTTCAGGACACTTCCATTTTGCAATGGCAGAATTTATTACCACTGTTAGACAATTCATTGGCTGAAAACAATTTCAACATGATTGTAGGCGATGGCAAACAAGCCATTTATCGCTTTAGAGGAGGCGAAGTTGAACAATTTGCTGTGTTGCCAAAGATTTACAAAAAACCTGACAACAATATTATCAACGAAAGAGAAAATACATTAATCCGGAATTTTGATCCTCAGTTTCTGCAAAATAATTTTCGTTCAAAAGCTGAAATTGTAGATTTTAATAATCAGTTTTTTCGTTTTGTTTCTCAACATTTGAATGAAAATTTCAAAATTATTTACGATCAGCTTGAACAAAAATTTGATACTGAAAACAATGGCGGTTACATCCAATTTGATTTTTTCGACAAAGTTTCCGACAAAGTATTGTATCAGGAAAATACATTCAACAGTGTATTTACAACCATCCAAAACCTCTTAGCCGACGGATACCAATGGAGTGATATTACGGTTTTGTGCAGAAACAATCAACAAGCTAACAAAATTGCCTGTTTTTTATCTGACCAAAAAATTGATGTAATTTCCAGTGAATCGTTACTGTTGAATACATCGCCTCAAGTAAGGCTTATGATTGCACTGCTTAAGTTATTAAGTAATGCTGATGATCTGATTTCTAAAGCTCAATTGATCCAATACCTGATAGCTACAGGAAGTATTCATGAAGATTTGTTTCAGGAAATATTGAAAAACACACTTCAAAATGATACTTCGCTCAATACTAAACTGGATGCATTCTTAAATACATATAATTTTGCATTCAATACCCGACATTTACTCAAATTGCCAATGTATGAATTGTGCGAAACGCTGATTCGTATATTCAGACTCAATCAAACCAACAATCCTTATATTCAGTTTTTTTTAGATACAATTTTAAATTTTTCAATCAAAAAAACAGCAAACATTGTAGATTTTCTTACATGGTGGGAAGATCAAAAAGGAAAACTTTCTCTAAAAACACCTTCTGGCATCAATGCAGTTACCATTATGACTGTCCACAAATCGAAAGGATTAGAGTTTAGGGTAGTTATTTTCCCTTTTGCAGAAGACAAACAAAAGAATAACAAAGAGACGCTATGGGTTGATGTGGAAGATGCAGAACTACCCCTACTCTCAACTGCTTTGATTGGTTTGAATAAACAACTGGAAGACACCCGCTATGCACTAGATTATTTAGAAGAAACAGAAAAATCGAAACTCGATTTGATAAATCTACTCTATGTTGCATTAACGCGACCGTCTGAAAGATTATACATTATCAGTAATTTTCCTTCCGGTAAATCGGAAGCAGTTTCGTTACCTGTATTATTTAAAGGTTATTTGCAACATATTCAGCTTTGGGAAGAAGGGAAAAGCACTTATTCTATCGGAAATACTTCACAAACTAAAGCAAAAACAAGTTTATCATCCGATAATATGCTTTATATGAAAGATTTTTATTCTTTCGACTGGCAAAATCGCATCATTGTCAGCAAGTTGGCACCCGACAACTGGAACACTGAAGATCCTGATGGTAGCCGGCGTTTTGGGAATTTCATCCATTTGATTTTATCCAGAATCATCAATCAAAATGAGTTTGAAAAAGAAACGGAAGCTCTGTTTACCAAAGGATTGATTACTGTCCATGAAAAGAATGATTTGATGAAACTGCTGAACAAACTCTGGTTATTGGATGAAGTAAAGCATTTGTTTGAAAATAAATTTGAAGCCAAAAATGAAGCGGAGATTTTGTTAAGCAATGGAAAAACAATACGTCCTGACAGATTGCTGTTTAAAGTAGATGAAGTCTTTATTATTGATTACAAAACAGGTAAACCTGCAGATAGCCATCGTAAACAACTGGATCACTATCAATCAGCATTAAATGAAATGGGGTATCTGAAAATAAGAAAATATCTGATTTACATAAATGAAAAAGCAGAAGTGATAAATTGGTGATATTGTGATTTGGCGTTTTGGTGATTTTAAGATAAATGAATAATGATTGGTGAGTATTTTTCACTATTCACTATTCACTTTTCACTATTCACTATTCACTATTCACTATTTTTAAATTTTGCCATAATTTTAATTTGTTGTATTTATGACATATACAAAAAAAAATTGAAAGCATTTATCCATCTGCTTTTTTTTTTGTAGGTTTGTAGCCAAATTCAACTGTAAATGTTCACAAAGATTTTTAAATCTGACTATATTTTTCAATTTATTTTTTTAATGATTATCTCTATCATCATCTGGATAAAACCCTTTTTATCAGCCGATTTGAGTTATTCACCATTGAATGCACCTCTGTTTGATGTTATTCAATGGTTTTTCAGTGATAATCCGACGCTAAAAATAATTATTAGTTTTTTATTGATATTAATGCAAGCATTGATTCTAAAAAGCATCCTTTCTTCCAATGACTTGATGCCAAAAAACAGTTTATTACCTGCATTTTTGTACATTTTATTAATGAGCAGTTTTGCAAATTTCCAACACATCCATCCTTTATTATTTGCAAACTTTTTTTTAATTGTTGCATTGCGAACAATATTAACAACTTATAGCAAACCTGATAGTTACGAACAAATTTTCAATGCAACACTGTTAATTTCAATAGGATCGATGTTTTACTTTCCTGTGATCTTTTTTCTAATATTAATTTGGTTGGTCTTTTTTATCTTCAGTTTGTTAAAATGGAGAGAATGGGTTATCAGTATATTTGGATTCATTACACCTTATCTGTTTCTGTTCAGTTTTTATTTTCTTACGGATGTGTTTCAAGAGAAAATGCTTGCCTATCAATTATTTTTCAAAAAAATTGGGTTTTACAACCCTCATTTATCAATTTCAAATTATATCTTTTTGGGTACTGTTGGATTGCTTTTTATTTTCTCATTACTCTATATTTCAACCCGTTTGGGCGAAAAGTCAATCATTCACCGGAAGAAAGTGATTGTGTTGATAATGTTTGTAATCATCACAATATTAACTCTATTTTTCGCCAAAGACTTTTTAGTGTTTCATTTGTGCTTATTCTTAATTCCATTTTCTTATTTCTTTGCTCATTTTATGACTCAAATTAAGAAAGTTATCATTTCGGAAATCATCTATTTAGTACTGTTTGGCGCCTGGATTTATTCTTATCTTGGATTCTAAGTATGAGTTATTCAGAAATTGAAAATTTTAATATTATATAAAAACATTCACACATTAATTTTTCTAAGCACTTCAAGAACTCAACACGCATTCGCATTAAAAAAGTATAATAAAAATAATCACAAATGGATACAATGCAAACAATTCTCGAACACCGTTCGATCCGCAAATTCAAAGACCTTCCGATAAAGGAAAATATTTTAAATCAGATACTAGAGGCCGGCTTCAGAGCTTCAACAACCGGCAACATGCAGGTTTACAGCATTATTGTTACTAAAGACAAACAACGAAGGGAAGAATTGTTCAAATTTCATTTCGGACAAGCCATGGTAAAAGAAGCACCGGTTGTGTTGACCTTTTGTGCCGATTTTAACCGCTTTAACAAATGGTGTCGGCAAAGGAATGCAGAACCTGGATATGATAACTTTTTATCCTTTATGACCGCTACTGTTGACGCATTGCTCGTAGCTCAAAATGTGGCTGTTGCTGCAGAATCTTTTGGTTTGGGCATCTGTTATTTAGGAACAACCATTTACATGGCTGACAAGATTATTGATTTTCTGAAATGCCCCAAAGGTGTAATACCTATTACTACCCTTGTTGTAGGTTACCCTGACGAAAACCCGGAACTGGTGGACAGGCTGCCTTTTAAAGGAATCGTACATGATGAATTTTATAAGGATTACAGCCCTGAGGATATAGAAGAAATATACAGTGAAAAGGAGGCATTACCGCTAACTCAACAATTAATAGAAGAAAATCAACTGGATAATCTGGCACAGATATTTACCACCAAAAGATATACAAAAAAGGACAATATGCATTTTTCGCAATCGTTTTTAAAAGTGATAGAAGAAGGGGGATTTATGAATAACAGTGAAGAGTGAATAGTGAAAAGTGAAGAGTGAAGAGTGAAGAGTTATTAGTAAATAGGGATTTTTCAAAACTTCGACTTCGAATTGTACAAGTTTTTCCTTTTTCCTTTTTCCTTTTTTATTTTATTTCTTATCGTTTATTTTCTATAATTTTGCATCGTAATATTTTTTAATTCAATTTTGGTTTTATCATTAACAATCAATACAATATGAGCAACGCAATAACATCTACAGATTTTAATTTCCCTCAACAAAACAATGTATACATTGGAAAAGTAAGAGATGTATATACCATCGACGACAAATACCTTGTGATGGTTGTCAGCGACAGAATTTCTGCTTTTGATGTAGTATTACCCAAAGGGATTCCTTACAAAGGACAGGTATTAAATCAGATAGCTGCCAAAGCACTGGATGCAACGCTTGACATTCTTCCTAACTGGAAAATTGCAGTCCCTGATCCCATGGTAACCATCGGCAGGTTTTGCGAGCCATTTAAAGTAGAGATGGTGATCAGAGGTTATTTATCAGGTCATGCCTGGAGAGAATATAAAGCAGGAAAAAGAACTATTTGCGGTGTTTCCATGCCTGATGGTTTAAAGGAAAACGACAAATTCCCCCAACCCATTATCACTCCTACAACCAAAGCAGTAATTGGTCATGATGAAGACATTTCAAAAGAAGAAATCATTTCATTGGGATTGGTTAGCAAAGCGGATTATGAAATGCTTGAAAAATACACACTTGCCATTTTCAACAGAGGCAGCGAAATAGCAGTTCAAAAAGGATTGATACTGGTGGATACCAAATATGAATTTGGTAAAGCCGATGGAATTATTTATCTGATTGACGAAATTCATACACCCGATTCTTCCAGGTACTTTTACGCTGATGGATATGCAGAACGTCAGGTTAAAGGAGAGAAACAAAAACAGCTTTCCAAAGAATTCGTACGTGAATGGTTAATGGAAAATGGGTTCCAGGGTCATGATGGCGAAAAAGTACCTGAAATGACAGATGAATTCATCCACCAGGTTTCGGAAAGATATATCGAACTTTACGAAAACATAACCGGAGAAAAATTTATAAGAGCCGACGTTACAGATGTTGTAAAAAGAGTGGAAAAAAATATTACAGAAAGTCTGAAGGCATTGTAGTAATTTCAGAAGTCGGAAGTCGGAAGTCGGAAGTCGGAAGTCGGAAGTTACTTTATACTTAATTCATACCACTATTCGCTATTCACTTTTCACTTTTCACTTTTCACTATATCACAACATGAACCGTTTTTTATCGAAAATCCCTCTTCACATCAGATATATAGTATCCATCTATCTGAGTGGACTACTGTTTTTTACGATTTTCCGGGTGGTGCTTTTTTTTACAGAAATACAACAACTACAAATACTTCCTGATAAATTTACGTTGATAAGCAAGGCCTTTTTCATGGGCTGGCGCTTCGATACTGTTATTTCAGGTTATTTGTTGTTTTTCCCTTTGTTGATTCTAAGTATTACTTCTTTTTTTAAGTTCAACAAAACACTGCTTTACAACATTATACATGTGTTGCTATTCATCTTGTATACTATTGCTTTTTTAATTTGTGCTATCGACATTCCTTTTTTCAACTATTATTTTTCCCGTTTAACCATCGTGGTTTTAAGTTGGATGCAAAACGCTACTTTTGGCTTTAAAATGATATTTGAAGAAAAATCTTATTTGATCTATTTCTTCGTATTTATAGCCGTTTGTACAGCCTTTTATTTCCTTTTATCATTTATCAAAAGGAAAATGATAAATGAAGTAAACCCTCCAATTCCAAATCAAAAAGTAGGATTCTTTATAAAACAATTTACTTTTTCGATACTGGCATTAGGTATTCTTTTTATTGGAATCCGTGGCAGGATTGAAAAAAAGTCACCCATCAAAGTAGGAACTGCTTACTTTTCGAATTATGCATTTCCGAACCAACTGGGCTTGAACCCTGTATTTACGTTTATCCAAAGTTATATTGACGACATTAATCCCGAAAACGAGCGACTGCATCTGATGAACGAAAATATAGCCATCATTAATGCAAATAAATACATGAACATTCCTGAAGGAAATACACCATTTGCAAGAGCAATCAAAGGAAAAGAAAATCCAATCCATGCCAATGTTGTTGTGGTAATTATGGAAAGCATGACGGCTGAAAAAATGGGTAGATACGGAAACAGTAAAAACATGACTCCATTTTTGGATAGTATTGCAACCATCAATTACAGTTTCGACAATTGTTATTCATCTGGTATTCATACTTTTAATGGTATTTTTTCCACTTTGTTTTCGTATCCTGCATTGCTCAAACAACATCCGATGAACGGAACGGTAATTCCGGAGTTTACAGGTTTTTCGAATACACTCAAAGACTTTGGCTATCAGAATATTTACATTACTACCCACGACGAGCAATTCGACAATGTATCCGGCTTTTTGCATGCCAATGGTTTCGACAACATCCTATCACAGAAAGATTATCCCTCAAAAGAAATATTAAGTACGTTGGGTGTTCCCGATCATTATATGTTTGAGTACGCTATTCCTGTGCTTAATAAGATGCACAGTCATCAAAAGCCATTTTTTGCAGCCGTTATGACTGCCAGCGATCACGGTCCCTATATTATTCCTGATGGGATTGATTTTAAGCCTAAACATACAGACATTCACGATGGAATTGTGGAATATGCCGATTGGTCCATCCGGCATTTTATGGAATTAGCAAGCAGGCAAACCTGGTTTGATAATACGATCTTTGTATTTCTAGCCGATCATGGCGGTGTGGTTGGAAGCAATGTATACGAAATGCCGGTCTCCTACAATCATACCCCAATGATAGTTTACGCACCCAAATTGTTGAAAGAAACCGGAGTTATTCTAAATCCAGGTGGACAGATTGATGTTTTCCCCACAATTATGGGCTTACTGGGTTATCCTTATGTGAACAACACGGCAGGTATAGATTTGCTCAACGAAACCCGTCCATTTATGTATTTTAGTGCCGACGACAAAATAGGCTGTATCAACGGAAACTATTTTTATGTTTATAGAACTGATGGAAAAGAAAGTCTGTACAAATACAAAAATCAGGATACCCACAATTATCTGACACAATACAAAACCATTGCCGACAGCATGAAGACCTACAGCTTTTCGATGCTGCAAACCAGCCAGTGGATGATTAGCAATAGGAAGACGGGGAAGATGAAATAGCTTTAAAAGAATTTGTAACAATACTATTGAAAAGAATTTTGCTCATAATCAATTACAAATCCTTCTATCATTACAGTTTCTGAAACATCAGGATAGGTATTAATATTTGCTTCTGATTTCAAAAATTAAATTTCAGTAAAAAATTTATCATCTTTCCATTTTTCCGGATTCTGGATGATATAATTTGAAATTCTTTGATTTGACACTTCAATACGTATGATATGGTCATAAAAACGAACCTGATATTGAAAATAATTATAACTTTTTTTATTGCACCAGTTTTACCGATGATTTATATTGTTTAACAATCACCGATTCCGAACCCGGTATATATTTCTATGAAACAACCTTGAGAATCAATCTAATTTTCAATTTTCAAAAAGTGTTAATTTGTTTGTAGAAAATCTTTTTCAACCAAAAGATCAGAACATTTAAACTATGTTTGATAAAAAGGGTTTAATAAGTTGAAAACTATAATATAAAAAAATGGACATCGAACAGATTTTTATAAATAATAAAGCTTGGATAGAACAAAAGCTTGAACTTGATGAAGCCTATTTTACGAAACTATCAAAAGGTCAAAATCCAAAGCTATTATATATTGGCTGTTCGGACAGTAGAGTTACTGCCGAAGAAATAATGGGTTTAAAGCCAGGCGAAGTTTTTGTGTATCGAAACATTGCAAACATGATACCCAATACCGATTTAAGTGCTATGTCTGTTATTAACTATGCTGTTACTCATCTAAAAGTTGACAATATAGTTGTTTGTGGGCATTATTATTGTAATGGTGTGAAGGCTGCGATGCAATCAGCTGATTTAGGTATATTAAATCCATGGCTAAGGAATATCCGTGATGTGTATCGCTTGCATAAACCTGAACTAGATGCATTGAAGAGTGAAGAGGAAAAGTATAAACGCCTGGTTGAGCTGAATGTACAGGAGCAATGTTTTAATGTTATTAAAACATCTGATGTTCAGAATGCATATAAAGAAAGGAAATTAAAAGTTCATGGCTGGGTTTTTGATGTTCACAGTGGGAATCTTATTGATTTAAAAATTGATTTTGATAAGATTCTTGAAGAGATTATGGAGATATATCGTATAATATGATAAATTTTCAACAAAATCCACAGTACTAATGATTCGCAAAGATTTATCCTTTTTGGATCTTTTCAAATAAGTATCTATTGAATCTATCCAAACCAAGCAATTTCTAATTTCCGGATACAACAATTTTCTTCATATATTTTCTATTCCCATCAATGATATTCAGGAAATAAATACCGTTGCTTAAATCATTCAAATGGATTTCAGTAAAGTTGCTCTTTTCTGTTGTACTTAAAACGACTGCTCCCTGCAAATTGAATAAAGAAAAAATTAATTTATCTCCGACGTTAAATGAAGATTTTATCGTTATTTTATCAATAGCCGGATTTGGATAAACAGTAATTAAATTTTCATTTTCTAAAGTATTTCCAATTCCATTATCACTGATAGCATGTAAAATATAGGTAAGGGTATCGCCTGTTGAGAAGTTGCCTTCTTCGTATAACCATATCCGAGCGGTACAGCTAACGGGAATGTTTCCGGTCCAGCAATGAACACCTGCCCAGCCATATCCACCGGGTACAATGGGAGGAAAACTTCCTGAAGCGGGAAAACCTAACCAGCAATTCCCCGATGAACAGAAATCAAAATAACTCCCATCCAAAGTGTCGTATTGTATCAATGCCCATTTCAGCTTCAAAGTATCTGACGAAATGTTGGCAATGTGAATTGTATCATAAGTAAGTTCATTGAGTGCCTGATATTTTACAAGCGTAGCTGAAGGTGATAACACATACTGTGCTTTGATATCGCTAACATAAAGCAATACAAATGCCAAAAGAAAATAGATGATGAAAGTTTTACTTTTATTCATAGTACAAAAATAAGCTATATTTTCAGTTGTCTGATGGTCTGTCGATAATTAATCCTTTTTTGCAATATGAGATTTATCACTAAAAAAAATGAATTTAAGACTGTTTGAAACTGTTAAGAAAAGTCCTTCAAATAGTTACATTCAATTACACTAGCTAAATTGCTAGTGTAATTGAATAACATTATTCGCATAGATTTTAGCACCATTCAGATAAATTCTAAAAGGAGCATACTGATAAAATAATCATAAATCTTTATTATTTTACATTCAATAAAACATTACGGATCTGATCTTTACTGCTTACACCGGATTGACACCACAATGTCTTCCCGTTTTTGAAAAGCATCAGCGTTGGCACACCCTGAATAGTATACTGAGCAGCGATCTGAGGATTTTTATCCACATCTATCTTGATTACTTTTACCCTATCCCCCATTTCGGCAGCAATTTCTTTTAAAACGGGAGACTGCACTTTGCAAGGTCCACACCATTCAGCAAAGAAATCCACCAAAACCGGTGTATCTGAACTAACGATGGATTGAAAATTTGCTTTCATTTTTATTAAATTCTTTAACTAATTATTGAATGTTATTTGCTTACACTTTAACCTTTAATCAATTACAGACTTCACGATTTCAAATGTCTCGTCAGCAGCACCCTGCATGGCATCTGCTATGGTTGCCGGCATTCCGGCTGACATTGCAGAAGTGTTGATTAAAGCGATGTAGGCTTTGCCGTCTTCTTTTTCATATACAGATATACGACAGGGCATCATCACAGAAACGATTCTTTCATCACTTTTTTCGAGCATCTTACCTGAATATTCAGGTTTGCAAATTTCTATAACCTGAACAGGTCTCACATCTTTGCCTGCTTTGGCCAGGGATTGCTGTAGGTTATGAATGGCAGGATTCTGCCATTCTCTCAGTGTTGCAGCTTCTACTAACTTTTCAACTGTTGTAGCCACATCAAAAGGGCTCAATTGTTCGATGATAAATTTATTTGTGTCCATTTTATTGTTTTTTAATTATTATTGCCACAAAGTCACTAAGAGCCAAAGATTTAAAACATAACATTAAAAATGAATGTCTTAATGACTGAAATTTTAATTTAATTCTTTTGCAATAGCAATAGCAGCAATGGTTCCATCTGCTACTGCCGTTGTAATTTGTCTGTATTTCTTGCTGATCACGTCGCCAACTGCATAAATGCCTTCCATGCTGGTTTTCATATCTTCATCAGTTTTGATATATCCCCATTTATCAACCGTCAATTGATTCCTGAACAAATCGAGATTGGGTTTCATTCCAATAAACACGAAAACACCATCGCTGATAAGCTTTGTGATCTTTTTGGTTTTTAAATTCTCAACTTCGGTAATTATTTTGCCATCTTCACGGACAAAAGATCTTGGTTCGTGCTCAAAAAGAGTTGTGATTTTGGGATTTGCCAGTAATTTCTCTTGAGCTTGCTTGTTGGCCGTAAAAGCATCAAATTGATGAACAATGGTAATCTTACCGGCAAACTTGCTGATAAAATCAGCTTCTTCCACTGCAGAGTTTCCGCCTCCGATGATCACCACATTTTTATCACCATAATACTTGGCATCGCAGGTAGCACAATAGGAAATACCTTTGCCTTTCAATTCTTTCTCACCGGTTATTCCCATCAGATTGGGTGATGTACCTGTAGCAATGATGATTCGTTTTGCCCTGATGGTCTCATATTCATCAATCACGACTTCTTTCTTTTTCAGGTCAATTTTACTTACATCCACAGCCACTTTATAAATAGCACCACACTGTCTGGTTTGTTCCGACATATTGTGCGACAGCATATAACCGGGCTGAGGATCGATAAATCCGGGATAGTTGGATACTTCGTGTGTAGTAGAAACATGACCTCCCGGAAGTGCAATATCAACAAGTACAGTTTTCACTTTCGACTGACAAAGGTATAAACCAGCTGTCAAACCACCGGGTCCGGCACCCAATATAATTACATCAACTTCAGAAACACTTGGTTTGATAAGTGAATTGAGCTCTTTCACCCTGGTTGCGGGCAAAAGGGCATTGAGCTGATGAATGATTTCACTTCTTTTGATGCCGCCACTCAAAGTGCTACCAACCTGAATGCCATTATCAAAAAAAACCAGTGTTGGCGATGATTTTATTCCCAGTTTTTCAGCCAATTCCTTATTTTGCTGACGAAACATTTTTACAAATTTAATATCTTTGCCATACAATTTAGCAAGTCCTTCAAACTTAGGTGCAACGGCTTCACAAGGCGGGCATTCGGTCGAATAAAAATCAAGCACCACTTTGCCTCCGTTTATTACTTCTTTTTCAAATTCTTCTGTTGAAATTTCTTTCATTTTAGTATTTTTTAAACTTCCAATTTTTTTTACAATTACTATTAACGCTGAAAATAAGCAGAAAATCCCAGCTCCAGTAATTCTTTCACAGGTCTGCAATCAGTTGAACAAACGCTGCCAGTTCTGTTTTTGGCTACCGAGCCGCAACCTCCTCCGCAAGCAAGTTGCATATTACATGTACTGCATTCGGAGATGACTGTAACATCACGGCTTTCCCAATCACTAATCATATCATCCTTACGCGAAACTTCAGGATAAAATGTACCTAACGATTCGTCGGCTTTACCTACCGTAGCTGTACAAGAAAAGATTTGTCCTGTATAGTCGAAAGCCCATTCGGTTTTACAAGCAGGGCAAGCATCAAACAAAGGATCGGGCAGACTGCCGTTTTCGGCAAGAAATTTAGAAATGGAATAAGCAGGCTTATAAAATTCGACGATATGAGGATGCAGTTGCACCAGATGATATATGGATTCATAAAGCGAAATCCGGCTAAACAATTTTTCGGAAGTTGCCTGGCAATGATGCAATTCATAATTCCTGCCCAACTGAGTCTTAAAAAATGCACTTTTGGTCCAGCCTTTATCTATCGCAAATTGAGCCATTTCAGGAAGTCCGTCAATGTTTTCCTTATCAATCACCATCCGAAGATTAACAGGTAATTCATTTTGCAGACAACTATCTATCCCTTTTACTATCTTATCAAATGTAGCGCCTCCTCCTTTTAGAAAACGTCGGTTATCGTGTACACGCCCTATACCATCCAGTGTAACCTGAATTTCGCGAATACGTGCATTCTTTAACATATCTATATACTCCTCCAGCGCATAACCATTGGTTACAAAGCAAACTTCGAGTGCAGCTGCATTTGCTTTCTGCAACAGATAACCAATCATTTCTTTTTGTTTCGGTGAATTCATCAGCGGTTCCCCGCCGAAAACAGTTAAATATTTTTTATGTCCGGCAAATTCAGAATGAATATAAGCAAAGAAAGCATCTATCACTTCAGTAGTCAGTTCAATGTTCTTATTCGAATATTCGTCCTGATAGCAATAGGTGCATGCAAAATTACAGCTATAATTCGTCACAAAGAAGAATTGGACTTCATCTTCATCACGGGCATCGATAAAATCGAGGTATTTACTGCGGTAAAGGCGTTCTTCCTCTTTTTTATCTATAAAATATGCCTGAGCTGTAAGATTACGAAGGAATTCAGGGGAAATCTCTTTTCCCTTGTGAAAATCCTGAAGCATCTTTCCTTCTTCAGGGCTTAATATATCCGCACTTCCACTCAGCAAATTGACAATGAAGTAATTTTCTGAGTCCTTCATCTTCGAAAAAATATTGTG
This sequence comes from Bacteroidales bacterium, assembly GCA_038204725.1. Classification (GTDB taxonomy): domain Bacteria; phylum Bacteroidota; class Bacteroidia; order Bacteroidales; family JACABE01; genus JACABE01. The sequence continues at coordinate 83,680 of JBBRCQ010000004.1, read as the reverse complement.
TTTAGAATAAATCATTTATAGATAGATTTTAAAAGGAATATGTTTAAGCTTTTCCTCATTGGGTGTATTTCACCCAGTGAGAAAATCAGCTTTGGTTTTAATTTAATCGTGACAGCCTACAATGGTTTTCGAAGTTTTAGCACAGCATTGGGCTACTTTTTTGTTACTTTCTTTTTGAGTGTTTTCAAATTTAATTGCTTTTTTAACAAGACTCTTCATAATTTTTATTTTAATTTATTTTTAATTTATTTTTGGTTTTACTTCTAAAATTTAAGATCGTTGATCGTTATTCATGATGTCCGCAACCACACCCTGCAGGCTTTTTCCCGGCAATGGTAAAACTGGCAACTTCTGCATTTCCTTTGGCATAAGGTTTTGATTCTTCTATAATTTCTACTGCTTTAAATCCAGCTTTTTCAAGATGAAGCATGTATTCAGCACGGGTCACAGCGCCACCCCAGCATTCTGCAACAGCTACCGGATCATTTCTATATTCTTCAGCGATAGCGGTTGTAGCATAAATATCGCTGATTACAAACCTACCGCCTTTTTTCAGGATACGGTATATTTCGTTCCAGACAGCCTGTTTGTTGGAAGCATGATTGAGTGTACAGTTAGAGATAACGAGGTTGACTACGTTGTCAGCCAATTCAAGTTTTTCAAGATCACTCTGAACGAAACGTACATTGTTTACTTTAAATTTTGCTGCATTCTGACGGGCTTTCTCCAGCATGCCGTCTGAAATATCAATCCCATATACAAAACCGGTGTCACCCACCGCCTCAGCCATGCGCAACACATCCGTTCCACGTCCGCTTCCAAGATCTACACAAACCTCTCCCATTAAGGGTTCAGCATAATTAATCGCACCTCCGCATGAAAGGCAACATTCCGATTCAGCCAGATCGCTGTATCTGTTATTTATTTCTTTTATTTCCATAATTTAAGTTCAAAGGTAATCAAATTTATTAGTCCGATGTCAGAAGACCGAAGTCAGAAGAAAAGATTTTGCTAAAAAAACTCTCTTTTATTTTTTGCTTTTTCGGATAATAAATGTTTATGCTTTTTTAATTTTTAATACTTTCGTTTATGCTTTGGTCTTCGGTCTTCCGACTCCGGCTTTCGAATTTTTAACAAGTCTTACAAGGACTGTTTACAAGGAAATAGCCTAATGCTCCACCGAAAATCACACTGCTTATCGGGTTAGCGGTTATCCCGCAACTACCAGAGGCACAACCCACGAAGTGGTAGTAAAGATATCCGAGACTGCCTCCTATTATAACTGCAATTGCAGGTTTCCAGAAATAAGAGGAACGTATTAATTCATTGAAGGTCTTCGGTTTATTATTATTTTCACATGTTTCTTTCATATATGATTATATTATTTTGTTATTGAACTGCTAACCATTTACAATCCAGGAAATTATATTCTTTTCTAATCGTATTTCGTTTTGCAACATTCGTTTAATTAATTCCCATTCAATTGTTTCAGCAAAAAATCCTTTTGTTTTATACCCACAAAACGTTCGATTTCTTTGCCATTTTTAAAGAGTATCATGGTAGGAATACTTCTGACACCGAATTTGGAAGCAGTAGCCTGACTTTCTTCAACATTCAGTTTTCCGATACGGGCATTCCCAACGATTTCTCCGGCAGTTTCATTTAAAATAGGTCCCAATAATTTGCATGGCATACACCAGCTAGCCCAAAAGTCGACCAATATTACTCCCTGGCTTATTTCCTGCTGAAAGTTTTTATCATTTAAATGAGGTATTTTATCATGATCTTCAACATTGGGTGCATTTTTCATTTTTTTATAATTGTAATAAATATAATAGCTGAATCCAGCTAACACGGCTAATATTATGATGATTGCGTTCATTTTTTTTTGTTTATGGTTATTGGTTAATCTTCACTATTCACTATTCACTTTTCACTTTTCACTATTCACTATTCACTAATCACCACTTCGTAGCTTACTTCCAACGCTTTTTTATATACTGCTGAGACGCCACAATATTTATCCTGCGATAGATCCACTGCTTTTTGGAGTTTTTCTCTATCCAGATTCTTACCTTTGAACTGAAAAAGAATGTGCATTTTATTATATTGTTTCGGATGTTCTTCAGTAACGGTAGCTTCAATTTTGATGTCGAAATGATCAAATTCTACTTTCATTTTTTTAAGGATGGCAACCACATCCATGCCAGTACAACCGGCCAGAGAAGCTAACATTAATTTCTTTGGACTTGGACCGGAGTTTTCGCCACCCGCTTCAGCTGAAACATCCATTATCAGATGATGTCCACCAATATTGGCATCAAATTTCATATTGCCTTCCCATGAAGTATTTACGATATGATTCATTTTCTTATTTTTATATGTAAATATTTAATGATGCAAAATTAACTGAAATATAAATAGAAATACAAAACACAACGACGAAGAGAACAACAATAGAGTTGTTTTAACTCAAGTTTTTTGTTGATTTATACTTATCTTTGTAAAAAAAAGAATAAATGAAAATTATTACAGAAGCAGAACCATCCTTTCATTGCGACATTGAAGCGCCCTGCTTTGCCTATTTAAATGAAAAAGAAGTAGATTTCATCAGAAAGAGCAAGACCATGGTTGCATTTCGTAAAGGAGAAAATCTCACCAAACAAGGTGCATTTGCTTCATATATTCTATTTATCATTGACGGTGTTGTGAAGCAATACATAGAAGGTGATATCACCAAAAGTTATAATCTGCGTCTTTATAAAGCAGGTGAATTTGTCGGATTATCAGCCATTTATAATGAGAATCGCTTTAATTATTCTTCTTCAGCAATAACCGACACCAGGGTGTATCTGATTGAAAAAGAAGTGATGTTACATGTACTGGAAAACAATGCATTGTTTGCAACCAAAATCATGAAAAATTATTGCAGACAAAATAATTTCCTTTTTACCGCATTGCAGAATATTATTTATAAACAAATGAATGGTCGCATGGCAGATGCATTGTTATATCTGAATGAAGAAAAGTACAATGATGAATCTATTTTTCCACTGTTAAGCCGTAAAGATATAGCCGAATTTGCCGGTACATCTACCGAAAGTGCTGTAAAAATACTGAAAAGCTTCGAAAGAGATGAAATGATAAAGCTGGAAGAAAAAGACATCCTTATCCTGCAAAAAGAAAAACTGGAAGAAATTAGTAAAAGAGGATAAAAATAGTCAGAAGTTAGAAGACCGAAGCCGGAAGTATGAATACTCCTGACTTCGGTCTTTTTTTTATTTGTTCAGTTTAAAATCTTTATTGGTCTTCCGATTTTCTTTTTCTGTCTTCAGACTTCCGACTTCCGACTTTCCTATTTTTTAGCGGCAGTCACCACATCTTTAATATCTTTGGATTGTTTTACAAGCGTAATCTTACAATTATTGAAATTGTTTACAGGCCATCCATTCCATGATACATAATTACCATGTTGATCTTTACTGTTATAAATCGCAGATGTAATATTATCAATATCCCAGGTCATGGTTTGATAATCTTCAGAAAATGAAACCCCTACATCCTGAAATTTATGATAAACCACCATATCTAAATAATCATTTCCGATCCCTAAAAGATCTAATAAAGTGGTTAATGATTTTTGTCCGGGTAATCCTTCGAGTTTCATTTCTAATGTAAAACGGGTTTGGACACCACCTCCGATAAAAAATTCACCACCATTAAAACTCAAGGTTGAATAATTAAAAACCTGATCTATTGAAGCAGCAATTTCAGTATATTTATTTTGACCGTAAACAACATACATAATCAAAGGACCTGCAGTAGAAATAACGGTTCCGTCACTGCTTAAATGAAATACGATTACAGGATACGATAGTTGTGCGGTAATATCCACTCCAGCTGAATTTTTAACATTGGCAACCTTCCATACACCTTCCATACTTGATTTTGTAGGTGGAATTTCTTTTTTTTCTTTTTCGCATGAACTGAATATACCTATTGTTAAAAGGAGTATACAGGAAAAAATAATCTTTTTCTTCATAATTAGGGGTTTTGATTTATTTAAGATTCGCTATCAAGTTTCATTCCGTTTTTGCAAATATATAGAAAAAATTATTACAGATTTCAAATTAGTTTTTCTTTAACATTTAGCTTTCTGTGTAATTTTCTTTCTATAAAGCTTATAATTAGTTTGGAAGTCCTAAGTCGGTTGTTAGTTTCAACCTTTTACACGAAAAGCAATATAAGCATTTGAGCCACCAATATTCTCAAAAACATTACCAAAGGATAAACCGTTGCGTAAGCAACTGCAGGTGCTTCTGATTGAGCAATTCCATTAGCATAAGCCAAAGCAGGAGGATCTGTCATACTTCCCGAAATCAAACCGCAGATTTCGAAAAAGTTCTTTTTCAAAACTTTTCTTGCAAAAAATCCAACGATAAGGATAGGAAATAAGGTAATTACAGCACCATAAGCCATCCAGACAAAACCATCACCCGACATCAAAGTGGGTATAAATTTCTCACCCGATTTGATCCCTACACTTGCAAGGAACAATACAATCCCTATTTCACGCAGCATCAGATTGGCACTGGGTGTAGTATATGAAATCATTGAAAATTTATGTCCGTATTTACTGATTAGGATTGCTACAATTAATGGTCCTCCTGCCAGTCCTAACTTGAGAGGATTGGGTATACCCGGAAAAGCAAAGGGAATACTTCCCAACAATATACCTAGCAATATACCTATAAAAATTGGTACGAGATTGGGTTCATTCATTCTTTTAATTGAATTTCCTATGATAAGAGCTACTTTGTCAATGGCAGCTTCATCTCCTACAACAGTCAGTTTATCTCCCATCTGAAGCATCAATTGAGGGGTCGCAACCAATTCAATCCCTGAACGATAAACACGGGTAATATTTATATTGTATTTAGTTCGTAATTTCAACGAACCCAAATCCTTACCTATCACCTGTCGATTGGTTACCAAAACCTGTTTCGATTTCAATTGATTGGATTCCGAGAAAATCCCAAGGTCACTTTCGGATCCAAATTCAATGATAACTTTATTAATATTATTTTTTTGAGTAACAATTAACAAAATATCATTTTCATGAATAAGGCTGTCAGCTTTGGCAGTATAAAAAACGCCATCATGTAAAATTCGGGAAATAATGATTTCAGCATCAAAGTATTTTGTTATTTCAACAATACTTTTTCCAAAAAAAGCATATTTTTTTACATTCACACACACTTTGTCAGGTATTTCCTCAGTAGGATGCTGCAATTGTGTATAATCTGCCAATTCCTGATGAATATTAATTCCGCTCATTTTTTTGATAAAAAGCATACTGAGTATAATCCCAACGACTCCGAAAGGATAAGCTACTGCATAACCCAATCCGATCACAGGATGACTTCCCTCGGGTAAATTTGCAGACACTTGCTTCAATGCTTCCTGAGCTGCTCCCAGCCCCGGTGTATTGGTTACAGCTCCTGACATCACACCTACCAACATTGGCATTGACATTCCGGTAACAAAATGCAATACAATAACCGTTATCGCCCCTAAAAACACTATGCTCAATGCCAATAAATTTAATGTTAAGCCTCCTTTTTTAAAAGATTCAAAAAAACCTGGACCTACCTGCAAACCAATTGAAAAAACAAAAAGAATCAATCCGAATTCTTTAATAAAATCAATCATTTCGGTGTTTACTCTAAATCCAAAATGCCCCATCATTATTCCTGCAAACAGCACAAAAGTAATTCCCAGTGAAATCCCAAATATTTTAATTTTCCCCAGTGCAATGCCCGCAGCAATCACAAAACTGTATATCAATAAAGTATGTGCTACAGTTTCGCTCCACAATAAGTCAGTCAACCAATTCATCAGCATTTTTTGTTTGCAAAATTAGATTTTATCAGTGATAAAATTAACAATTATATACAAAATAATAAGAATAAGACTGAATCATTCAGTTATATATCAATAAGTGAATGATTGACAACATTTATTATTTTAGAGAAAAAGCAAAAAGAAAGTTATTATTTTTAATAATTTACAGTAACAAAGTCAAAATATGTAGTAAATTAGCACATGATTATAAGTATTCTTTTTACCAGACATATCAATTAGCATCGTTAACTTCGTTTATTAAAAAATCAAGCATTGACAAAACTCTACCCAATCAAAACAGGAGCTGCAATTTTAGCCGGTGGAAAGAGCACCCGCTTTGATGGTCAAAACAAAGCATTGATAAAAGTGTCAGGTGAGACCATTTTGGAACGCAACATTCAAATACTAAGATCATTATTTGACGAAATCCATATTATTTCAAATAAAACAGAGGAGTTTGAGCACATCGGCATTCCTGTCTTTGCAGATGATATCGATAATATTGGTCCATTGGGCGGAATTTACACTGCGCTGTTGCATTCCAACTGTGAAGCTGTTTTTGTTTTTTCCTGCGACATGCCCTTTCTTTCTGAAGATATGATAAAAAATATCATTGCTCATTTTACAAAAAACAGATCACAGATTCTGATTCCTCAAATACATAATAAAATTGAGCCATTGCATGCAATTTATGCAACTTCGATTTTATCTGTCCTGGAAAATTATATCAAAAATACCTCAAAATACAAAATAAGGTTATTTTTTCCTATGGTTTCCACTTCTTATCTGCAACTGGAGGATTCGGAGGAAAACCATAAAGCCTTTTTAAATATTAATTCTTTTGATGATTATGCAGCTATCAAAAACAGATTGTAGAAAATTTTTATCTTTTTTATCTTTCTGAAAAAAAAAATATTACTTTAGTGAAAATTTTAATTCAACCCAATGGATACAGCAGCAATTGTTAAAAAACACGGAGCCGGCAAAGAAAACTTGTTGCAGATACTACACGAAATTCAGGATAGCAATCCTCATAACTATATCAGCGATGCAACCATCAAAGAAATAGCCCAATTATTGAATACCACTTATGCACAGATTTACGGTGTGGTAACATATTACTCTATGCTAAGTACCGAAAAAAGAGGAAGAAATATTATCAGGGTTTGTCGTTCACCGGTTTGCCATTTTAATGAAAGCACTACCATTATTGATGCGCTCGAAAAAATATTATCCATCAAATGTGGTGAAACCACCACTGATTCCCAGTTTACACTTGAAACTGCAGAATGTTTGGGAAATTGCGATCTGGCACCTGCTATGATGATCAACAAAGAGTATTATGGGGATCTGAATCCTGAAAAAATAGTTTCGATACTGGATAGTTTCAGACAAAAATAAAAAACATTTACTATGATTGAAGAATTCAAATTAATATCAAAAAACTTCGGCAAAATTAATCCGCTTAGTTTTGATGATTATATAGATTCAGAGGGCTTTACAGCTTTCAAAAAATCATTACAAATGAGCCCCGAAAAAGTAATTGAAGAAATTACACTTTCAGGATTACGTGGACGAGGTGGTGCAGGCTTTCCAACCGGCTTGAAATGGACATACACAGCCCATTCCAAAGAGCTTACCAAATATATTGTTTGCAATGCCGATGAAGGAGAACCCGGAACTTTTAAAGATAAACGGATTATGGAACTGGATCCTTATTCATACTTGGAAGGCATGATGATTGCGGCTTATGCTATTGGTGCCTCTAAAGCCTATGTGTATATCAGAGGGGAATATTACCGTTCTATTAAAAATACTCAAAATGCAATCGATATATTGAAATCTAAAGAATTGCTGGGAGATCGCATTCTCAACAGCAATTTCTCACTGGATATTGAAATCAAAATTGGTGGAGGTTCTTATTTATGTGGTGAAGAACTTACAATGATTGAATCTCTTGAAGGGAAAAGAGGTTATCCAAGGATAAAACCTCCATTTCCTGCCGAAAGAGGCCTTTTTAACCTGCCTACATTGGTAAATAATGTAGAAACGCTTGCCAATATCCCGCTTATTATCAAAAATGGATACCAATGGTTTAAATCAACCGGTACCGAAAAATCGACAGGTAGTAAATTGTTTTGTATTTCGGGCGATGTAAACAAAGCTGGGTGTTATGAAGTACAAATGGGAACTCCGCTGCGAACGCTGATTGATGATTTTGCAGGTGGCATCAAAAACGGTAAAAAAGCGAAAGCATTTCTTCTCGGGGGAGCTGCAGGCACTTTTATCCCGGCCAGCATGATAGATATTGCTATGGATTTTGAATCGCTCAGCGAACAGAATTCAACCTTGGGTTCAGGAGCTATCATCGTTTTAGACGAAAGTCGTTCTATATCCGAAAGCTTAGGCTCTATCTTCAGATTTTTCAATCATGAATCATGTGGTAAATGTGTCCCCTGCCGGACTGGATGTTCATTACTATTGCAAATGTGGGAAGAAAGCAAAACAACTACCGGAATATTTTATCAAATGGAGAAGGAAGCTGTTTATATGGCTCAAACCTCACTTTGCCCATTGGGACAATCACCGATATTGCCTTTAAAAAGTGCATTGTATCATTTTAAGGGAGAATTGATTGATAATAATTAGCTAATAAAATTCTTATGCAAAAATTAATAACTCTTAAAATAGATCAACAGATCATACAGGCAGAAGAAGGATCAAATCTACTTAAGGTAGCACGTGAAAATGGCTTCAACATTCCCGGTCTTTGTTTTCACAACAAGCTAACACCTACAGCTGCTTGTCGTTTGTGTTCTGTAAAAATCAAAAACACAAAAGGAATTACAATGGCTTGCGGCATAAAGGTTTCTGATGGCTTGGAAGTAATTGCTTTTGATGATGAATTGCATGAAAACCGCAAACAAACTTTGATTCATCTGTTATCAGAACACAACCCTGCTTTTGATGACACCTATTATGATGAATTCAGGGAACTTATACATGCTTTTAAAATTGACACAAACAAAACCGGTAATGTTTCTAAGGAAATAATATTCCAGGAAACAGTTATTGACAGCTCCTCCCCCGCCCTGGTTTATGATTCATCCAAGTGTATCAAATGTTTTAGATGTATTAAAGCATGTACCGAAATTCAGGGTAAAGATATACTTTCATTCGCAGAAAGAGGAATATCTTCTTATATAGTAGCAGGAACGGGTGTTTGGGGAGAATCGGAATGTGATGGTTGCGGAGAATGTATTCAACTTTGTCCTACAGGAGCTATTGTTGAAATACCACATAGAAGCGAAATCAAACTTTCGAAAATAACAAAAAAAGTCCAAACAACATGTCCTTATTGCGGAGTAGGATGTCAACTCTTATTATATATTCAGGATGGAAAAATCATGCGTGCTGATGGGTTTGAAAATTCCAGTCCAAACTATGGACGTTTATGTGTAAAAGGCAGATTTGGTTATGACTTTGTGCATAGTAAAGAAAGACTTACAAAGCCTTTGATAAAAAAAGAAGGTATATTTGTTGAATCAAGCTGGGAGGAAGCCCTGACGTTGATTGCATCCAAATTCAATTTCATTAAGAAAAATTTCGGTATTGATGCCAATGCTGGATATTCTTCTGCCAAATGTACCAATGAAGATAATTATATTTTCCAGAAATTCATACGGTTGGCATTTGAAAGCAACAACATGGATTATTGCACCCGTTTGTGTCATGCTTCTACCGTTACAGGCATGATTAAATCCATCAACAGTGGTGCTGCCAGCAATTCAATAGAAGATTTTGAAGAAACTTCCTGTTTATTTGTTATTGGAAACAACATCATCGATACACATCCTATCACGGCAACTTATGTAAAAAGAGGTGTTGCCAAAGGAATGAAGGTAATTGTATGTGATCCCAAATGGACACCATTGGTTAAATATGCAAAAATATGGCTACAACCCAAAGCCGGTACTGATGTCGCTCTTATGAACGGAATGATTCAGGTAATTATCAGCGAAAATTTGATAGACAGTGATTTTATCAATGCCCGCATTGAAAATGGCATGGTTGCTTATGAAGAGTTAAAAGCAGTTACCGAAAAATACACACCCGAATATACTGAAAAAATTACAGGAGTTGATAAAGAAAAAATAATTACTGCTGCCAGAATGTATGCTACTGCAGAAACTGCTATGATTGCAACCGGCATGGGAATGAGTCAGCAAATTACAGGAACTGCCAACGTGTTTAGTTTATTAAACATGTGCTTAATTACCGGACAAATTGGCAAAGCATTATGCGGCATCAACCCGCCAAGAGGACAAAACAATGTACAGGGAGCAACAGATGTAGGGGTTTCGCCTTTTTACTTCCCGGGATATATTCCAATAACAAATACTGAAAACCGGAAAAAATTAGCCAATATATGGAAAGTTAAGGAAGAAAAAATTTCTTCCAAACCCGGACTTACTACAATTGAAATTGTGCATGCTGTGCATCAGGGAGATATAAAAGGTTTGTATATTATGGGAGAAAACCCTTTAGTTACCGATCCAAATTTAAACCATACCAGAGCAGCTTTTCAAAAATTAGATTTTTTGGTAGTACAGGATATATTTATGACTGAAACTTCGTTAGAAGCGGATGTAGTTTTGCCGGCATCTTCTTTTGCCGAAAAAGAAGGAACCATCGTAAACAGTGATCGCCGTGTACTCAGGGTTAGAAAAGCTGTTGAAATGCCCGGAGAAGCAAGAGAAGACTGGAAAATACTGGTGGAAATAGCAGAACGAATGGGTGTTTCGATTGGTAAATACGCAGATGCTGAAGCTATTTTCAAAGAAATAGCCATGGTTACACCTATTATGGCAGGCATCAACTATACAAAACTTGAAAAAGGAGGAATACAATGGCCTTGTCCGGATGAAAACCATCCTGGTACTCCTACATTGTTTCTTGATAAATTCAGCACCCCCAGTGGAAAAGCAAAAATCTTTCCTGTAGAATATGAGGAACAAAGTGAAAAAGTATCAGCAGCATATCCGTTGATGATGAATTCAGGGAGAATACTCAATCAATATCATTCTACAACCATGTCCCGAAAAAATAATGTTCTCAATGAATATGGCAATCAATCCTATATTCTGATGCATCCTTCTGATGTTCAAAAATACAATATTTCGAATGGAGAAAAAGTCAGGGTAATCAATAAACGAGGTGAACTGATGACAACACTGAGAGAAAGCACAGAGGTATTGCAAGGTGAAGTATTTATGCCCTGGCATTTCGGAGAATCATTGGTAAATAACCTCACAAGAGATGAAATGGATGAATTTTCAAAAATTGCACCCTTCAAATTATCAGCAGTAAGAATTGAAAAAATTGAACAATGTATTCCTTCTGAAATTAAAATATAATTTTAAAACATTTCTTAAGTAAATAGATGACATATAAATAGCAATGTTATGTGTCAAATATTTTTGCTGCTATGTAATCACATTTTTTTTAATCTTTTAGATTTCTTCAACCGGTTTGAAGGAAAATGATTATTTTTGCAAATGAAAATTATTAATACTCAATAATTTATTTCATTTTTTATTTGAAATCAATCCCCCTTGATCATGAAAAAAGTAATTTTAGGATTATTGCTTTTTGTTGTTGGGTTATGCTTAAAAGCGCAGATACCTCAAAACTACTACCTGCCAGCCGATGGATTAACAGGTACTACATTAAAAACAGCATTGTACAATATTATCAAAAACCACAATCAATATCAATATACATCGGATACAACAGATGTATGGGATATATTAAAACATACCGACAAAGATCCCAATAACGACAGCAATATAATAGAAATATATACCGGCTGGAGTGTAAATGCAGCACAGGAATATAACAATGGCAATGGTTGGGAAAGGGAGCACATTTGGGCAAAAGTACATGGTGGTTTTGAAACCGACCCACCCGCAGGCACTGATGTTCATCATCTTCGTCCTATTAACCGTTCAGTAAACAGTGCCAGAAACAGCCGTTATTTTGCGAATTGCACTTCCCCTTATTTATATAACGGAACACCTACAGGTTCTTATACAAGCACAACCCAATGGGCATGGAAACCAAGAGACGAGGACAAAGGAGATATAGCACGTATGATTTTTTATATGGCTGTTCGTTATGAAGGCGAAAACGGAGAACCTGACCTGGAAATATCTGACAGTATTCCTACAAATAACAACGACCCAGCTCCAATTATGGCAAAATTGTCTGATTTATTACAATGGCATATCGAAGATCCCGTTGACAACTGGGAACGTAACCGCAATAACATTATTTATACCTATTACCAACACAACAGAAATCCTTTTATTGACCATCCTGAATATGCTAATAAAATATGGGGAATATTGGGAATTAAAGATAATAATAATTTGCTTACTGTAAAAATCTTCCCGAACCCTGCCAGTGAACAAATAAATGTTGAAATTTCAAAGCAATGGATAGGTTCATCCTATTCAATTACTGACCAATCCGGCAGAACGATTCAAAACGGAATACTCACCGGTGAAAACTCAGTTATCAAACTGAGTAATTTATCATCAGGCTTTTATATATTTTGCATTGGAAATCAGGTAAAACAAGCTTTTAAACTAATTAAAGAATAGTTGAACAATGATCAGTTATCAGATATCAGTGACAATCGACAATTGAAATCTATTTTTTTTGTAACATTACAAGTTTATAAACTTTATGAATACAAATATGCCTGAAAACGATGACGATGCATCAAACTGTAATGAAATAGAAGCTGCTGAAGCTGATTATTTATACATACAACCTTCACAGATTCCAGGTTCAGGAAACGGATTGTTTACGGCCATCAAAATTTATAAAGATGAAATTATTGCCGTTTTTAAAGGTGAAATTCTAACGGATGCCCAGGCGAAATTAAGAGTCCAAAATCATAAAGACCAATATTTTATCAACATGCTGGATGGAAGCATCATGGATTCAATTAAAACAAAATGTTTTGCTAAATATGCCAATGATGCAGAAGGTATCACTAAGTCAGATTTTAAAAACAATGCCAAAATTGCTTTAGACGATAACGAGCAGGTATGTATTATTGCAAAACGAAACCTTAAAACCGGTGAAGAAATTTTTTGCAGCTACGGCAAAAGATATTGGAAAAAGCACGGAAATGAAAGAAAATAATATAAATAATCCATTCATTTCATTTAATTAAGAATAAAAAACATTATATTCTACTTAAACTATAATTGCATTTTTAAATTTATAATTAAAACAAAATAATCTTATAATCAATTGTATAAATAGTTAGTTTTTAACGATTAAAAATCTGGTTATTAAATTCAATTTGCTTCTTCACTTTTCTTGAAAAAATGAATTAAAATATCACTTTCAATTTCTTTTTCATTTAAGTAATAAGTGCTACTGCTTCCAATATAAACCGAAAAATCAGTTTTGGAATAATATCTTTTAGATATCTCAAATGGTTCAAATGAACATACATCGTATGCTATTTTATTACCATCTATTAAGCATTCTCTGGTTAATTCTTTCTGAGTGTTTGTCAAAATATTAATTTTTAACTTATAACAACACAAAAAATTATGATTTGTTCGCAATTAATAAAAATAGTTACAAATACTGCTTTTTTAAGTGAACAGTTAAAAATTAAAAATGAACAGTGAACAGTGATCAGTAATCAGTTAAATAGTGATCAGTTGCTCAGTATCCTTTAAATTTTTAATTCCTGAATTTATCAATATTGATTTTATATTTTTTATTGATTACAGCCACTGTAGTATCTTCAAGAACAGGATCCAAAGAATTTGAAACTGCAAATGCCATCACAACCTTTTTCGCTGACAAACTATAAACTGCTTTGATACAATGAGAAGGGACACCAACCTTGTTTCCCATATATTTATTATCAAATACATTCACAATAATTATCAATAGGCTATCGGTTTGCGAAAGTTTGCGAATTTTAGTTTCATAGGATTTCCATATCCCCCGGTTCATAGCGGCAGTTTGAGGTACACAATTGTAGTACCGGAAAGTGATTTTATCCAACTTGCAATTATAAGCAAAGTCTTCAGCATTTACCATATGACCTTTATCATATCCTGATCCTGAATAATCTTTATTGGTAGCAGTCCTCAACTTTTTAATATCATTTGTAAAATAGAAATTCTTTCGGTCGCATTTTCCTCCACCCTTGTACAATTTATACTTTATCACAGCCGGAACTTTTTGTTTATAACTGAAATAAGATGTATAGATAGGTGTTTGAATTATAGTATCATAAGTTTGAGTAAAGGCAAATGACAAATTACCAATCAGAATTATAAAAAAGAATAATTTTCGCATAAGCTTACATTTTTGAAATACAAAGTTAAATTAAAACAATCTAATTTAACAACTTTTTTTCTTCTTTCAATTTCGATCGAAACAAATTCATTCATTCTCTTCAAAAAAAAAACTTGAAATAAAAAAACAGCAATTTAAAGTTTAAATTGAAAACAAATATAGTACATTTAAAACTTATTTTAATCAAACAATAACATAACATTCAATTTACTATGAATAAATATTTATTCTTGATATTTTCCCTTTCATCAACAGCGCAGACCGTGAACCCTGCATACGATTCACTCCTCTCCCGATCGCTTGGAGCAGATAATTACGGAATGAAAATGTACGTTTTTGTAATCCTTAAAACCGGTAGCATTCAAATTGAAAATAAATCAATACGCGATAGTTTATTTTCATGACATCTTAAAAACATTGTTAGGTTGGCAAGTTTAGGAAAATTAATTATTGCCGGGTCACTCAACAAAAATGAAAAATCATACCGTGGAATTTTCGTTTTAAATATCACTTCTTTTGAAGAAGCTGAAGAGTTATTGCAAACAGATCCTGCCATCAATGCAAAGTTACTCGATGTGGAATTGTACAAATGGCATGGAGCAGCTGCATTGGGTGCATATCTCAAAATACAGGAGAAAATTAAAAAGTACTGATTTTCGGACTAGCCGATCCTATTTCAGCTTTTAAATGAAATCATAAAAGATGATATTCAAAAACAAATCGGGTGATATATTACTTATTCTTTCCTTATATATATCATTAAAAAATGGAGAATACTCCATTTATCAATACGTCTACAAATCATGCGATTAAAAAAATACTACGGTTTATAATTTTTTTTAACTTTCGCATCATTAATACATTATCTTTGTTTTTTATTTAAAAGCAAATTTATGATTTCCACAAGCCATTTTCATCCGATGCTGGTTCATTTTCCCATTGCATTGGTTACTTTTGGATTTATTGCCGAATTAGGCTATTTATTTTTCAAAAATGAAGTATGGCTTTCAAAGTCAGGATTTTATTTATTAATCAGTGGCACATTATTAGCATCGGTTACATTACTAACCGGATTACTTTTTACGGATGAAATGTCAGGAGCAGCCGGTGAAATCAAAGAAAAACATGAACTTTTTGCATGGATTACATTGTCAGTTCTAATTGCTACTTCCATCATCCGTATCATACTTACAACTCAAATCAATCAAAACATGAACATAAAACGACTTGCTTTCGCCTTATATTGTATTGCCGCTATATCTGTAAGTACTTCAGGTTTTTATGGAGGAATGCTTGTTTATAATTATATGATGCCACTTTAATTTTTTAACCTTAAATAAATAAACCTATGAGAAACATTTTATTATTTGCTTTTGTATGCTTAATCGCTTTTACAGGTTGTAAGCAACCCTATCCGGTAAAAACAATAGAAAACCTTAAAGCAGGAATCAAAGGAGAAACTACTGCAAGCGCCAAATATGCAGCTTTTGCCCAAAAAGCCAGAGAAGAAGGTTACAATGCTATTGCCAAACTTTTTGATGCAACTTCTAAATCTGAATCCATTCATGCTAACAACCATCAGAAAGTACTGGATGAATTGGGTCAGAAAATGGATGATTTTACACCCACATTTGAAATACATTCAACTGTCGAAAATCTAATGTCTGCTATAGAAGGGGAAACATACGAAATTACAACAATGTATCCACAATTTCTCATCGATGTAAAAAAAGATAAAGTTGAAAAAGCTGAAAAATCATTTGTTTGGGCCTCAGAAACCGAAAAAAAGCATCAGCAGTTTTATACCAATGCTTTGGAAATATTAAATTCAAATGCAGAAAATACGTTGTCAATGGATTATATGATCTGTCCTGTTTGTGGTAACACTTTCGAAAAAAAAGGTATTGATGATAAATGCACATTCTGTCAAACAGGCAAAGAAAAATTTATAAGTATTTAAATGATTGCCGTTTACAATTTGTTGGCTGAAAATGTTTATGATATTTTCAGATAAAGCCCTTATACATTTCATACAATTTTATAAAGCGATTTCATTCAAAAAAGATGGAATCGCTTTTATTTTAATGATCTCAACATCGAATTTTAATCGACTTTTTATAATTCTGTTAATTAAACAATTAATTAAAATTCTCAACTTCAATTTATTTATTTACAATCCTAAGTCTGTCATTATTGATAGCTTCATCAGAAACAATGGTACCCTGTATTTCAGGCGCTTTTAATCCTTTTACAAAGATTTTGTTCCCTGTAAGAATTCTTGCCTCGTCCCATAATCCCTGATTGATAAATGATTGCAACAATTCCTTACCACCTTCAACAATTAACGAAGTTATTTTTATTTCGTATAGATAATCAAGAATTTGCTGCAGTGGATTTTCACAGAAATCAATAATTCTATAAACAATATTATGTTGATGGTCTTCTTTAAAAGCATTGAAAACAACAGTAGGATGCTGCTGATCGAAAAGATGAAGCGTTTTTGGCAAACTCAGATTTCGATCCAGTACTAATCGCAATGGTTGTTTGCCTTGCCAGTAGCGGATATTTAACTGCGGATTGTCGTTGAACGCTGTATTTTTACCAACAATTACAGCTGCTTCTTCAGTGCGCCATTTGTGAACCAGTATTTTCAATTCATCATTGCTGATCCAGTTATTGAGATTACTACCCGGTTGTGAGCGGTCAACATCCATATATCCATCCAGTGTTTGTGCCCATTTTAGTATGATGAAGGGTCTTTTTTTATTAAAATAGCAAAAGAACCGTTTATTGAGTATACTGCCTTGCTCTTCCAACATCCCTTTGATGACATTAATGCCAGCAGCTTCCAGTTTCGCTATCCCTTTACCTGCAACCAACGGATTGGGATCCGTATTGGCTATGATTACATCTTTTACATTATGTTTTATCAGTAAATCGGCACATGGAGGCGTTTTCCCATAATGCGAACAAGGCTCAAGATTTACATAAACCGTAGCTTCCGAAAGTAAATTTTTATTTTTAACCGAAGCTACAGCATTCACTTCGGCATGTGCTTCTCCGTATTTTTGATGAAAACCTTCCCCAATAATAATCCCATTATGAACGATAACACAACCTACCATTGGATTGGGTGCAGTATTTCCGAGGCCTTTTTGAGCCAGCTCGAAACATCGGAGCATATAAGTATCATGTGGGTTCATATTGCAAACTTACAATGTTTTTTGATCATGGTATTATTTTTTTTCAGACTTTTGCAGAATTAAATTCTACATAATGAGAATACCTTCCAATAAAATCAAAGATGTTATTAACTTTTTTAGCCAGGAGCTGCAAGAACTTTATGATGAGAGAGAAATTAAAAGTTTTATCAAAATTGTTATGGAAACATATACAGGATTAAATCCAGCTCAATTACTCATAAGTGGTAATAATAATTTGAATGAATCGGTATTGCTGAAAATTAAATTTGCAATCAACGATTTAAAAAAATACAAACCATTGCAATATATCTTGGGAAATACCTGGTTTTACGACCTTGAATATAAAGTTACACCAGACGTATTAATTCCACGGCCCGAAACGGAAGAATTGGTAAAATGGGTAATTGATGATTACAAAAATCATTTACAAACCTTCACTTTACTTGATATTGGAACTGGCAGCGGATGTATACCGGTTACCTTGAAAAAGCATTTACCACAATGTATCACCAATGCTATAGATATTTCAGACAAAGCGCTGGATGTGGCTATCAGCAATGCTAAAGACAATGATGTAGAAGTAAATTTTATGTTGCTGGATATTCTGGACAGGGAAAAGTGGAAGGACTTGCCTCAAATGGATGTAATTGTAAGCAACCCTCCTTATGTCCGTGATTTGGAGAAGGAAGAAATGAATCCCAATGTAATGGATTATGAGCCACATTTGGCTTTGTTTGTGAGTAATGAAGATCCTTTGGTGTTTTACAATGCCATTGCCGACTTTGCTTTGTTCAATTTAAAGAACAAAGGTTGTTTGTATTTTGAAATCAATGAAAGCCTTGCATTGCAAACTAAAACTCTTTTGGAAGTTAAAGGATTCATTAATTGTGAGATCCGAAAGGACATGCAGGGTAAAGATAGAATGATAAAAGCTACGATTTAATCATAATCATAAAATCACAAAGCTTACTTTTTAAACAATTATAAGCGATCTATCAAAATATATAAACAATACATTATTAAATAGTTATAGATTAATTATTGAATGAAAGCAAATTTATTTTCTATCATTCATCATAAATGTTTTGTTTATTATATCTTTACATTTTAAAAATTACGAAAATGATACCATCACATGTATTTCAATTTTTGCAGGATTTAGCAGCCAACAACAACAGAGAGTGGTTTCAAAGCAATAAAAAAGCTTATGAACAGGCTAAATCATCCATAGAACTATTTATCAAAGAACTGATTAGTGTCGTTCAATCATTTGATACAACCGTAGTTGGGATTGCGCCAAAAGACTGTATGTTTCGCATCAATCGCGATGTTCGCTTTTCAAAGGACAAATCACCTTACAAAACCAATTTCGGAGGATTTATTGCAAAAGGGGGCCGTAATGGAATGAATGCCGGGTATTATCTGCATATTGAACCGGGTAAATGTTTTCTGGGTGGAGGTAGTTATTTACCTCCGGCTGATCAACTAAAAATGATTCGGACTGAAATATATTTTAATGCAACAACTTTTAAAAAAATTATTACAAATAAAGCGTTTATAAATTATTTTTCTGAAATATGGGATGATAACAAATTGAAAAATCCACCCAAAGATTTTCCTAAAGATTTTGAAGATATCGAGTTACTCAAATTCAGAAACTACACCATCCTTCATTCAGTAAAGGATGAGCAAGTAATGAAACCCGATTACATTCAATATGTAACTGAAGTATTCAAAGCCATGCATCCCTTAAATACTTTTCTGAACAATGCCATCATCAATGGTTGATTGAATTGTTTTTATTTAATATTTGCACAACTTTTATTTACTTTAGCAGCTGAATAATATCTAAATAATCAATTTCTGAAATCCGTATAATTTATATAAATATAGCAACTTAACAAATCTTAACAAAAATACAGTTTGCATTGGTCGAAAAAAAGTGCTTGAATAGTTTATAATCACTAATTTTGGCTTTTAAAAAATAAAAAAAAATGACAAAAACTAAATTCATACTTTTTACTTTGCTGATATTGCTATTCAATGGTATTTCTGTTGTAAAAGCACAAAATTACGATGCAAAAAATACCGAACAAAAGATCAATTATGCATTGCAACTCTTCCGTCTGGCTTATGTCGACAAAGTGGATGCACCTAAACTGGTACAAGATGCTATCGTTCAAATGCTCAAAGAACTCGATCCTCACTCGGTTTATATATCAAAAGAAGATCTGGACAAAATGAACGAACCCTTGGTTGGGAATTTTGATGGTGTGGGGATACAATTTCAGTTGTTAAAAGACACTATCGTTGTAGTGGATGTTATCAGTGGTGGTCCATCCGAGAAAGTTGGCATTATGGCTGGTGATAAAATTGTTGCCATTGATGGTAAGCCGGCTACAGGTGATACCATTAACAACGCTTTTGTTCTCAGCAAATTAAGAGGGAAAAAAGGTACTATTGTTTTGGTTTCTATGCTCAGAAGAAATAAAAACAAAATCCTGGATTTTTCAATTACACGCGATAAAATACCATTAACCAGCATTGATGCTATATTAATGGCAACTCCCGAAGTTGGATATATCAGATTAGACCGTTTCTCGAGAACTTCTATGGATGAATTCAACATAGCGATGTCGAATCTGAAAACACAGGGTATGAAAAATTTAATCCTCGATTTAAGGGGTAATGGAGGTGGTTTTATGGATATTGCCGTTGAATTGTCCGACGAATTTTTAAGTGCAGACAAACTCATCGTTTATACAGAAGGGAATTCAAGTCCAAAACAAAGCTTTAACTCAACCTCTAAAGGAAGTTTCGAAAAAGGAAAACTTGTAATACTGATTGATGAAGGTTCAGCATCAGCCAGTGAAATTGTTTCAGGTGCAATTCAAGATTGGGACAGAGGTTTAGTAGTTGGACGCCGTTCTTTTGGTAAAGGATTGGTGCAACGTCCTTTCGATTTGCCCGATGGTTCTGTTATCAGACTTACTACTGCCCGCTATCACACACCAACCGGAAGATGCATACAGAAATCATACAGCGAAGGGCTGGATGATTATTATGGAGATTTCGCAAAGCGCTTTAACAACGGTGAACTCAGCAATGCCGACAAAATTCACTTCCCCGATTCACTAAAATATTTCACTAACAATAAACGGGTTGTTTATGGCGGTGGCGGTATAATGCCCGATATTTTCATCCCGATAGATACTTCAAAAATCAGTGATTATTACGTTGATTTGCGTCGTAAGAATGTATTCAACGACTATATCATGGATTACACTGACAAAAACAGAGAAATCTTAAAAGCAAAATACCCCGACTTTAAAAAATTTCAAGCTGAGTTTATTTTAGATGATGTATTCATGGCCGATTTTGCAAAAACAGCTGAAAAAGCCGGTGTTAAAAAACTAAGTATAAATCCTGATAAACTAAATGCAATGTTGATTCAATATGCTCAGAAAATAAAATCCGACAGTATTTTATTAACCAAATTCAATAGTTACAGCGACCTTTCAGCATATCTGGCTAAAGACAATGCAGCCATGAACAATGAATTCAAAAAATATGCGGACAATGAAGATGCTGCTGTTATCAAAGCAGTCGAAAATTCTGACAAATACATAAAGTACCAGTTAAAAGCATTACTTGCAAGAAACTTATACGATGCCAACGCTTATTATGAGGTAATAAAAGACATTGACGATGCCTACCTGAAAGCCGTAGAAATTATTACCAACGATAAAATGTTTGATAAACTCAAAGCAAAATAGATAATTTTGTTTTTCAGTTTTTTACTTATATACATAACTTACATAACGTCATACATAAAAAATGTATGACGTTTTTTTTAGGAATATATTTTTATAGTAAATTAAAAACCATTCATTTTTCTACTCAAAACACTAAAAACAGTTTAGTAGAAAGAAGGAATTAGAACTATATATTATAAGTTATTAATTATTTGAATATATTGTTTGAAACAAACTAAAATGTATTACTTTTGATTTTGCAATTACAAATCAACAGTTCAATGGATAAAAGTATTTTTACAGATAAAAAAAACATTCCTTCACAAAATGAGTTGAAGGATTCATTAGGAAATACTTATCATTTATGGAAATTAATTGAAGAAACCGTGCACAGAAGATATCCGGCTTCATTGGATGAATGGAATTATCCGGGCGAAAAATATGGATGGAGTTTCCGGTTAAAAGATAAAAAACGGGCCATACTCTATCTTTTGCCTAGAGACCAGTATTTCAAAGTAGCATTTGTATTTGGACAAAAAGCAACGGATGCAATTATGAAAAGCGGGATTTCTGATACAATTAAAACTGAACTCGAAAATGCCAGGGTTTATGCTGAAGGAAGAGGAATACGGATTGATATTAACAATGAATCCCTTTTGAATGATATTAACGAATTAATAGCTATAAAACTTTCAGTATAATCTTTACAAAATGAAAACATACATTTCAATACTCAGAGGCATTAATGTAAGTGGTAAAAACTTATTAAAAATGAATGCATTGAAGGAAATGTATGAAAATTTAGGTTATTTAAATGTAACAACTTATATCCAAAGTGGGAATGTTATATTTCAAACAAAAGGAAATGATGTAAAGGCTTTAGAAAACGAAATATCAACTGCAATTTTGAAACATTTTGGATTGAATGTTCCGGTAATCGTAAAAGAAGAATCAAAATTAAAAAGCATTCTGGAGGGGTCACCTTTTCTGAACGAAAAAAAAGGAATTCTCGAAAATCAATACATTTGCTTGTTGTCAAATAGAGCGGATGAAGATTTGTTAAAGAACATAGTAAGCACGGCTTATCTTCCGGATACATACGCTGTCAAAGAAGATGTAATCTATCTCTTTTGTCCTGATGGGTATGGTAATACAAAGCTCAACAATAATTTCTGGGAGCACAAATTAAAAGTCAATGCAACCACCCGGAATCTGAAAACGCTGACAGCACTGATAAAAATATGCGAAACCATCTAAAAAGGATTTGATACAGATTACAACAATACCAGTTAACTAATTGATTATTAAAATTTTTATTGAATTTCTATAATATAATTATATATATTGCACCTTACGATAGGTATTTATAACCATAATTCAAACTTCATTATGTTAAATATAGCACTGTTTGGCCCTCCGGGTGCCGGTAAAGGTACACAATCGGAATTTCTGATCAAAAAATACAATTTATTTTACATTTCTACAGGTGATTTGTTACGATTAGAAATTGCCAATAAAACAAAACTTGGACTCGAAGCACAAAGCATTATCGCTTCCGGTGGTCTCGTTTCGGATGAGATAATTGTTCAAATTATAGAGAAAACAATTACTGACAATCCTGACTCCAATGGTTTTTTATTCGATGGATTTCCCCGTACCTACATACAGGCCTATATACTCGAAGGTTTGATGTTAAAACTGAATACTTCCCTCAATTGCCTGATCAGTTTAAATGTAGACGAAGAAGTTTCAGTAAGCCGGCTTTTAAACCGCGGAATCACTTCTGGCCGTTCGGATGACAATGAAACAGTTATCCGTAAAAGGCTAAAAGAATACAACGACAAAACATTGCCGGTTTTACAGTTTTATAAAGACAAAGGTGTATTTCATGAATTGAATGGTTTCAATACGATTAAGAATGTAAATCTTGAAATAACGGATATAATCAATGTTGAACTCAACAAAAAACTACTGAACATTGTATTATTTGGCTATCCTGGTTCGGGAAGAGGTTCACAGGGAAAAGCACTGGCCAAAGCTTATGGGCTGGAATATGTTGCTACCGGCGAAATGCTGGATCAGGAAATTAAAGACAAAACCGTGACAGGAAAAAAAATCATGGATTTGTATGAAAACGGTCAGTTGGTTCCTGATGAAATTGTTGTTCAGCTAATAGAGAAAAAGCTTTCCAGCTCTAAAGGTATCAAAGGATTTATCTTTAAAGGATTTCCGCGTACTTTGGTTCAATCCTATATATTGGATGGATTGTTAAAGAAAAGAGGTTCTACCATATCAAAAATCATAGAGATTGAAGTACCCACTCTTGAACTGATCAAGCGGCTGGACGAAAGGAGCAAAACCGTGAACTGCATGCCATACGATACCAGTACTGCCAAAATTGTTCAACGGTTGCAGGAACACGAATCAAAAACAGTTCCTGTTATTGAAAAATACAATCTGTTGCATGGAGTAAGTAAAATTGATGGTATGGGAACTTTTGACGAAGTCTATAAAAAGATTTCTTTTGAAATAGAAAACGGATTTAAGAATTTGAGATAGTGAGGGAATGAATTATATAAAGTTCCAATCCAGGATAAACCACCACCATTAAAAGCATGGGTATGGTTGCAAAATATGAAATAGAAATGTCGAAAGATATTTTATGGTTGGTAAGATGATGAATAAATTTATATGCTTCATTTCATTTTCTAACATCACCCTTTCAGCGTTTTGATTTATTATTCTCTTATTTGCTATAATCATTTCAGCCCTTCGCACTTTTCGATTTTTACGTCAATTGTTAGGATATGGATCATTAAATTCAAATTTAAATCCAAAGAATTTATAACATAAATCCTAAAAGGATATAATTTGGATTACCCTGTATGAAATGCAGGGTAATCCGTAATTAAATTTCACACAACCCTGAAAGGGTTGAATGTAAATACAATCAAAGAGTTTTCAATTAAAAAATCTTCCCTACCGGATAGATATTCATACGTTTGTCCCAATAAGGTGTTTTACTGTAAAACCAATTCAGTATGGACCATGGACTATTTGCAAATTCAGGATCTGCATGTTTTTTTTGTTCGAATTCAATTTTAAGGTTATTATCTTTAGCCATCATTTCTCTGGCTAAAGATTCCATAACATAGGATTCAGCATATTCTTTCTGTTCAAAAACAGTATTGAAAAAGCCCCAGAATACAAGAGATCCACTAGCTTTGGGTTCCAAGAGATAAGCAATAATACGTGCGCTTTTTTGATTCATACTAATCATTACAGAACCAACGGGATAAGTGCGTTCTTCCTGAATACTGTCCATTTCAAAACCAGAGAGTGGAATTCTTCCTTCATAAGAAGTTATTGACCATTTTGGATTTTTAAATTTATAGGATTGAACCTTTAATGTCATGGGTGTTTTTAGGGTTTTCATCTCAATACCATGTAATTTAAGTATTTCAATCACCTCGTACCATTCGGGCGAAACGATATAAGCTTTTGGCAACATTGCAGTTTCTGTACTTTTAATTGTATTGAAGTAGGGAATCTTAAAAGTTACAGGTTTTGTATTATCATACTTAAACCAATCGCCTCCAGACAAATCGCTTTTTTCAATGGTATATTCCATTCCCAAAAAATCTATCATATTACTGTCATTTTTGGAAGCTTCAAAATTGACAGGAAAAGCTGTTTTTCTGAAATTTTCACTGGATGTTCGTTGATCTGCAGCAGCTATAAGTGTATGCAATTGTTGAACCTCTTTATTGAGTAAAGTCATTGTGTTTTCAATCATCTTATAAGTTGATTCAACACGGATTTTATAGGATTTGAGCATATGGGTTTCAATCAGCAGCCCCGGACGATTGCGTTGAATGGTATAACCCTGCGAAAGCATAGGTGGTGCAACATTACTTACCAGACCACTTCGCGGATCATGCCAGTTGCGGAATGTTACGTAAGGAAATATTGGAAAACCTTGTTGGTTCATCAATTGAGTTAAAGGTGCCAGATAATTTTCTTTTTGCCATTTCGCCAGACCTACGTCTACATTGCCTTCTGTTTCTATGCCATAGGTAATCACATATTGGTAATCGGCACCATCAGTGGTGTGGCAATCTATATAAAAATCAGGCATAAATTGGTTGAAGAGTTGAAGCCAGCTTTTCATTTCAAGCGCATCCGCTTTCAGGTAATCACGGTTCAGGTTCAGGTTATTCGCAGTGGTACGCCAGCCCATTTCAGCAGGTCCATTTTGGTTGATGCGGTTGTATTTCCCGAATCGTTCATGACCATCAACATTAAAAATTGGGATAAACAGCACTGTAACATGATTTAATAATTCCGTCATTTTTTTGTTTATAGCAATATCACGGAAGAGCAACAATCCTGCATCTTTTCCATCAGGTTCTCCTGCATGCACAGCAGCTTGTATGAGGAGTATAACATTTCCTGATTTCCGGATGGACTCTTGCGTAAAATTACCGTTTTTATCCAGTATCAATAAGGGTAAATCGCGTCCCTGAGGGCTTTTGCCAAAAGTTGTATATTTAATCTGGGTTGAAGCTGCATCCAGCATTTTGCAATAAGCGATGGTAGCATCATAACGGGGTGTTTCTAAGCAACCGGACTTTTCATAAAAGGTAGTAAAATCTTTAGGTTGAGCAAAAGTATTCAGGGTTAGCAATAAAAAAATAATACGTATGAAATTTTTCATTTTTTAAATTTATTAATATTTTGATAGTCATCCGATGACTAACTGATAACTCTTTCTTAGTATACAAAATGTGTTTTTATGTCAAACGATGACTGAAACATTTTAGTTAATAAAAAATAACGATTAAATAGCCGGTAAAATTAATAAAATTCTCACCTTTGCAGGCTTATTTTAAAAGACTTTTTTAAATGGAAATTTTCAATACAATAACAGCCACCCAATCGTATCTTCAAAAAGCGAAAACAGCACATAAAACTATCGGATTTGTGCCTACCATGGGCGCATTGCACCAGGGACATCTCGCATTGGTTAAAAGAGCAAAAGCAGAAAACGACATTGTAATAATAAGTGTTTTTGTAAATCCAATTCAGTTTAACAACAAAGAAGACTTACTCAAATACCCACGTACTCTTGAAAAAGATGCTGCATTATTACAAACTGTGGGCTGTGATGCAATTTTTGCTCCTGATGAAAAAGAAATGTATCCTGAACCTGACACTACCATTTATGATTTCGGACAACTGGCAACGGTGATGGAAGGTAAATTTCGTCCCGGACATTTCAATGGCGTGGCAATCGTAGTAAAAAGGCTTTTTGACATCGTTCAACCTGACAAAGCTTATTTTGGAGAAAAAGATTATCAGCAATTGCAAATCATTCAATCATTGATACAACAAAAAAACATTCCCGTCACCATCATTCCCTGTCCTATTGTGAGAGAAACCGACGGTTTGGCAATGAGCTCCCGCAATATGCAATTGACTTCTGAAGAAAGAAAAGTAGCTCCTTTTATCTATCAAACCTTGCAACAGGCAAAAGAAAAGACAAGTCAGTTCAATCCTGCTGAACTTAAAGCCTGGGTACTGAAACAAATCATAAGCAATCCATCATTAGCCCCCGAATACTTCGAAATTGCAGATGCCACTACCCTATTGCCCATTACTGACTGGAAAGATTGCGAACACGCTATTGGCTGTATTGCCTTATTTTTAGGTAAGGTGAGGTTGATCGATAATATTGGGTTGAAATAATAATGAAAACCAACACTATCAATTGACACTTCGGAAATAGATATTAGGTGCTTTCAGCCTGAAAAGAAACGTTATATTTTTTTCATACTTCTTTTATGATTTTCAGCTTATTTTCTTTCTTCGATGATACCCTTTATCGTCAAAGGGTTGTAATTCATCTATAAACATTTGTTCGAGCAATTTTATTTCTTTGTTGTAGTTGGTAATTTCAGTTTCTGAAGGTTTAATTTCGTCCAGTATTTCATAAACAAATTTAGCTTCTCCGTAAGTGTTCCATTCTAACTGAAGTGCTTCATTCGGGTGATTTCCAAAATTTAACTGAAACCGGTGTCGGTTCCAAATTGAATCCAAATCAATATTGCCTTCAATAAAAATTTTATCATTCACAGTATTCCTGATTTGAAATACCCCCATCCGGAATTTCATATGTTTATACGCTTGTTTTAACTCTTTTTTTGTTTTCATGGTTTAATTAAATTCATCTTTAAGTGGTAATGGTTTGATTATTCATTGATTATTCAAACAAACGTTTAAAACTTGATTTAAAAGCAAATATACAAACAAATAAGTAAGCATACCAAAAATATTATATTCAACTGAAATTTAAATTGTAAGCATCTTAATTAATATAAATAAACCATATAAGTAATATGCAAACTTTAATGTCGTATTTTGAAATCTTTGCTTATTTGTTTTTTCTCATACTTTTTTCTTGAAAAAAAAGTATGAAATCGAAATTTCGGGACAAGACTTAATATAATCCCGAAGTTTCGTGACTACGCATTTAAAATCACTGCTCAATACAAGTTAAAGCGATATAAATATTTATACATTTATTTACTTCTGAACTTCGCTTTTTTTGTGTTTAATATATTTATTATTTATAGGTACACAAAGAATATCCATGATAAATTTTTCTTCGTATTATTGATAACAACTTGGATATTTCTGTATTGCTTGCCAGTCCCACCGCTATTTTAAATGCTTGTTTTGTAACGTAAATTCTAGAATGTCGATCCTTCTTCGTAGTAAAGCGAGCTTAATAATTTACAAGACTAAAATTTGAATTGAATGGTTGCAGTTTTTTAGTGAATAACTTTTAAATTTTATTTTGTTACGTTTATAGGATTTCAATTATGAGAAAATGAAAATTTAAAAATACGTCATTATATTGTTTTCATTACTTACAATCTCATATTGAAATAACCGTAATAATTACATCTATATTAAATGAAATCAAATGCATTAAAAAATTGTTCTATTTAAAATAAAAATGTTTAATTTTGCTGCATCATGCAAATAGAAGTTTTAAAATCAAAAATACACAGGGCTATCGTTATTGAAGCCAACATCAATTATATAGGTAGTATTACGATTGATGAAGATTTGATGGATGCCGTCAATTTAATTGAAAACGAAAGAGTCCACATTTACAATATCAACAATGGCGAACGCTTTGATACTTATGTTATCAAAGGCAAAAGAAGCTCAGGAGTTATTGGTATAAATGGAGCTGCTGCCCGCAAAGTAGCCGTTGGTGACTTGATTATCATTGTTTCTTTTGCTACCATGGACTTTGAAGAGGCAAAACACTTTACGCCCGGAATTATTTTTCCGCAAAACAACAAAATATAAAATATTTTGAAAAAGAGAGTCCTGCTCCTACTTAAATTCGCCTTTTTCATAGGATTAGGAATCTTCTTTATTTGGTGGTTTCAAAAAGATCTCACAACAGTTGAAAAACAGGAAATTATTAATTCATTTAAATCAGCCAATTACTTTTGGGCATTAATTGCAATAATACCTGGCATATTAAGTCATCTTAGTCGTTCAATACGATGGCAGATGTTGCTCAAACCCATGGGTTATCATCCTAAACTTAAAACAACTTTTGCTGCAGTTATGATTGGTTATTTTGCTAATCTTGCCTTTCCACGTCTGGGTGAAGTAATGCGATGTGGTATTCTTCATAAATACGAAAAAATTCCTGTTAGTAAATCATTTGGAACTGTTATTACCGAACGAACCGTTGATATGCTGATATTTTTTTCATTATTTCTCCTAACATTAATCATTGAATTTCACAATCTTAAAGATTACATATATAATCGATTTTGGTTAAAAGTTGCCATTAAGTTTGATAATTTTAGTTTCACTGATTTCTTCTTTATTGCAGTATTAGCTATAGCTGCTATAATTGTAATTTTTTTTTATATCTTTAAACAAAGGATTAAGTCATCCGTTATTTACATTAAAATGATGGTGTTGCTTTTGGGATTTGTTGAAGGATTAAAATCACTTTCTAAAGTTGAAAAACCTTATTGGTTTATTTTTCATTCATTGTTTATCTGGCTGAATTATTTTATAATGACCTGGTTAGTATTCTTTTGTTTCGACCAAACAGCAACTTTAGGATTGAATGTAGTTTTATCAGCGCTGGTTTTGGGATCTTTTGGAATTATGATCGTACCTGGAGGTATTGGTATTTATCCTTTAATTATTAAAGAAACATTATTAATATTTTCCATTCCGGCAACAGTTGGATATGCAATGGGGTGGATATCATGGTCTTCACAAACAATATTGGTTATTGTATTGGGACTTATCGCATTGTTGGTTTTACCCATGTTAAAAAATAAAAAAGATGCAACAATTTGAAGTTATCAGATCTAAAATAATTGCAAGAGAAGATTTGCCCAGAATGCTGGCTTACTGGCGGTTCAAAGCATTGAAAATTGTATTCACCAATGGATGTTTCGACATTCTGCATGCAGGACATATTGAATACCTTGCCAAAGCTGCTTCAGAAGGTGATGTATTGATTATTGGACTCAATACAGATGCTTCAGTACGTTCACTAAAAGGAATTCACCGTCCGATTAACGATGAAAATGCAAGAGCTTTGATAATGGCATCCTTAAATTTTGTAAGTGCAGTAGTACTATTTGATGAAGAAACACCTTACAACCTTATAAAATTAGTTCAACCAGATATTTTAATCAAAGGCAGTGATTACAAACCCGAAGATATTGTTGGCTACGATATATTGAAAGCCAAAGGCGGCGAAGTCAAAACCATTGATTTGGTTCCCGGCTATTCCACCACAGCCATCGAACAGAAAATATTCAAAAACTTATCGGGAAAGAAGTACTAGTTACTGGTTACTGGTTACTAGATTCTAAAGTTTGATATTAGTAACAAATAAAAATGGAATAAAATGAGTTACAAAAATCTTGAGATTTGGGAAAGGTCAAGAGAATTAAGTGTCGCCATTCATAAAATGACATTAGAAGAACTTCCTAAATTCGAAATGTATGAAACAGGAAGTTAAATACGAAGATCCTCCAAATCAATAAGATCTAATATAGTAGAAGGTTATGGCAGAAGGAGATATATAATGGAATATATCCGTTTTCTTACTTTTTCCATTGCATCAAATGATGAAACTATTGACCATTTAGAGACGCTATATGAAACAGCATCCTTAAAAAACAGTATTTTATTTAAAGATTTGCATGATAAACTTGAAATTTTAGGTAAAAAACTCAATCTATTCATTCAGGCTATTGAACAAAGTATAAAAAATAAGTAATTAGTCACTTGCACCTATGCAAAAAGACAACCAGCTAACAGTTAACAGCTACCAGCTAATAGCTAACAGTAATCAGCAACCAACTACCCGCAACCTGCTACCAGCTATCAGATCCAACAACCTGCTCCTGAAACCAGCTACCATCAACCAGTTACCAGCAACCTGCTACTAGCTACAGCTACAAGCAACAAGCAACAATCTACAAGCTACAATCTATAAATCCACAGAATAGTAATAATCATATTAAAATGCCTATTAACCTATTGTTTATTCCATTTTTCTTTTTACTTTTGAAAAATATATATAAAATATCATTTTATTAACTTATTTTAAAAAAGTCAAATAAAAAAGTTCACACTTATTATGTTCATTGCATTGGTTTTCACATTTAGAGTAAATCCAAAAAAGTTGACATTGTTTTTGGTGATGAATTAAAAGAAACCAGCAATGATAATCCGAAAAACTTAACCAATACTGGAGATGGTAACTTAAAAAATTACAATCCAAACAGAGAATCCATTGTAGCTTTGGTGGCTATGGATGAAGATGGAAAATACAAAAAAGAAGCATTGTTTAAGATGAAACGTTCTGACATCCTGATCCACCCTATGTTCAGCGAGCAAATATCTAATGACGAAATGATTATTTATGGCAAAAAAGGTAAGATGCAACAATTTACTAAAATGATTTACAAATAATCGTTTCATTTTAAATAAAATACTAAATAAATAAAACAAATAAATTAAAATACCTTGCATTTCAAATTAATTACTACATTTGCGATGTAAATTACACATAATCCTATAGCTAAAATGGAAGAGTTTGAAAATAAAGAAAGAGAAGAAATTTTCTCTAAAGCGGTAAGAGCAGGCAAAAGAACTTATTTTTTTGATGTAAAGGAAACACGGGCAGGTGAACACTACCTGACTATTACAGAAAGCAAGAAAAGGTTTGATAATGAACAGGGTAAGTTTTATTTTGAAAAACATAAAATCTTTCTTTACAAAGAAGATTTTGAAAAATTTATCAATGGATTGAATGGTGTTACTCATTTTATTGAAACAGGTGAGAAACCTGAAGAAGAACCTGAAGAATCCTACAAATCAGAATTTACTGACATTGATTTCGATAACATGGAGATCATTAAAGAATAATAAACCATTAACTTATTAACAATAAAGCTGTTCATCCGGACAGCTTTTTTGTTATTAACTTTTTGTGCAAACATTTAATTATTAATCTTACTTTTGTAAGCTTAAGTTAAAATGAGAAAATCCTTTCAACTTATACATAAACTTATCATTATCAGACTAAAAACAAAATGGGAAAAGTAATTGCGATTGCAAACCAAAAAGGAGGGGTAGGCAAAACTACAACAGCTATTAATCTAAGTGCCGGTTTGGCAGTACTTGAGAAAAAAACATTGTTAATCGATGCGGATCCTCAGGCAAATGCTACATCAGGTGTTGGTTTCGATCCACAAACAATCAAAACCAGCATTTATGAATGCATCATCGATGATATTGACCCACACAGTATTGTGCTTAAAACATCCACTCCTTTCCTCGACCTTATACCCGCTCACATCGACCTGGTGGGTGCTGAAATCGAGATGATTAATTTGCCCAACCGTGAGAAAATGATGCAAAAAGTGATTGCAAAAATCAAGGATGAATATGATTACATCATAATCGATTGCTCGCCTTCTTTAGGTTTGGTAACTGTAAACTCTTTATCAGCTGCCGATTCGGTAATAATACCTGTTCAATGCGAATATTTTGCGTTAGAAGGTTTGGGGAAATTACTCAACACCATTCGCATAGTTCAAACCCGGCTTAATCCTGCCCTTGAAATCGAAGGCATTTTATTAACCATGTACGATTCGCGATTAAGATTGGCAAAACAGGTAGTGGAAGATGTTAGAACTCACTTTCAACACATGGTTTTCGATACTTTAATATATAGAAATACTAAATTAGGTGAAGCACCCAGTTTTGGAGAAACCATTATCATGCACGATGCTAACTGCTCAGGTTCTGTCAACTATTTGAACCTCGCACGTGAAATTATGCAAAAAAATGAAGTAAATTTATTAAAACAACAGGAATAAATAAAGATTTAGAATGAACGCCAAAAGACAAGCACTTGGAAGAGGTCTCAGCGCCTTATTAGCAATTCCGGAAAACGAAGAGATGAATTTAAACGATAACGCCAGTACTGTTGTTGGTTCAATCGCAAGCATACCCGTTGATTCAATCGAAGCCAATCCTTTTCAGCCACGTTCCGAATTTGAAGAACAGGCTTTACTCGAACTTTCAGCTTCTATCAAACACCAGGGGATCATTCAACCCATTACCGTAAGGAAAATTGGTCAGGAGAAATATCAACTCATTTCAGGCGAAAGAAGATTAAGGGCATCAAAATTAGCCGGACTGGAAGAAATACCTGCTTATATCCGAATTGCAACAGATTCGCAAATGCTTGAAATGGCTTTGGTCGAAAATATACAGCGCGAGAATCTGAATGCTATTGAAGTAGCCCTTTCGTATCAGGCATTGATTGATGAGTGCAAACTTACTCAAGAGCAAATGAGCGAAAAAGTTGGAAAAAACCGTACCACCATTACCAACTATTTACGATTGCTCAAACTACCAGCTGAAGTTCAACTCGATATTCACGACGACAAAATCAGCATGGGGCATGCCCGCGCTTTGATTACACTGGATAATATCGAACAGCAATTAATTATTACCAAACAGATTGTTGAAAAAGGCTTATCGGTAAGAGAAGTTGAAAAAATGGTACGTATTATCAACAACCCTGAAGAAAAAAAGCCTAAAAAGACTGCAAATACTTTACCTGAAACCTATCATTCAGCTAAAAAATCATTGACACATCATTTTTCATCCAAAATCGATATTAAAAGAAACAATAGAGGAAGAGGAAATATCGTTATTCCATTTACTTCAGATAAAGATTTTGAAAGAATTCTGGAATTATTAAATCAATAATTACTGTATCCACATCGTGACGAATAACATCATCCGTAATCCATTAAATAAAATGACAACCATCCAATTTCATTGTATGGCAGTGATTTTATTATTTACAATATCGTCAATAGTTGCAATGCCTCAGGCTGTTCAAGCTCAGAAATTAAATGATACGCTTAAGGTTGAAACTCATTCACCTCGCAAAGCAGCTATATATTCAGCTATATTACCAGGTCTGGGACAAGTTTACAACCGTCAATACTGGAAAGTTCCTGTATTGTATGCCGGAATCGCTACTTTAACTTACTTCGTCATTTTTAATTCCAACAGATACCATAATTATAGAACTGAATACTTAGCACGTTTAAATGGTGATTCAACCAATTATAACGCAGACTACACAATTTATTCAGATAATACAATTTTATTGCTCAAAAACTATTATCAGCGCAACCTCGAATTCACTTATATCCTTGCAGGACTGGTTTATCTGTTAAATATCGTAGATGCAAGTGTATATGCACATTTATTTACATTTGATGTGGGCGATGATTTATCATTACGTATAGATCCTTTGCTGAATAACAATGCATTGCGATTGGGAAGTCCACCTACTGCGGGATTACGACTGACACTAAGATTTTAACTACAGTGATTGTATGTATTCTAAAAAGAAATTAGATGTATCTTTCTGTTTTTATTTAAGATTATTTATCAATCAGAAAACAATATTTCAATATATAATACTATATCAATAACTTAACATATATTTAGATGAAACGAGCCATCTCGTCCAATATGAGACACAGGAGGATGATTATTGGCGAGTTACATATGACAAATAAATAAAAAAAATACAAACATATGAAAATAGCATTGCTTGGTTACGGAAAAATGGGTAAAGAAATTGAGAAAATTGCACTGGAGCGAAATCATGAAATTATAATAAAAATAGATGCTTTCGAAGACTGGAATGAGCATTTAGTAGATTTTATGAAAGCTGATGTTGCCCTGGAATTCAGCACACCAAGTACAGTTTTGGATAATATTATCAAAGCTTTTTCAGCCAATGTGCCAATCGTTGTGGGTACCACAGGATGGTACGATCAGTTAAATACAATCCGCGATTTGTGTACAGAAAAACAACAAACATTGTTTTATGCAAGTAATTTCAGTGTTGGAGTCAATATCTTTTTTGAAATCAATAAAAAACTGGCCAACTTGATGAATACACATCCTGAATATGAAGTATTTATTGAAGAAACCCATCATACTCAAAAAATGGATGCTCCCAGTGGTACTGCCATTTCTCTGGCGAATGATATCATCAGTAATCTGAAAAGGAAAGAAAACTGGAAAAATGAAATGACAGAAAATAAAGAATTACTAGACATAAAATCAAACAGAGAATCAAATGTTCCAGGTACTCACACTGTTTCTTACCAGTCAACCAATGATAGCATTGAAATTAAACACGTTGCCAATAATCGTTTAGGCTTTGCAATGGGTGCAATACTGGCTGCAGAATTTATTGCAGGTAAAAAAGGTATTTATGAAATGAAAGATTTGCTCTTTTAACATTTTTTAAACTAATATATTTTTATCAATCAATGTTTTATAAGACTTTTGTAAAAACAAACAACTACTAACTATGAGTATTTTCGCAATTTTAACAGTACTATTTTTCGTCCTCACTATCATTGGGTTATGGAAAATATTTGAAAAAGCCGGCGTACAAGGCTGGTATATTTTAATTCCATTCTACAATTTCTATATCTGGTTAAAAATCATTAAGAAACCATTGTGGTGGTATATTTTTATCCTTATTCCTTTTATCAACGTATTTACAATTATGTTGATGATAGTGGAACTGGTAAAATGTTTTAAAAAATTCGGATTGGGCGAACAAGCCGTAAGTGTTTTGTTTCCTTTTATTTATCTTCCATACATTGGATTTAACAAAACAGACAAATATGTACATCCTGATGAATGGCCTGTTATTAAGAAGTCAGTAACCCGCGAATGGGCCGATGCGATAATATTTGCAGTAATTGCCGCAACCATTATCCGTACATTTTTTATTGAAGCGTATACCATCCCTACTTCGTCCATGGAAAAATCGTTGTTAGTGGGAGATTTTTTATTCGTTAGTAAAATCACCTATGGTCCTAAGATTCCCAATACGCCTATTGCCTTTCCATTTGCTCATCATACGATGCCTTTAACAAAAAACGTAAAATCTTATCTGGAATGGATCAAATTGCCTTATTATCGTTTTCCCGGCTTTGCAACCATCAAAAACAATGATGTAGTGGTATTCAATTATCCAGAAGGAGATACTGTTTCTACAGCTTTCCAGAGCAATTCCAGCTATTATGCATTGGTAAAAGAATATGGAAGAGAAAGAGTCTGGAATGATACAGCCAATTTTGGTGATATCATTGCACGTCCGGTTGATAAACGTGAGAATTTTATCAAACGTTGCATCGGAATACCCGGTGATAGTGTAAAAATTATTGACAGACAAGTGTATGTGAATGGCAAAAAAGCTGAAAATCCAATAGATTACCAGTTTAGTTACGAAATCATCACCAATGGAACCCCTGTTTACAAGAAAGAATTGAGAAACATGGGCGTATCTGAAGAAGATATAGCTAATATGTATCAATACGAAAGATCATCTCAAAAAAGCATCTTATTTTTAACGGATAAAAATGTAACTGCATTAAAAAAATTACCAAATGTTGTGGATGTTAAACCAATTATTTCACCAAAAGGAATGTGGGATGAACGATTATTCCCTTTCGATTCAACCTATCACTTTAGTTTAGATAATTATGGTCCTATCTATGTTCCAAAGGCAGGAGTTACTGTTGCTATTAATCCTGCCAATATAAGTTTATACAAAAGAATTATTACTATTTTTGAAGGTCATTCAATGGATATCAGAGATGGTAAAATATTTATCGATGGAAAAGAAAGCAATACCTATACTTTCAAAATGAATTATTACTGGATGCAGGGTGACAGTCGTCATAATTCAGCAGATTCACGCTACTGGGGATTTGTTCCGGAAGACCATGTGGTAGGAAAAGCATCTTTTGTATGGTTATCGTTAGATAAAGACGAAAGCTTCTTAAATAAGATAAGATGGAGCAAACTGTTCAGGTTTATTAAGTAGCCGGAAATTGAGCTAAGTGAAATCCCGAGAGCGAAGCGATTCGGGATTAGAAATACATTACAAATTTAAATAATAAAATACAATACAATGAAAAAAGCAGAAATACATACCAATAAAGGCGTGATGAAATTAAACTTCTTTGAAGCAGATGCGCCGGGAACCGTTGAAAATTTTATAAAATTATCAAAAGAAGGATTTTACGACGGATTAAAATTTCACAGAGTGATTCCTGATTTCATGATACAGGGTGGTTGTCCCGATGGTAACGGAATGGGTGGTCCAGGTTACAGCATAAATTGCGAAACATCAGGAAACAATCAGCACCACGATCGTGGTGTATTATCAATGGCACATGCAGGAAAAAACACAGGTGGATCACAGTTCTTTATTTGTCATAATCGCGAAAACACACAACATCTCGATCGTGTTCATACAGTTTTCGGGAAAGTGTATGAAGGACTGGAAGTAATTGACCTGATTCGTCAGGGAGATAAAATCGAAAAAATTGTGATTATAGAAGAATAATCGTTGATTTAGCAATAGAAAGAAAAGCCTGCTTTTAAAAAGAGCGGGCTTTTTTCATATCAGATAGAGCTTACAGGAAATTAATTTTAAAAATTCTTTCATAAACTCTAAAATTAAATTTCAAACCACATTTTATAATATCTTGATTTATAACAATTAGTAAATAAGAAATAAAAAGCAGGTTTGAATACAGTTTTTTTTCTCAATAAAAGAAAAAAAAAGCTTGGTAGTTTAAAAAATAGTATTACTTTTGCACTACCAATAACGGTAGCAATACCGGGAACAGGGTTCGGTAGTTCAGTTGGTTAGAATACGTGCCTGTCACGCACGGGGTCGCGGGTTCGAGTCCCGTCCGGACCGCCAAAAAGCTTGAAAGTCATTGATTTTCAGGCTTTTTTGTTTTTATGGTACAACAAATAATTATATTAAACATTAATATATGTTTTGTTTTCCCATTTCCTTTGTTTGTTTCTTATCTTTTCTTTAGAACTTTACTAAATTTTCCCGAGGGCGAATTATGACGCACACCACCGTATTTTTAACCTGACCGAAGGCGTTTTTCAGTCGTTGGAGCCGCTGGGTGCAGAATACCTGGAATACCCACTTAGCGAGGTGATTTTCAACATGCTGTATACCCATTTCGAAGACCTGACCGCATTGAAGCTGCATAAAGCAGGCCGAAGAATATTGCTGGATAAGATGATTTTATTTTACCGTCTCCACCACTCCGGCTTTAACAAGATCAATTCCCACCTGGTATTGCAGGAAGTATTCGGATAATTTGAGTTTTTATTGCCAGCTTGCCAGCATTGGGAGTTTTTTAATCCATCAGCCCTTATAGAATCAACTGCTACTGCGCTTTGTAACTAAAACAATGCCTCATCTCCTGCATGCACAACCTCCTCTCTGCCCTTCCTTTGCTTATTTGCACCCATGGATGGTGTTGCACTTCAGATGAAATGCTGTTTTAATTCATTGTTAAATATGTTCACATTTTAAAAATTCTGTAACAAGGTGTAAT
The DNA here is from genome assembly GCA_038204725.1 of Bacteroidales bacterium. GTDB lineage: Bacteria > Bacteroidota > Bacteroidia > Bacteroidales > JACABE01 > JACABE01. Next base: position 45,361 of record JBBRCQ010000004.1, on the reverse strand, counting down.
CGCATTCATAAAATAAACGACGCTAACAGCAACAAAATAACTAAATAAATAGACGATAAAATAATTTAACAAATAAATAATGTTAAGTGCGTGTTAATCGAAAAAAATAATGTATTTTTGTTCCCTTTTCCAAAACAGAAAATAGTAATTAAAAAATAAATAGTATGAAAAAAATCAACCCTAGCCTCCATGCAAAATCTTTTCTTTGGGCAGCAAAATCATTTAAAAAAATAAATACTTCTCTTATGAAAAAATCATTATTATTTTTAATCGCAATGGTCTTTGGCTTTGTAAGCTGGGGGCAAACTTATCTAACCGAGTCTTTTGAAGGCACATGGAGCGGAACTCCTGCTGCACCATCTGGCTGGACAAGCGTTCAAAATGCCGCTGGTACGGGAACAAGTGGTACTGACCCAATTTATTGGGCGAAAAATACTTGGTCTGGCAGTGCATGGGCACCTATTACCACAGCCGGAGTTCCTACAACACCTGCTGGTGCTTATGATGGGTCGGCTGTTGCATGGTATAATGATTATAATGCGCGGGCACCTCAAAGACAACAACTATCAACTGGCAATACTGATCTTTCAACATCCACAAATCCAAGGGTTACATTTTATTTAGCTCTTAGCGCATCGAGTTCACTTACGTTAAAATTAAGAGGTTCAAACGATGGAGGTTCAACTTGGGCAGATATTCAAACAATAACTAAACCTGGTGTTGCTTGGACTAAAGTTGCAGTATCAATACCTGGAACTTATAAGGTTGCAAATGCCAGATTTGGTATCGAAGTAACGGCATCCTGGGGAAGTTATGATATATTCTTGGATAAATTTATTATTGCCGAAACAATTACTGCAGATGCTGCTCCAATTTCATTTAATCCAACTGCAATTACTGCAAGTTCAATGACCATTGGCTGGACAGATAACTCTACAAATGAAACTGCGTTTAGGGTTTATCGCTCTACTGATAATATTACTTTTGTAAAGCAAGGAACAGATATCACTTCTACAACAATTGCTGGTTTAGGAACAACTTACTCTCAAGCCCAAACGGGTTTAATACCTGGTACCATGTATTATTACAAAATTGCTGCTGTTGCAGAAGCTGAATCGCCATATTTAACAGGCTCTCAAGCTACAAATCCTCCTGGAAATATTATTTCTGCTGCCACAGGTAACTGGAGTGCCACAGCTACTTGGGTTGGTGGTGTTGTACCTACATCTACTGACAATGTTACTATTGCTGATGGTCATACGGTAGTTTTGGATGCTGCTGGAACTTGTAATAATTTGACTGTTAGTGGTACAACTGGAATTCTTGAAATGAAAGGATTCACATTAACTGTTAATAACAATATGTCTATTTCTGAAGGTGCAACTGTCAGGATGAACTCAACTGTATCAACAGCTGGAAATATTTCTATTTCAGGTAATTTAACAAATAATGGGACGCTTGATTTATATGCAAGTTCAACTAATTATGCTAAAATTACCTTTACAGGAACTTCTGATGCCACATTCACTTTAAATACTGGTTCTATTACAGATTTAGATGGCAGCACTGCATCAAGAGGTGTAAATATTAATAAAGGGACAAGTTCAACAACTATATTAGATTTTGTATATACAGCTGGCTCATTAACAGTACAAGGAGTTTCACCTATTATTGGTTGTTTCTATATAACAAATGGAACTTTGAAAATTTCTGGTACAAATACAATATCTTTCCCTGTTTTTTCAATTGCTTCATACACAATACCTGCAACCGGTGGCTTTTGGCTTAATAATGCCAACTTTACAGTGCCTAATGCATCTTTAGCAGGGACAGGTCCATTAATTTCCGGTTTATTTAGGTTAAGCGCTGGAACAATAACAGCTGGTAATGTAAACTCATGTTTTTTAACACCTAGTAATGGAAGTATTGTAAAAATTGAAGGTGGAACATTAAATGTTACAGGTAGATTTGGTCATAGTTCAAATACATATAATTATATTCAATCTGGAGGTACTGTTAAAGTTGGTACAATGGCTGGTTATACAAGTAGTACCTATCATTTATTTGATGCAAGAGGAACTTCAAATTTTGAAATGTCTGGTGGGACAATTGAAATTCAAACGCTCAATGTAAATGTAAATGGATACGAATATGGAGGACCGACCGCAACAACAAATATTTCAGGAGGAACTTTACAATTAGGAAATGCAAATTCAGGAGCAAGCGCTTTAACTTTTGAGATATTAGGAAATACACCAAGTATTGTTTTGAATAATACCTCTGCAAATCATAATATTACGATAAGAGCTAATACTACTGTTTACGGTGATCTAACTTTAAACGGTACAGGCACTTTTTCTCAAGGATTTGGATTTGCATTGACAATAAAAGGAAATAGTGTTTCTAATCCTGGAAATATAAGCAATAATGGTACTATGACTTTTAATGGATCCGATGGTAATATTTTAACCTTTAACTCATCATTTGGTAATCAGACATTTATTAATAATGGAACCATAACAACAAGTCAATTACCTCAAATAGTGATTAACAATACTTATTCAGGTGGTACAGTAACACTCCCTGCTAATATGATTATTAAACCATCAAATACTTATACCGGTTTAACACTTACTGCCGGAATATTGACAGCTAGTAACCTTACTTTAGGTAGTGGAGGTTCTAATGGTTTTAAACTGGCAGTTGGAAATGGTAGTTTTACCAATAATCCTACGTATAATCTTGGAACAGGCACACTATCATTAATTTATAATGGAACAAATGCTAAAACAACAGGTACAGAATTACCATCAACTATTGGAGGTTCTTTAACCATTAACAATGCTGCTGGAATTACATTAGGAAATCCTACAAGTGTTTCATCATTAACCTTAACATCAGGTAATTTAACTACAACTTCTGCAAATTTACTTACTATTTCAGGAACTACTGCAGGCAGTATTTCTCGTACAGCAGGTTATATAAACGGGCCAATTGCCCGAACATTACCATTAAGCCTGGCTTCGGGATCCACATATCTTTTCCCTGTTGGTAAAGGCAGTTATAACCCTTTTGAATTAGTCAACCCAACTACAAATTCAGGTGGTACAGTTGTTATTTCATCCGAAGTTTTTGATGCAAATTGTGGTGGAACATCTGGTACAAATATGTCAACACTTAATACAAACAGGTATTGGTCACCTTCAATAACTTCAGGTGCCTCTAATTTTACCAGTACTTTTCTTAAATTGACGGATGCATCTCTAGGAAGTGCAAATGCAATTGCAGGTTCTGCAACACAAGGAGGTAGCTATGATTTAATTGGAGGAACTGCCGCAGTTATTACTTCAAATACGATACAAACCACAGCACCAGCCATAACTTCTTTAAGTAATTTTTATGTAATGGGATTAAAATCGGTTCCTATGGCTTATACTTCAAGTACAGTTACTCAAAATACAACCATAGTTCCTCAAGGTACAAATAATGTACAGGTCATTGGAGTCCAGATTGTCGCAACAGGTAATGCAAGTCCGATAAGTGTTACGAGTTTTACGTTAAACGCAAACGGAACCACCAATGTAGCTGATATTAGCAATGCGAAAATTTATTATACAGGTACATCTTCCACATTTGCAACAACAAACCAATTCGGCACTGTAGTTGCCTCACCAACTATTGAAAATTATGATGTTACAGGTACACAAAGCTTAGCAGAAGGAACCAATTATTTCTGGCTGACCTATGATATACCTTCAGCTGCTACATCAGGCAATGTTGTTGATGCTGAATGTACTTCATTAACGGTTGCTTCTGCACAAACACCTACTGTTACAGCACCTGCGGGAACCCGAAGTATTGTTCTGGGAGCAGTTACCACATTTCCGTTTACCGATGATTTTGAAACAAGCAACCTGAACAAATGGATTGTTGTAAATGGTGCTCAAACCAATAAATGGTATGCCGGAACAGCTACCAATAATGGTGGCACAAACTCCGCTTATATATCCAATAACAGTGGAAGCACAAATGCTTATTCAATAACAAACACAAGTGTTGTCCATTTTTACAGGGATATAACCTTCCCTGCAAGTGGTGAGTATCATCTGGCTTTTGATTGGAAAGGTCAGGGTGAAAGCAGTTATGATGATTTAAAAGTATTCTTAATAGATCCCGCTACTACGCCTGTGGCAGGAATCGAAGTAGCCTCTGGTCAAATTGGTGTCGCTTATGGATTGCAAGGTACATGGCAATCAGTTGATTTAACTTTTGCAGCTGGAAATTTAGGAACAACCAAAAGATTGGTTTTCAGTTGGAGAAATGATGTTTCAGGAGGAACACAGCCTCCTGCGGCCATTGATAATATTGTATTGAAACTTGCAGAAAATATGGCCTATGTTTCCAGTACCACAACACAGGCAGTTACTTCAACTGTGAACGCAGGAACTACCAGCCAACAAGTAATAGGTATTCAGGTTGTAACTACAGGTAGTTTAAACCTTATTAACCTTACCAAATTAACGATAAATGCAAACGGAACTACATCGGTTTCTGATGTCAGTAATGCAAAAATCTGGTACACTGGAACAAGTTCGACATTTTCAGCATCTGGCCAGTTTGGGTCAACAATTACTTCAACTACGACATCAAATTTTGATGTTAGCGGAACACAAACATTGGCACAAGGAATCAATTATTTTTGGGTAACTTATGATATAGCTTCAACTGCTGTGAATACAAACGTAATTGATGGAGAATGTGCAGGTGTAACTGTTGGAGGAACAGATTATGTTCCAACATCCACCGCACCAACTGGAACAAGAGCTATTGTAAATAAAACAATTACTTCGATAGCCGGAGTACAGGCATCAACAGCATTGGTGCTTCAGGGTGCCACCAACCAGCCTGTTTTACGGCTCGACTATGTTGTTGCCGGTCCATCAGGTGGTTCTTTGTTGCTGAATTCGATAGCAGCAACCTATACAGGAACTATTGCCTCTGATATTGCTGCAAGTGGTGTAAAACTTTATTGGACAACCAATACTACATTTGCAACAACCAATCTTCTGGGCACGGCACAAAGTTTAGTTGCTGGCGTAGCTTCATTCTCAACCTTGAATTATAACCTACCTACCGGAACATCTTATGTTTGGGTAGCTTTTGATATTGATGCCGCCGCAATAGTCAACAATACCGTGGATGCAAAAATTGCAGTTAACGGTATTGATGTTGCCGGAACAACCTATAATGGCACCGATATAGATCCAGCAGGAACACGCACTATCAAAGCTGCATTAAGTGGAACTTATACTGTAGGAGTGGGAGGAAACTATACTTCCTTTACGAAAGTAGATGGTTTATTTAACGACATCAATTCGCTTGGCTTGTCAGGCAATGTTACCATTAATGTGATTAGCGACATTACCGATGAAACCGGTGCTATTGCTCTTAATCAATGGACAGAAACCGGAGCTGGTAATTATACATTGACCATACAACCCGATGGTACAACCGAAAGGTTGATCAGTTCAACTGCTGCGGCTCATTTATTTACAATAAATGGGGCTGACCGAGTAACTTTTGATGGAAGATATTCAGGAAATGGAAAGTATTTGAGAATCAGAAATACGAATACTGGTTATACTACTTTCAGATTTACCACCAGTGCTCAGAACAATGCCATTAAGTATTGTTTTGTAGAAGGTGCCAACTCATCAACTACCAGTGGGGTGTTTGAGTTTACAGCTATCGGAAACAATAACAGCAATCTGATAGACAATTGTGTTGTGCGAGATAGAAGCGATGTTAGCGGAAGACCCGCCAATAGTTTCTATTTTGCTGGCAAAGCCAACGCATCAACCAATACCATCAGCAATAGTGAAATCTTTAACTTTACTACCTACGGTGTTAACCTTGCTGGAGCCACTTCTTCAACCATTTCCGGCAACTTGTTTTATATGACATCAGCTTCAAGTGTTGCTACTATTGCTGGTATTTATATTGGAGATGCTCCTTCAACTTCAATTATAGGAAATAAAATCTATGATTTAAATGGCAGTTCAAGTGCCGCTGTAAAAGGGATTTATTATTTAGGAGCTTCATCTGTATCAATGAATGCGGATATCATCAATAATGCAATTTATTTAAGTCCGACAACAACCGGAAATATTGATGGGATAGATTATTTTGGATATTCTGCAAATTCCTGTAATATTTATTTTAACAGTATAAGTATTGGTGGAACTCATACCTCAGGCACAAATGCAACCTATGCCTTCAGGAAAAGAGATGTTGCTACGACCATGAACATCAAAAATAACATTTTTGTCAATGCCCGTTCCAACAGTGGAGCTACTGCAAAACACTATTCTATTGCCTTTACAACGACAACAGCTACTTCATTAAGCATTGATTACAACGATTACTTTACAAGTGGAACTGGTGGTGTTTTAGGTATATATACTACAACTGATAAAACAACCATAGCTGACTGGAAAACGGCAACTATACAGGATGCTGCTTCTAAGTCTTTAAATCCAAACTTTGCTTCTGCAACCGATTTATCATTGGTAGTAAGTAATAATTTGGGGACACCAATTTCAGGAATAACTACTGATTTTGCTGGTACAACACGCGATTTATCTAATCCGGATATGGGAGCTTATGAAAGTAGTGTGGCCAATGCAGTGGCATTTAATGGTGCTACCAATGCTTGGGAAGTTGCTACGAATTGGACTCCAAATGCAGTCCCCAACTTTGCAACGAATGTTACTATTCCTGCAAATTTATTAGCAGTTGTGAACTCTAATAATTATGAATGCAATAATTTAACCATTGCTCCAAAGGGTGAGTTGACTATTAATGCTGCAAAAGATTTATTGGTAAATGGAGCATTAACGTTGCAATCGGATGCCACAGGAACAGCTTCTTTGGTAGAATTAGGGACATTGGTTGCCAATTCAAATATTGTACAGCGTTATATTCCTAATGATAACTCATGGCATTTCTTATCATCACCTGTAGCAAGTCAGCCTATTATTGGTCAGTTTGCGCCATCCAGCTGTAATATAGATTTTGATTTTTACAAATGGGATGAAACCGTTGATATGAATTCCGGTTTTCCATGGGTTAATTTACGTCAGGATGCTACAACCTATAATTCAGGTTTTGAAACTCATTTTGCTGTCGGCAAAGGATACCTAGTAGCTTATAGTCCTTCTTATACTGGAAGTGCAACGCATAACTTTACGGGGAATTTAAATAGTGGTGATAAGTCAATTGCAGTTAGCATAACTGGGAATACTTATAATCTGATTGGTAATCCTTATGTTTCTGCAATCGACTGGGATGCTTCAGCTTATACGAATCGTGATAGCTATCTTGCAAATACCAACCCAACTATATGGATTTGGAATGGAACTTTAGGCAACTATGGTTCTTATACAAATGGTATTGGAGGAACATTAAATGCAACAAATATTATTGCACCTCATCAAGGTTTCTTTGTAAATTCATTAGCTTCAGGTAGTTTTACAATTCCTAACTCCGCAAGAGTTCATCCTGGTAGTCAAAACTTCCTGAAATCTACGCCTGCTGATTTGATTCGCTTAAAAGTTAGCTCAACTATAAATACATATAGTGATGAAATTATTGTAAACTTCAATAGCAATGCTACCGCAAACGAAGGTGTAGCTAAATGGTTCTCTTTGTTAGCAGAAGCTCCTTCGTTGTATACTGTAAAGAATGCAAAAAATCTTTCCATTAATACCCTGACTGCTATTACCAATAACCTGGAAGTTCCGGTAAGCTTTAACGCGGGCATCAATGGAAATTATACCCTGAAAGCCAGTGAATTAAGCAGCTTTACATCGCATCCTTATATTTACCTGAAGGATCTAAAAACCAATACACTGCAGGACCTGAACCAAAATGCCGTTTATGCTTTTACAGGCCTTACAACCGATAATCCAAACCGTTTTCAGCTGGTATTTGCTTTTTCTCCATTGGGGATTGGCAATCAGCACATCAATGCTGCCAGCATCTATGCCTATGACAATACTATTTATATCAACAGCATGGAAAACATTCAGCAAATTACGGTTTACAATACATTGGGTCAGTTGGTGAAAACCATAGCTCCTGCCGGTATGCAAACTTCCTTTAGTTTAAATGGGATGCCTGTAGCTTATTATATTGTAAGAGTAATCACTGATAAAAACGTGTATTCGGAAAAAGTGTTGGTGAAATAAGTAGCCTATCCCTAAATCCCTTTCCCAAGGAAAGGGACTTTACGACAGAGGTTAATAAATAGCATTGTTCTTTGGAAAAAAAGTAAATAATAAAGCGCAGCTCTACTCCCTTCCCTTTGGGAAGGGCAGTGGATGGGCTTCAAAATTAAAAAAAGTATGAAAAAAATAATTCTAACAGTATTGATAGCATTCAGCAGTATAGGTCTGTTTGCACAACCGGTTCCACCTCCAACTACCGGAGGCGGTCATGGCCTGAGCGGAGATCAGAATGGCGCTCCATTGGATGGCGGCTTAAGCATCTTATTGCTATTAAGTGCCGCCTATGGCGGGAAAAAAGCATACCGTATGAGGAAGAGTGAAGAGTGAATAGGATATGGCGATCAACCTTCTTGTAACAGCACATCTCTTAATACAATAGCCTGGTTTATTTCGGGATCTTTGGCCGCATACAAAAGGCAAAGCGTTTTATATTTTCCCTTTTCACGCAACTTGTTCAGCGTTTCTTTTTTATCTTTCAGCTCTTCATGATAGCGAACAGTAAACTCATCAAACCGCTCCTCTTTGTGGTCGAACCATTTTCTTAATTCGGTTGAAGGAGCAATTTCTTTGTCCCACTCATCAAGCTTCGCCTTTTCTTTGGAAATGCCGCGGGGCCAAAGCCTGTCAATCAAAACCCGATAGCCATCATCAACAGAAGGGTCGTCGTAAATCCTTTTTAATTTTATTTCTTTCATAACACTGATTTTTAAAGTTAATCTTTCTACTTATCCAATTCTAAAAATTTTGTTTTCAAAAGACTTAAAGCAAAAGCTGCTGCGGAAGCACTAAAAACCGAAAAGTTGAGTGCGTTTTTTACGCCTGTAGAAAATGCCATCGACAAAGCGAATATCAGCAAAAGAAATCCGCTTAATTGTGCAAATAATTTCGTTTTAAACCCTACAATCAGGCATATTGCAAAAACGACTTCAGCCATAGTGGCAATGATTCCGATTGTGGGGATTAAGACTTTTGGGAACCACGGATTTATCATTTGTGTGTAACCCAAAAAGGAGTCCCAATTTCCCCAGGAAGAATATTCTTTGCTCCACAATCCAAATCTGTCAGCAACGGCCGATAAAAATCCGGACGCAAGTGCTAATCTCAAAAACAGCTTGATTATCTTTTCATTCATTATTAATCCTTATTTATGTTGAAGAAGCGATTTCAGCTACAATTTATGTTCCGTTTAGTATTTCATCATCAGACAATAATGTTGCTGCCTTTTTATCAATAAGCCAATATAGATTCCCTTCTTCCGCATTAATTGCCTGTGCAGGATATTTAACCGGCTCCTGCGGACCACATAGAACAGTCTTTAAGATTTCTGCTTTTTTTTCTCCTTCCACAAGAAAAACAATATTACGAGCTTTGTTAATTAAAGGTGGTGTCATGGTGATGCGAAACATTCTTTGTTCTGCTACAAACACCTCCCGCACCAGCCGTTTATATTCAAGAACAACATCACTTCCGGGGACTAATGACGCCGTGTGGCCATTTTCGCTGAAGCCAAGAAAAATAAGATCAAAACGCGGGGGTTTTTTTTCGAAAAATTTCGTGATGATTTCTACATATTTTTTTGCTGCTTCGTCCGGTTTTAAATCAACAGGAATGGGGTTAATATTTATAGTTGGGATATTAATGTGATTCAGCAATAAAGTATTAGCCTTGTTGGCATTATTCCGTTTATCATTCGATGGTACAAAACGTTCATCGCCCCAAAAAACAAAGGTTTGCTCCATCGCAACTTTCTAAATATCTTCAACTTACTTATCTCTCCGAAAAGGCTCCAGATAAAAACGATAGCCATACTTTGTCCTTTTTAAAAGCTCTGTCCGTTTGTAAATGACGATTATTACAGAAAAAAATGGTTGATCTGCTTTCATTATTTTTCCATTTCGTCCATGGCTATTATTCCATGAGCATAAGCAGCACCGGAACGCATTTCAGAAGCTACCCAAATCGCCTCCATAATTTCTTCTTTACTCGCTTCTTTTCGCATAGCTAGTTTTGTATGTGCCCTGATGCAATAGGGACACTGAGTAACGTGTGCAACAGCAACAGCAATAAGTTGTTTTGTCTTTTCAGGCAGTGCACCTTCCTGAAATACCGTTTTGCTGAAATTGCTCCATGCCTCTAAGGTTGCCGGTGCTAAAGCTGCTTGTTTGGCTGCCAGTTCTTTGCTGGCTTTCGGATATAAGGTTTCGTTTTCCATTTTAATTTTGTTTTTAATAGTGAATAGTTAAGTCTGTCTGATTTAAAAGACTACCTTAATAGATTTCGTAAAAAAGTTAATTGCGACAGTATGACGGCCTTACTTAATCAAATGTGCATCTGCAGATATTTTATATTTTAATCTCTCTCCACCCAATAGTGGAATGGAATAATTTATTGCAACATTGGAGTTTCGTTGATAATTGAAATTATTTTATCAAATTGTTTGATAAATTCACAAACTCCATCGTCTTCAAGTTGCTGTGTTATCATATCAATGTTAATGCCCAATTCGGGCAGTTCATCCATTACCCACTCCGCCTGCTCTAGGTCGAGCTCTAGCCTTGCTTTCGGATGCCCGTGATTGCGATAAGGATTCATTGTTTCTGGAGTAATCGTATTAATTGTATCTTTTCCTATAAGCTCTTCAACATATTTAATATTACTGTATTCAGGATTTTTCGTAGTGGTACTTGCCCAAAGCAATTTCTGCATACGTGCACCTTTGTCAGCTAGCTTATTGAATCGCTCACTTGCAAATATTTTCTGGCACATTTTATAGGCTATTTTTGCACTTGAGATGGCAACATGCCCTTTAACAAAGGTTCCAAAATGAGCTTGCTCCCCATGAGTGGCGAGGAATTTTTCTTCAATCGGATCTACCAATGATGCAATCCTACTTATAAAGAAACTTGCTACTGAAGCCACTTGTTTCAAATCCTTTCCGTTGGCTTCCATTAATTCGAGACCTGAAATGTAAGCTTCGGCTACCTGGCGGTAGCGTGGCAATCCAAAAAGCAGGGTCACGTTGATATTAATACCCTCACTAATAAGTTGCTGAATGGCTGGTAATCCCTCTATTGTGGCGGGATGTAATTAGCAAATTTAATTTCACCAATTTTTCGCAATAGTAAATCACCAGTTTTGATTAAAAAATATATACCAATTCTGGTGTTTGTTTGTTCTACCGTTACTGCCTGCTTAGGGAGCGAAACGTAGTGGAGCGAGCTAAGCAGGCAGTAACGGTTAAGGCCTTTGATCTATAGGCGTACCCAATATATTTTTACGGTTTTCCATCCTGTAACTATTGCCCTCTAATTTTATCACCTCGCAATGGTACAGAATTCTATCTAGCAATGCTGTTGCTAATACTTCATCATCCAGAGCTTCGGCCCATTGCTTAGGTGACTTATTAGTTGTTATTATTATTGAGCATTGTTCATGTAAATGGTTTATGAGATTAAAGAATGAAACTGCTTCACTCTTCTTTATTGGAAGCAACATCATATCGTCTATGGCAATTAAATGAGCCTTTAAATAACGATTATATTGATTTAATGCAGATGAAGTCATCTCTTTCATCTTTAAAACATTTATTAGGTCCTCCATGGTAGTAAAATAAGCCCTATAACCTTTTTTTACAGCGTCATTTACCAAGCCTGCGGCTATATATGATTTGCCAGTTCCGCTGGGACCCATTAAAACGATATTGTAAGCTTGTTCCAACCACATCAATTCTCTTATTTCCTTCATCTGTTGCTTGCTGATACTCGAAGAAAAACTGTAGTCATACTGGTTTAATTCATGATTACGCGGAAGATGTGCCATTTTGAACCGTCGTTCTAGATCTGTTCTTTGCCGTTGACATACTTCTTGCTCTAAGATGTTATACGTGTAATCCATGTGTGTTAATTTGTCCATTTGTGCCTGATGGATTAACTGTTCCGCTTGATTGCGCAATAAAGTTAATCTCAGATAATCAGCATACTGTTTTATTTGTTTTATCTTTTCCATTTTACATAATGTTTTCGTAAAAACTTATTTTACTTGTTTGAACTGTGGCGCTTAATATTTGTAAATTATTATCGGATTTTATTATCGGTATATCATATTTTACACTCGACTCTTGCTCTGTTTGCTTTTGATAATGAAGCGCTATTTCTATTAGTTTATAGCTATTTAAGATGTTGTTTTCCAAACAAAAATCTAATGCTGACAATAGAAACTCAGAAGGTATTTCTTTGCCTTTGGCCTCAAGTACCAATAGGTTATCCCTCAGATAACGAGACTTTTCTTTTTGAAGTTGCTCAATGAAAACAGTTGATTTTTCGGTATTATTAAGCATCTTCAATACAACCTCTTTTAATACAGACAGACTTTCACTTTTGTCTCGGTGATGGTCGGTATTACTGATGGTAGATCCTCTTTTTGTGCTTATCAAATGAGTCGTCAGAAGTTCATTGCTGGTTGTGTAAAGATATAAATGCTCTTCCTGTTCTTTTAAAAAAACCCAGATATCTGCATTGGCATATGTACCTAGCGGTAATGTGTAAAAGTTACTTTTATAGCTTATCGTATTATCTTTGCGGACTTTGTATTTCTTTAATTCTTCTTTTAAGGCAATGCTTGGCTTTAAAGGTTTTAAACAGGGTTGCTCTATAATCCATTCTTGAGTTGGAATCTTCTTGATACCTGCGTGTTCTTTGCCATTTCCTGTGCGTTCTAACCAACCTAAGGCAGCTGAGTTAAGTTTGTCAATATTGACGTAAGTCCGGCCGCGTAAAAAGTTTTTCTTTACAAACCCAACAACATTTTCAACCTTTCCTTTACTCTCAGGATCTGATTTGCGACAAAATATGGGCTTAAAATCCATTTGACTGCAATATGAACTAAATTCTTTTGTCAACAATACATCACCAAGGTTTTCATCTACTATTAAAACTCTATCCTGATCATAAACAATCTCACGCGGTTGTCCGCCAAAATACTGTAAGCCTTTTTCGTGTGCATTTATAGTACTAATGCTGGTAAATGGTTTGTCCTGGAAATACACAAACTTGTATCGTGATCTGCACAAAACCAGAACCATAAAATGAACTTTCTTACGTCCATCGTCATTGGTTTGCATATAATACTGTCCAAAATCAGCCTGTGCCTGATGCCCATAATCTAACTCAGGCAACTTCTGGTATACACGTGGTTGGTGATCTGGTGTCTTTTTTATATTTTCTATTCTCCGTATCTTTTGTACAAAATTATACACTGTCTTACTATGAACCATAGGTGGTTCTGAATAGTTTTCTTTTAATCGGTCTTCTATCTGAGAAGCCGATAAATACGAATATTGTTTCAATAAATTTTTAATGAAATCATAATAATCCTGAAGTTTATTGGGAAGACAACGAGATTTCTCTATCCATTGATAGAACTCATCCTCATTCATTTTCAAATACTTCCGTACTGTTGAACGGTCAAGAGTTAATTCTCTCGAAATTTGACTTTTATTAAATCCTTTTGAATTTAATTCTTTAACTTTGTACCACATAATAACTTTTTTGTTGTTGTGTTTTGCCTTCATCTTTTTTATGTATTGCTACTACAAAGATGAGGGCTTTTTTTATACAACTGGTGATTTTCTGTTGCGAAAATCTGGTGGTGCAAAGTTGCTAATTACACGGGAATTACAATGAAGACATTTGGTCTATTTAATACAGACCATAACCTTCGTGCCTCTTCAATGGTACCTTTGGTATCGTAGGCAAGGTGCGGATCAACCTCCATACTTACATAACCATCTTCGCCATTTGTTTTATTGTATAAAGGTCTGAACTCATCAGCAGCCATCTGTATGTCCTTCAAACTGATAGCTTCATAAATAGCCTTTGCGTCCCTTCCTTCTTTCAACATAGCTCTAATTTCATGTTTATAATCATAATTTTCAGCTATAGCCTTTTCAAAAATTGCAGGATTAGAAGTAATTCCGCTTAATCCATCAACCTCAATCAAATGCCGAAGTTCACCACTTGTGATAAGCTTACGGTTAATAAAATCCAACCAAACAGATTGTCCTAACTTTTCAAGTTGAATTAACGGATTCTCTTTCATGATATTCTCTCCTTATTTTAAATACTATTTTTAAGTAAATTCTTTTTTTCATACAATGCAACTTCCTTAAAATCTGTTTTGCAGAAAGTGTTTCAGGCTTCTATGATTCAAGAAACCAAAGCCGTTCTTTTATCGGCAAGCGCTTAAGTTACTTTTAAATACAAATCTTCGCTTTTCATACTATTTATTTTAAAAGATAAATACTTATTTCAATACAAATCTCTTCAGGACATCTGATATTTTGACTTTCCCTTTTCAGGACAAGCTTTTCCCTAAAGGCATTCAATTCTTTTTATCATATCCCCTACCACATGTAGGGCATGCCTCAACTTCGCCTTTTATTAAATGGATACCATCAATATGTTCTTTAACGAACTGACGCATGAACGTGTATTTTTTTTTGTGGTTTGATACGTCAATTTGATCGTCCTCAAAGAGTTTTCGTATCTTATGGTCATATTCCTGAAAGCCCCAGCAACCAGGGCAAACGCCGTCAGGAGTTATATTTTCAGTTTCTTCTTTGGGCTTGTTAAAAATGCTCCAGAAGATGTTCAATAAAGTCCATACTCAAAATTTTTAGGTTTCTAAATTTATCAGGTCAGGCAACAAATGCCCGAAAGCTGATTTTCTTTTCATATCGTTTTTAGCAATAAGCAGGTTTTACTAAACCAAATGTGCCTCAGCAGATATTTTTGCTGTTCCCCCCGCATATAAGCGAGAAACCGGACATTTTTCTTTCGTAATTAATGCTAATTCGTTCAACTTGCTTTCATCCAGCCCGTAACATTTGACTTTGCAATCAAGCTTAATTTCTGTAATATAAGGACCCGAGTCATCCTTATCAATAGTTACGTTGGCTTTAGTGTCAATACTTTCCGGATTCAACCCTTCTTCGGTAAGTAACAGTGAAAGGTACATAGAAAAACAACCGGCATGTGCTGCCCCGATGAGTTCTTCAGGATTGGTACCACCACTATTTTCAAATCGAGAGGCAAAGGTGTAAGCACCTTCGAAACCTGTAAATTTCATGGTTCCACGACCTTCTTTGATTGTTCCTTTCCATTGTGCATATGATGTTGTCATATTATTTTTTTTAATTATTAATTACTATGATAAACTTTTCTAATTATTATTTCATTATATCAATTGTATCTCTCGAATCATTTGATTGGTAAATCCCCATTCGTTATCATACCATGTCATTATCTTCACCAAATCGTCATCTACAACCTTGGTCAGTTTCAGATCAACGATTGAAGCATAAGGACTTTGCAAAATATCTGAAGATACCAAAGGGTCATTTGATGTTGCCATTACTAGTTTATATCTGTCGGTTTTTGATTCTTCAATTAGGACATTGTTAATTTCCTCAACAGAAGTTTTTTTTGCGGCCAAAAAAGTTATATCTGAAATAGAGCCAACGGGTACGGGAGTGCGTATAGCTATACCGTCGAATTTGCCATTCAATTGAGGCAGCACCTTAGTGGCAGCAATGGCCGCACCTGTGGATGCCGGGACTAAGTTTAGGGCTGCTGCCCGACCCATTCGGAAATCCCTTTTTGAAGATGTATCAATTAGGGATTGAGAAGAAGTATAGGCATGAATAGTATTTAAAATTGCCTTTTTAATCCCAATCCTACGATCCATAATTTCTAATACAGGACCAATGTTATTTGTGGTGCAGCTTGCACATGAGAATACAGATGTCTTTCCATACAAACTATTGACTCCATGCAGTACTGTCGGGGTATCTTTGCTTTTGGTTGGGGCTGATATTACTACATTTTTTGCTCCAGCAAAGATATGTTTTTCAGCATCCTCTCTTTTAGTAAAAAATCCGGTGCTTTCAATAACTACATCCATGTTCATGACCTTCCATGGAAGCTGTGCCGGATCCTTTTCCGAAAGAAACAGTATTTTTTTATTATTAATTAAAAGGTAATTGTCCTCAAAGCTCACTTCGCCTTTAAACACACCGTAAATACTGTCGTATTTGAACAAATATGCTGCATCTTCAATACCCATCAGATCATTTATTGCTACCACCTCCATTTCGGGAGTGTTTAGTATCACTTTCAATGCAGCTCTACCTATTCTACCAAACCCGTTTATTGCAATTTTTTTCATGATTATGTATCTTTTGTATTAATTGTTTATGTATTAATCAAAAACTGCCGCAAGACATACTGCAAAATTCCTCCGTTCCGGTAGTATTCTATTTCTATCAGAGAATCGAGACGGGCAATGGCCTGAAATATAATTTCGTTTCCCGATTCGCTTTTAGCGGTTACCTGAATTTCCTTTAGCGGTTTTAGATTATGAGCAATGCCAGTTATTGTAAAAGTTTCTTTACCCGTAAGGTCTAAGCTTTCGGCATTATCTCCGTTTTTATATTGAAGTGGCAATACTCCTAAGCCTACTAAGTTACTTCTGTGAATACGTTCATAACTTTCAGCTATTACACATTTTATTCCCAACAGGAAAGTACCCTTTGCCGCCCAATCGCGAGAAGAGCCACTGCCGTATTCCTTTCCTGCCAAAACCAATAAAGGCGTTTGTTCTTCCTTATATTTTATAGAAGCATCATAAACAGATAGCTCCTTACCCGAAGGAAAATGACAAGTATAGCCACCTTCTTGTTGAGCTAATTTGTTTTTGATGCGTACATTGGAAAAGGTGCCGCGTACCATCACTTCGTCATTTCCGCGACGTGAACCGTAGGAATTAAAGTTCTCTTTTTTTACGTCCTTACTCAATAAATATTTCCCTGCTGAGGAATGTTCATTAAAAGCACCAGCAGGAGAAATATGGTCGGTGGTTACACTATCGCCCAATACTAATAATGCCCGTGCATTTTTAATGTCTTCTAAAGAATTAGGGCATTCGGATATTCCATGGAAAAATGGAATTTCTTTAATATAAGTTGAATCGGAATCCCATTCATACAACTTACCCGTGGGAGTTTCCAAATTTTTCCAGATTTCATTTCCTTCAAATATTTTTCCATAATTTTTGGCAAAATCATTAGGAGATAAAACGCAGTTTAAAATTTCATTAATCTCATCATCAGAAGGCCATATATCTTTCAGATAAACAGCTTCCTGATTAGCATCGTAGCTTATTGGCTCGTTGAGCAAATCAATATCTACCCGACCGGCAATCGCATAAGCAACTACCAACATAGGTGACATCAAAAAATTCATTTTTACCTGAGGATGTATCCGAGCTTCAAAATTTCTATTTCCCGAAAGAACAGAAGTTACTACCAGATTATGTTCCTCTACCGCCTTGGAAATATCAGGCAACAAAGGACCGGAATTTCCGATACATGAAGTACAGCCATAGCCCACCAAATGAAATTGCAACGCTTCTAAATCTTTCATTAAATCTGCTTTCTCCAAATAGTCGGTAACTACTTTAGACCCGGGGGCAAGAGAGGTTTTTACCCATGGTTTTACATTTATCCCATGTTCTCTGGCTTTTCGAGCTAGCAATCCAGCTCCAATCATCACAAAAGGGTTGGAAGTATTAGTACAGGAAGTGATGGCTGCAATAGCCACTGCACCATCCGAAAGCATAAACTTTTGTTGCCCTCGCATAATCCAAACTGTTTTTAAACCCTTGTATTCCTTGGCTTCTACCTCGGTGGATAATACTTTAGCTCCGGATTTGGGTATAGGCAAATCTCCACCTTCACCATCGAAACGTGTCAGTGATTTTTGAATTTCGCGTGCTTCTTGAGTCAGGTATGTTCTGCCGAATGATTTATCCAACAGCTCAATAAATTTGCTTTTAAAATCCTTTAACAAAATTTTATCCTGTGGTCGCTTGGGCCCTGCAACAGTTGGTTCAATAGTTGACATATCCAACTCAAGCACATCCGTATAAGATATTTTATCCTCATTTTCGCGCCACAACATATTGACTTTGCAATACGTTTCCACCAAATTAATTTGTTCTTCGGAGCGATTACTTTTCCGCATATACTCCAATGTTTTTTCGTCTATTGGGAAATAGGTAATCGTACATCCAAATTCAGGTGACATATTTCCTATGGTTGCCCGATCGGGAACAGAAAGGTTGTTTAGTCCCGAACCAAAGACTTCTAAGAACTTACCTACCACACCGAACTTTCGAAGTAATTCGGCAATCGTTAATACCAAATCAGTAGCGGTAGAACCCACAGGAAGTTTGCCAGTAAGTTTTAGCCCAATAACTTCAGGCATAATAAAATAGAGAGGCTGTCCCAAAATAGCAGCTTCTGCTTCGATGCCACCAACTCCCCATGCCATCACACCAATACCATTAACCATTGGGGTATGACTATCAGTTCCTACCAAACTATCAGGAAAAATTTCTCCATTTCGTTCAACCACTCCTTTTGATAAGTATTCAAGGTTTATCTGATGGCAAATGCCCATTCCGGGAGGCACCACCGTAAAATTATCAAAGGAATTCTGTGCCCATTTCAAAAACTGGTAGCGTTCCTTATTGCGATGATATTCTTCATCCATATTCCGTTTATAGGAATATTCAGTTCCAAAATAATCTACCTGCACCGAGTGGTCGATCACTAAGTCAACTGGAATAAGCGGATTAATGGTATTGGGATCTTTACCTTTTCTCGCCACTTCTGCTCGAAGTGCAGCAATGTCAACCACCGCAGGAACTCCAGTAAAATCTTGCATTAATACACGAGCTGGCTTAAAAGGAATATCCTTATCAGAACCTTTCGGACTCCAATGTAACAAGGTTTCAATGTTTTCTTTGGTAACTGAAAACCCATCGTAATTCCGTAAAGCATTTTCCAACAAGATACGAATGGAAAAGGGCAGCTTGCCGATATTGTAGCCTTGCTTTTGTAATTCGGGGAGACTGTAATAACTAAAGCTCTTCTTCTCGATCGTCAAAGGTTTTTTAATCTGAAAAATGTCCTTCCCCATAATGAATTTGTTATTTATTATTATTTAAACAAACCATAGCTTAAAATTCCTCCTTTACAATAAATTTTTTATCAATTTTTAAGTTTAGGAGTTGCTGCTCTATAGCATCCATCATTGGAGGAGGACCGCACACATAAACGTACTTATTCAAATCAATACCGGATTGTTTCAAAAAATCTTCGGTAATATACCCATGTGAGTATTCATCATCTTTTTCACCTGATAAAATATTGATAAAGTTCTTCCCTAATATTTTTTTGAATTCCGTTTCGTTAATGATGTCAGCTTTTTCTTTGTTGGCAAAAATGAGTCTATTGTCTCCAATTTCATTTTTGGAATGGAGGTATCTGAATATGGAAATGAAGGGAGTAACTCCGGCACCACCTGCAATAAACGTACCTTCACCTTTATAGCCGATAGTTCCCCACGAATCACCAATAATCAATTCATCACCTGGCTTCAGGCTCAATAACTCATTGGTCACACCTTTGTGAGAAGGATAGACTTTAATGGTAAATTCCAAGTAATCATCACTGGGCAAACACGTAAAAGTAAAAGGTCTTATTTCATTCTTCCATCCCTCCTTGTTTATTGCCACATCAGTTGCCTGTCCTGACCTGAATGTATATTCTAGTGGTTTTTCTACCACAATTCTCAATACATCATGTGTGATCTTTGAGATAGATTTAATTTTTATCAAAATTTTCTATTTTATTCATATTTAATAACTTCAGCCGGACAGTTTTCGGCTGCTTCGATAATACCATTCTCAAAATCGTTGAAATTAACGCCTTCAATCACCTCTGCGATGTCTTTAACTACGAATACTTCGGGGCAGATATCTTCACATAGCCCACAGGATGTGCATCCTTCTTCGATCCATACTTTTTTAATTGTCATGATAATACTATTTTAAGTTTATTTAGAAATTAATTCTTTTTCCAGTTTAATTGATTTTGGGAACAAAATATTATTCTCCAGATGAATATGAACATGCAAATCTTCTTCAAATTCTTTCAGCAATGCAATTGTTACCTTGTAGGTATTGCAGGCATCTGATGGCGGAGTATATTGATTAGTCAGTTCCTCGATCTTTCTAAAACGATCACCTTCGATGGCATGTTCTGCTTCCATCATTCTTATCGGATTTTCAATGCTACCAAAACTAGGGGCATCTATTTTAACGCCTTCATGTTTGGCTTTTACCATTTTATGTATAAAAGAAAACAACACTGATTCTTCTTTGTTCATGTGTTGAGTCAAAATGCTAACGGATGAGTTAAAAAGTTCATTGATTTCAAAAAGTTCAGGATGATGTCCACCGTGAACCTCGCATATTCTAGCAAGGTAGGGTCTTATTTCAATAGATTTTTCTTCCACATACCGATGGTGTTTTTTTACTATATAATCGCACAGCAAGTCCAATGGCCATGTTTGATAGTCAATTGCACTTCCTTTATTTGTTTGAGCCATTTCATCAAGTTCCTTCAGCAACAGCTTGGCGTCAATACTTTTATTTTCACATGCATCATTAATACTTCTGTTTCCTTGGCAACAAAAATCTATTCCGTATTTTTTAAAAACCGCTGCTGTACGATAGTCTTCTGCCACATAAGCACCTATACTTTTATTTTTTAGATTTTCCATTTTATTTAATCTTATTTGTTTACAAATTTTATTTCCGATTCAATTTCCATAATGACATTGGCCTGAAAGGTATCTTTTATGAGTAAGGTATGAGGTTCATTGGCTGGAATAATTGCTGAATCATTCACGTTAAGATGAAATTGTTTTCCTGTTAAATCGAGTAAAGCTTCACCTTGAAGTACAATGATAACAGCTTCCTTTGTACTAAGATGAGAAGGCATTTGCATTCCTTTTGTACCTGTTACTTTTAATACCTTGAATCTGCTTCCGGTTTGAACAATGCTCATCTTCGGTTTTGTTGGTATGTCCATGTTGTTAGCGTTTTAAAAATGATATTCCGTTATTAATGTCTTTTGATAAATCCAACAATGAAGTCGTTTCAAGCATCTGTTTCAAATCGCTTCTTATACTTTTAAATTGATGATGAACCGAGCAAGGTTTATTTTCATCACAATTTGGAAAGCCT
The DNA here is from genome assembly GCA_038204725.1 of Bacteroidales bacterium. Lineage (GTDB taxonomy): Bacteria > Bacteroidota > Bacteroidia > Bacteroidales > JACABE01 > JACABE01. The sequence continues at coordinate 23,921 of JBBRCQ010000004.1, read as the reverse complement.
AAGCCACAGCCCTTATAAATCGAATCGCCATCAATGGCAGAAACAATTTTGCTGAGTGTTATCTCACTTGCATTTTTAGTACTGATTTTATAACCACCCGTGGGCCCTTTTATAGCATCCACAATCAGGCTGCGGGAAAGTTGCTGCAAAACCTTTGCAGTAAAAGCAATGGGAGAATCAATTTCCCTTGCAATCTCATTTAACCCTACCCTGCATTCCTGCTGAGATTTAATAGTAATAAACACTGCTGCTTTTATTCCGTATTCACATGCTTTTGAAAACATCCTTTTTGATTTTTTTACAAAGATACATAAAATATTTTAATAAAGGATAAATTTGTCCGTAATTATTTTGTTAATTTTAGGTGTAATGGACAGTTATTAGGTTATTTTTAAGACAATATATTCTAATAGACATTTATTAGGCTGTTTATTTTTAATTGTTGCCATAACTATTTAATTTTATAAATTTTGCCATCTCTTACATAGTAAAACCGTTGGTTAAATATTTTCAAATTTGAGCTAAAATCAAAACTTTGAACCATCACGATAAAATTTAAAAACTTGAACTACAATGTTTTAAGTTATTTGATAGATCAGAAGGTTGTAGGCTTGAATTCTGCCGGGCTCACAATATAAGAAACAAGCACTTACAAAAAAATTTGTAAGTGCTTGTTTCTTATATGTGCATACAATTTGCATACAACTCCTTTTTACTTTATTTATTTCATCCGTAAATATTTATTTTAATGATTGTATGGAACTCCATGTATGCTATTTTCATTGGTGTTTTTGTTTAATTCGCAAACAGCATCGTTTCATAATATTGCATATTTTACAATCAAATCAATCAGCCAACCGGGATAAACACCCAACAACAAAATGATAACTGAAATCAGAATCAGTGCAATTTTTTCTGTAAAAGCAAAAGGAGTTAATATTGTTGTTTTGCCTGCCTGTGAAAACATGGCGGTAATCACTCGAAGGTAATAATACAAACCAATTGCACTGTTGATAATCAGGGAGAATATCAATATCATAAGTCCGGCATGCATGCCTTCATAAATAAGATAAAATTTACTTATAAAACCTGCAGTGAGAGGGATTCCGGCTAAGGATAGCATTGATAATGTTAACAAAATTGCCAACCAGGGACGTTGCCAGAAAAGTCCTTTATAATCGTCGATATTTTCGGCTTCATGATCAGGGGTTGAAAGTAATGAAACCACGCCGAAAGCACCTATGGTAGTGACAAAATATACTAAAAGATAGAAAATAGATGCTTGGATTCCTGCGTTGTTTCCGGTAAGCAGTATGATAATGAGATAACCCATATTGGCAATGGACGAATAAGCAAGCAAGCGTTTAATGTTTTGTTGGCGGATGGCCAATAAATTACCGGCAAACATGGTTAAAATTGCAACAGCAGAAATTATCGTGAATAAAATTGGATTCTCAAAACCTTTGATGACATAGAAAAAGCGGATAAACACAGCCATAACTGCTCCTTTGGAGACGGTGGCAACATAAGCAGAAATTGGTGCTGGTGAACCCTGGTAAATATCGGGTGTCCAGAAATGAAACGGAACCAAAGCCAATTTGAAACCGATTCCCACCAACATCATCCCAAAACCGTACAAAAAAAGTGGCGGTAAAGTAGCTTGTTTACTGATGGCATTCGCAATTTCAGTAAATTGCATAGTTCCGAGTGACAAATAAATCAAACCCATGCCGAACAATAGAAAAGCCGACGATACCGAGGCAAGTACAAGGTATTTCATTCCGGCTTCAATTGACTGATCTTTGGTTTTTTCGTAAGCAATTAAAATGTAGAGTGAAATACTCAGCGTTTCGAGCCCCAGAAAGAACAAAATAAAATGATTGGCAACGGCCAAGAGTGCTGCACCAAGTGTGGAAGTGAAAATAATGATGTAATATTCTTCTCTTACACCTTCCAGTTGGCGGATATATTCGTTAGAAAGTAAGGTAACCAGCAAAGCCGAAAAGAAAATAATTGCGAGAAAGAACAGGCTATAGTTATCAATAATGAATAAGGGTGCAATGCTATGTGGGATGACCGGAGCAATGTAAAAAACAGAAGCAAAAGCAGCTAGTAAAGCTAGCATTGAGTAAGTGAACACGACCTCATAATTTCTGTAAACAGAAACCACAATCATAATCACTATCGGCGAAAGTGCGATAATCAAGAACGGTGTTAAACATAAAAAGTCAATTACAGTCATATCTCTCTGTTTAATTCATTGTTATTATTTTGGGTGAAATAATTTCTTTCTTTATTTCAATTATCTGTACGGTTTTTCCCTTTTGTCCCTCAAGAATGTTCTGCAAAGCAGGTTTAGCAGTATCCAAAACTGGTTTCGGCAAAAGTCCGATCGCCACGATGATGATAACAAACGAAACAGAAACTACTTTTTCGCGAAGGGTCAGATCATTTATTTTCCAGTCGGTTTTCGTCTTGCAAAAAAATACTTTTTGCATAATGCGCAAAGCATAAATAGTAGCAGCAATCAGTCCGACACTGGCCGCACAAGCCATTAAAATGTTTGCTTGGAATGTTCCGAGAAGAATCAAAAATTCGGCAATAAAGTTTCCCAATCCTGGTAATCCCAACGATGCCATGCAAAAAACCATTCCTGTTCCAGCCATAAACGGAACTTTTTCCCAAAGTCCACCCATTTGATTGATGTCGCGGGTATGAATCCTTTCCGTAAGTTGACCTGCCATGATAAACAACCAGCCAGTACTGATAGCGTGTGCAATCATTTGCATTACCACACCCTGATACGCCAGTTCGTTGAATGAAAACACACCCAGAAGTACAAATCCCATGTGACTCACACTGGTGTATGCTACCAATCTTTTCAGATCGGTTTGTGCATAAGCCTGTTTGGCACCATATAAAATCCCTAATACTCCGAGTCCCATGCCAATAGAAGCAAATGACAATGCGGCCGAAGGAAATAACGGAACAACAAACCGCAACAAACCATAAGCTCCTGTTTTCAACAATAATGCGGCCAGAATCAGACTTCCGGCTGTCGGAGCTTCGGTGTGGGCATCGGGTAACCAATTATGCAAAGGAACTGCCGGTAGTTTTACCAGAAATGCCGCTAGAAAACCTAACATAATAAGCATGGCGGTTGAAGCAGCCATAGGCGTTCCCAAAAGTTGTAAGTAATCAAAAGTATAAATTCCTGTAGATTGTCCGTGAATAAAATAAAGTGACAAAATCGCAATTAACATCAATAAGCCGCTGGCTTGTGTGTATAGGAAGAATTTGTACGAAGCTTTAGTTCGGTTTTCGTGTCCCCAAATGCCAATCAGGAAATACATAGGTAGCAGCATCAATTCCCAGAAAAAGTAGAAAAGAAACAAGTCGAGCGAAAGAAACACTCCGACAATTCCGGCTAAAATCAGCAGAATATTGAAATGAAAGAAACCGACTTTGTAGGTAATCTCTTTCCATGAGATAATAACGGAAATGATTCCCAAGAAAAAGGTCAACAAAAGCATTAATAAACTAAGTCCGTCAAGGGCAAGATGCAAACTGATGCCAAACTTCGGAATCCAGCTAATCTGAACATCGGCAAACCATTTCTTATCAAACGAAGGTAGCTGGAAAAGAAAAACTCCAATCAATACCAGACTCAGGCTTAAAGCCACCAATGAAATAATACGTGGCCATAGCTGACTCCAAATTTCTGTCAGCCATGCCAAGAAAGCTCCTGTGAGTAAAATCAATATGAGATAAACCAGCATCATAACATTATCATATAAGTTAATATAAGCGCAATCCCGACAACAAATAAAAGCAGATACCAGCGTAATTTCCCATTCTGGGTTTTAACCAGTAGGTAATTCGCGAAAAGAGCCACATTGGAAATAAAAATATTGAGTTGATCAAAAATATCGTTCTTATCAATTTCCGAAAGCCATACAATCGGTTTTACCAAAACAATATCGTAAAGTTTGTCAAATTCAAAACCCTTTTCAAAGAAATGATTGACTTTGCTGCGATTGAACGTTTCGATAAAGACAGGTTTTTTGTAATAAAATCGGTATGCGAGATAAATTCCGCCTAATGCAATCAATCCCGAAATCAATTGGAAAATTATTTCCAAATACTCATTGCCGCTTAAAATCATTTTAGGTAAAGCACTATTCATTAAATCAGAGAAAGGATGAAAGTTTCCCATGGAAGTAGGCAATTCGATGAATCCACCTATAATGGATAAAACGCCCAAAACAATTAGTGGGACAGTCATCAGTTTGCTGGGTATGAAGCTTGGTTCGGTTTTCAATTCACCAAAGAAAGTAATGAAAATCATTCGGAATGAATACAACCCTGTCAGGAATGCCCCAACGATTCCAGCCAGCCACAAAACGATGCCGCCGCTATTCGATGAATACGCAAACCAAAGAATGGCATCTTTGCTGTAAAATCCGGCGGTGACCAAAGGCAAAGCCGAAAGTGATGCCGAGCCAATCAGGAATGTCCAGAAAACTACGGGCATTTTCTTACGCAAACCACCCATTTTGAAAATATCATGTTCCTCGTTCAATACCAATATAACCACACCGGCTGCAAGGAAAAGCAAGGCTTTGAAAAAAGCATGAATCATGAAGTGAAACACAGCTGCAGAATACGCTCCAACCCCAAGTGCCAGAAACATATAACCAATCTGACTGATGGTGGAATATGCCAGAATCCGTTTCAAATCGTGTTGTGCCAATGCGCTAAAACCTGCTATAAGCAATGTAAACGCACCGATAAAGGCAATAGCAGTTTGCACCATAGGAGCAAGACTGAACAACACATTCATTCGGGCAATCAGATAAACTCCGGCGGTTACCATGGTGGCAGCATGAATCAACGCACTCACCGGCGATGGTCCGGCCATGGCGTCGGGCAACCAGGTTTGCAAAGGCAATTGAGCCGATTTTCCCAACGCACCGCCCAGAAACAAGGCAGCCGTAATCACTGCTATTGAAGAACCAATTGTCCATTTTGCCGATGCATGTTGCATTAAATCCTGAATATTAAAAGTGTTGAAAGTGACAAATAAAATAAAAATACCGATAATCATGAACGTATCACCAATGCGGGTTATAACAAATGCTTTTCGGGCAGAATAATCGTTTTCGGGGTCTTTATACCAATAGCCGATGAGCAAATAACTGCATAAACCTACGCCTTCCCATCCAAGATACAACAACAGGATATTATCCGCCAAAACAAGTATCAACATGGAACTGACAAATAGATTCATATAGGCAAAAAACCGCCTGTAACCTTCGTCATTTACAATAAAACCGATGGAATACAAATGAATCAGAAAACCAACGAAAGTAACAACTAAACAGAAAACCAGCGAAAGTGCATCGAGGTTGAAAGCTATGTTGGCACTTAGGTTTCCGGCATTAATCCATTCCCATACGAAAACATGATACGACTTGGTTTCCTGCAAAAAATGATAAAACTGAACGGCAACTATCAAAGTCAGCACAGTAGAAATACCCACTGAACCGCTACCAATCCATCCGGTTACTTTTCGGGAAAGTTTGCTTCCGAAAATAACCAGTATCAAAAAACTTATCAACGGCAATAATGGTATGAAGGCTATGATAGTGTTCATTCGTTGTGTTCTTTTAATTTAATAATAGCATCTACATCAAGCGTTTTATAATGATGATAAACCTGTAAAATCAATGCAAGTCCAATGGCCACTTCCACCGCCGTTACTGCCAGCATGAAAATAAACATCACTTGTCCATCGGGTTGACTCCATTGTCGCGCTGCAATGATAAAAACCAGTCCGGCACTGTTGAACATAATCTCGATGGCCATAAGCATAAACACCAGGTTACGACGTACCAATACGCCGATAAGTCCAAGAAAGAACAGTATTCCGGCAAACAATAGTTGGGTTTCAATCGTTACAGTCAGCATAGTTTTATTTTTTAAGGAGAAATCGATGAATCACTTTTTTCTTTTGACTACCCAAATGATAGGCACCAATAACGCCAGCCATAAGCAGAATTCCGGCAATTTCCACTGCCAGTAAATAGGTGGTGAATAATGATATTCCAACCTGTTTCGGCTGAACAATTTGTTTGACTTCCTCAAAGGTTTGCATATTTCTCATTGCCAATATCAGATCTACCAGCAAGATGGCAGCCAGAATGGATGGAACAATCCACATCTTCGGGTTCAGCCATTTTTTTTCCGTTTTTTCCTCCAAACCTATATTCAGCATCATGGTTACAAAAACAAACAACACCATAATGGCTCCGGCATAGATTATTACTTCCAAAGCCGCAATGAACGGTGCATCCAGCAAATAAAAAACCACCGAAACGGAAAGAAGCGACAATATCAAAAACAACAACGCATGAATGGCGTTACGTCCCGATATAGCCATAATCGTCGATATGATGGCAATTGCAGCTGCTATGTAAAAGAATATGTCCATTTGGTATTATTTTTTTAAATTATTAAATCTTAATTCATTTCACGGCATAAGGTCATTCACATCTACCGGTTTTTCTTCATTTTCGCCCTCCCCTTTTCCTTTCACGCCTATTTCCACACCGGCTTGTTTGTAAAAATTATATCCGTGGTATTTTCCTTCGCCATTAATCAGCAAATGTTCCTTTTCATATACCATATTCTGACGGTCGTATTCAGCCATTTCAAAATCAGGAATAAGTTGAATGGCATAAGTAGGGCAAGCTTCCTCACAAAACCCGCAATAAATGCAGCGTGAGAAATTAATCCTGAAAAACGCTGGATAGCGTCTGTCGTTCTCGTCTTCGGTAGCCTGCAACGCAATACAATCGACCGGACAAGCCGCCGCACAAAGATAGCATGCAACACACCTTTCGTTATGATCGGCATCGCGAGTAAGCACTATTCTTCCCCTATATCGTGGTGGCAAATACGGCTTTACCTCCGGATATTCCACTGTTTCCGATTTGTGGAAAATATGAAGGAAAGTCAACCAGATTGTTCGAAGTATGCTATACATATTGAGTTATTTTTAAGTTCAAAAAATCATTTTATAAAAAGTAATACTGCACCCGTTATCAGCAGGTTCAACAGTGCTAAAGGCAATAATATTTTCCAACCGAGTTCCATCAATTGGTCGTACCGAGGACGGGGCAATGATGCGCGCAATAGTATAAACACGCAAATCAGGAGCATCGTTTTCAGCAAAAACCAGAAAATCGGAGGAAGAAACGCCGGTCCGAGCCAGCCACCGAAAAACAGTGTGGCCATAATGGCGGATATCAGCGTAATGCCAAGGTATTCGCCCACAAAAAACATCCCGAACTTCATACCCGAATACTCAGCATGATAACCGGCCACCAGTTCACCTTCAGCTTCGGGAATATCAAACGGAAGACGGTGCGTTTCGGCCAGTCCGGCAATAAAAAACACCACGAAACCCACGAATTGCGGTACAATAAACCAACCGTCTTTTTGTGTCAACACTATGCTTTGAAAACTGAAACTGTCGGCCATCATCACCACTCCCATCAACGAAAGTCCCATAAAAACTTCGTAAGTAAGCATTTGCGCCGATGCTCGCATAGCGCCTATCAACGAATATTTATTGTTCGAAGCCCACCCACCCAATACGATACTGTAAACGCCAAGCGATGAATTGCCGAGGAAAAACAATATGCCTATATTAGAATTGAAAACATTAAAGTCCGGTCCGAACGGAATTACGGCAAAAGTCAGCAAAATGGTAATCATCAATATGCCGGGAGCCATCACGAACACAGGTCGGTCGGAAAACGGAGGTACCCAATCTTCCTTGAAAAATAATTTAATAGTGTCTGCAATCACTTGAAACAGTCCGAACGGCCCTACACGATTTGGTCCAAGCCTGTCCTGCCATACCGACAGCAACCTACGCTCCACCCATATCAGACCGGCTGCTATGGATAAAGGAATGAGGATTACTCCTAATATAATCAGAAAATAATTCATTTTGCTATTTTATTATTTTTACAAATCTCCCTATTGTGGGCAACTCTACAAACTGCATTCCGGGTAAATTTATCGTCATTCCAGCAATATTTCGCCCGATACTTTCTTCAATTTTCACTTTTATAGTCAGTTTCGTTTTTGAAACGGTTAGTTCAATCAGTTCATCATTTCCAACCTGTAAATCGGTGGCATCAGTCGGATTTAGATAGACAAACGGTTCGGGAATCCGTTGTGCTAACGCTTTAGCAGAAGCACTTAATTCGTCACTACCATAAATCTGGTAAACAGGAACGATCGTAAATTGCCCTATTTCCAATTTCTCAGTTTTCTCGGTTGGATTGAAATATATATTCTTATGATTTTCATTCGGTTCTATCAACCTTACACCCGAATCACCACCTGTAGAAGTACCATTTGGCACATCCATATATTTATACATTGCCTGAACCGAGTTCCATCCAGGCGCCCAATAAAACGGAACGAGCGATGCAGGGGGAACTTCGTGATTGCCTTCCATGCTAAATGCCAACGGTGAATCAATATCAGAAGCAATTCCTTGCTCGGTAACAGCCACGTTGGCAAACATCGACGTTCTACCACTGTAACGCATTGGCTGGCGTGGAATTTTTTCATTCAACATCCTATAATCGGCATCACAAAAGTATGTTTTCAGTTTTTCAAAAGCAGGTAAATCCGAAATCATTGCAGCAACAATATCATCAAATATCTTCCAAGTTGTTTGCTCTTCATTCTTTCTGATCCTAATTATTTCGGCCAACCAACGCCAGCTTTCCTTCACCTGATCTTTGTTTACAATGGCATTATAATACCGTTGTGCACGACCTTCGTTATTCACCAGCGTCCCTTCTGCTTCTGCAAATGTGGCGGCGGGAATTAAAATGTCGGCTTGCAGCGTGGTTTTGTTTGTCAGTTGATCGATAACAATGACCTGTTTACTATGTTTTATTAAAAGTCTGACAGATTCATCATCTGCTCTTCGGTACAAATCATTTTCAAGAATTATCAAAGTATCAATTTCTTCTTTTGATGCGAATGAAACGACTTCGGCCAGCGATTTACCCGGCATCATAGCCAGTCCCATGCTGTTACTTTCGGGCAAAATGGTGCTCAGCATTCCTTTTTTATCAGTGGCAAAAAGTGCTGTGGCAATATTCATAGCAGCATGAAGTACGTTTTCATCGCCACAGGTTATACCGGAAATGATCAATGGATTTTTAGCGTTTTTAAGCGTTGCAGCTATCTTTTCGGCTAGATAATGTTGATTTTTATCTTTTAATTCTATTGACGGGGCATTTGGATTCAACAGTGATGCTATCGCAAAACCCAAACCGGCAATATCCTGATAATTTCCACGAAAAGTCGCTTCAGCCAATTCGTCCAGTGAATCTTTAAACGGAGTAGCAATAAAAATCGGGCTTTTGGTATCTTGCATAAACGTCCGCAACGGAGCATCGTTCCAAGCAGGAATACCTATTTTTTCAGCTGCTTCGATGGGTACAACACAAGCCGCCTGACGCACTGCCAACGCCATCATCGGCGCGGTGTTCACCAAATCTTCACCCAGAATTAAGATAGCATCCGCTTTTTCAATTTCCTTTAACGAAGGTATTTTCAGTCCACTCTGTTGGAAAAAATTCAGAACGATTTTGGTGAGTTGTAGTCCTTTGTTCGAAATTCCATGATAGTAATGATCAGTACCCACCAATGCCGACAAGGCGTAATTTGCTTCGAGAGAAGATCTGGGAGAACCAATGCCTACGACTTTTTTATCGGTTGCAAAACTATTTTTCAACACTGAAATCAAAGTTTCATCCGTTGCTACTTTACGAATTTCATTTTTATCGGGACGGATTTCCACTTTTCGGATGCGCTTTTCGTCATTGACAAAATCGTATCCAAACCTTCCACGATCGCAAATAAAATAACCATTCACCGAACCATTGTAACGGCTCATAATTCTACGCAACGATTCGTATCTTTCGCTGGCAATGGTGTTGCAGCCGAGGCTGCAATGGGTGCAAACCGAAGGTGCATTGGTCAAATCCCATTTTCGGGTGTAATGTTTTTTCAAGGTTTTGTCGGTAAAAACACCTGTAGGGCAGACTTCCACGAGATTGCCGCTGAATTCATTTTCGAGCGTTCCATCTTCTGACCTTCCAAAATAAACATTGTTGCGAGAAGCGAAAACATTCAGGTCTTTTCCGCCAGCATAATCTCTGTAAAACCTTACGCAGCGGTAACACTGGATGCAGCGGTTCATCTCGTGATTAATAAACGGCCCGAGATACTGATTCAGATAGGTACGTTTTTTAAATTCAAACCGGCGGTAATTGTGACCGGTCATCACTGTCATATCCTGCAAATGACATTCGCCACCTTCGTCACAAACAGGACAATCGTGCGGATGATTGGTCATCAAACTTTCAATTACCGAAGCACGAAATGCTTTCGCATCGGCATCTTCAATGGAAATAATCAGTCCTTCCACCACCGGCTCCATGCACGACATAACGATTCGACCTCTTGTGTCATTCGCATCTTTAAACTTTTTTACTGCACAAAGCCTGCACGCACCTACAGAACCCAATGCCGGATGAAAGCAGAAATGCGGAATGTCAAATCCCAGTGCTAACGAAGTTTCCAATAGGTTTTTACCTGGTGTAACTTCAAAATCTTTTCCATCTATCTTAATTTTAATCATGATTTCCAGGGGCATTTTTTGTTATTGATATGGCTGACAAAATCATCGTGAAAATAAATCAGCCCGCTTTGTAAAGGCTCGGCAGCGCCCGGTGCATGTGCGCAAAAAGTATTGCCTGGACCCATATATTTTGTTTGATGTTTCAGAATGTCAAGATGTTCCATCCGCCCTTTTCCATTTTCGATAGCTTCCAGAATTTTCACCACCCATGGAAGTCCTTCGCGGCACGGCGTGCAGAATCCGCAGCTTTCGAGTGCGAAGAATTTTTCGATATTGTGCAAAAAAGCCACCGGACAGGTTTTGTCATCCAGAATAATCATCGTAGCTGTTCCCATGCGGCTTCCGGCTTTGGCTACCGTTGAGAAATCCATTTGAACTTCCAAATGTTTTTCAATTAGAAAATCGGTGGATGCACCACCCGGTAGCAATCCTCTGAAAGCATAACCATCCAACATTCCACCGGCATGTTCATTCAATAATTCGCCAATAGTAATTCCGATGGGCAATTCCCAAAGTCCAGGATTTTTGACTTTTCCGCTCACTCCGAAAAGCTTAGTTCCTCCGGTATTATTAAGACTCAACCCTTTGAACCAATCGGCTCCATTTTCAACAATGTGCGACAACCAACACAATGTTTCAACATTATTCACCACAGTTGGTTTTCCAAACAATCCGCTGATAGCCGGAAATGGTGGTTTGGAACGCGGAATGGCTCTTTTGCCTTCCAATGAATTCAGCAAAGCCGTTTCCTCACCACAAATGTAACGGCCGGCACTGGAATGCACATTCAGCTCGAGGTTGTAACCGCTTCCCAGAATATCTTTACCGAGCAATCCTGCATCATAGGCTTCGGCAATGGCTTTCCGAAGTTCGGTTTCCGCTTTTTTATATGCCCAGCGGAGAAAAATATAAGCTTTTTGAGCCTGAATAGCATAAGCTGCGATGATTATTCCGGCAATGAGTTGATGCGGATTACCTTCCATTAAATAACGGTCTTTAAACGTGCCGGGCTCCATTTCATCGGCATTGCAAACGAGGTAACGTGGCAACGACGGATCATCTATCGGAATGAGACTCCATTTAACACCCGTTGGAAAACCCGCGCCACCTCTTCCGAGCAGGTTAGAAGCTTTTACAAGATTAGTCACCTCTTTCGGTGACATTTTCTTCAAAGCTTTTTCCACTCCGGCATAACCACCCACCTGTCTGTAATCCTTAAGATTCAGCGGAGATGAGTGAGGATTAATATGTTTGGTCAACGGTTTTTCCATCCTAGTTTATTTATAGTTATCAAGCAATTCAGCAATTTTTTCTTTCGTCAAATGATGATAATGATCGTTGTTAATCATCATCGTTGGGGCATAGTCACAATCGCCCAAACAGGAAATCGGAAGTAAGGTATAGCGTCCATCGGCAGTTGTTTCGCCAAATTGAATGCCCAATTTCCTAGAAATAGTATCATAAATCGAATCGTAACCCATAATCATGCAGCTGATGCCATCACAAAGCAAAATCACATTCCGCCCCACAGGATTGCGATAAATGCGACTGTAAAAGGTTGCCACACTATTCACATCTTCGTTGGACATTTGTAGAAACAAAGCAATATCCTTTACCGATTCATCTGAAACCCAACCTTGGTGATGTTGTACGATTTTCAATGCATCGATGCATGCTGCCGACGGATATGGATATTGTATAACTTCCTCCTGAATTTCTTTTTTTTCTTCTTCTGATAACATTTGATATTTGTGAATTATTAATTGTTAATTATAAATTACCTGTCAAGATCCGCCAACACAAAATCCATTGCGCCCAATATGGCCAACAAATCCGGGATGGTATATCCTTTACTGATTAACGGCAACATTTGCATGTGCGGAAAAGACGGAGTCCGAATCCGTGAACGGTACGACGACGAATTTCCATCGCTTATCAAGTAATATCCGTTACTTCCTTTAGCAGCTTCCACCGGAACCATGGCTTCGCCCGAGGGAATCACCGGCCCCCACGAAACGCCCACGAAATGAGTGATTAGCGTTTCAATATCGGTCATAGTTTTGTCTTTTCGTGGTGGAATAGCGAGTGCATGATCGGATTTATATTCTCCGGCCGGCATATTATTTACACATTGCTGAATAATCCGCAGACTTTGCCGCATTTCTTCCATACGAACAATGGCGCGGTCGTAACAATCGCCGTTTTTGCCCAATGGTACTTCAAAATCGAAGTTTTCGAAACCTGAATACGGACGTTTTTTGCGATAATCCCAATCGTAACCGGTAGAACGAAGTCCGGAACCTGTAATTCCCCAATCAATGGCTTCTGCCGTGGTATAAACTCCGATGCCAATGGTTCTTGCTTTGAAAATCCGGTTTTTAATAATCAGATTATCAAATTCCTTCAATCTTTTTGGAAAATAATTAAGAAAATGCTGAACAAGTTTTTGCCATCCGTCCGGTAAATCGTGAGCAACACCACCAATGCGGAACCACGAAGGATGCATACGTCCACCGGTAATAGCACCGATGATGTCAAAAATCCGTTCACGATCGTTGAATGCATAAAAAACGGGTGACATTTGTCCCATATCTTGCGCAAAAGTGCCCAACCACACCAAATGACTGGCAATGCGGAACAACTCGCTCAACATAATCCGGATAACATTCGCCCGATCCGGAACATCAATGTTCCCTAATTTCTCCAATGAAAGCAGATAAGCTAGATTATTCATCACCCCAGCCAGATAATCTATACGATCGGTATATGGAATAAAAGTATGCCACGATTGACGTTCGCCCATTTTCTCAGCACCACGGTGGTGGAAACCAATGTCAGGAACAATGTTGATAATATCTTCGCCGTGCAGCTGAACAACCAGTCGCAACAAGCCATGTGTGCCAGGATGTTGTGGACCGATATTCAGAAACATAAAATCGCTGTCTTCGCTTTTTGTTTCCATTCCATATTCTGAAGGATCGAATTTCAGGTCGGCGTCCTCCATTTCTCGCATTTGATTGGTCAATACAAACGGATCCAGTTCGGTGGCACGGGCATGATGTTCTTTTCGAAGTGGATGTCCCTGCCAGCTTTTAGGCATCAATATACGTGTTAATCGAGGGTGACCCATGAAGTTAATACCGAACATATCAAACACTTCCCTTTCGTACCAGTTGGCTGATTCCCAAACTGACGTAAGACTTGGAATATTGAGATTGTTATTTTTTAATGCGATCTTTATCCGTAAATCTTCATTCCTTTCAAAAGAAGTAAGATGATATACAACAGTAAAATCACTTTCGGGTTGGTCATCACGGTTTTTTCTGGCTCGTTCGTCAATTGCGGTAAGGTCGTAAAGTAATTGATAAGGTAGAATTATCTGAGTTTTAAGATAGATTAAAACAGGAATTAAATCGTTTATTTCCAACCAAATGGTCGGTGTTCCGTCTTTAGTCGCCTGATTATACTTAATAATTGGGTCACCAAAACGAATTTTTAGTTCTGAAAATATTTTACGATCAGATTTAAGTAAATGATTTAATTCTTCAGTCATAAAGTTTTATTTTATCAACATTTCAAATTATAACATCATCCAATCACCCCAACATCACTTATCAAATTTCATTCATTGGACGTATATTTCCCATTTTGGAACGTTCTTGCTGTTTCAAATCGCGCATACTAGGTTTTCCCATTTTATGAACTCCCTGCGGACCAACCATCCAGCTGAGTGGCCGTTCTTCTTTTCCTATTGAATCGCGAAGCAACAGCAAACCTTCCAGAAAAGCATCCGGACGAGGCGGACAACCGGAAACATATACATCTACCGGAATGATTTTGTCAACTCCCTGCACTACGCTATAAATATCGTACATACCACCCGAATTGGCACATGAACCCATGGAAATCACCCATTTTGGTGCCATCATCTGTTCGTATAACCGAACTATAATTGGTGCCATTTTCATAAAAACTGTTCCTGCAACTATCATCACATCTGCTTCGCGGGGCGTTGCGCGAATTACTTCGCCGCCAAATCTGGCAATATCATACCGACTTGTAAGCGCAGTTGCCATTTCAACAAAACAGCAAGAAAGTCCAAACCCGAATGGCCAAATGGAGTTTTTTCGTCCCCATGCTACCATTTCGTCCAGTTTGCCGAACAAAACCGATTTGTAGAGGGTTTCGTCAGTCAACTCTTTTTCAATATCAAAACTACCTGCACCGGGTTTTATAAGCTTGTAGTTCATTTCAGTTTGTTTTTATATTTCAAAATTTGTTGGCCGTTTGGACCAAAATCTAAAGCACCAATGCTCAGTTCGTAAACCAGCAAAACGAGTAGTATAGCTATAAATACCACAATACCAAGATAACCGGAAAGACCGAGTTCACGAAAGGATACCGCCCAAAGCATGATGAAGGCAGCATCCAAATCGAAAATAACGAAAAACATAGCAATGATGTAAAAGTTGGATGAGAAGCGCAAACGTGCATCGCCTGTCGGTGGAATCCCCGATTCGTAAGGATCATCCGATTTCTGTTCTTTGTGGCGTTCACCCAGAACATAGGAAAGACCAATCATAATGCTGACTAATGCCAATACGATGATGGCAAATACTATAAAAGGCCAGATAGAAATAACTTGTTTCAATTTATTACCTTCTTATTGTTAAACAAAACTGTAATTTGCGCTTTGAATACTGAAACAAACCTTTTTACAAATTGTTTAAAGAAATTTAATAAAGTTAACATTTTAGTGATGCCTTTCTGGATTTATTGGAGGCAATATTATTAAAAAAGGTAACATAAGGTAGGGTTTCTGTTTTTATTTCTTTACCAATTCATGTTGCAACAACTGTAACTCTATTTTTTTTATATTACTTTAAAAATGCATGATTTTTAATGATTTTTATTTTTTAAATACAAGCATATAAGCCGCCCTTAGTTCAACAGGATTATAGGATTTTTTGGACTTGCGAAGACCAGGAAGATTCATGTCTTCTTCACGATCGATGAAATCGTAGCCTGCGTCTAGGATTACACGGGATGTTTCGCAGTTGATGAGCTGGTAAAGACCTTTTAAATTACGATCGGCTTTTTCGAAATGAACCACAGCAGTTGTAGGGTTTAATTGCTCATAAACAGAAAAAGCCACCGGTTTTTCGTCAACATTTATTACGATACCCTGCTGGTTTAATTCATTGAAATGACGAAGCGTATAATCCAACGCCTGTCTTTCGTTGATCAGATCCTGATTTTTTTCTATCTGATCGTCAAATGCAATTTGTCCCAATAACACGAGACATTCAGGCAGGCAATGGTCTGTTATAGGTTTTGCTTCCCATTGATAGGAATTTTCGGCTTGAGCAATCATATTTCTTTTTTTTGCAAACTTCCTGCCCGGAAGCAATGCCAGATCTTCTGCCTTGTATATATAATTTGAATAGGCTGTATCGTTGAGGATATCAAAATGAATGATAAACTCCGGATTGCGTTTGATAAACCGATCGCTTACACCATAAATGATGATCGGATGATCCGTCTGATACATTTCGGTCAACAGCATCTCTTGACATCTTTGTGTAAATGGACCGATCGGTTGCAGTAGATAACGGTTTTGCTGATTAGGAAGGATACCGCTGACGATCAAGCTTCCGTCCTCAACCAAAGCCCATTCATAGCGGAAAATAATTTTCCATGACATCAGGCTTGCAAAGGTAAAACCCGTTAATTGTGGAACATCTTTTAAAAGTAGGGGTTCCAACTGTTGCTTATGAGTTAGCTCTATCGGATGAAAAGCCAGTTTTAAAAAGCTTTCCTGTATTTTATGGGTGATTTTATGCATTTTCAATTTATCTTTGTGTACCAATAAATTCCGGTAACACTATTTATTATCGAGTATCATGGGCTTGTAATCCATCATCTCACTAAATCCAAGTTTGTTATAAAAGGCTGTTGTTCCCGGTTCAGCTATCAGCCCAATCCAGCTCAATCCTTTATCGAGACAGTAATCTCTCAGATTCTTCACCAGTTGCTTTCCAATCCCTTTATTCCGGTACGATTGGCTAATAATTACGTCTTGTATGTAGCCATCGCTCACACCGTCAGAAATCACTCTGCCCATACCTATGATTTTACCTTGATGATTCCTGGCGATGATAAAACAAAAGCTGTTTGCTATCAGCAAAGGCAATGTGCTAATACCCTCAGGACTTTCTTTCCACCACCCTCCTTCTTTATAAAGACCGATCACCTCATCCGTATCAGCAGATTTCACAACCTCATAATTAATCTCATGCTGTATGCTTTCCATTTTTTTAAATCTATTTAATCTGAGTAAAACGTTTATTTTGAAAAAATGTTATTGTAATTTCACATTTATATTCCAGAATTCAGGTTATTATTTGAATCGTGTGATACAAAAAATTAACAAGGTATAAGAAAGATTTTATTATATGAGTCGTAGGTAGTGATTAACTATTGCGAAAAATGGGTGGTATTACATTTGTTTATTATATTTTGGTGTATGCAAGCTCGGCTTCGCATTAGTACCATGACTCTTTGATGTCTTCCATTTTTTTGAACAGTATTCTTGACTGTTTTATCGTGTAGGAATCAAGACACTCAACGATAAATTACATGCGTTGTCCATCTTTGTTGCGCCTGCGACAGGTGATGTTATATATGTTATGTGTTGTGGACTTTTTTTAAATTTATTATCAGCCAATTGACAAATTCACTCTTTTACCAAAACCAATTTCAACAAGTCTGTAAAGTGTTGATAATTGAATATCACTATGTCCATTTTCAATTCTTGATATAAAACTTTTTCTAGTACCTGTTTTTACGGCGGTTCAAAATGCATACCCCATTCAAATATTAATTTCTCATTTTTTATTCACTATCCGTAATTTAATTCTTATTCTTAATAATAAGTTTCCAATTATATAATGTTTCTGTCTCGCTTACTTTTGTAAAATTGTTCTTTTTCAAAATTGCAAATGAAGCAATATTGTCTTTATATGTTGAAGCACAAATTGACAATACATTAGGTTGAGATTCTGCCCATTTTATTAATCCGCTTACTGCTTCAGTCATAAAACCCTTTCCGCGAAATTCATCATACGTTCCATAACCGATTTCAATTTCACCGTTTATATTTGGTTCTCCAATAATACAAATGTCTCCAACCATTTTGTTGTCCTTTTTTGAAATCACTGTCCAAAGTGTAGAATACAAATAATCTTTAGTAATGTCGGCAACGTTAGGCAAGATGGTCTGTTCAATTGCTTCTTTCAGTTCAACTGAAATTGTTCTGGCTGTTTTATTCAGATTCAGTTCACTTTCCAATGTATTATCCGCTTTAATATACTTTATCAGTTGGTCGTATGTTAAAGGTTTCAATAAAAGTCTAACCGTTTCTATCATCTTATTGCACTTAATGTATTGTTGTTTTTTATGACTCTAAACAAAGAATTCAATGCTTGAAGTCGAGAAATCGTCTATTTGTTTACTACCTTTCCGGTTTTGAAAAACTTAATCCATTTGTCTTTTAGATCAATTGGAATCGATGCTTTTTTAACTGCTCTAAAGTTTGTATAAAGTGCTTGTTTACCTTGTACGATATACCAAAGTTGAGATTCTGGTGTTTTGTCGTTTTTAAAACTTGGTGATTCTATCGTAAATAGTATCCACGGATATTCAGCACTTTCGTCTTTCTCGATAAATGTAAGTTTCGCTTTGGATGAATTCAATTTTGCTTGGTCAAACATTAAATTCATTGCTTTTTCCACAGAAACAACAGTCACACCTTTTATTGAAGTCATATTTCCTAATTCAGTCCATTTATCAATGGTTTCATTTGAATGAATTAAATCAAGCACATGTTGTTGTTCATTCTCTTGTTCATCTCCAACTTTCCAGTTTTCACTTTCAGGCCAATAAAGCAATAAAGATTCTCCATCTTGTTTTTTATTGCCACAAAATTGAGACAGATATTTATCAGCTTTTTGGTCACCAATTTCTTTTGCTGCAGTAAAGTCTTCGCATGCACCTTTTTTATTACCTGTTTGTGCTCTAATTTGACCACGAAGCGTTAAAACATTTGGAATAGTTTTGTCTAATTCAATGGTTTTGTCAAGGTCGGGTAAAGCTTCTACAAATTTATTCTGACTTACATAAACAGTTGCCCGACTATAATATGCTTTTACAAATTTCGAGTCAAGTTCTATTGTCATTGTAAAATCAGCCATGGCTGACTTGAAATCTTTTAATGCGAGTTCACATGAACCACGATTATAAAAAGCTTCTGCATTTGTTTTGTCTTCCTTGATAGCTTTGTCATAGTCTTTGATTGCACCTTTATAGTCTTGCTCTTTGTGTTTAGCAATTCCATTTTGAAAATAGTCTTGTGATGTCTGTCCAAAAACTGTCAATGTGCAAATAATTGCAAATATTGTAAATGTTATTTTCATCGTTTGTCTGTTTTATTTTTTTTTATTATTGTTGGTAATATGTTTTGCAGTTTGCTGTTTGGTGGTGTATTTTAAACTCCTCTCCTATCAGCTTGATAAATTAGTTTATTTATTGCTGTTTGCTTTTTTTATTCATCTGAACCCCATTTGCTAACATGTAGCTGTATACAAAGTTGTTATTCTTTCATTAATATTTTTATTTCAATTGCTGACCTGGGAATAACAATTGTTTTACCTACTTCTTCTGAATTAAATGCTACCACTATTTTATCTATGGTCATATTGATTACGATTCTTTTGTCTGGTAAATCCCAAATTGTTTTTATATTTAAATACGAGGTTGTTTCCGTTAATAGATCTTCCTTTGTCGGTTTTCCCAGAAGATGTATGAGATTCATTTTTTCTTCTTTATATTTATTTCTGTATTCTTTTTCACGAAGTGTTTGTTTCATTATAACACTATCACTCGCTTCAATGTTTGTATTTGCAAAACCCCAATTATAAATAATCCATTTAACTGTTGAATCTTTATCATAAAAATACCAAGTATGTAAAGTGGGAAAGAAATTATCATTTGTTCTTTTGAAGATAAGAGGTTTATGTATTACTTTTGGCCAACTTACGTAAACATCTTCGAAGTCTTCATCATAATATGGATTAAAAAGCTGAAACCCTTTTGAAATTGACTTAATTGAATTTTCATATTCTTTGATTGTTATGAGAGCTGTCGGTTTTGTTACAATTTGAGTTTGAGAATACAATCCAAATGATATACTAAAAAATATTATTGTGATAAATTCTTTCATTTTTTAAAATTTTGTATAATAATATGAAGTTCACAGTCAATCGGAAAAAGCGATTTAAATCCTTTTCACTGATTAACAAAACCACATTGGTTATTCAGCATATTGGCTAAAGTGATTATTCCATTTTTCTAAAATCGTGTAATCCTATTTGTCTAATCATATATGGCCACATTTCAGTTCCTTTTGCTCCTGAATAAGTACCAACATTCGAAGTATTTTCAAATTCACCGTCTTCTTTTATTTGAATATCAGACTTATATGACAAATTATATTCAGTCCTATTTTTCATCAAAAGAAGTACTTTCATATTTTCTTTTTTTTCTTTTTCAGTTTCTCCACTTGTCGACAAGCTAAAATAAAATTCAATAGTTCCGTTTTTCCCTTTTTCTTTAAATAATGAATTATTCTCCCAAGTGTCTATTGTTTCTTGAAAAGATTCAAATTCAATAATTGAATAGTTAAAACTGACGCTATCAATTGGATAAAGCTTTATTGTAAATTTAGACCCAATTGGAAAAGCAAATCCATTTGCTGGTTCTGTTGGTAAATCTTGTGAGAATACATCAAGATTAATAATTAAGCATAAAATTAATAGTACGTTTTTCATATGTGTTAGTTTTTTAATATTATTCTTGCGAGAAAACAAAATCATAAGACATTTTCCTCAATTACAATTATAAGCAGATCTTTCTTAATTATATATTTACGATACATTTCCCTTTTGGGAATAGGGAATATCCCAAAGCGTTTTCCAATATATTTTTTTGAAATTCTATAGCATCTTGAGAACATAGTTCGTTTAGGTAGTTCATTAAGTGGTTGCTGTGATAAAGTTAATCTTATAATTCATACGTTTAATTTATAAATATCTAAAATTGCAAAGTGAATATTTCGATATAATTACTTCCCATAAACATAAAAAATCCCTTTATCCAACACAGTCCAAAAGCATGCTTTCTGTCCACACTTTTTCAGCCCTTTATTCGTCCAGGTATTGCAGGTAAAAAATAAATTATATCTTCCTTTTGCTTCATAAAATGCATCTGAATTGCCGTAATTTGCATTGGTTTTAATGTTTATAAAATGACCCTCTGCATTTTTTCGGAAACTTTCTAAAATATACTTGATTAGACGAGCATATTGATCTTTGCTTATCATTATCTTTTTGCACGTTTCACTTTCAATCATACTTGAATAATACGTAGCATGAATGGCCGTTGAACTCAGTCCAAAAGTAGCTTTAAAGGCAACCGATGCTTTTAAGTCAGACCAATTGGGTGTTTGCAGGTAAAATCCTTTGTCGCCCCAGCCGAAAGCTAAATAAGCATAAGTGGTATCTTTACTTCCTATATTTGAAAACTTAACTTCCTGGCTCCAGTTTATTTGTTCATGAACAGTAGGAACTACAATGTCAGTATGTACTCCATTTGTATTGATGTAAATCGTTACTTCTTCCTTTGTATTGGCTTCTTTATTAACAGTTATTCTGGAAAGCCCAAACGCTGATAAAAGGTATAATAATATCAGTCCTATGAATACAAGTAAGGTCTTTCCAATAATCTTTAACGGTTTTTTCATTTGATACATAATAGGTTTAAACTTATATCGCAGTGTTTTTAGTGGCTTGATTATTTTATTTTAATAATTGTCCGATATAATTCATCAACTACCAACCCAATATTTCCAATATTTAACAATTCTAATTTATCTTCAGGACTATGATAGTTGCGATTTCTATAAAAAGCGGTATTAGTAATCATTACTGCACTATATCCAAATTTCCAGTAATTCAAATGATCTGAAAAATCAACACCAGGCAACCTGGATGGCCCAGAAAATGATTTCGTAGAGATAACTTTCTCTTTTTTCATGGATTTTCTTACAAATCTGCATATTGAGTGAAAATTGCTTTAAATATTCATTTGGTGTCAACACCTTTTCATGATGGGTAGCATTTAATGTTGCTAATGTATTAAAAATTATCAATTGTTAAACAATGTTAATTAAAAATATCTCAACAATACAATGTGCTAACATTGAATGCTATGAAATGCATTTCAACATTTGATGTGGTAAAAAGGGTTGAAAGTATCCTTTCATTTGCATTTCCAGATGATCAATTTTTGAGTAAACTATAGCATTTAATAATATCCGTCATCAATTTACATGAAATTAAAAAAGCAACCAAGTGGTTGCTCATGAATTGTAAATATGTTTCAGAAATATAAAGTAAACAGAATAAAAAAGTAGGTTGATGGTAACTTTAATCTTCAAATCAATAAATCTTCAGATCTTGATGCATCCGATACAGGTTATTGGTTATGGAATCCGCTGTATCGTGATGATAGATATAAGTTTGTAGATTGGTTTGAGCCATAACAATACGTTCTTTTATAGCTCTTTCATATAAGTCGGCATCCTCTCCCAATTGTATTTTTTTGAAGCCATTTAGTGCCAGTAAAGTTTGTCTTTCAACAAAAAAAGAACCACCGATTACACAATCGGAAAGATTTACTTTTATGCTAGGGTCAATTTTATCAGGCACATATTGATTTCCCAGAACATATACACCTCCATGTAAAAATCTGACAGAAGGATTTTGAATCAATATTTCTTTTCTGGATTCAAGATGAGTAGAAACATACTCATCATCAGAATCCAGGAAAGTAATAAACTTACCTTTAGCAGAAAAGACCCCCCTGTTTTTAGCCATCACTACTCCACTGTGACTTTTCCTTATGTATTTAATATTAACATTCGAACTTACATAAGGCAACATAAATGAATAGGTTTCATCAGTGCTTCCATCATCTACTACGATTGCTTCCCAGTCGGTTTCAGTTTGAGATAACAACGAATCTAAGGCTCTTTTTAATAGATGGGATCTGTTATAAGTAGTGATGACTACGGAGAAGAAAGGCGCTAACATTTCATGATTGTTTATTTGATACTTATATTGGGTTTCCATTATCATTTCGATTTTTTATCCTTTACAACTAAATATTTTGCAATCATGGTTCCCTGCTCATTAATTTTCTCACAACTTATCAAGGTCAGACTGATATCCAGTTTTTCTGCAATTACGAAATTATTTCCTAACCCAAATATTTTCGGTTCTATCGTAAGCCATAATTCGTCGATTAACTGATCCTTTAAAAACGAAGTAGCAATGCGAGCACCACCCACTATCAGCATTTGTTTAAAATTAATTGCTTTAAACCTTGCAACTATAATTTCAGGTGTTTCGTCTGAAAATTCAAGTTGCGTTTGTATCTCTTTTGATTTATATTTTGAAGGATTTTGTGTCATAACAACAAGCAAACGATTGCTGGAAGGCTTTAAAGGATCGGCATTATATGTATTGCTACCCATAACCATCAGCTTATTTTCTTTCCAAATCCTGTCAAAATAATCCTGATCGCCTTTGGAAGACCAGGCTCTATCAGATGGATCGCACCATTTGGTAATTTTTCCATCCAGACTGGTAACAAAAACCAATATTGTTTTCATTTTAAATATGAAATAATATTTGAAATTAAAAAATAATATAATGTCGATTTTGAAATTTCCATTTTCTTTTAAATCTACTAATTATAAAACTCGTTTTACTACGAAGAAGGACCGACATTATAGAATTTACGCTTCAAAACAAGCATTTTAAATAGTGGTGGGTCTGGTAAGTAATACAGTATAGCGAAGATTATAAATTAAATCAATGACAGAATGCTTATTTCGCTATAACTTGTATTGCGCCGGTATTTTTAACCCATTTTGCAGCTATCAAGTTATAAGTTGCTGATAAATTGAGTGTAATTTTTTTTCAGGATTCGGTTTGGGCACTACAGATTTTTTACGAATAAAAGGAGCATATTTGAACTTTAATTTATCATAAATTTCTTT
>JBBRCQ010000003.1:0-151136 GCA_038204725.1 Bacteroidales bacterium | reverse complement strand
TGGTCTGTCGTGATAGTCATTCTTAGAAAATTGTTGAATAATCTACTAAGGTAGTGATTATCAACGACATGACCAAATTTATTTTAACTTATTTTACTGAATATCAGAAATTTATTTAATTATTTAACGGAGTATTGATATGATGTAATTTGATAAAAATACAGCAAAGACACCGACTTACCGGATATGGCACTGATGTTTGTAAATGTAATAAATATTTCAATATGCATTGACTGCCGCCTGACGCTTAGTCAATAAGTTTTTATAATGTTTGTAAAGGTTTTATATATAATCTTTAAAGAAATTGATTTAGATAATTCAACCTAAAAATCCTATTACAACGCTCCACCTTTCATCTTTTCAAAGTATGTACCGACGGGAAATAATAATTTTTTAAAATTTATGCAAACCAAAGAACAGGCTGATTGTTTACAAATATTTTAAACCAAATATTTTAAACCAATAAATCTATCAATTTAATAAATAGATAATTCAGAGTTTTTTTTTACTTTTGCAGGCTTTGAACAGTATAAGCATTTGAATTAGGAAAGAGCTGTTGTATTTAAACAATACCTCAGCAATGTAGACTGGCTGTTCCGTCATTTGAAATTGAATTAATATTATCATGAAATACAACGAATACAAACACCTGAATCTTTCACAGATAGGTAAAGATGTGCTGAAGGATTGGGAAGAGAAACATATATTTGAAAAAACACTCGAAAACCGTCGCAATGACAGTGTTTTCGTGTTTTACGAAGGTCCTCCGAGTGCCAACGGTTTGCCCGGCATTCACCATGTAATGGCAAGAGCCATTAAAGATATTTTTTGCCGCTACAAAACGCTGAAAGGCTTTTATGTAAAACGCAAAGCGGGTTGGGATACCCATGGCCTACCCATCGAACTGGCTGTTGAAAAAACATTGGGCATCACCAAAGAAGATATTGGGAAAACCATATCTGTAGAAGAATACAATAAACAATGTCGCATAGAGGTAATGAAATACAAGGATTTGTGGGACGATCTTACCCGCAAAATCGGCTATTGGGTCGACCTGGATGAACCTTATATTACTTTCGACAATAAATACATCGAATCCTGCTGGTTTTTGTTGAGTAAACTGTATGAAAAAGGATTGCTCTACAAAGGCTATTCCATTCAACCTTATTCTCCTGCTGCTGGCACGGGTTTAAGTACGCACGAACTGAACCAACCGGGATGCTACAAAAACGTAAAAGACAATACAGTAGTTGCTCAGTTTAAGATTGTGAAAAATACAAAATCTGCTTTTCTGTTCGACAACAACGAGGGAGACATCTCCTTCTTAGCCTGGACTACTACACCATGGACGTTGCCTTCCAATACTGCGCTGGCGGTAGGTAAAAACATAGTATATGTGAAAGTAAAAACCTATAATCCATATACAGGATTGCCCATCATGGTTATTCTCGGGAAAGATTTGGTAGGAAAATATTTCCCTGAAAAGAATGCGGAAATCCCCATGGAAGATTACCAGCCGGGAGACAAAAATATTCCTTTTGAAGTATTGTCTGAATACAAAGGTGCTCAATTGAAGGGCATTACTTACGAACAATTATTGCCTTATGCACAACCCGACGATGGTGATGCTTTCCGTGTAATTACAGGTGATTTTGTAACCACCGAAGATGGAACCGGTATTGTACACATTGCACCCAGCTTTGGTGCCGACGATTTCAGGGTTGCCAAACAAAACGGAATCGGTTCTTTAACTTTGGTAAATAAACAAGGAAAGTTTACTGAAGAAATGGGCGAGTTTGCCGGAAAATATGTGAAATCGGAATACAAACCCGATTTTGATGCCAAAACCGACGAAAGTGTGGATGTGGAAATCATCGTTAAATTGAAAAAAGAAAACAAGGCTTTTAAAACTGAAAAATACGAACATTCCTATCCTCATTGCTGGAGAACCGATAAACCAATCCTTTACTATCCTTTGGATTCCTGGTTTATTCGCACGACAGCCGTAAAGGACAGAATGATAGAGCTCAATAAAACCATCAACTGGAAACCAGAGTCTACAGGAACCGGACGTTTTGGTAACTGGTTGGAAAACCTGGTAGATTGGAACCTTTCCCGTTCACGCTATTGGGGAACACCACTGCCAATTTGGGTTACCGAAGACCGCAGCGAAGAAATATGTATTGGTTCCATCGAAGAACTGAATCAGGAAATTGAAAAGTCTATTTTAGCGGGATTTATGGAAACAAATCCTTATGCTTCGATGGATTACAATACTTTTGATTTGCACCGTCCGTTTGTGGACAATATATTTCTGGTATCCTCCAAAGGATTAAAGATGACCCGCGAACTCGATTTAATAGATGTATGGTTCGATTCCGGAGCAATGCCTTATGCACAAGACCATTACCCATTCAGCCTATCCCCGACCCTTCCCAAAGGGAAGGGAGAAAAACCCAACTACCAGACATCAAACAAATTCTCCTATAGTTTACTTAAAGAACTACAACAGCAACATAAAAATAATCAGACAGAAACTGAGTCAATTATTTGGAACTGTCTGAAAGATAAAAAATTGGCTGGTTACAAGTTTCGCCGTCAGCATATCATTGATGAATTTATCGTTGATTTTGTATGTTTAAAAAGCAAACTAATTGTTGAGATTGATGGTGGTTATCATCAAGAACCTGAAATAGTTGAAGCTGATTTATACCGTACAGGCCAACTTCAAAAACTGGGTTATGAGGTCATCAGGTTTACCAATGAAGAAGTAATAGGAAATATTGATAATGTGTTAGAAGCAATTGAAAAAAAGCTACACAGTATGTTGCTTGTTTCTAACTCCCTCCCCTTAGGGGAGGGTTGGGGAGGGGCAAATTTCCCTGCCGACTTTATTGCAGAGGGAGTGGACCAAACCCGTGGCTGGTTCTTTACATTGCATGCCATTGCTGTAATGTTATTCGATTCTGTAGCTTATAAAACCGTTGTTTCCAATGGGTTGGTATTGGATAAAAGCGGGAACAAAATGTCGAAACGTCTCGGAAATGGGGTTGATCCTTTCGAAACCATCGAAAAATACGGTCCCGATGCTACCCGTTGGTACATGATTACCAATTCGCAACCCTGGGACAATTTGAAATTTGACATCGAAGGAATAGGGGAGGTACAACGCAAGTTTTTCGGTACATTATACAATACGTATAACTTTTTTGCGTTGTATGCTAATATTGACGGATTTACTTACAGCGAAGAGGAAATCCCAATAACACAGCGGCCCGAAATCGATAGATGGATTCTTTCGGAATTGAATACATTGATCAAAAATACGGATGAAAGCTATGCAGATTACGAACCTACCAAAGCCGGAAGATTTATACAGGATTTTGTAGATCAGTATTTAAGCAACTGGTATGTGCGTTTGTGCCGTCGACGTTTCTGGAAAGGCGATTATACAGCCGACAAAATTTCGGCATATCAAACGTTGTATCAATGTTTAACTACAGTTGCACAACTATCAGCTCCCATTGCTCCTTTCTTTACCGATCGCCTTTTTACTGATCTTAATGCGATAACAGGAAAAATAAAGGCAGAGTCTATCCATTTAACGGATTTTCCTGTTGCCAACGAGGCTTTTATTGATAAAGACCTTGAAGAAAGGATGCAACTGGCACAACAAATTACCTCTATGGTATTGTCGTTACGGAAAAAAACCAGTCTCAGAGTACGCCAGCCATTGAACAAAATAATGATACCGGTTAGCAGCGATAAGTTCAAAAATCAGCTACAAGCCGTTGAAAAACTGATACTCTCTGAAGTTAATATAAAGGAAATTGAATATTTGTCAGAATCAGCCGGAATATTGGTAAAGAAAATCAAAGCCAATTTCAAGACACTGGGTCCTAAATATGGCAAACTGATGAAACAAATAGCATGCGAAATTGCAGGTTTTGATCAGCAAGCGATCTTAAAAATGGAAACCGATGGATTGTATCAATTTAAGGTGGATGGCGAAACGGTTGATTTGTTATTGTCGGATGTTGAAATTGTTACAGAAGATATTCCAGGTTGGGTAGTAGCCAACATGGGTGTTTTAACCGTAGCTCTGGATATCACTTTAACCGAACAATTAATTGAAGAAGGGATTGCCAGAGAATTGGTAAACCGCATTCAAAATCTTCGCAAAGAGCTTAATTTTGAAGTAACTGACAAAATTTCAGTAGAAATTGAAAAAAACGATGCAATTACATTACCTTTGAATAATAATTATTCGTATATTTGTTCTGAAACTTTATCAGAATCTTTAAAGTTGGTAGATGTAATTGACAATGAAAATAAAGTAGAAATAGATTTAAGCGATGAAATAAAGATTTTCATTGTAATTAACAAGTTATGATATTAAAAACAAAGTGCTATGATAAATAAAGAAAATGAGCAGGAAGCTGCTAAGACAAGATATTCTGACGAAGAATTGATGGAATTCAAAGAAATCATTCTGAAAAAGCTTGATAAAGCACGTCAGGATTTGGAGATTCTCACTGAAGCTTTTACTACCAGTGGAGGAAACGATATAATGGATACTTCTCCTACTTTCAAGGTATTGGAGGAAGGTTATCAAGTAATGTCGAAAGAAGAGAACTCAAAGTTGGCTGCACGTCAGGACAAATTTATTCAGTCATTGGAAAACGCTTTGATCCGCATCGAAAATAAAACCTATGGCATTTGCAGGGAAACCGGCAAATTGATTTCAAAAGAACGATTGAGAATTGTTCCCCATGCTACCCTGAGCATTGATGCCAAGTTATTGCAAAATCAAAGAAAATAATACGTATAAAAAATAGCATTGTTGTTTTTTAAATGGGAAGTATAAGGAAGTTTTAAACTTCCTTATACTTTTTTGTGGTATAAAATTTAGGACGTTAGGGTGCAAAATAGCCAGGCTGTTCCAAAAATGAATTCGTTTGTTTTTTTTTAATCGGATAACAGAAGAAGATAAAACCCGTTAATGATTTAAATTCAACATTTTTTCAATGAGAAAAAAGTAGTGCCATTTGCACAATCAAACATCATCATAATTATAAAAACAAGCAATTTTATTAAAAGCTAAAAATGTTAAAAAAATCCCTCCTCCTTATCTTTCTTATTTTATTGATTGATCAAATAATCAAAATATGGATAAAAACCAATATGCAAATCGGAGAAGAAATGTATCTTTTTGGTTGTAACCGTTTAATTATCCACTTTACCGAAAACGAAGGCATGGCTTTTGGGATGAAATTTGGGGGTGGTTATGGAAAACTGCTTTTAAGCCTTTTCCGAATTGTGGCAGTAGCCGGCATTGGCTGGTATCTGCTTAAACTCATTCGTGAAAATACAGATAAGCTTTATATTATATGTATGTCATTGATATTTGCCGGTGCCATAGGAAACATCATCGACAGCGCTTTCTATGGATTGGTTTTTAACGAAAGTTATTTTAATGTAGCTGAATTTCTCCCTGCTGATGGAGGTTACGGAACTTTTCTGCATGGAAAAGTGGTGGATATGTTCTATTTTCCGATACTACAAGGTCATTATCCTTCATGGTTTCCATTCTGGGGTGGAGATGAATTCATCTTTTTTCGCCCGGTTTTTAATGTAGCCGATGCATCCATTTCGGTTGGAGTGGCTTTGTTGATTATTTTTCAGAAAAGATTTTTTAAAAATACGGAGAAAGAAGAAGTTACAGAAAATATAACAACATAAGGATATTAAATTTCAACTTGTATATTGTTGAGCATTAATTTTGGAGTAAAAATTTAACTACCCATGATAGACGCACAAAAAAAACAAATTCGTAAAGATATCAAGCAACTCAAAACAGCTATCAGCCTTGAAGAAAAGTTGCAACGCTCAAAAATAATTTTTTTAAAACTTGAGCAAAACAAATTTTTTCAACAAGCAAGTTGTGTAATGCTTTACTGGTCGATGAATG
This sequence comes from Bacteroidales bacterium, assembly GCA_038204725.1. Taxonomy (GTDB): domain Bacteria; phylum Bacteroidota; class Bacteroidia; order Bacteroidales; family JACABE01; genus JACABE01. Next base: position 145,165 of record JBBRCQ010000003.1, on the reverse strand, counting down.
ATGAAGTGCAAACCCATGACTTCGTGATCAAATGGGCAGCATTTAAACAAATCATACTCCCTTCGGTACAAAACGATGAGCTTGTTCTCAGAAAATTTAATGGAATGCAAAGCCTTAAAACAGGCGAAAAATATGGTATACAGGAACCCGAAGGCGAAGATTTTGACGATTTTGCAAAGATAGATGTGGTGATAGTACCGGGTGTTGCATTTGATAAGTCAAATAATCGCTTAGGACGCGGGAAAGCCTATTATGATAAACTTTTGAATAAAATGAACGCTTATAAGATAGCCGTAGGTTTCGATTTCCAAATGATAGATCACGTGCCGGTAGATGAATATGATGTTAAAATGGATGAGGTAATAACGGATTAAGAAGGTTGTAAACCGATTGATAATCGAAACCTGTTTGATAGTGAAACCTGTTTGATAATCGGAAACTGTTTGATAATTGAAACCTGTTTGATATTGAAACCTGTTTGATAATTGAAACCTGTTTGATAATTGAAACCCTGTTTGATAATTGAAACCTGTTTGATAATCGAAACCTGTTTGATAATTGAAACCCTGACAGGGTTCCAAACCCTGTCAGGGTTGGAAAATAATTAATGTAGAATAAATAGGTTGGAAGATAATTAAAGTAGGATTAATTATTTAAAAAACCCTGTCAGGGTTGGAATCTTGAAACAGGTTTGGAATCAGGGTTGGAAACAGGGTTGAAAACACAAAACTAAAAAGAAACTTTTATGCAAAAATACAAACTTCTTCTTCTCTCTTTACTTTCAGGTATCTTGCTGGCGGCTGCCTGGCCATTGAATGGTTTTGCCTGGCTCATCTTTTTCGCGTTTATTCCAATACTTTGGATAGAAGATATTATATCAAAAGATCCAATTAAACACGGGAAGTTTAGCTTTTTCTTCATCGTTTTTGTTGGTTTTTTCACCTGGAATGCACTTACTACTTACTGGATATGGAATTCTACGGTGATAGGTGCTATTTTTGCATTGTTGCTCAACACTTTTATGATGACCATCGTGTTTAATTTTTACCATTATTCACGCAAAGTAGTCTTTAAAAAAGGGAAAGCCTATATGGCGCTGGTATTGTATTGGATAGCATTTGAATACTTCCACATGAACTGGGATTTAACCTGGCCTTGGTTAACAGTTGGCAATGTTTTCGCCGCTTATCCAGAGATGATACAATGGTATGAATATACTGGCACTTTTGGCGGAACTTTGTGGGTTTTGATGATCAATATTTTATTGTTTGAAATCATATTGCATTTCAAAAACAAAGACCGGTTTTTATTTCATCTTAAAAATAAGTTTTTTTTCAACAGCTTTGCTTGTTTTATAATTTTTACAATCCCTTTGGTTTTTTCACTGATCACTTACCATTGCTATCAGGAAAAAGGGAAAGCTGTGGAAGTTGTAGCAGTTCAACCGAATGTAGATCCGTATTCCGAACAATATACAACTCCTCCAGTAGAAATTCTGCAACGCATGCTGGTACTGGCCGAAAGCAAAACAGACAGCAATGTGAACTTTGTGCTTTTCCCAGAAAGTGCATTGCAGGAATATGCCTGGGAAGACCAGTTGGATGCATCACCGAGTGTGTTTATGCTTAGAGCTTTTACAAATAAATATCCCCGTGTAGCTGTTGTTGCAGGTATTTCCACCAGACAAATGTTAGCAAAGGACGCGCCGCTCACATTGGCGGCTCGTGAATATCCTTATGAAAAGGGTAGGTTTTACGAATCCTATAACACTGCATTGTTTGTGGATCATTCAGGAAAATTGGACTGCTATCATAAATCCAGATTAACACCCGGTGTTGAAAAAATGCCATTTAAAAAATTCATCAAACCTATTGAAAAATTAGCCCTCGATCTGGGTGGTACTGTGGGTAGTCTTGGTGTTGATGAGGTTAGAAAAGTATTTAATTCCGAAAATGGATTCAATGGGAGTCCTGTTATTTGTTATGAATCTGTTTATGGTGGTTTTGTTGCAGATTTTGTAAAAAACGGGGCTTCACTTATCTTTATCATTACCAACGATGGTTGGTGGGGTAATACTGCCGGACATCGCCAACACTTTAGCTATGCTGCATTGCGTGCAGTTGAAACCCGCAGAGATATTGCAAGATCTGCTAATACAGGAATTTCGTGTTTTGTCAACCAAAGAGGTGATATTTTGCAGCAAACATCTTACTGGCAACCCGCCGTAATCCGTCAAACACTTCATGCCAATACCGAATTGACTTTTTATGTAAAATATGGTGATTACATCGGAAGAATCGCATTATTTTCAGGGTTTTTACTTTTGTTGTTAAGTTTTGTGAGAGGATTTAAACCCATTGAATCTCATTAAAGCTATCTTTTTTTCAAGATACATTTTTTTTAGTGGTTTTTTATAGACTGAATATGAGTAAAATATTCATTTGTGGGGAGTAAAATTTAAGCGTATTTTTACTGTTGGAAATAATGTTAAAATATTTGAACTTTTTATGATAAATTAAGTTATATTTGCAAACAATAACATATCAACCACTTTTCAACAGATAAACTGGTATTGTATAATTAAATAATTCTATCAATCAACTAAATAATTAACATTATGAAGAAACTTACTATTTTTTTTGTAATTGCTTTTCTTAGCTTACCTTTTTTTGCATCAAGTCAAGAGGCAAGCAGGAATGGTATTCTTGACAACTGGTCAATAAATGTAAACGGGGGATCCAGTTTGTTTTGGGGCGACTTAAGACAATATGATTATTATCCTGTATATAATTATGAAAATGAAAGAAAAATAGCTTTCGGATTCATGCTTACTAAAAAATTAAGTTCTGCTTTTGAATTAAGAGGACAATTAATCAGAGGAGATTTAGCAGGAACCAGAAGAATAAAGGCCAGCTATTTTAATGGTGAATTTAATGAATACAATGTTAATTTAACTTTGAATTTCAGCAGGTTAATTTATGGCGACAATCCTTGCAGACGGCTTAATTTATACGGAATTGCCGGTATCGGTTTTATTGATTTCAGATCTCTTAAAAAAGGATTAGGCAGCGAAACTTTTATTAATAGTCGTGGATATTCTTCGCAAGGGACGGTAAAAGAAAAAATGCAGACAGAATCAATTCTGCTTACAGGATTTGGACTTAAATACAGATTAGATAAAAGATTTGAACTTAATCTGGAAAATATATGGACAGGTGTGAATTCAGATGATATTGATGCCACAAGAGAAGGGCATAAATATGATATTTTAACCTATACTTCTTTAGGTTTGACTTTCAAGTTTAACCTGAGGAAGAATCCATCAGCTTTTGTAGATTGTGGAGATCGAGTTAAATCAAAAGATAAAAAAGCAACACTTGGCGAACCTGATTATGTTGAAGATCCAGCTGTAAAAGCCGAGAGAGAAGCAATGGCAGAAAAAATAAAAGCGTTGGAAACCAGAGTAGATAATCAAGATGCGAAAATTAAAGAGCTTGAAATTCAAGTAAAAGCCCTTCCATCTGATGTAAATGTTGACGCTTTACGGGAGTCAATTTATAAATCTATTATGGACACTTTAAAAAGAAATCCTATTAACATGACTATGACCTCAGGTTATTTGCAATTTTCTGTATTTTTTGATGTAAATAAATTCAATATCAAGGAAGAGGAAAATACTAAGATTGCTGCAATAGCTGAACATTTGAAAAACAATAAGAATTTAAAACTAAAAATTACTGGAAATTGCGATCAAACAGGTTCTATTGAATACAATTTATACCTGAGTAACAAGCGTGCAGAACAAGTTTACAATGTTTTGGTGAATAAATATGGAATTGAGAAAAACAGACTTTCTCTTGAAGGAAAAGGTAAAAACGATCCATTCTCGGGAAACTATTACTCCGTCAACAGAAGAGTTGATTTTATTGAACAATAGTCTGCATTAGATAAATTAAAAGCCGTCTCGCTTTAGCAAGACGGCTTTTTTTGTGTTATCAATTAAATTCAAAGTAGATTTTAGAATTTGATTTTGTACCAGAAAGTATTTTCCTTGGTCTGTAATTTCAATAGTGTATTGATGCGTTGTGCCAAATAAAGGAAAATAGGAAGTTCTTGTTTCCTGAACCAATTTATGGCATCTTCATTGCCTCTGCATGCCAATGAGAAGTGAAACAGTAAATCGTTTTTTGAATTGATCAACCATTGAACTGCATTGGGCTCATTATCTATAGCATTACTAAATATAGCCAATTTTACGAAACCGTTATTGATGAGCCATTGCAATGCCTCTTCATCCCCTCTAATGGCATTGGATAATGCTGCCAGTTCAGGATAACCATTGTTCAAAAGCCATTTGAAAAAATCTTTTTGTCCTTCTATTGCTTTTCCAAATGCCAGTAATATTTTAATATCGTATGTTTCCATTTTGTTGAAGGTTAAAAGTAAAAAAGTCGGAAGTCCGAAGTCAGAAGACCGAAGTAGTGTTGTGTTTTGTAATCCTATCTCGCTTTTAATGAGAAAGGGAGCTTTTATAGTAAAAAGTAAGTAAAAAAGTTAAAGTAAACATTTCGATTTCGCTCAACGTTCAATCCGTGGGTATAATAACTTAATAACCAATAACCAATCCATCAATCATATACTTTTGTCGCAATTCCAATTGCATTTACTCTGGCAGCAATTTCTTCGAGTTTTTCCCTCCCGATGATTTCTAAATTGTCAGCAGCTGTGGCTCTTGCAAAAGGATAAATCATGACATATGCTGGCTTGATTACAGCAATATGTTTCAACCATTCATTTACTTCTTCATCGGAAGTATTATCGATGATTTCGTCTTTATATTTGCCTTTCAGAAACAAAGTCTGTACAACCAACTTACCTTTAAATCTTTTGAGATTTTCAACTATATCATTCACGCTGATATTTTCTGACCCTCTGTTGATTAAATGATACATTCTGTTAGTTCCTGCATCTAATTTTAAAATTGTATTGTCTAATTTTTGAAGAGCGTTAAAAATAGAGGGAACATTTAACAATCCAGCATTGGAAAGAACTGTCGTTTTTGCTGAAGGGAAATATTGATTTTTTAATTCAATTACATCATCCACGATACCTTCAAATTCAGGATGTAAACTGGGCTCTCCGTTTCCGGCAAATGTAATGGAATCCAAAGTTTCTTCAGATTTTTTCATTTGTACTAATTTTTCTTTTAATAGCATTTTCACTTCTTCTCTGGTTGGAAGTTTTGCATCTTGTTGAATTATTTCTTTATTCCAACCACATTCACAATAAATACAATTGTAATTGCAAATTTTCTGATGGGTTGGCAACAGATTAATGCCAAGCGAAACACCTAATCTTCTGCTTTTTACAGGCCCGAAAATAATTTCATTAAATAAAAATCCACTCATGTTTGCATGATTTAATTAGAATGCAAAGGTCATCATTTAACGTTAAACAACAAAAGAAAATTATAAAACGTTTTTTCTAAACAAATTTTCATTAATTTTGATTTTTGAATAAAATATATGATTTCACTCAGCGACATAAAAAAACCCATCAGCGAAAATATTGATATATTTGAAAAAAAATTCAAAGTATCAATGCAAAGTTCTGTCCCATTGCTAGATATAATTACGCGTTATATCATCAAGCGCAAAGGTAAGCAGATCAGACCTATGTTTGTTTTTTTGTCTGCTCAAATTTGCGGTGAGATTAATGAAAGTACTTATAGAGCAGCTTCACTGATTGAGCTGTTGCATACCGCTACATTGGTGCATGATGATGTAGTGGATGATTCAAACGAACGCAGAGGATTCTTCTCCATCAATGCCCTTTGGAAAAACAAAATTGCTGTGTTGGTTGGTGATTTTTTATTATCAAAAGGTTTGTTACTGGCTGTCGACAACAATGATTTTAAGTTCTTGAAAATTGTTTCCAATGCCGTTAAAGAAATGAGTGAAGGTGAATTATTGCAAATTGAAAAAGCACGTCATCTCGATATCAAAGAAGAAATTTATTTTGAAATTATCCGTAAAAAAACGGCTTCACTCATCGCTTCCTGTTGTGCCTGTGGTGCTGCATCAACCACTAATAATGAAGATGTGATAAAAAAAATGCATCTGTTCGGAGAATATGTTGGCATTGCTTTCCAAATCAAAGACGATTTGTTCGATTATGAAAAAAGTAGAGAAACGGGAAAGCCTAATGGAATTGATATTAAAGAGCAAAAAATGACATTACCGCTAATTTACATGTTGAACAATGCTTCTTATCCTGTGAAAAGAAACGCAATCAATATTGTAAAAAAGCATCATAATAAACCTGAAAAAGTAACAGAACTTATCGATAAGGTCAACGGTAGTGGCGGAATTGAATATGCTAGAGATAAAATGTTGGTATATAAAGACAAAGCTTTGCAGATATTGTCGGAAATGCCCGATAGTGAGGCAAAAATAGCAATGGAACAACTTGTTTTGTTTTCTATTGAAAGAAAAAAATAATTTAATTTTAAAAAAATGCGGTATCTATTTATAATAATTTTTATAACGTTGAGTGCTGTTGGATTTACACAGGATTTGAAATCTGATTTTTGGGACAACGGGCAAAAAGTAAGAGAAGGGGTTCTTCAGGATTCGCTTCGCGAAGGAAAATGGACTTGGTGGTATAAAAACGGTAAATTATGGAAAGAAGGAAATTATACTAAAGGTGAAAAAACCGGGAAATGGATTGCTTTTTATGATGATGGTTTAAAACAAAGTGAAGAATATATCGAGAATGGGATCAATCAATTCTGGTATGCCAATGGACAGAAAAAAAATGAGGTTAAAATAAAGGATGGGAAATTTGAAGGTGAATGGAAAGCTTGGTACGAAAACGGAGTGCTTCAAGAAGAAATTTTGTATAGTAAAGGACTAAAACAAGGGATAACCACTTCGTATCATAAAAATGCTAAAAAAAGTTTTGAAGGAATCTATGTCAATGATCAATTGAATGGTTATGGTCTATGGTGGTTTGATACCGGGATTAAAGAGATGGAAGGTAAACTTAAAAACGATTTACAGGACAGTAATTGGGTTTATTATTTTAAAAATGGGAATGTAGGAAGTAAAGGCAATTTTGTGGAAGGCCAGCAAGAAGGGTTATGGGTATTTTATTACGAAACCGGTGAAAAATGGAAAGAAGGACATTTTGATAAAAATAAGAAAACCGGCCATTGGGTGGTTTGGTACGAAAGCGGACAAAAATTTCACGAGGGATCGTTTGTAGATGGTAAAGAGGATGGCAAGTGGGAGCAATGGTATGCAGATGGGAAAACAGACTATATCGGCAGTTTTAAAGAAGGGAAAATGGATGGAAAATGGCAAGGCTGGTATCAAAACGCGAAAAAGAAATACGAAACCAATTATACAGCAGATTTAAAAAACGGTACTGATATTTATTGGTACGAAAACGGAATTAAAAAGAGTGAAGGTGCTTATAAAAACGGAAAAATAGATGGTAAATGGACAGAATGGAGCGAAAAAGGGATCATCTTATCACAAGGGACTTATAATGAAAATCAAAAGGATGGTTTTTGGGTATTTTTCGATAAATATGGTGCAAAATACAAAGAACAAAGTTTTTTAAATGGCAGATTGAACGGGAAATGGATAGAATATTTCCAAAACGGACAGAAATCAAGTGAGGGATTTTATGATTTGCAACTGAGAGATGGTGTTTGGCAATATTGGGATGCCAAAGGAGATTTAATTTATAAAGTTACCTACAGTAAAGGGAAAAAAATAAAAGAAGTAAAAAGTAAAGCAGATGATAAAAATAATCAAAAGGGAAGTCCACTTTATAGATAAAAAAGCTTTAAGTATTTTTAGTCTACTGAGTAGTTATAAAAAATCTTAAAAGTTATATTTAAGATGAAGATCCAGAAGAATAAAATAAAGAAAGTATACTTGAAACTGCAGTAGCTCAACGGAAGAGCATCAGGATTCATGCATGGATTCTGAAGAAGGAGGTTCGAGCCCTTATGCAGTACAAAATTTAAAAACTAATAATAATGAAATCAGAGCATAAACTTTTTAAGGGCAAAACATTAGCAATCTTATCAGGAGGTGGCGATACACCTGCCATCAATTCGAGTATAGAATCCATACGTAACAGAGCTTCGATGCTGGGGTATAAAGTATATGGGATCCGTCAGGGTTGGAAAGGCTTGTTGGGAGATGGAGATATTATTGATTTAACCCACCAACCTTATGATGGATGGTATGGAGGAACAGCTTTGCGTTCGAGCCGGACCAATCCCTTTCCATCCAAGAAAAATCCTGAAAACAGGGTGCCTCAGATTCTGAAAAACCTTAAAAGATATAAAATTGATGTGTTGGTTACCATTGGAGGTGATGATACCAACGGAGCTGCAAAACGCTTGTACGAAACAGAAGGAATACCTGTTATAGGGTTTCCAAAAACAATCGATAACGATTTAAAAACAATGTCGATGCACAAATTCAATGGGAGTGACATTGAGGCTGTTTTATGTCCTGGTTTTCCTTCGGCAGCAAAAGCTATAGCAGATTTTACAGGTAAACTAAAGACAACTGCTGAATCGCATTCCCGTATTATGGTGCTCGAAGTGATGGGACGTGATGCAGGTTGGTTAACAGGGTCGGCTTTATTTGGTGGTGCCGATTTAGGCTTGATACCAGAATTTGAAATGACCAGTGAAAGAAAAGAATTTTTCTTCGAAATTGTGAAAGAAACCTATTTAAGATCTCCGAAAAAAATGCTGATCATCCCGGTTTCGGAAGGGGTAAGATGGTATGACGATAAAACAGGTAAACTGGATGTAGTGTATGCAAGTTCAGAATTGGATGAATATGGTCATCCAAGGTTTGGTGGTATCAGTGGCGTTATTGCTTCTGATATATCTAAAAAACTAGGTATTGAAGCAAGAGGTCAGATTACAGGTTATTATGCCCGGAGCGGGAAATGTAGCCAGTACGATCGTCGGCTCACAACTACTTTGGCCGACAAAGTGGTGGATCTGTTATTAAGGGAAGAATATGGGCAAATGCCTACTATGACTAAAATTGTTCCTTATCAGGAACTGGAAGAGTTTAATACCTCTTCTATCGATATGGGAGCGATAGGCAATAAAACACTATCAAAACCTTATTATGATGTAAATAAATTTAAATTTACCGATGCGTATAATAATTTTTTGGGGAATATTTTAGAACATAAATACTATCAGGATTTTGATTATAATTTCCCTGTAGTGGTTCCAGATATCGATTAAATATTGTTATTTTTTGTTTAAATCAATTTTATATTTATATTTTTGCAATAGATAAATAATTGGATGAAAGTATTTTTTGTAACCCATTTTGTAACATTATTAATTAATTTTATTGCAGCTTTTGTAGTAAGTTTTTTATCGGTCAAACCCATTGTGGAAATATCACACGCAAAGGGATTGACTGATATTCCCAATGACAGGACTTCACACAAAAAACCAACGGCTACCTTAGGTGGAATCGCAATTTTTATAGGATTTATTTTTGCTGCTTTATTATTTCCTCCTTTTGGAACATTAATGGAAATGAGATATATTGTTGCAGGTGTACTTCTGATGTTTTTTGTGGGCATAAAAGACGATATATTTGTAATTGCTCCATGGAGTAAATTAGGGTCTCAAATAGTTGCAGCTATTATTATTATCGATTTTGCCAATATCCGATTATCCAGTTTACATGGATTTCTTGGAATTACTGATTTGAATTATTACTGGAGTCTTTATCTTACCATTTTTGTAGTGATCGTTATTGTGAATGCATTTAATTTAATTGATGGCATTGATGGGCTGGCAGCTGGTATTGGAATCTTATGTTCATTTACATTTGGATTTTGGTTTTATAATACGGAACAATTTGAATTTGCTTTTTTAACGGCTGCTTTAGCCGGGTCATTGGTCGGATTTTTATGGTTTAATCTTTTCAGCCAAAAAAATAAGATTTTTATGGGTGATACGGGGTCTCTTATATTGGGATTTTTAATTGCTGTATTTGCTATTCAGTTTAATCAAAGCAACCTGGAAATAAAAGGGTTTTATCATATTTCAGCATCTCCGGCAGTGTCTTTTTCAATTTTAATCATCCCTCTATTTGATACTGTCAGGGTTTTTGTGATCCGTATTGCCCGCAAACAATCCCCGTTTAAAGCCGATAGAACCCATATGCACCACAAATTACTGGATTTGGGATTTTCGCACGCACAAGCAATGATGATACTTGTTTTTGTCAATATTGTTTTTATTGTATTGGCTTTTTTATTGCAAAATATTGGCATTATCAATCTAATGTTGGTTATTTTTGTTCTAAGTCTGATTTTATCTTACATCCCTTTTTATTTAATCCGTAAACGAAATAAGAAATCTGATACAATCGCAAAAGATAGTATTGAAAATCTCGCTCTATAACTAACAAAACCTGTTGATGCTGAAAAAAATTATTTTTTTATGTACATTCTTAGTTGTAATAGGACTTCAAGCCCAACAACTAAATTTTCCACTTGCCAATCCTTACTTTTGCCAGATTGAACAAACCGTTTATGCTCCTGATCATTATTTTCATACAGCAGTAAAACCCTGGTTAGCTTCTGAAGTTGATAAACTTATCAACTTCGACTCGCTTCAAGATAGTTACAGTATGAATCGTGATTTTGGCAGAAAAATTCCCAATTTTCTTTGGGATAGATTATTTAATAAACACTTTATTACAATTAATAAAGATGGCTTCAAGGCAAACATCGACCCAGTTTTTAATTTTGAATTCGGGAAAGATGTAAACGGGCATCAGGATGCAAAATATGTTAATACCAGAGGATTTTTGATAGAAGGAAGCATAGGGAAAGATTTTTCATTCTCCTCTACTTTTTATGAGAATCAGGCTACTTTTATTGATTATCTCAACAATAGCATAAGCAGCACAAATGTAGTCCCCGGACAAGGCATGGTGAGAAGTTTTGGCAAAAGCGGATATGATTATGCCTGGGCAAGCGGATACATATCTTATACCCCTTCCAGGTATTTTAATATTCAGTTCGGACATGGCAAAAATTTTATCGGGGATGGATATCGTTCTTTATTATTGTCGGACAATGCCTTTAATTATCCATATTTAAAAATAACAACCAATATTTGGCGATTCAAGTATACCAATCTGTACGCTGAGTTTCAAGATCTGAAAGCTTCCCATTCTTATGATTTAGGTTTTCGTAAAAAATACGGGACATTTCATTATCTGAGTTATGCAGTAAACAAACGGTTAAATATCGGACTTTTTGAATCTATTATTTGGAAAGCTCAGGATAGTGCAGGTTTTAGAGGTTTTGACATCAATTACCTGAATCCGGTTATTTTCTACCGCCCTGTTGAATTCTCTCTCGGATCTCCCGATAATGCTATACTGGGCTTAAATATTTCCTATAAATTGGCAGATCGGTATTTAATTTACGGACAGTTAATGCTGGATGAATTTAAGTTGAGTGAAGTGCAAGCAGGAAACGGATGGTGGGGCAACAAACAGGCTTTTCAATTGGGTGCCAAAGCTTTTGATTTATTTGCTGTCCGTTCGTTGTATGTACAAAGCGAATTCAACTTTGTGAGGCCTTATACTTATTCCAGCCGCTCATCGCTGCAAAACTATGGACATTATAATCAGGCATTGGCTCATCCTGTAGGTGCTAACTTTTGGGAATCGGTTTCCATCGTTAAATACAACTATAAACGATTCTTTGCTGAATACAAACTAAATTACATTGTTTATGGCGCTGATAGTGTAGGTGTCAATTTCGGGAAAGATCCCTTCAGATCCTACGAGGATCATCCTAAGGAGTATAATAATTTTGTAGGACAAGGCATTCGTACAACTGTTCTTTACAACGACCTCAGAATATCTTATCTCATCAACCCGAAAACCAATCTGAATGTAAGCATAGGTGTGAGCGACAGACTCGAACAAACTGATGTTGCAAAATTCCATTCCACTTATTTCTATATCGGTCTCCGGACAAGCTTACATAACTTTTATTACGATTTTTAGAAAGGGAAAAAGAATGAGTCAGAAGTCGGAATACCGAAGACCGAAGTGAAAAAGTAAAAGGCAAACTGGAAAGTAAACTGAGCTTTTGCTCAGTCCCGAGCTATAATTTACTTCCGACTTCGGACTTCCCAACTAAAGTCTTCCGTCCACAATATCAAGCGGTAATAGCGATTTGATATCGTATAAAACACTCATTTTTGAGCGTTTTGTAAAATCAATGGTTTTAAAATCATTGTGAGCTACAGCCAGCACAATAGTGTTATAATCTTCGATGTTAAACTTTTTGATTAATGTTTCGTTGTATTCGTGTTGAACTTCCACTGCATTGGCCCAGTCATCGTAAATATCAACAGAGCAACCAAACTGTCGCAATTCGTTCACAACATCTACTACTTTAGTGTTGCGAACATCGGGACAGTTTTCTTTGAAAGTGATGCCCAAAATCAATACTTTTGATTTGTTGATGGGGATGTCTTTTTTGATCATTAATTTCACAATCTGTGATGCAATCCAGGCTCCCATTCCATCGTTCATACGACGGCCGGCAAGGATAATTTCGGGATGATAACCCATTTCCTGAGCTTTTTGAGCGATATAGTAAGGATCAACACCAATGCAATGTCCGCCTACCAGGCCGGGTGAGAATTTTAAAAAATTCCATTTCGTACCGGCTGCATCCAGTACAGCTTTTGTATCAAGGTTCATGTGGGCACAGATATGCGCCAGTTCGTTAACAAAAGCGATATTAATATCCCGCTGTGAGTTTTCTATTACTTTTGCAGTTTCTGCAACACGGATAGAAGGAGCTTTGTGCGTTCCTGCCTTGATAACCGTTTTGTATAACTGATCCACCACTTCTGCTATTTCGGGTGTAGAACCAGAAGTTACTTTATGAATGGTAGTTACCGTATGTTCTTTGTCGCCCGGATTGATACGTTCGGGTGAATAACCCGCGTAAAAGTCAACATTGAGTTTCAATCCGGAGGTTTTCTCAATCACTGGCAAACAATCTTCTTCGGTACAACCCGGATATACCGTTGATTCATAAATAACAATATCTCCTTTGCTGATTACTTTCCCAATGGTTTCACTTGCTTTTATCAGAGGTGTAAGATCAGGCCGATTGTTTTTATCCACAGGCGTTGGAACTGTTACTATATATACATTACAGTTTCGGATATCTTCTGTTTTGCTTGAAAGGTAAAGTCCCTTAGAAGATGGTTTTTTTTGAGATAGAACTGACTGAAGGTTTTCATCATCTACTTCCAGCGTGCTGTCATGTCCCAGATTCAGATCATCTATGCGAGATTGCCGGATATCAAATCCTGTTACCGGAAAATGTTTGGCAAATTCAACGGCTAAAGGCAATCCAACGTAACCTAAACCAATCATGCAAATTTTATGTGATTCCATCTTTTATTTTTTTTTACGTAAGTAATTTTTATCAGTGAACAGTTAATTTGTGAATAGTGAATAGTGAACAGTGAATAGTTGCATTTTTCAAATCACAATATCGCTAATTTTTTTTTACCTAATAACCATTAACCATTAATCATATCCAGGTCACTCAAAGGCAACGTGACTATCAACGACTGACCGATCTGGCTGATACGGATTAAGACTCTTTTTTTGCCCATGTAAGATATCAGTTCTCCCTCAAAACCAGCAAGAACACCAGATGCAATTCGAATCACAGTACCCGGTTTAAATATTTTAGTACTGATGGTAACATCGTGCTCGGTATTTAACAGTTTCTGCATGGCGATAATTTGCCATTCAGGTATAGTGGCTGCTTTTCCAGAGAAACTAATATATTTAACAGCTCCTTCGACATTTAATGCATTATAGTATTCTGATTCACTAACTTTTACAAAAATATAAGACCGAATTAAAGGTTCTTCTACCCATTTTTTCCGGTCTTTCCATTTACGAAGTTTTTTTTGCAACGGTAAATAGGCTTCTATTTTTCTATCTACTAGCCTTGTATAAACCTTCTTCTCAAATCTTGGAAAAGTATATAACGCATACCAATTATAACTCATTATTCTTTTCTGATTTTATTAATGAAAGTATCAATCTTCTTTGCCGCGAACCTACCAGCCGTTAGGTAGAAAAACTAAGGCAATTTATTTTTTACTGATGCAAATTTAGTGAAAGAAAACGAAAAGTAAAGCATAAGGGGAAATTAAATATCAAAAAACTAAAAAAACTAACGCATGAAACATATTTTGATGCCCTTCCTGAGTGATTTGTGATTAGTGAAGAGTGAACGGTGAAGTGAATGGCGGGCAATAATCTTACTTCTTATGAAAGTTGTAGTTGGGACTGAGCAGTTACTTAGAATCGCTCAATCGCTCAATCACCAATTGCTACTCTTCCCACTGAATCTTTACTTTAGAAACAGGAAGTGAATCGGAAACTGTTTTTTTCTTTGATTTTTCTTTGGTTTCTTCCCAGTCTATAATATATTTTCCTTTTTCCTGTATCTTGAAATTTTCTTGTTGGATAATGTCAGAAGAATCCTTTTGCATCCATTTGAATTCCTCTTTAAGTATGACATTCAGATTGCGTTTTTCATTTTTAATATCAAGGATCAGTTTTTCTTTCAAACTCTTGCTATCGTAACTGAAAATGGGGTTATCGATGCTCCCAGTAGCTTTCAGAAAAAGTTTGGTTCTTCCTAATCCATCATCTTCTTCATAACCGAACTCTTTTAAAGATTCCTGTTTTTGAAGTTTACGAATCTTTCGTTTTTTAGAATTCAACTCCGATAATAAAATACTGATACGGTAGTTAATGATATTGTTAAAGGTATGTTCTCCCGATATATCCAGGTTGATTGCATTCGATTGTATATCCATTAATGGAATGTAAATGGTTTCGTTGTTGATGACAAGTTGATTCTGTATGGTTTTAAAACTTACTTCTTTTAAATCATCTACATTGATAAATCTCGATAATTTCAATAAAGGCTGATAGTTGAGCAGTTTCCCGTTTTCAATCTTCAGATTTATTTTCGACCAGATACTCTTTGAATCTACCTCTAAATAGGAATTGAAATAAGCGACAAATTGTACATTGGCTGTAATACTTCCTCTGATATTATCAGATTTCAGATTATTTTGTCCAAAATTATCAAATACATAAAACAACTGCTGTCCGTTTACTTTGGTTGTATTTACATCACAGCTGATCAGAAATTTTTTGGGTTGGGTACCATCAATCATCAATGAACCATTTAAATAACCATCCATGCTTTCCATCCTGAGTTGTTCTCCTTTGAAAACATGATTATTGTAACTGAGTTTGCCTTGTAATTCTTTGGCACTGAATTTTTTATACTTGATCTTGTTCACAATCAGTGATAGATTGAAATTGTAAAAATCGCTTAAGCGAAATTCATTGGCTCCTGCTGTATTGTGTTTAGTACCAATTATTTCGTCCAGGTCTATATTTTTTGAATACAAATCTGCATTGATGGCAATTTTTTGATTTTCGAGAAAGATAAAAGGAATCACATTCCGAAAGACACCTTTTAAGCTGAGGTCACTACCTGAAATGTTTCCGGTTAAAGAATTGATTTCAATATCGTTATTTGTAAATGTAAATACACCGTTGATATTTTTATATTGTCGGGCATCGTTTTTCAGTCGTAGTTGGACATTGCTTACTATTGCTTTTCCCGAAGTCTGGCTATTGATAAAATCTGTAACTTTCAATGCATTTTTGTTAATTTTTCCATTGAAATTAAAATCAATAACCAATTGACCCTGCATAGTCATAATATTTTCATTCTTTATAAATTCCTGTAAATCCTGCAAGTTGATATTTGCAGTAGCAATGCAGTGGATAATCGGATTTTTGAAATTTTGAATGGTAAAGCGTGCACTCATATTCCCGTTTTTCAGATTGAATGAGCACTGTTGGATGTCAAGTTTGCTGTTTTCGGCTTTGCCGTCTTTACCATTTGTAAACATGCCTTTAATCATTACATTTGTATGACGGGCTTTGGTTTTTGTATGAAAAATCTCCCCGTTGCGAAGATTAAAATTGGCAGTTACCATCGGAAGATGCTTGCCTCCATATTTTCCCTTTATTTCCATACGGAAATCAAATATACCTTTGCTTTGATAGTTGTTGAAAGTTAACTGATGTTCGGCGGGTAATTCTTTAATGAAATCGTGTAATTGGATATTTTTCCCTTTAATGTTCAGGTTTAATGTTTGATTATTATCAGCATATCCTACTTTTCCATTGATTTCAAAACCTAAGTCGTTGAGCAAAATATCACCTCTCTTAATTTCTACAGTTTCTTCAAATGTATTGATAATGCCGTCAAAATCAATATCAGCTTTTTCGTTGCTAAAATATACCACATCGCCCGATTGGAAATGATGTATAATCATTTTCCCTTTGAGTTGAATAGCCTGTATATCATTAGAGAAATCTCCTTTTGCCAGGGCATCTTCAATGAGAATGTCGTAATATTGAAAGCTGGCTTTGTTGATATAACTGATTTGTACATTTTTAAACCTGATATTTTTGAGACTAAAGTCAAAATTACCGGCAGTTTCTTTTACGGTTGTTTTCCAAAAATGAAAATTATCGTTACCTTCTTTATCAATCCTCAGTTTGATTACTGCATCGTTGAGTTCAATATTTTTAACACGGTATTGTTTGTAATACAAATCCATCAAGTTGAATTCCAGAAAAATACTTTTAGCCACCAATAATGTATCTTTCTCTGAATCTTTAATTGCATCCCTAGCCACTACATTGGTAAATCGAATTGAAGCATTGGGGAATTTGTCGAATATCGAGAATTCAATATCTTCCACCGAAATTTCGGTTTGAAGTGATTTGTTGATTTCAACTACAAAGAATTGTTTAATGGAATCCTGATGATAATAAAAATATAAAAACCCACTAGCTGTTGCCAGAAATAAAAAAATTAGAACACCCAGAAGTATTCTGATAATTAATTTTCTCGTATTTTTTGGTTGGCTGGTTGATGTCATATTGTATGATTGAAGTACGTTGCGTACTTAAAGTTAAACGATTAAAATTTAGAAGGTAGAAATTTACAAAATTTCATCATTTATTTTTTTTCAGTTTTGGAAGAAAAAATCAGTTTTGTAAATTTAAAACAGGCTGATGAGTACTTATGTTTAAATAACTCAATCAGCCTGTTTTTATTGTAATTTTTAAATTTAACGTTTCAAAGAGCTGTATTATCAATTATCAGTTACTTTTCAGTAACCTAATAACCAATAACTAACTTTTTACTGAAGCATTTTCAAAAAAGAAACTTCTTTTTCGCTCAAAAAGCGCCACATTCCGCGTGGTATATCTTTTTTTGTCAAGCCAGCAAACATGGTTCTATCAAGTTTTACTACTTCATAACCCAGGGTTTCGAATATACGTCGGATAACGCGGTTTTTGCCGGTATGAATTTCAATGCCGATTTCTCTTTTGTTTTGATTTTCGTCGATATAAGCAACGTCGTCCACTTTTACGATACCATCTTCCAGTTCAACGCCATCCCAGAGTTTATCCATATCAGATTTTGAAAGTGCGCGGTCCAGTTCAACATGGTAAAGTTTGGTAACGCCATAACGGGGATGGGTTAGCTTTTTAGCAATATCACCATCGTTGGTAAAAAGTAACAAGCCGGAAGTATTGCGGTCGAGTCTGCCCACGGGATACAATCTTTCTTTGCAGGCATCTTTAACGAGCGCCATTACGGTACGGCGTTCTTGTGGATCGTCAACCGTTGTGATGTAACCTTTGGGTTTGTTGAGTAATACGTATTTTTTTTTCTCGCTTACAAGAGTTTCACCACCATATTGTACAGAATCGGTAGGAAGTACCTTGGTGCCCAATTCAGTAATAATTACACCATTGATGGCAACAGCTCCGCTGATGATTAGGTCATCAGCTTCGCGACGTGAACAAATACCTGCATTGGCGATGTATTTATTCAGTCGAATGGTTGCAAATGCGTCTGGACGGTTGGTGCTTTTGAAATCTTTTAATTCAAGAACATCGGCACGTTTAGGCCGATCACGCACCGGCAGGTCAATTTCCGAAGTTCTGCGACGGGGTTTGTTTTTGTGCAGGTATCTTTCGTTGGAAGAATTGTCGTCGTAACTTCTCTTTTTTTCTGAAAAGGGACGGTCATCTTTCTGATAACCTCTTTTGATATCTCTTGATGGATTAGAGCTTCCACCGGCATCTCCTTCTCTTCTAGGTTTAAAATCAGGTTTGTCGCCTCTGTCTTTGTACGATGGTCTGTCAGATGATCTCTGATCTCTGTCTCCGTATTTTGGTTGAGCTCCTCTGTCTCCGTAAGAAGGTTTGCTGTCTCTGTCGCCGAATTTAGGTTTGAAAGAACTTTCTCTTTTTTCTCCATAATTAGGTTTGTCGTTTCTGTCCTGATACGAAGGTCTGTCAGAAGATTTTGAATCTCTATCGGTATATCTGGGTTTATCTCCTCTGTCGCCATAGGAAGGTTTGCTGTCTCTGTCACCAAACTTTGGTTTGAAAGAACTTTCTCTTTTATCTCCGTAAGCAGGTTTGTCGTTTCTGTCTTGATACGAAGGTCTGTCAGAAGATTTTGAATCTCTTTCAGCATATCTGGGTTTATCTCCTCTATCACCATAGGAAGGTTTACTGTCTCTGTCGCCAAATTTAGGTTTGAAAGAGCTTTCTCTTTTATCACCATAGCTGGGTCTGTCGTTGCGGTCACCGTATGAAGGTCTTTCAGATGATTTGTTGTCTCTTCCTCCATGACCAGTTCTGTCTTCTTTACCACGATAAGAAGGTTTGCTGTCTCTGTCACCAAACTTTGGTTTGAAAGAACTTTCTCTTTTATCTCCGTAATTTGGTTTGTCGTTTCGGTCTTGATACGAAGGTCTGTCAGAAGATTTGGAATCTTTATCGCCGTATCTGGGCTTGTCGTTTCTATCAGCGTATTTGGGTTTGCTATCTCTGTCGCCATAAGCAGGTTTGCCATAAGGTTTGTCGGTGCTGCCAAATTTAGGTTTAAATGACGAATAGGATCTTTCAGAAGATGAATCGGTTTTTTTTTTCCAATCCGGTTTTGAATGATTCGATGAACCTTCTGAAGTTCTGCTCCTTTCGGGCTTTCCAAAAGGACGTTTATTATTATTTCTTTCCATGATTTTTTATAAAATGCGGGTGCAAAGGTACTCATATTATGGGTAATTTCCTAAATATAATTTACTTAAGAAAAGTTAACCTATGGTTATGAAAGGTGAGGATAAAGGTTAGAGTAAAAAGGTAACTGATCTTTTGCTCAGTTACGGAAAGTAAAAGGGAATAGTCGGAAAACCGATTTTAAACGCTTGCAACTAAATAAAAATCTATCTATCTTCCACAACTCAATCACCTCCCACTCTAAATGACGATTAACGAATAACGATGGGAGATTTTAGAAAAAAGAAGTTTTATGTGAGGCAAGAATCCAATAACTTAGTCATTATTATTCAGGCTATCCACTACAAAACGCCTTCGAACTGCTTCAAAAACCTGACATCATTTTCAAAGAAAAGACGTAAATCCTTGATACCATAACGCAACATGGTAATGCGCTCTATGCCCATCCCAAAGGCAAAACCGGTATATACCTTGCTGTCGATGCCACAGTTATCCAGAACATTGGGATCTACCATTCCACAACCAAGTATTTCAACCCAACCTGTGTATTTGCATATATTGCAACCTTTACCTCCACAAATACTGCAGGAAATATCCATTTCGGCAGAAGGTTCTGTGAATGGGAAATAAGAAGGACGTAAGCGGATGTTTGTTTTTTCGCCAAACATTTCTTTGGCAAAATACAACAAAGTCTGTTTTAAATCTGCAAATGATACATTTTTATCAATATAAAGTCCTTCCACCTGATGAAAGATGCAATGTGCTCTTGCCGAAATGGCTTCATTCCTGAAAACTCTGCCAGGAAAGATGGCCCTTATAGGTGGTTTGTTGTTTTCCATCATTCTCACCTGTACCGATGAAGTATGGGTACGCAAGGCAATATCCCCATTTTCTGCAGATTTTTCAATGAAAAAGGTATCCTGCATATCGCGGGCTGGATGCTCGGGTGGAAAGTTTAAAGCAGAGAAATTATGCCAATCGTCTTCAATTTCCGGACCCTCGTTCACCACAAAACCGATTCGGGCAAAGATGCTGATTATTTCGTTGCGCATCACTGATAGGGGATGACGTGCTCCCAATTCCATGGAGTTAGCCGGCATGCTGAGGTCAATGGCTGCTTTTGTTTCTGTAGACGACTGAAAACTGTCTTTGTAAGTATCCAGTTTTTGTTGTGCATTGTTTTTCAGGTCATTGAGCATAACACCGGTTTCTTTGCGCAATTCAGGTGCTACATTTTTAAAGTCGGCAAACAAATCCTGTATGCGGCCTTTTTTACCTAGTAATTGTATACGGAATTGTTCCAGTTGCTCTTGGTTTTCGGGAACAAAAGCAAGTATTTCAGCGTTTAAAACAGCAATTTTCTCCTTCACGGTGGTTGGGTATTAAGTTTTATTGTAAATGCAAAATTACTGATTATTCTTAATTAATTATGCGAATCAAGACATAAAAACACTTTTGTCGTTATATATTTGCAGTTGGGTATCGTTTATCAAAAATTAAAATATCATTGATAACGATCATTAGATTTAGGCAAATAGCAATCTACAACTTTCAATCAAGCAAAAGCCTCCTTTCAGAAAGGTATGGAGGATGCTTTTTATTTTAATGTTACAGTCATTGGGATGTCAATCAATGGACGGTTGTTATTATCACAGGGTACGGCAGCAATTTTATCGAGCACGTCAAAACCACTTATGATTTCTCCGAAAACTGTATAATTATCGTCCAGATGTGGCGTCCCTCCAATGGTAGTATATGTTTTAACCTGTTCCGGGCTAAAAGTTTTCGATAACCGTTTGGCAAATAAATCCAATTCCTGTACCGTCCATATTTTCCCTTGTACAATATAAAATTGTGAACCGGATGAAGCCTTGACAGGATTTACCAGATCGCTTTCGCGGGCAGCAGCCAGAGCTCCTTTTTTGTGATACAGTGTTTTCTTAAACTCAGCAGGGATGGTATATCCAGGTCCGCCATTTCCCAGTAATGAACCTTTTGTTGCTTGTTTGGAAGAGGGGTCACCTCCTTGTATCATAAATGCTTTAATTACTCTGTGAAACAAAGTGGAATCCAACTGTTTTTCTTTAATAAGTTTTATGAAATTATCTCTGTGTAATGGTGTTTCATTGTATAATTTTAGGATAATATCACCATATCCGGTATGAATAATTACTTTTGTTGTTGCAGTTTGTTGCTGGGTTTGAGCTTGAACCTGTTTTCCTGTTTGAACAAAGAATACAGTCGTTACTAGAAAAGTTAAAATTATTTTTTTCATGATTTTACGGTATATTAATAAAAAAATATGTAAGTTTGTTGAAAATTAAATTTCTACGCAATATTAATAAAATATCAGTTAAAAGATGAAAAAAAAATTAAATTATTTACTTTTTATACCCATTTTCTCGATTGTATTGATATTTGGCAATACTTCCTGTAAGGATGAAACCGATTGTAAAATGGAAATACTTGTTAAGAATTTTAGTGATACAACTGTTGTTGTTCCTTATGCAAAGATTCATATTCATCAAAATGATATCGATATTCGCGGTAATGCAAATGCATCCGGGATATACGAACATACATTTGCACTAGAAGCAATTGTAAATGTGGAAGCCAAAGACAGTATCATTACAGATACTACCGTTACACCTCCAGCTTATATATTGCTGATAGGTGAAGCCTCCATACGTTTGAAACCGGGTGAAACTGTCAAAAAAACAATTTTTGTTAAATAAATACTATAATAATTTAAATAGTGGATAGAGGATAATTTTCTGTGAACAGTCATAAGTGATTCTTCTATTCATCGTTTATGCTCAATACAAATAATTTTTTTCCTTTTTCCTTAGGATGAGATTTTTATATCTCAATAAGCGAGTTCAAGATGACAAAAAGCAAACAATAATTCATTTTTCCGACTTCCGACCATTTTGCTTTTTCCCTTTACCCTTTATCTTCAGCAAGGCTTTTTGTTATCATATTGTATACCTCTTTACGTCTTTCCCTTATCTTTCTTATTCCCAATATGATTAGCGTTATCAATATAAAGGCAACAATGGTCATAATTACAAAAACACCCGTAGAGTTTTCTGTTTCTGTTCCAAAATGTATGCCTTTCCCGAAAACAATCCGGAAAGCTGCTAAAACTGCTATAAAAAATAAAATAAAAATCCATGAAAGTCGGTCTCTGTAAGGTTCATCTTCTTCCACATTTGGAATCATAATTTTATCGAACTTCAGGTAAACTGGAATCAACATAATAAGCATAGATACATTGATAAGTATTTCGTGCAATGGGAATTTTGGAAGATACAATACAAATAAAATCAGGCTTCCTACAATCCAGGGTATAAAAATCTGGTTTTTGATAAATCCTGCTCTGTTTTTTTTATTAATCAGTGAAAAGGAATTGGCTGAAGTAAGGATAGGAAATACAGAAAAATTTCCGATTATCAGTAATATTAAAATGGCAAAAACGACCATTAAAATTTTAATTTCCATTCCAAGATATAACCAGTCGGCAATCAGATTAGAACCATATAATAAGAAAATTGTTCCGATAGCAAATGAACTAAATACCCGGTTGATAAAATGCAATGCACCCCACAGGAAAAATAGTTTTAATATACTGTCGGTATTGGTAAACCGTCGGTATAACATAATAAATACGAATGCCAAAAATGCCGAAATTAATGGACCTGCTGCAAAAACGGTTAAAGCAGAATCGGAATACCAAAATTTTGAGTTGTCAGGAGTTAGAAATTTAATTTCATTGTATAATAAGATAACCCTGATAAAGTATTGACCAGCAATAAATGCAGTGATAAACTGATAGATAAAATATACAAACAAAAAAGCAAGCACATAAACAGCTGTGGAATTGAGGGCTATGATATTGAAAGTTCTTTTTCTTTCTTGGTCTGTTATTGGAGCCATTTTAATAATTTCTTTCTACAAACATACATTTTTTTTCATACTAAAACAAATTTATTATAAAAAAAGCCGGAATATTAAGTTTATTCCGGCTATTTATTTTAGAAGAAATTATTATTTTATTTGGTAACAAACTGTTTAGCATAATATTTTGCTGTCAGTTTTTCACCGGTAGCTTGTTCTATCATATCGTTCCAATACATTGTTTTGCCTGGTTTAAATACTTTTTCTTTAAAATAGTTGCCGATTTCAGGATTGCCAATAAAACTCTGTGTTTTCAAATCAGATTGTTTTAAAACCTTTTCTGTAATATAATAACTAAATTGCGAAGCAAGCAGTTCGCCCATTAAATAGTTATGATAGTAGCAAGGAAAAGTAGCGATGTGGATTTTAGTAGCCCAATCAGGAGCATTTCTGCCGGCAGGTTTTTTAATCATCTGGTATTTTTCGGCCAGATTCCACCAAAGCTGATTTAAATCCTGATCAGGATCTGCATACATGCTTTTTTCGAAACGGTACATTACCTGAGCCCAACGGCTGAAAACCATTTGTTCGAGACGCAATGTACGGAAACAATCCTCTGCAATTTTTGCTTTTTCTATATCACTGATACCAACCATGGCTTTGATCCATTCAGGATTGCTGGATAATCTCCCAAAAAACATAGCAATGGATTCGGTTGTGAAAGTATGAGCCGGTTCACGCAAAGAATAGGGCAGGCTGCGATCGATAAATTTATCATAAACACCATGTCCAAATTCATGCAACATCGTTCCCATCCATTGTTGATTAGGCTGAATATTGCATAATACCCTTACATCGCCCTCATTGTCAATATCTGTACAAAATGCATGTTGGTTTTTGCCTGGTTTCTCATACAAATCACTGTTTTTAAGAATATCATCCATCGGTAACCCTATACCTTTGAAATAATCAGCTGTAAGTTGTTCTAAATTAGCTTTTGCATAATATTTATCCAGATCTACTGCATACAATTTGGGTGCTTCCTGGAAAAAACGGTTCTGATAATGCCAAGGCATCAGTTCTGCTTTGCTTATTTTGTATCGTTTTGCAAAATAATCATCCATTTCACTTTTTAATTCAGCAAAAGTTTCTTTTGTTAAGCCATCCAACTCATCAAATAATGATTCAATCTCCTTTGGGTCTTGTTCGCTCAGTTGTAAACTCATGGTATGATAATTATCAAACCCAAGCTCTTTAGCAATTTCATTCCGCATTTTAACTAACTTAATAATATCTTCATTAACCAGACTTCCTATTTTTTTCTGAGTTGTCCAGGTGTCTTTCAGTTCATTTGAATTAACCGAAGTTTTGAGCACTTCTTCAATTTGATTATCCGAAAGTTTTTTACCTTTGATTTCCGCTCTGAAATTGGAAAATTTCTTTTCTATTTCAGTTTGTAGCTTGATGACTGCATTTAATTTAGCGGTATCCACTGCTGCACTCAAATAGGCATTATAAAGGACGGTTAATTGCCTGTTCAGCAATTTGTCTTTGATTTGATCTGATGCTTTGATTGTTTTTAATGTGGCAAATGAAGCTGGATTTGCATAAACATTGGTGAGTTTTACCGATAAGGCTTCAACTTTTGCATAATCTTCATCTTTCCCGGTAATTGCGGCATCCCAGTATGCAAGGTTGACTTCTTTGCTGAGGTTAACGGTTAAAGAATCATGTTGTTTAATAAAATCCGCAAGTTGTTGTTCCATATTAACGTTGGTTTTGTTTTTACATCCGATGGTAACGGATAGCACTATCATTACCATTATTGGAAGAATTGATTTTGTTTTCATTTTTTAATCTGTTGATGTATAAATATTGAAAATAAACTGTTGATGATTATTTCTTAATATAAAATAGATATTGACTGAGAATAATAAAAAGTACAGTAGTGATGGTACTCAAAATTACTCTTCCAAAAGTATAAAAAAATTCGTTAAAAGTAAAAACTTCAAGATAAAAAAATACAAGATGATGAAGGAAAACAAGTATAATAGCATATTTCAAAAACCATTCGAAGCCTAAATCACTGATGCCGGGTGTTATTCCAACTTCATAGTCTTTGGATGAATACACCATTCTAAGGATTCCGGGACGGCAAAAAGCCATAAATACAGAAGCTGCTGCATGCATTCCCATCGTATCCGAAAATAAATCTACACCAAACCCTAATAAAAATGCCGAAATCAATAATAACCATTGAGGTGTTTCGAAAGGGATGAGTAAAATAAATAAGATGTAAATATATGGATTGATATAGCCTTGTATATGCAAATTATTAAAGACTAACACCTGCAAAAGTATCAACAAAAAGAAACGGATGATATTTCTGAAAAAGAGATTATTCATGTTGAGATTCTTTAAGTTTCAACTGTTCGTCTTTGAACATGTTTTTAACTACATATACATAATCCAGTTTGTTGAAATCCGTAGCATAATTGATTTTGATTTTGTAAAAATTATCTCCTGGATTCATACTGTAAGTTGCAATGGTTCCAATCATAATCCCTTCGGGGAAATCAAGAGAAAACCCGCTTGTAATTACTGAATCTCCTGTTATTAAACGAATATGCGAAGGTATATCGGTAAGTGTTCCTTTCTTGTAACTTCCTCCATCCCAGGTAACGGATCCTGTTGCATTGGATTTTTTTAGTTTTGCACTTATTTTTGTTTCTGCATGCAGCAACGACATTACCGAACTGAAATTTCCGGATACGCCACTCACGATTCCAACAATACCTGTTGTAGTTACCACAGCCATGTTGTTTCTGATTCCCTGGTTATAACCTTTGTTCAGCATCAGGTAGTTATTTCTTTTCCCTGTTGAATTGCTGATTACCTTGGCATCTATGTAACTGAATTGTTGTTTGTATAAGGTATCGTGTATCTTAAACTCTTGGGTGGTAAATTTAACATAAGCATTTTCGATCTTTTCACGAAGTTTTGCATTTTCTTCGGCTAGTAATCGGTTGCTTTGTTTGAGGTAAAGGTAGTCGAAAACATCGTTATAGGATTGGTAAACACCTCCTGTAAGCTGATTGGCGGTATTCAGAATACGAGCTCCCTGATAATTACTGTTATTGGCAATCATAATAAATGCCAGTATTTCAAGTAGCATAAACAAGAAAAAAAAATAATATTTTATCAGAAACGCAAAAAGCTGTCGCATTTATTTTTGATTATGAGTCAATTCTTGTTGGCAAATTTAATAATAAATTACGAAATAAAAATTACGAATTACGAAATATAATAATGTTGTAAAATGGGGAATTTCTCTTTTGTCATACGAATCGAAGTGAAATGTCTCGTAATATATTGATATACAACATAATTAAATGGAATATTGGGATCAATCAAGAAAATAAGGTGACAATTACCCAATAATGAATAACTCCGGTGGTTTTAAAAAGTCAAGAAATTTTGAATCCTTATTTAATAAGGAATGTAAATTTGTCAAAGTTTTTCAATGCAATGCCTGTACCACGTGCAACAGCTCTTAAAGGATCTTCAGCTACATGAACAGTGAGTTTTGTTTTTTGAGCTATTCGTTTATCCAGTCCTCTAAGCATTGAGCCACCACCTGCCAAATAGATTCCAGTACAGTAAATGTCAGCGCACAATTCAGGTGGTGTCATTTCCAGTGCATTTAAAATAGCTGCTTCAATTTTAGAGATAGATTTATCAAGACAATGAGCGATTTCGGTATAATTAACATAAACTTCACGGGGAGTTCCTGTAAGCATATCTCTGCCTTGAACCGCAAAATCTTCGGGTGGATTGTCCAATTCAGGAATAGCTGATCCAACTTCAATTTTAATTCTCTCAGCTGTACGTTCTCCAATCACAACGTTGTGTTGTTTGCGTAAATATTCTTCAATATCCTGGTTGAAATCATCACCGGCAATACGGATGGATTTATTACAAACAATCCCACCTAAGGCAATAACGGCAATTTCGCTGGTACCACCTCCGATATCAATAACCATATTGCCATTGGGTTCTAGTACGTCAATTCCGATGCCGATTGCAGCAGCCATCGGTTCATGAATTAATTTTACTTCCTTGGCACCGGCTTGTTCGGCAGAATCTCTTACGGCTCTTTCTTCCACTTCGGTAATACCGGAGGGAATACAAATTACCATTTTCAATGCGGGAGGAAATAAGGGCTTTTTAGGGCTTATCATTTTTATCATTTCCCGTATCATGTATTCTGCTGATTGAAAATCAGCAATAACTCCATCTCTTAATGGACGTATGGTTTTGATATTTTCATGTGTTTTACCATGCATAAGCATGGCTTTTTTTCCCACAGCAATAATTTTTCCGGTTGTACGGTCGATTGCTACAATTGAAGGTTCATCCACAACTACTTTGTCGTTATGAATAATAATAGTGTTGGCTGTACCTAAGTCAATTGCTATTTCTTTTGTTAAAAAAGAAAAAAGTCCCATATTCTTTTTTATTATATTTCTGATTAAAATGATTTATCTAACGTAAAATCAGAAAATTAGTTACAATAATATATTTATCAATGTTTGAAATGCCTGTTTCCTGTAAAAACCATTGCCAGTTGGTGTTGGTTGCAAAAATCGATACTCTCCTGATCTTTTACAGATCCTCCGGGTTGAATAACAGCTTTTATACCTTCATTGTGTGCAATTTCAACTGAATCGGCAAAAGGGAAAAAGGCATCGGAAGCCATTACAGCTCCTTCCAGCTCAAACCCAAAACTCTTTGCCTTGGCAATTGACTGCTTCAATGCATCCACCCTTGAAGTTTGTCCTACTCCGCTTGCCAGCAATTGATTGTCTTTTACTAAAACGATCGCATTTGATTTTGTATGTTTTACAAGTATATTGGCAAATATCATATCTGTTATTTGCTTTTCTGTAGGCAATATGTGAGTTACAGGTTTTAAATCCTCAGGTTTTTCAACTAAAGTATCTCTTTTTTGAGCTATAACTCCATTTAATACCGTTTTGAATTGCTTGTCGTTCAATACAAAATCTTTCTTTTGCAAAATTATTCTATTTTTCTTAGATTTTAGTATTTCTAAGGCATTATTTTCAAAATCAGGTGCAATTATTATTTCAAAGAACAATTTATTGATTTCCAGAGCGGTTTCTTCATCCACTTTTCGGTTGCAAACCAACACTCCACCAAATGCAGAAACAGGATCAGCAGCAAGGGCTGCTTTCCATGCATCAATCAACTTTTCCCGGCTCGCCAGTCCACAAGCATTGTTGTGTTTGATAATCGCAAAAGTAGTTGCCTCAAAATCACTAATCAATGCAATGGCTGCATCTATATCTAGCATATTGTTATATGAAATATCTTTACCGTGCAACTGATTGAAATAATCAGATATATTGCCATAAAAGAAAGCTTGTTGATGTGGATTTTCGCCATACCGCATTGCATTGGATTGTAATATGCTTTGCTTAAATACAGGTATTTCAGCTTCTTTGTTGAAATAATTAAATATTTGCAAATCGTAATGAGAGGAAATGTTAAAAGCTTTACAGGCTAATAATTTCCGGTCAGCCAGTTCGGTATTTCCTTGTTTTTCTGTCAGCAACGACAATAAATCATTATATTGATCTGCTGATGGAATGATGACCACATCGTTAAAGTTTTTAGCTGCTGCACGGATGAGCGAAATGCCACCAATATCAATTTTTTCGATGATTTCCGACTCTTCTGTTGAAGAAGCTGCAGTTTTTTCAAAAGGATATAAATCAACAATAACTAGGTCAATTTCAGGGATTCCATATTCATATAATTCTTGTATATCAGTATCTACATTTCGTCGTCCTAATATGCCCCCAAATATTTTAGGGTGAAGTGTTTTAACCCTGCCACCCAGTATAGATGGATAATAAGTCAGAGTTTCTACTGCCACTGTATCAATGCCAAGGGTTTTAATAAAATCATAAGTTCCACCGGTTGAATATAATTTTACATTTAATTCGTTTAGTTTCCTAATAATTGGCTCAATTCCCTCTTTTGAATAAACCGAGATGAGTGCACTGTTAATTTTTTTCATGGTATTGAAACTTTTGAAGCTGGTAATCAGATTTGTAAAAAAAATTTAATATTTTGCAATTTTATTAAAAATTTAGCTCAAAACCCAATTTATTTTCATATTAATTTATAATTTTACAGATTATTATATTTTGACAAATTCTTGAAATTCAAATTTAAAAAATGGAAAACAAATTGTTTATTTTTGTAAAATTATTCAGAGAAAGCTATTTATTTGCATTTCAGGCTATTGTAGTGAATAAATTGAGAACTTTGCTCACATTGTCAGGTATAACCATTGGGATTTTTTCGATTATATCTGTTTTTACAGTTTTTGATTCACTCGAAAGTAAGATTAAAACCAGTATTGATTCGTTGGGCGACAATGTTTTATTTGTACAAAAGTGGCCATGGGCATTTGGTGGCGATTACCCTTGGTGGAAATATCTCAGCCGTCCTGTTGCAAAAATCAACGAACTCAGCGAAATAGAAAAAAGAAGCCAGGCTTTTAGTGCAGCAACTTTTATTGTAGGTAACGTAAAAACGATTAAATACAAAAACAACAGTATTTCAAATACCCGGATTATGGCTGTTTCAAAAGATTATGACAAGGTTATTTCCATTGATATCGATCAGGGGAGATATTTTTCAGTCAGTGAATCTGTTGGAGGGAGACCTGTTGCTATTATAGGGAGTGATATTGCTGAAAATCTGTTTAACAATGCGAATCCGTTGGGAAGGGAGATTACTGTATTTGGCCGAAAAGTGAATGTAGTTGGAGTGTTTAAAAAGGAAGGTGATAATATGTTTGGCCAAAGCAGCGATAACCAGGTAATGCTGCCCATCAATTTTGCACGCAATGTGATGGATGTTACAGACGAGAGCAATGATCCTACTATTATAGTGAAAGCTAAATCCAATGTGAGCAACCAGGAGTTGAAGGATGAACTCACCGGCATTATGCGTTCAGTGAGGCGGCTCAAACCCTCGGCAGATGATAATTTTGCCATCAACGAAATGAGTCTGATTACGAAAGGTTTTGAGGGAATTTTTAGTACAATCAGTGCCATAGGATGGATTATAGGTGCTTTTTCACTTATTGTCGGAGGATTTGGAATTGCCAATATTATGTTCGTGTCGGTTAAGGAAAGAACGGCTATAATTGGAATTCAAAAATCGCTGGGAGCTAAAAATTATTTTATTTTGTTACAATTTTTGTTTGAAGCGGTATTCCTTTCACTTATTGGTGGAGCTATCGGCTTAATTGTTATCTTTGCGGGTACACTTATTGTTACCTATGCTTTTGATTTTACATTAATTCTGACACTGGGAAATATTTTCCTGGGATTAAGCGTTTCATTTATAATTGGTTTAATAGCCGGATTTATACCAGCTTTTAGTGCATCCCGATTAAATCCGGTGGATGCGATTCGTTCTTCAAATTAATATGTAGTTAATGGTTATTAGGTAAAAAATTGCAGCTCTTGACTGATCAAAACTCAGTAAATCAGTAACGTAATACCGAATAACAATTCCTAACTCCTATTTTCCTGAATAACAATTTCTAACTCATACTTCGTAAGAAATTGTAGCTCGGGACTGAGCAAAAGCTCAGTAAATTAATAACTTAATAAATTAATAACCAACAACAAAGATGGATTCAAAAATATTTAAAAGCGGAAATAAAATTATTGCATTATGCATTTTATTGACTTTAATGGCAACAGCTTGTGATAAAAAACAGCTGGGAGAAAAACCTTCATCATCAGGCAAAACTTGTGAAATATTGGTAGTTGCTAATCAATCATTGATAGGTGGACCGGTAGGAACTGCATTGAAAGACTATTTTATGCAGGAACAGCCAGGGTTGAATCAATCAGAGCCATTGTTTACATTGCCTTTTCTTACATTATCTGCTTTTGAAGATGCAAAAATGTTTCAAACTTATCGTAATATTATCATGATTAATATTAACGATACCTGCAAAGAGAAACTTGAAATCATGAAAGATTACAAATCCAAACCACAAATAGTATTTATTTTGAATGCACCAAATAATGCGGCATTTCTACACTTGTTTAATGAAAAAAAAGAAATGATAAAAGCTACTTTTGATGAAACGGAAAGAATTCGTATTAATCAGGCGTTTAAATCAATGGAGGAAGTAAATACAGGTAAACAAGTAGAAAGAATTTTTAATTTTTCAATGGTATTTCCAAAAGGTTTCAAAGTTTCTAAGAAAACAAGAGATTTTGCCTGGATACGTCAGGAATCAAAAGATTATACTGAAGCAGTGATGATTTATACTTATCCCTATGAAGATAAGAAGCAATTAAATCCACAACACATCATAGCCTTGCGCGATTCTATATCTAAACAATACATTCCGGGTCCAACCGAAGGTTCATATATGACCAGCGAAAAAGAGTTTGCACCTGTTTCAAAAGAAATCAATTTCAATGGATTGTATGCCATTGAAATGAGAGGCTTGTGGAAATTAAAAGGTGATTTTATGGGAGGACCATTTATCAATTACACTTTTGTTGATGAAAAAAATAACCGCATCATTATGTTAGATGGCTTTTTGTATTCGCCCAAAAAGCCAAAAAGGGATTTGTTGAAACAAATCGAATCGATTATTTATACGTATAAACCAATGTAGTTTAATTACGGGGCATTAACAAATCTTTCCAAATCATTCACTCCGATAGAGTTTACCTTTGTAGAGATTTAGAGAGCTAGATCTGTTCCAGTATGCTCAATGCTTTACTTATACTTCCCACATTTTCGAAAATGACGGATAATCTTCCTTTATTTTCCTTGATACTAACAAGTCGTGGATTGAGTTGTAAATATTGAAGCAATCTGGTAAAGGCATCCGATTGAAAATAGGGCGAATCCTGATTGGCGATAAAAAAAGCCAATAGTTTATGCTGTTTCAGTATCATTTTTTCAAAACCGGTTTCTTTAGCAATTCTTCTTAATTTTATAGTATTTACAAGTTCTACAGTAGCTTCAGGGATTTCGCCAAATCGGTCGACTAATCTGATTTTGAATGCATTTAACTCATCATCGGTTTCAAGATTGTCAAGTTCTTTGTAAAGACTTAGTCTTTCTGTAATATTCCGAATGTATTCGTCGGGTATCATCAGTTCTAAATCCGTTTCGATGGTACATTCTTTTACAAATTCAATTTCTTCATCTTCATTGTAATACAATGCTTTAAAATCGTTTTCTTTAAGTTCGGTAATGGCTTCATCCAGAATTTTGTGATACATATCAAATCCTATTTCTGAGATAAAACCACTTTGTTCGCCTCCCAAAATATCTCCTGCTCCTCGGATATCCAAATCACGCATGGCAATATTGAAACCACTTCCAATATCGGAAAACTCTTCGATAGCTTTCAGCCTTTTGCGGGCTTCATCGGTAAGCACAGTCAATGGCGGAGCTATTAAATAGCAAAAAGATTTTTTGTTGGAACGGCCCACACGACCTCGCAATTGATGCAGGTCGCTCAATCCGTAAGTATGAGCCTCGTTGATAATAATGGTATTAGCATTTGGAATATCCAACCCGTTTTCGATAATAGTAGTTGCCAATAATACATCATATTCCCCGTCGATAAAATCGAGCATAATTTTTTCCAGTTTGTGTCCGTCCATCTGGCCGTGTCCGATGGCGATCTTAATGTCGGGCAGTAATCGTTGCAACATTCCGGCAACTTCAAGTATGCTTTGTACGCGGTTGTGGACAAAAAACACCTGCCCACCTCTGGATACCTCTTGTAATACTGCATCTCTAATTAATTCTTCATTAAACGAATGTAATTCGGTATGAATCGGATGTCGGTTGGGCGGAGGAGTGTTCATAATAGACAAATCCCGGGCTCCCATCAGCGAAAACTGCAAGGTGCGTGGAATAGGAGTTGCAGTGAGTGTGAGTGTATCCACATCTACCTTGATTTGTTTGAGCTTTTCCTTCACCGAAACGCCAAACTTTTGCTCTTCATCTATAATCAAAAGTCCAAGGTCTTTGAAAGTGATATCTTTGCTAACCAGACGATGGGTTCCGATCAGAATATCTATTTTCCCAGCTTTAAGATCTTTTAATATTTGTGTTTTTTGAGCGGCAGTTTTAAAACGATTGATATATTCGATGTTACAGGGGAAATTACCTAGTCTTTCTTTAAAAGTTTTGGAATGTTGCAAAGCAAGTATGGTAGTGGGTACCAGTACAGCTACCTGCTTACTGTCAGCAACCGCTTTAAAAGCAGCACGAACGGCAATTTCAGTTTTACCAAATCCTACATCACCACATACCAGACGATCCATGGGGAAGTCAGCTTCCATATCCCTTTTTACATCCAGGGTGGCTTTCAATTGGTCGGGTGTATCCTCGTATATAAAAGAAGCTTCCAGCTCGTTTTGCAAATATGTATCTGCATTAAAGGCAAATCCTTTGGCAGTCTTGCGTTCAGCATAGAGTTTAATTAAATCCTTTGCAATATCCTTGACCTTTTGCTTGGTTTTGTTTTTCAGGTTTTGCCATGCCGGTGAACCCAGTCTGCTGAGATTGGGCAAACTTCCTTCTCGTCCTGAATATCTTGAAATACGGTGCAGCGAATGTATGCTTACGTATAAAATGTCATCGTCTTTGTATATCAAACGGATGGCTTCCTGTTCTTTACCGTTGTTGTTGATCTTTTCGAGGCCACCATACCGTCCGATCCCATGATCGGTATGTGTTACAAAGTCACCTGGTTTAAGATCGTAAATTTCCTTGAGGGTGATGGCTTCTTTGTTTTGCGAAAATTCGTTGAGTTTGTATTTATGATAGCGTTCAAAAATCTGATGGTCGGTATAGCAACAGATTTTGAGGTCTTTATCAATAAAACCTTCGTTGAGTGCACATGATAAGTGGGTGTATATTAAAGGCTCTTTGTTGGTATTGATTTCTGAGAAAATACGGTCCAGTCTTTCAATTTGCTTCGGATTCTCCGAAACAATGATATTGGTAAAGTTGTTTTCGGTATTTTCAACAAGATTCCTAAAGAGCAGTTCAAAGTTTTTGTTGAAAACCGGTTGTGAATTGGTGTTGAAAACAAGGTCTTTATTTTTTTGTAAAAGCGTGTAATTCCCAATTTCGAGGATGTTGAAATCCAGAATTTCATTTAAAAATTCACTGGCTGTTACAAAAAGTTGGGTTGGTTTTTTATGTCCTGTATCTACTTTTATTTCTTCAAAGGCAAGTTCTGCTTTTTCGAAGGAGGTTTGTATTTTCTCAGCAGCATATTCCATGTTTTCAACCCAGACCGTTGCAGGTTTTGGGATGAACTGCAGCAAACTTTCACGGTATTCTCCAAACTTTTGATGTTGTATATTGGGTAAAATCGAAATTGCATCCAATTGTTGTTTCGACAGTTGATTCACAGGATTAAAGGTACGGATAGACTCAACTTCATCGCCAAAAAACTCAATACGGTAAGGGAAATCGTTGGAAAAAGAAAATACATCAACCAGACCGCCGCGTATTGAAAACTGCCCGGGTTCTGTCACAAAATCAACCCTTTCAAATTCATATTCTATCAGCAGATCGGTAATAAACTCGTGATTTACACTTTCTCCTTTTTGCAATTTTAAGGTGTTGCGGATCAGGTTTTTTTGTGTAATTACTTTTTCGCACAATGCTTCCGGATAGGTGACAATGATGGGGCTTTTCCTGGCATGGCTCAGACGATTGAGGACTTCCGAACGCAACAATACATTGGCATTTTCTACTGCTTCAATCTGATAAGGCCGTTTGTAGGAAGTAGGATAAAACAATATATTTTTGTTGCCATAATCAAAATCGGCTTCTCCGAAAAGGTTTTCAAGATCGTTGTAAAAATAGGCTGCTTTTTCTTTGTCGCTGAGGATAAACAAATGAATGCCAGGGCTCTGTTTGATGACTGCATGGGCTACCAATGAAAGGGCAGAACCATTCAAGCCTTTTATATTGTAACGCAGGGTTTTTTCCTTATGCAACAAAGCACTCAAGCCGGAAACACGCTGGTCCCCGGCATACAATTTAGTTAAATCTAGTGTCTGCAATTCTTTATTGCTTTAAAAATTTTTGCAAAGTTAGAGGAATTGAATGAATATTTTTCTTAAAAATTCATTCAAATTATAAATACCAATTTTATAAGCTAATTATTATGATTATTTTGCTGTAAATATATCGTAATCAACAAGATTTTTGCTGACAGATCCTCTGTCGATGTATTCGCCAAACAGAATGGTGTAATCATTTTTTTTATCTGAATTTTCTCTTCAATCAATTTTTGGAATTTATTGAAGCATTCGTTGATATCTCCTATTGCAAACAATCTTTTTATCATAATAAAGAACCTTTAAATTTATTCTTTATTCTTAAAAAGTTCTATTTTTTATCTGCACGGTATTTCAATTGCATTCCATGCATAAAGTTACGCAAAAACTGATCCTGACAAGGCCTGTACTGGCTTTGGCTAGGATTGCGGAAAAAAGCACTCAGTTCATGTTTGCCGATGCGTAAATCTACCAGTTTAAGAATCTCAAGGATATCATCATCCTTCAGGTTGAGTGCAATTTTTAATTTACGGAAGATCATATTGTTGTCTAGGAAATCTTCAGGAATGGGCTGCTCACCTTCTTTTCTGCCTCGTCTGTCGTTGATCAGGCCATTGAGGAAAATGGCCAGTTCGTTGTCACTGAGTTCCTGGTAAGCGGGATCATCTTCCTTTTTTAACCAATTGCTGATTTGTGCACGTGTTACCTGAACATCAGCCAATCCGAATATTTCTATCATTTTAGAATCGTTGAAATCAAAGGTATAGCGGATACGGCGCAAGATGTCGTTATTGTTCATGATTTTTTAGTTTAATATTTTTTCATACAACGCTTTTCCGGTTCTGATATCATTTCCGTATAACTCAATGAATTCAACAGTTGTGTACATTTTTGGCCTGGCAGTTACGAAAATTCTGGTCAAATTGGCATCTGAACCGTTTATTTTTATCAATGCATGAGAATTGCCTTTTTTATCAACCGAAACCAATATTTTTCTTTTGTCAAAAGCTTTTAGAGTAACATATACATTTCCCATAGCCGTTTTTTCAAAACTAAATCCATAAGCCATACGACGTTGTAAATAGCTTAATTCCGATCTTTTACCATTCGTCTCATTTTCCAGCCAATATGCATCAATAGGATCTTCTATATTTAAAGTTCCGTTTTTTAAAATATTTGCATCGTAACATACGATATTTTTGTTTATATTGCGTTCTATTACAAACAAAAGTATATTCAGTTTTTTTGCATCAGTTTGATTATTTTCTTTATCAGCAATACTGTTTTTGTTGGTTAACAGAAAATTTCCTGAAAAGAATGAAAAGCATAAGCAGCACAATATGAGTATTTTGTTCATATAATATAAATTGACAATTGTAATTTACAAAAGTATAAAAAATATTAATGCAAATTTCATACTGGTTTCTTGCTTTCATTGTTAAAAGTTGATAAAAAATAGAATGATACACATATTTTTATTCGAGTATTTAAAAAGAGTGTATCTTTGTATGTTAATTTAGGACCTATTGCATTGAAATTGGAAGTAAACACTTAAAAAAATACGCATGAATTTAAAAATCAGAGTTTTTGGAATATATTTTATAGTTAGCACAATGTTGTTTTTTCAAACAATCAATGCTCAACAACAAAAGCAGGCCAAAGTAGGTTGTATCGGGTTTTATAATATCGAAAATTTATTCGACACCATACTGCAAGACAATTTTCTTGGGGATGAATTTACACCTGAAGGTAAAAATCGATGGAACAGTGAAAGATATTATATTAAGTTGAAGAATATTTCGGAAGTGATTTCTAAAATCGGAGACGAAATGGTAAAAGGTGGTCCTGTTATTATGGGCATTGCTGAAATTGAAAATAGAGCTGTTTTGCAGGATTTAATCGATCAGCCTGCATTAAAACCAATGAATTACGGAATTGTTCATTACGAGTCACCTGATAAAAGAGGCGTTGATGTTGGATTAATCTTTCAAAAACAGCATTTTACGGTTACAAATAGCTATCCGGTAGAAGTTAAGTTACCTGGTGATACAGGTTTTTATACCCGTTCTCAATTGGTTGTTTATGGCCTGTTTGACGGAGATCCCATTTGTGTTATTGTAAACCACTGGCCTTCAAGAAGTGGAGGTGAGAAAAAAAGTGAACCTAAACGTGCAAGGGCTGCTCAGGTGTGTCGTTCTATTGCTGATTCAATTATGCTAAAAGATCCTAATGCCAAAATATTGATTATGGGCGATTTAAATGATGACCCTTCCAATGCCAGTGTATTAAAATATTTAAAAGCCAAAAAAACAATAGAAGAAACCAAACCCAGTGATTTGTATAACCCTATGTACAAGTTGTATAAAGATGGAGTCGGTTCATTGGCTTATAGAGATTCATGGAATCTGTTCGACCAGATTATTGTATCTTATGCTTTGATTGAAAAAGATAAATCGTCCTATCGTTTGTATCAGGCCAAAGTTTATAATAAAAATTATCTTACTACCAAAGACGGAGCATTTTCAGGTTATCCATGGAGAACTTATGTCGGAACCACTTTTATGGGTGGCTATAGCGACCATTTTCCGGTTTATGTTTTTTTGGTTAAAGAAAAATAAAAACATTTATTAATTACAAAGCATTGGTCATTGTAACTTTTAATTAAATGATTACTTTGAAATTCATTTAATTTCATATATTTTTGCCGGTAGAAATAGTTATTCAAAATAAAACGTAATCCTATGTCAGACAGTATTGTTATAATTCCAACATACAACGAAAAAGAAAATATTGAACGTATTATCCGTAAAGTTTTTTCTCTTCAACAATCATTTGATATATTAATAGTTGAAGACAATTCGCCGGATGGAACTGCCATGATAGTTAAAAAACTTATACAGGAATTTCCCGGAAAACTTTTTATTGAAGAAAGAAAAGGTAAACTTGGACTGGGAACAGCTTATATTCATGGATTTAAATGGGCATTGACTAAAAAATATGAATATATTTTCGAAATGGATGCTGATTTTTCTCATAATCCTGAGGATTTAATGCGTTTGTACGATGCATGTGCCAACAAAGGCGGCGATGTTGCTATTGGTTCGCGTTATATCAATGGTGTAAATGTAGTCAACTGGCCTATGGGTCGTGTTCTGATGTCATATTTCGCATCTATCTATGTAAGAATGGTTACAAGGATGAAAATTATGGATACCACTGCTGGTTTTAAATGTTACCGTGCTGAGGTATTGAGAGCCATTGATTTAGATAAAATAAAATTTATGGGTTATGCTTTCCAGATAGAAATGAAATTTACAGCTTGCAAGCTAGGTTTCAATGTAGTAGAAGTTCCAATTATTTTTACTGACAGAACGGAAGGAACTTCAAAAATGAGCAAAAGTATTTTCAAAGAAGCATTTATTGGTGTGTTGAGTATGAAAATGTCAAGCTGGTTTAAGAAATACAAACGATTACAATAACCAAAAGACCGCTTTATGCGGTTTTTTTATAAATAGAGATCATGAAACAATCGAATTATGTAATCCTACAAGCCAACATTATAAATGAAGGCCAGATAAAAAAAGGAAATATAGCGATAGAGAACGATCACATTCTTGAAATCTCTTTTGATAGTCATCCCGATGATTTTTATAGGAAATATGACGGGTTTATTAAAATAAATGCAGAAGGGAAATATCTATTACCCGGAATTATTGATGATCAAGTGCATTTTAGGGAACCCGGTTTAACTTACAAAGGCGATATATACTCAGAAAGCAAAGCTGCTGTGGCCGGAGGCATTACTTCATTTATGGAAATGCCGAATACCAATCCACAAACTCTTACACAGGAATTGTTAGAAGAAAAATACAAGTTAGCTGCGGAAAAATCCCTGGCAAACTACTCCTTCTATATGGGCGCTTCCAACGATAATATCGAAGAAGTGCTTAAAACCAATCCTCGCAATGTCTGTGGTATAAAATTATTTATGGGTGCTTCTACAGGTAATATGTTGGTTGACAATCCCGAAACATTGGAAAATATCTTCTCAAAATCAAAAATGCTCATTGCCTTGCATTGTGAAGATGAAAATACAATCAGAAAAAATGTGCAAATTTATAAGGAAAAATACGGTGAAGAGATTCCAATGCAGGCACATCCACTCATAAGAAGCCGCGAAGCATGTTTTATATCTTCTTCTTTTGCTGTAAACTTAGCTAAAAAGCACAATACACGTATCCACATCCTTCATTTATCCACAGCTGAAGAAACAGCTTTGTTTGACAATACAATCCCATTGAGCGAAAAACGTATTACATCTGAAGTTTGTGTGCATCATTTATGGTTTTCCAACGAAGATTATGACAAAAAGGGAAGTTTCATTAAATGGAATCCTGCCATTAAAACTGTCATGGATAGAGAAACATTGTTAGCTGCTGTTTTGTCCGATAATATTGATGTTATTGCAACCGACCATGCACCGCATTCGCTGGAAGAAAAGCAAAATACTTATTTCAAAACCCCTTCGGGTGGTCCTTTGGTACAGCACTCATTGGTAGCTATGCTCGATTTGTTTCATAAGAACAAAATACCACTGGAAAGAATTGTTGAGAAAATGTGTCACAATCCTGCTATTTTATTTGGTATCGAAAAAAGAGGGTTTATACGCAAAGGTTACCATGCCGACCTGATATTGATAGATTTGAACAACCCATGGGAAGTACATAAGAACAATATATTATACAAATGTGCATGGTCTCCTTTTGAAGGACATACTTTTTTATCGAAGATTACCCATACTTTTGTAAACGGAAATCTGGTATATTGCGATGGTCAATTCAATGAATCTACTAAGGGTCAGCGGTTGTTGTTTAATAAATAGAAAAATGAAAAAAAATATCTGTTTATTTTTTGTAGCACTCCTTTTGTTTGCTTGCAATGCTAAAAAGGAATCAACGCCTGTCAATCGTGAGACGATACTTAATCATGAACAAATGAAGAATGTCTTAACCGATATTTATCTTATTGAAGCTGCTTTGGTTAATTCTATTCAGGATACTACCCTTCTCAAACAAAACACGACGCATTATTACAATTATTTATATAAAAAACATAGTATAAGTCGTCAACAATTTTTAAAAAGTATGGAATATTATTGTTTTCATACCAAAGAACTCTCTCAGATATATATTGAAGTAATCAATCAACTTGCTGCACGCCAATCTACTCCATTAAAAGAATAATTTTAAAAATCAAGATTTTATTATAATGAGAAATTATATCAGATGTGTATTTATCATGTTCTTCGCACTTTATAGTTATACATCTATTTATGCCGGTTCTCCCAATCCTAAAAAAGCACAAAGACCGAAAAATATTATTTTTCTTATAGGCGATGGCATGGGAACAGCTCAGATTTATGCAGCACTTACAGCCAAAAAAGATAATCTGAATATTGCAAAATTTAAGGTGGTAGGATTTCACAAAACTTATTCTGCCAATGATTATATAACTGATTCTGCAGCCGGAGCTACAGCATTTTCAACAGGAACCAAAACTAAAAATGGATATTTAGCTGTTGATACCAATAAACAGATTTTGCCAACTATACTCGAATTAGCCGAATCAAAGGGACTTTCCACAGGTTTAGTAGCCAGTTGTGCCGTTACGCATGCTACACCTGCTGCTTTTATAGCTCATGAGGCAGGTAGGAATAGTTATGAAGACATTGCAAACTGGTACTTAAAAACAGATGTGGATATTTTTATAGGTGGAGGTCGAAACTATTTTGAAAAACGTTCAGATAAAAGAAACCTCAGCGACAGTTTGAGAAAAAACAACTATCAGGTAGTTTATAATCTGGATCAATTGAACGATATTACCAAAGGCAAAATTGCTGGCTTATTGTATGCTGAACATCCACCACTAATGGCAGACGGGAGAGGTGAAATGTTGGGTAAATCCAGCAAAAAAGCAATAGCTATTCTGGAAAAAAACAAAAAAGGGTTTTTTATGATGATTGAAGGTTCTCAGATCGACTGGGCCTGTCATAACAACACCCAAGATTCGCTGATCAGCGAAATGATTGATTTTGATAATGTGGTAGGAATGGTATTGGAGTATGCACAAAAGAACGGTGAAACATTGGTGGTTGTTACTGGTGACCACGAAACAGGAGGATATACAATACCCAATGGCGATTTAAAGAAAGGTAAGCCAGACGGTAAATTTTCTACAACCAATCATACAGCAGTTATGGTTCCCATTTTTGCTTATGGCCCCGGCGCTGAAGAATTCATGGGTTTTATGGAAAATACGGATATATTTTATAAATTCAAAAAGTTGCTGTTTGGAAAGTAAGTACAAGCAATCCATTGATTTTTTTTCAAATAAAAATTTTTCCATTTCCATTCAAAATGCTTTATTAAAATGTATATAGTTTTATACAATATTTATTGAAAACTACTGTTAAGTTGAGAAGCATCGCTATATTTTATCTTTAATTTTAAGGATTGAAAAATAAATGAAAGATTTATGGTCCTCAAAACATAAAATATTTAACTTTGCAGGATATTTATCAATAAAAATTTCATCACAATGACTGATAAAACAATAAAACAATTCATTGAAAGAGAAGATGTTGTTGTAAAATTCGTGGGAGATTCTGGAGACGGAATGCAACTTACAGGAACACTTTTTTCTGACAATGCTGCAATAGGTGGAAATGACATCGCAACATTTCCTGATTATCCGGCTGAAATCAGAGCACCGCATAATACAATAGCTGGCGTATCAGGCTTTCAGGTACATATAGGAAGAAAAGTTCACACCACAGGTGATTTGTGCGACGTATTGGTTGCTATGAACCCTGCTTCTTTAAAATCAAATATAAAGTGGGCTAAAATTGGTGCAACCATCATCGTGGATGCAGATAGTTTTGACGAAAAAACGATTGAAAAATCAGGTTACAAATCCAATCCAATGGATGATGGGAGTCTTGACAAATACAACTTGATCAAAGCACCTATTACATCATTTACAAAAGAAAGCATCAAAGAATTAACCACAGATAATAAAACAGCCGAAAAAAGCAGAAATATGTTTGCTTTAGGGATGATCTATTTTATTTTCAACCGTGATTTCGATACTACTTTTAAATACCTGGATGTGAAATTCAAGAAAAATCCACTGATCAGCGAAATCAATAAAACCGTCATAAAATCCGGTTATATTTATGCTGAAAATGTGGAACTTTTAGAATCACAGATAAATATTCCAAAATCATCCTTAGAAAAAGGAAACTATAGAAATATTACCGGAAATATTGCTACTGCCTGGGGATTGCTTGCCGCTTCCGAAAAATCAGGTATTCCATTATTTTTAGGTTCTTATCCTATTACACCTGCTACTGAAATATTGATGGAGTTAGCCAAACATAAATCATTGGGTGCTAAAGTTTTTCAGGCTGAAGATGAAATTGCAGGCATTTGTTCTGCTATTGGCGCAAGTTTTGCAGGATCACTGGCTTGTACCAGTACTTCGGGGCCGGGTTTGTCATTGAAAAGCGAAGCCATCGGGTTAGCCATTATGACTGAATTACCACTTGTAATTGTAGATGTTCAAAGAGGAGGACCTTCAACCGGTTTACCAACAAAATCAGAACAATCCGATTTATACCAGGCCTTGTTTGGCAGAAATGGTGAAGCTCCCTGTATTATTTTAGCTGCTTCCACACCTTCTAATTGTTTTTATTTCGCATTTGAAGCTGCTAAACTTTCGATGGAACACATGACGCCTGTTATTTTGTTAACCGACGGTTACCTGGGTAATGGATCTCAATTATTCAAAATTCCTAAAATGGCAGATATGCCAAAAATAAATCCACCGATTGCAAAAGCAAACGACCCCGATTATAAACCCTACCGCAGAAATCCTGAAACATTGGCAAGACAATGGGCGATTCCAGGAACCGAAGGTTTACGTCACCGGATTGGTGGACTCGAAAAAGAAGATATTATAGGTAATGTTTCAACTGATCCTATGAATCATCAGATCATGGTGGATTTAAGAGAGGCAAAAGTTCAAAAAGTAGCTGATTTTATACCACTTCAAACCTTAGTTGGTAAAGAGGATGCTGAATTATTGGTTGTAAGCTGGGGCGGTACTCAAGGTGCTGTGCTATCAGCAGTGGAACAATTACAAGCCGAAGGGAAAAGCGTTGCACATACTCATTTTAACTATATCATGCCTTTACCTAAAAATACAGCTGAAATTTTAAGGAAACACAAGAAAATTATTGTTTGTGAGTTGAATTCAGGTCAGTTTGTGAATTATCTCAGAATGAAACATCCTGAAAATCAATACAAACAATTTAATAAAGTGCAGGGATTGCCATTTTTTGTCAATGAATTAACGGTTGCGTTTAACCAATTTTTAGAGGAGAAATAATCATGGAAAATTACACAGTAGAAAGATCAAAAGTTGAGCTAACAAAAGAAGATTTTGTGAGCGATCAAATGGTTAAATGGTGTCCCGGATGTGGAGATCATGCCATCTTATCATCCGTTGCCAATGTTTTCCCTAAAATAGGTTACCGTAAAGAAAATTTTTGCCTGATTTCCGGAATTGGATGTTCTTCACGCTTTCCTTACTATATGAATACTTATGGATTTCATAGTATTCACGGAAGAGCTGCAGCTGTTTCATCTGGCGTTAAACTAGCCAATCCACATTTAAGCGTATGGATGGCCACAGGTGATGGCGATTCTCTGGCTA
Organism: Bacteroidales bacterium; assembly: GCA_038204725.1. Classification (GTDB taxonomy): domain Bacteria; phylum Bacteroidota; class Bacteroidia; order Bacteroidales; family JACABE01; genus JACABE01. The sequence goes on along the minus strand of JBBRCQ010000003.1, from coordinate 101,049 downwards.
TCGGAGGGAACCATTTTATCCACATCATCCGCAGAAACATTGATATCAACATCATGTTGTTCAACAACCAGATATATGGCTTAACCAAAGGACAATATTCTCCTACAACACCAATGGGAAGTGTTACTAAAACTTCTCCACAGGGAACCATTGAACATCCTTTCAATCCTGGCGAATTGATTTTAGGTGCTCAGGGTACTTTCTTTGCAAGAGGATTAGATACCAATCCTAAAATGATGACAGAAATTATGTTTGAAGCCGCTCGTCATGACGGAACTTCTGTGGTTGAAATCTTACAGAATTGTGTGATTTTTGCCGACAAAACCCATGCTCAAATCACTTCAAAAGATTTAAGAGACGATCATCAATTACTTTTAAAAAACGGTGAACCCATGCTTTTCGGAAAAGAAAAGAATAAAGGGATTCATATGAAAAATGGTCACCTCGAAGTGGTTGAAATTGGTAAAGACGGAATTACTGAAGAAGACATCCTGATTCACGATCAATACGATCAGGATCCCGGTATTCATCTGATGCTTGCCAAAATGTCTCCACCCAATCTACCGGTAGCTTTGGGCGTAATCCGTTCTGCTATGTATCCAACTTACGACGACTTAGTGGAAGAACAGATAAAATACGCGAAAGAAAACTCGAAAATCAAAAACATGGACGACCTGCTGAATAGTGGTGAAACATGGGTTATTGATTAATTCAGTTTGTAAAGCTTAGCTTTGCTTCTTCCCGGTAAGTACGATTCGGGATTTATAAAAATTGAACACATTTAAATATCAGAAATCCCCCTCTTATGGGGGATTTTTTTTAATATCATAAGCATATTATATATTATCTTTGTAAAAATAAAAAGAAAGTATGCAAGCAATAAAATACAACGATCAAGATATTAATAGTTTAATATTGCAATCATTGTCTAAGCTGGATAAATTTCAGAAACTTAAACTTTTTGATAATATCTCATCTCTGGTTGGGAAAAAAGTTATATCTCTTGATAAATTACTGCGTTATGCCGGAACAATAGATAAAGAAGATATTAAATTGATGAAAACAGCAATAGAAGACGGGTGCGAAAAAATATGATGTTAAAACAATTCAAGCGATACATTTCTTCTCAAAAACTGTTTGCCAGAAAAGACAACATACTACTAACTGTAAGCGGTGGCATCGATTCCATTGTAATGTGTGATCTTTTTAATCAGGCAGGTTTGAAATTTGGCATCGCACATTGTAATTTTCAGTTGAGAGGGATTGAATCCGATACCGACGAAATTTTTGTTGAAGCATTGGCAGCAAAATATAAAGTTCCTTACTATATCAATCATTTCAATACATTGGACGTTGCTTCCGGAACCGGTGTCAGTATACAAATGGCAGCCCGTCAGTTAAGGTACGACTGGTTTGATGAGGTCCTTGAAAAAGAGCATTATCAATTCTACGCCACAGCACATCATCAAAACGATGAAATCGAAACATTTTTTATCAACTTACTCAGAGGTACCGGTATTGCCGGTTTGCACGGCATATCACCAAAACAGCATCATTTAATAAGACCCATGCTTTTTACCAATCGCGGTAAAATTGAAAAATTTGCTTTTGACAATCATCTGGATTTCAGAGAAGATAGTTCTAATTCATCCGTAAAATATTTGCGCAATGCGGTTCGGCATATCATTATCCCCGAGTTAAAGCATTTAGCCGGAGAATTTGAAAAAGTAATGATTGAAAACATAGAAAAATTTAAAGATGCTGAAATCATTTTTAATGAAATGATAGCATTGAAACGAAATGAAATTGTAGTTGTAAAAGATGCTACTACATTCTTGAGTATTGAAAAACTAAAAGCATTGCATCCGTTAAAAACATATCTCTTTCATTTATTAACGCCCTATGGCTTTAATAACGATGTTGTGGAAAGCTTAATCGTTTCGTTGGACGATATATCAGGAAAGCAATTTTTTTCACCTACCCATCGCTTATTGAAAGATAGGGCACAGTTAATTATTACAGAAATTAATCATACCATTCTGAAAGACGAAGTTTATCGGGTAAATGAAACAGATACTTTGATAACAGAACCGCTCATGCTTGAATTTCGTATCACCACCGAATCGGAAATGATCAAGATTAATCCGGATAAAAACCTGGCTTATCTGGATTTTGATAAGTTGAAATTTCCTTTAACGATCCGCAAATGGGAACATGGTGATTTCTTTTCTCCATTCGGGATGCAAGGCAAAAAGAAGGTAAGCGATTTTTTTACGGATCAAAAATTTTCCATCCTCGAAAAAGAAAATACTTGGTTGCTATGCTCAGGTGATGATATTGTTTGGATTATCGGCTGGAGAATCGACGAACATCACCGGTTGACATCCAAAACTGTTAGAGGCTATTTGATTGAATTAAAACATATTTTTTTATAATATTTTGCATTGTTTTACTTTTAACTAATTATCTACCTGACGGTAGGCAGACGTTGGTTCGGTCTTCGGTCTTCCAACTTCGGACTTATTGAATAATGTATTAAAAAACTTCAAAAAACCTCCCTTCTCCTTTCAGGGGAAAGCCTGTCCCGTTTTTTCGGGAGGATGGGGATGGGGTCGCCCAATCAAAGACGAGGAATTGAAATCTTCTCTTTTCTGTCTTCTGTTCCCGAATCGCTTCGCTCTCGGGATTTCGCTTCGCTCAACTTCCGTCTTTTTATCCTTTTACCAATAAACAAAAAAAAGTATCTTTGTAAAAATTTTAATATGAGAAAATTACTTTTCTTTATCCTGCTTGTCAACATTCTCATTTCCTGCAATCAAGGGAAGAATAAGGTTTCAGAAGATAGTTTTGTGATTGATGGCACCATTACCCATGCTGATCAAAAAATCATTGTATTGCAAAAGCTTACTTATAATGAAGTAATTTCTATTGATTCCGTGAAGTTGGACGAAGATGGCAAGTTTACTTTTGTAGTTAAACCCATAGAAAAAGAAATCTATCTTTTGCGCAAAGATCCCAATCATTATATCTCCATTATTGCTGATAAAAGTGAACGAATTACATTTAATGCTGATTATACTGATTTTGAAAGATCTTATACTGTCAAAGGCTCTCCTGATAGTGAATTGTTAATGGAACTGAATAATCATTTACAACCTAATCTGCAAAAGCTCGATTCGTTGGGTACTATTTGGAAAACTGCTATCAACGATGCCAACAGAGAATCTATAAAAAAAGATCTGGATAGCTGTTATCTTTCAATACTTGCTAATCAAAGGGCATTCCAGCTTGATTTTATTATAAAAAACAGCAGTTCACTGGTTGCATTAATTGCGTTGTACCAACCCTTGAACCGTGAAGCTGTATTGAAAGAAGAAGCTGATTTTGCTGTTTTCGAAAAAGTAAGCAATGATTTGTCAAAAGCTTTACCTGCCAATTCGCATGCCGTAAACTTTGCCAAAAGGATAAAACAACGAAAAATGATGCAGCTCGAAAAAGAACTTACACAAAAATCAACCGGTCAACCTAAACCTTAAAAGAATATACACTTGGAAAACAAACAAAAAATTTATTTTATTTCCGATAGTCATCTGGGTGTTCCTGATTATGAGAGCAGTCTGGTGAGAGAAAAACGGATGGTAAGATGGCTGGATGAGGCAAAAAAAGATGCTGTTGAAATATATTTGCTAGGCGATATTTTCGACTTCTGGTTCGAATACAAAACCGTGGTACCCAAAGGCTATGTCAGATTATTGGGCAAATTGGCTGAAATTTCGGATGCAGGAATTAAGCTCAATTATTTTACCGGGAATCACGATATGTGGATTTTCGATTATTTCAGCAAAGAATTGAATGCCAATATATACAAAGCTCCCATCCACAAAACCTATGGTAATTTTAAGTTTTTTATCGGACATGGAGATGGATTAGGTCCGAAGGATTATGGCTATAAATTTATTAAAAAAGTATTTTCCAATTCATTCAATCAGTGGTTGTTTTCATGTTTACATCCTGATGTTGGAACCAGACTGGCTTTGTATTTTTCACGAAAAAGCCGCATCGCCAATGGAGATACAGATGAAGTGTTTTTAGGGGAAGAAAAAGAACGTTTAATTCTATATGCTAAAGAGATCTTACAAAAAGAACATTTCGATTTTTTTATTTTTGGTCATCGCCATTTGCCACTGGATCTTCAGATAGCCGAAAATTCACGCTATCTGAATATCGGGGATTGGGTGAAAAGTTTTTCCTATATCGTATTTGATGGTGAAAAACTGGAGTTGAAGTATTTTGAAGAAGAGTGAACAGTTATCAGTTATCAGTGAATAGTGAATAGTGAATAGTGAAGAGTGAAAGATCATTTTCCCGTCGGGTACGGAGTTCCCAACGGGTTGAAAACCTTGTTACAATCCATCTTAATCACACAATCAAATTTTCTTCTCAATCTTCAACCTTAATTCTTCCAATTGTACCTTACTGATGGTAGATGGCGAATCAATCATTACATCTCTTCCGGCGTTATTTTTTGGGAATGCAATAAAATCGCGGATACTTTCGCTGCCACCAAAAAGTGAACACAATCTGTCGAATCCAAAGGCGATGCCTCCGTGAGGTGGAGCACCAAATTCAAAGGCATTCATTAAAAATCCGAATTGATGCTGAGCTTCCTCATCTGTAAATCCAAGGATGGTAAACATCTTTTTCTGTAAGTCTTTGTTGTGAATACGGATAGAGCCTCCGCCCACTTCCACGCCATTAATTACCATATCGTAAGCATTGGCTCTTACTGCATGCAGATTGCTTTCGAGCAAGGCAATATCTTCTGCTTTCGGTGAAGTAAAAGGATGATGCATCGCGTAAAAACGTTGGGCTTCTTCACCCCATTCCAGTAATGGGAAATCAACTACCCATAAAGGAGCATAGTTGTCAGGATTTCTCAGTCCCAACTTGTGACCCATTTCGAGACGGAGTTCACACAATGCTTTTTGTGTTTTTTCGGTCTTGCCTGCCAATATCAATATCAAATCGCCGGGTTGAGCATTGAATTTTTTAGCCCAATGTTTTAAATCTTCTGGTGTATAGAATTTATCGACAGATGATTTCAAGCTTCCATCGGTATTATATCTCAGGTAAATCATTCCGGTAGCACCTATTTGAGGTTTCCTTACAAAATCGGTGAGTTCATCCAGCTGTTTGCGGGTGTATTCGCTGCATCCTTTTGCATTGATACCAACCACCATTTCGGCTTCATCAAACAGTTTGAAACCTTTGTTTTGGCAAACATCATTCATTTCCACAAACTTCATTTCAAAGCGGATATCAGGTTTGTCGGAGCCATAATATTTCATGGCATCTGCATAGCTGATCCTGGGTACTTCTTTAATATCAATGCCTTTGATGGTTTTAAACAGATGTTTGGTAAGTCCTTCAAAAGTATTGAGAATATCTTCCTGGTTTACAAACGACATTTCGCAATCGATTTGTGTAAATTCAGGTTGACGATCGGCACGTAAATCCTCATCGCGGAAGCATCTTACTATCTGAAAATAGCGGTCGTAGCCCGAAATCATCAACAATTGCTTGAAAGTCTGTGGCGATTGTGGCAAGGCATAAAACTCTCCTGCATTCATGCGGGATGGCACCACAAAATCACGTGCCCCTTCGGGCGTGGATTTTATTAAATAAGGTGTTTCAATTTCAATGAATTTAAGGGTGTTGAGATAGTTCCTCGTTTCCATCGAAAGCTGATGGCGCAATTCAAGGTTTTTCTTCAAGGGATTCCTACGTAAATCGAGGTAACGATACTTCATTCTCAGCTCGTCGCCGCCATCCGTATTGTCTTCGATGGTAAAGGGTGGAAGTTTAGATATATTAAGGATTTCGATATGATGTACAGTGATTTCTATTTCACCGGTAGGCATTTTAGAATTTTTGTTGCTGCGCTCTGTTACCAACCCTTTGATGCTAACTACGTATTCTCTGCCTAGTTTACGGGCCTGCTCACAGAGTGATGCATCCGATTCCATGTTAAAAACCAGTTGAGTAATGCCATAGCGGTCGCGAAGATCCACAAAAGTCATTCCCCCTAAATCTCTGGAGCGTTGTACCCAACCACTCAATGTAACTTCCTGATTTATATTGGATAAGTTTAATTCGCCGCAAGTATGTGTTCTAAGCATGGTTTTCGTTTTAAATAAAATGCGAAATTATAAAAAATCGGCGAATGAATTTTGAAAATAGAGAGAAATTCCTGTTTTTCTGTTGAATGTTGCTGAAAATCGATAAAAAAAGTATTTATCTGATTATTATCATCCATATAGTCAGCAAAAATGGATGACGATTATCGATGGATCAATGACGTCAAATAATTCCTTTCCTTTCATCCCAGGCATTTCGATAGCTATAAAAAGCAAATACGGGTTTTTATCAAAAGCTAAGGATACAATTTTGTTAAATTATAAAAATAATTTACTGACTGACAAAAATTGTCAGTGTGGTAAATTACATTTGTATTGTAATTTAAAATAAAATGGGTGCTTAAATTTCCTATTCTTGCTTTCAGCATTTATTGAAATTACATAAAATGAGAAGGTGTAAGAAATTTAGTCTTAGAATAAGGTTGAAAATAGAATATAAATGGAGTTGGATTTAGTTTGTGATGATTTGAATAAGTAAGAAAAAAAACAAAAATATCTTTTGTTACAGTTCAATCAAAATAACAAAAATAGAAGGAATACAATGCGTTTCAAATAAAAAAGCCGCTGCAAAGACCTCCTTTAAAGTTTGCAGCGGCGTTGAATCCACTTAAAATTGCCAGACGAGACATTTATTTAAGTATATAAAGGAGGCGTTGCAAAATTTTATTAGTTAGGTTTTACTTCAAGTTTCAATAATTTCCTAACTACAAGTAAAAAAAAAGTATAAACAATTAAATTTTATAAAAATGAAAAAATTCGAAGAAATAAACAGCAATACTTTTGGTATATTAAATCAAAGTGAAATTACAAATTTGAATTTAATATTAGGTGGAACAAACTCAGAGCAAGGTTGTGGTACTTCAACTCAAACAGATGGAGTTACACATACTGCTGCACAATATACCGACAATGGAAAAATTTGGGCAAGAGAAAGCGAAACTGACAATAAAGGAGATTGGGCAAACGTAAGACCTGAAAATCAAAAGATATGTCCTGACACTATATCTTAGTAATAAATCAACTAAATAGCAATTTTCCAAAAAATAAGGAAGATTTTTAATACTTCCTTATTTTTTACAATTATAATTCTATGAAAATAATAATAAAAACTTGTTTTACAATACTCTTACTATTAACTTTTATAATAAATAATGCACAAATCCCACCTCCTGCATATTATTTAAAAGATACTATTCTTTGTTTCAAAGATTCTTCAATGTCTGATTGGAGTATTAAAAATATGCAGTCTTTTTATTTTACATTTATTGGAGAATACCAGCAAGCGATAAAAACAATGGATGAAATATATGATAATACAAAAAAAGAAAGTTTATCTTCTGCCGATTCTGCTGCATTTGTATCAAATTACAAAGCCGTTGATGCCACCGAATACATTCTCAAAAGGGCGAAAAATAAGAAGATGATTATGATAAACGAAAGTCATAATATGCCTCAGCAACGGGCTTATATGATTTCTTTACTACAGAAATTGTATAACCAAGGGTTTAAGTATTTGGGAATGGAGGCATTACATTATGATTCATTGTTAAACAATAGAGGTTATCCGTTATTAAATTACAATGCGTGGTTACTTACAGAACCTTTAATGGGCAATGTTGCAAGAGAAGCCATGAAAATAGGATTTTTTGTTTTTTCTTATGAGATGGACTTTGATAAAGGAGTAGTGCCTTATAACGAGAAACTCGTTAATCATGCTGATGAGGGACAATGCATGGAAAGAGAAATTCGTCAGGCTTTTAACGTAATGAAAATATTTAAAGCCGATACTGGAGCAAGAGTTATCCTTTTTGCAGGTTTAGGGCATATATCAAGAAAATGGGATAGCTATTCGATGGGCAGCTATCTTTGGCATTTTTTAGGACGAGAAAACCGTCCATTAGCCATTGACCAGGATAGAATGACAGAAAGAAGTGATACCGCTATCGAAAACCGTTATTTTCAATTAGCCAATGTGGATAAACCTTTTGTTTTTATTGATGAAAAGAATAATAGTTTTAAAAATGAATATCTTTTAGATGCAATTGATATACAAGTCTTCCACCCACGTACTAAATATAGTAACGAAAGACCGGATTGGTTGTACCAATTAGATAGAATCCCTTATTATATTGATGCTAAAAAGCACAAAATTCAATATCCAATCTTGGCAAAAGCTTATTGTAAAGGCGAAGATATCTCAAAAGCGGTACCCTTTGACGTAATCCAATTGAACAACAAGAAAGAGAAAAAGCCATTGCTCCTTAAAAAAGGAAGCTATACCATTGAATTAAAAGGAATAACAAAAAGCGAATTTGTTGAAATTGAAATAAAATAATATGATTCTTATTGTAACAGACCAAAATGATATAAGCACTTATGAAGTAGTAAGGTGGCTCGAATTATGGGATGTAAAATACATTATCATAAACGACAATACATATTTAAAATGGTATGAGTTAATTGTTAATAATGAAAAAACAGAATTAATATTTTATTTAAACAAAGTATTGACATCAAGTATAGATATTTATGTATGTTGGATGCGCAGGTACTTGATTCGTTTTTATTTTAATGTTTATTCAGGATATTCTGATATTAATAAAATGTTATTAAAAGAAACTGAAACCATTATTGATTTTATTCATTTTCAATTTGAAACAAAAAAATCATTGGGTAGTTTTTTTAATGGAAATGCGAATAAACTTCAAGCACTTGAATTGGCAAAGAAAGCAGGCTTATTAATTCCTAATTCAAGTGTAATCACGAATATTCATTTATTGGAGAAAGAATCAAAAAGCAAATTAATAACAAAAGTACTGAGTCCAGGTTTTCCGTTTTCTGTTGAAACGAATAATTATGGATGTTATACTGAATTAGTAGATTTAAAGAAATTACAGAATGAAGATACAACTCTTTTCCCTTCATTTGTTCAAAACGCGATTGAGAAAAGATACGAAATCAGGGTGTTCTATTTGGATGGCAAAATGTTTGCAATGGCTATTTTTTCGCAAAAAGATAAAAAGACAAAAATTGATCTTAGAAACTACAATAAAGAAAAGCCTAACAGAAGTGTACCTTTCTCATTACCCACTCATTTAAAGAAACAAATCAAAAAGTTTATGGATTTGTATCAATTGAATACAGGTTCATTGGATTTTATTTATACTACCGACCATAAATTTGTTTTTCTGGAGGTTAACCCTGTTGGTCAATTTGACTTTGTTTCAAAATATTGTAATTATTTTATCGAAAAAGACATTGCAAAATTCTTAATAAAAAACGACCATGAATAAAAAAGAGATTTTTTTAAGAAGGAAGCTGAAAGAACAAGGATTAGATATTCCATTGTTATTTTATTACTTAAAATCTGGTAAAAAAAGCTTGGGTAAAAAAGTATCAAGAATACCATTTCAAGTTAATATGTTAGATACTGATAAATTTACGATGATGGGGTTTTATAAATTAATCTCTAAATCATTAGACGTTGATAATGAAAGATAAAGATAATTTTAAGATGTTTGCATGTTGCGAAATAGTAAAAGGGTATAGAAGATCATTGATTTGTGATTTTCAAAGAGATATCAGTGTTTTTATTCCTAATATTCTACATGATATTATTAAGAAAAATTCCAATAAAACTTTAAAAGAAATAAAGCAAGTTTATAATAGTGAAAATAATGAAATTATAGACAATTATTTTTCCTTCCTTGAAAAGAATGAAATGTTATTTACATGTACGAGTAATGAATTAAAATTTTTCCCGGCTTTAAGTAAAGCTTGGGATTATCCGGCTGTCATTTCAAATGCAATAATTGATATTAAAGACATTCACAATTTCTCACCACATATTATTATGGAATTGGTCGATTTGAGATGTGATAATTTGCAAATTAAAATTTTTACTGAATTTTTACTTTCAGAAATAAATCTGTTAGGTGATTTGTTTGAGGGAACACCCATAAAATATATTGACTTATATATAAAATACACCGAGAATATTAATGTAGAAGAATTAATTTTACTAGTAAAAAGATATCCTAGAATAGGTTCTGTTATCGTATTTTCCGCTCCGTTTTTTAGAAAAATTCCTTTGACAGATCCTGTTTGTAATTTCCTTTTTGTAAAAGGGAAAATAGATGAAAATAGCAGTTGTCATGGATATATCTCTAAATTATACTTTTCAGTAGAATCATGTCTTTTCACCGAATCCCAACTCCACAATACTTGTCTTAACCGTAAAATCTGTATTGATGCCGATGGCGAAATAAAGAACTGCCCGAGCATGAGCCTTAGCTTTGGTAATATAAAAGATACAACTTTAAAAGAAGCCATGGAGAAACCCGGATTTAAAGATATGTGGTTTATCTGTAAGGATAAAATAGATGTGTGTAAAGATTGTGAGTTTCGCCATATATGTACCGATTGTCGTGCTTTTATTAAAGACTCCGAAAATATGTATTCACAACCTGCCAAATGCAATTACAACCCCTACATTGCCAAATGGCAAGGCGAAGAAGGTTATGTAGCTGTGGAAGAATGTGGCAGCAATACAGAAACAGGCTTTGTGGTTAATAAACGAAAAGTAAACAAACTCAATAAACAGATATGGGGAGACCAGGGAATCAATAGCTAGCTTGAATATGCATTCAACAGTTCAAATTAAATGATTTTGATTATTAAAAAATCCCAAGTCATTTATTTTTTCATTTTTTCATTTTATTTTTTTTACGTTCATCCAAGGGGCTGAGCAGTTTAAGTCGAATTTTATTTTTTTTCATCACTGCTACGTCACCAACTCAAAACCCGATGTAAAATGTTTGCTTTTTTAACATAGATTTGCAATGGAAATTATAAATAAAAATCATAAAAATTAATATAATAAACGATGAAAGCCAAATAAAAAAGCCGCTGCAAAGACCTCCTTTAAAGTTTGCAGCGGCGTAAAATCCACTTAAAAGTGCCAGACGAGACATGTATTTAAGTATATAAAGGAGGCGTTGCAAACATACATAAATTTTGCAACATTTTCCGGTTTCTTAAAAATCCGATGGGAAAGAAAATTTTAAGCGATGGTTCTTATGCAAAGTGCATAATTCCTGTGAAAGTGGAAATTTAAGTTTAATAAATAAAAATTATAATAATGAAAAAACTAGAATCCATTAATAAAGTAAATCAATTAGAAACTGAACAAATGAGTGAATTGGTGGGAGGGAGAAATCCAGTTCGTGGTACATTACAAGACAGAGCTACTACATATACAACAGATAAATTTGATCATCCTAGCACTGGGGATACAGTACACGAATGGGCCGATGGTGAAGGTGGCTGGTTTGTACAATCAGTTAAATGGTACTACGAATAATCGTTCGGTTATTAATAAAAGGCAGATTTATTGGAATCTGCCTTTTAATACATAATATATTAAATTCCATGATAAAAAAAAATTGGCTGTTATTATTAATTTTGTGTTGGAGTATACAATTCCTTAAAGCCCAAAACCTTATCCCAAACGCCGGATTTGAAGAAAAAGAAATAAAAACTTACGATACATCCGGGAAATATTTCAGAGCAAAAGATTGGGATTGGATACAACCACGGGGGCAATATGGACCATGGACGGGTATGCATATTGATAAAACCTTGATTCCATCTATTAAATCAAGGTTGAATTATCATAAAGATGTAAGTTTTAATCCAATCTATCCTTATGAAGGAAATTGTTACATGCGAAGTTTGGGCTGTAAATATAAGAACGTGGTGCAAGCAAAACTAAAACAGCCAATTATGAAAGGGGTTGTATATTATTTTGAAATGTATTACAGGGTAGATGCAAATAAAATAGAAGAAGAAGTAGCAGATCCATTTCTTATTAATCAAGCAGACTTTGGTGTCGTTTTTAGAACGAAAAACTCTTTTGACATACCTTTTATGTACAACCTATATAAAAATAAAATCACCTTAAATCCATTCATCAGCATTAAATTAAATGATTCGACACCAATAAAACAATGGACTAAATTTACTGCCTACTTTATCCCAACGATGGATTATAGTTACTTGCTTATTGGAAATTTTAAAGATTTAGGTCAACACAATCCTAAAATTTGGGAGGGCATTTGTCAATTCTATATTGATAATCTTTTTTTAACGCCTTATGAAAATATGCTTTCAAAAGATTTGCAATCTGTAAATAAACCTTTTGTTTTGGAAGGCATTTATTTTAAAGAGAATGAACCAGAATTTGAAACTAAATCAATTTATACATTGGATATTTTATTTAACTTTTTAAAAATCAATCCGAAGAAAAGCATTGAAATTAATTGTTACACCATCAAAAATCAAGAAAATAACATATTGTCAAAGCAAAGAGCTCAAGCAATTGCTAATTATCTGATAGAATATGGAATAAGTGCTACTCGGATATTGTATATTGGGAAAGATGAAATGTATCCGGCAACAGCTAAATTATCTTTATCAGAACAAATGAAAATCAACAAAATAGAAATTACAATAAAACCATAACAATATGAAAAACCTAAGAAATTTATTTCTAAATATCGTTTTTATTTTGACAGTACCATTATTAGGCATATCACAAACGAAAACACCTGAAAGCATTTATCTTGATGGAATGGATTTTAAATCAGGTGTAAAAGAATATTATACCAATGTAAACAAAGCAGAAATACAAATTACTAAAGGGAACTATCGTAAAGCATCTCTGTGTTATTCAAAAGCATTTAAGTACAAAGAGCCTTTTCTCATTGATTTACATAGAGCATTAGTAGCAGAATGCTTATCTGCAAAAGATTCTGCTACAATTATAAATTATCTTATTTTGAAACTTAAAATTGGGCACAAGCCAATTGATGTAGCTGAAAAATTGGAAGTATATGCTGATTCTTATCCTGATTTAACAAAAATGCAATATTGGAAAAGTCTCCCCAAAATTTTTGATACCGTTAAAATTGAATATCTTAAAGTTGATAGTTTAAGTGATGCACTTGAAAGTATAGAAGAAGCCGATCAAAAAATAAGAAGAGAAGGCATTGCTAAATACACTCAACCAATGCTCTACAAAACTCCTTTTGCTGATACCATCAGAGCTGTAGATTCCATAAATATGATAAAGCTGATTGCCTTATGGGAAAAATACGGAGAAATTACTGGAAGAAATGCAGCAAATGCAGAAAGCATACTGGAAGTTTTAATCATACATTCAACCGCCTGGCATGATATTAGGTGGCTAAAGTATTTAAAAGCACAGCTTTGTAATGGAACAATGGATAATAAGGTATATGCAAGATTAATAGATCGATGTTTTAATACCGAATATAGTAAATTATTTAGTCAATATAGAGGTGGCTTTTTAGGATCTTCAAATGGATTTACACTTTACGATAAATTATTGGTATTTCAACCTTCAAAAAAACAAGAAAAAGAAGTAAACGAAAGAAGGGAAAAAATTTATTTGTGTTCATTTCAAGAAGAACAAGACAAAAGCCTGTGGAAGTTTCGACAAAAAGTAATAAATTTTAATAATGATTTCATATTCTATAGCAATAGCTTTATGGATATTGAAGAAAATGCAACGGAAGCAATGATAAATGAATATAAAGCAGAGCAAGAAAAAATAATAAAAAAGTATAATGAGAAAGATATAAAATTATACAACAAATGATATTAATTTTGAGTGAACAAAGAGATGTCTCTACCGATAAAGTATGCGAATGGTTAGATTTTTATAATACCCCTTATTTAAGATTAGACGAGGAATGGAGTACTAATATCATTCAAAAAATAAATATTACGAATCAACAAATTGATGTTTTTTTTGAATACAATAATCAATTGTATAATATTATTGATTTTAAAATTATATGGTGTAGAAGAGGCTTTTTTAATATTATACCACCACCGCCATCTGCCTATTTAAACAAAAAAATACCAATTGAAGCAAAGAAATTGTTTCACCACCAATTATCTGAAGAAAGACATTCTCTTTTCGATTTTATTGGAGAATTTATTGTTACCAAAAATCATATCAACGATATGAGAAAATACAATTCAAATAAATTAATTGTATTACAACAAGCGATTAAAATAGGTTTAAAAATTCCGGAAACTGTAATATGTAAAAAAGCTGAAGATATTACACTTACTAATCGTATTATTACAAAAACTATTAAAGATGTTTTTAGGCGTAAAAATGAAAAGTATTTATTTGATTTATGCGTTAGAAGCATGCAAAGAGAAGCTATTAAAAATGATGATGAATTTTATTATTCATTATTTCAACATCAGATAAACAGGGAAATAGAGATTAGATCTTTCGTTTTTCAAAAAAATATTTTTTCAATGGCTATATTCCCAATTGACAAAAATATAACTGATATAAGGGATGGTGATGCATTTTCAACGAGAATGGTTCCTTTTAATCTTCCAATTCAAATAATTACAAAATTGAAAAAGTTATTAAAAAACATCGGCTTAGAAAGTGCTTCAATTGATTTAATCTATGACGGTAATGATTTCGTTTTTTTAGAACTCAATCCTGCGGGACAATTTGATTATGTGAGTGTTCGCTGTAATTATTATATTGAACGAACAATTGCAAATAATCTTACAAAATATTCAACAATCAATTAACATATATTTTAAATAATGCGTTTTCTAAGAAAGACTGAATTAAAACTATTCCCTTTCAATTACAGATATTTTGAGGATGACAAAGTAGTAATAGCACAAAAAGATAATAATGATAAAGTTCAAACAAATAATCAGATAGTACGACTATTATTTAAACCAATATGTAAAATAAAGAGATGGTAGAAACTAATAATAAATATCTTCATTTTTTTTCTACCTGTTTTTTAACTAAAGGTTATAAACAGGGATTACTGATGGATTTACAAAGAAGTAAAATTGAGAATATTCCGAATTCTTTAATTGACTTTGTATATGAATGTAAAAGGGTTTCGATTAATGATTTACAAATTAAATATAAGGATTATTCCAAAATAATTACGGAATATGTTGACTTACTGGTATCTAATCAATATGCGACTTTTATTTCAAATTCAGAAAAAAAGTTTTTCCCTCCCATGTCGCTCCATTGGGATTTCCCAAGTAATGTTTCAAATGGAATTATCGAATTTTCAGATAAATCAATTTTTTCATTAGAATTAGCTATAATCCAATTTAATGAACTGAATTGTCCCCATTTGCTTTTTGAATTTTTAAATCCCATTTCAAAAAACACATTTTTAAAGATAATAGATATATTAAAAAGTTCAAAAGTAAAAACAGTTAGCATTTATATAAATAATAATTACATTGACTTTAATGAAATTATTGTATTTGAAGCTATTAATAAATTAGAAATAATAAAAGATATTGTACTATTTAAACCTCAAAATAATACAGTAAAAAAGGTGAAATTAAATTGTAATTTGGAAGTAATTGATTATTTAATGTGTAAAAATACATGTGGTGTAATTGACAAAAGATATTTTTCTGTGTATTTCCCTCTTTTCACCGAATCCCAGCTCCACAATACCTGCCTTAACCGTAAAATCTGCATAGATGCAGATGGCGAAATAAAGAACTGCCCGAGCATGCAACAAAGTTTTGGAAATATTAAAGATACAACTTTAAAAGAAGCTATGGAAAAGCCAGGCTTTAAGGATTTGTGGTTTATCTGTAAGGATAAAATAGATGTGTGCAAAGATTGTGAATTTCGCCATATATGTACCGATTGCCGTGCATTCATAAAAGATCCGGATAATATTTACTCACAGCCTGCCAAATGCCATTACAACCCCTACATTGCTAAATGGAAAGGAGAAGAAGGCTATGTGGCTGTGGAAGAATGTGGTACTTACACCAAAGAAACCGGTTTTGTTGTAAATAAAAGAAAAGTAAACAAACTGAATAAAGAAATATATAGATAGTGTGCTTATTTGAAAATCTAGCTATGTGTCCATTTTGAATATCTGATATTTTGCAGTGGTACAATATATCATATTATTCTTTGGTACGACAACATCGATACTATTTAAGTTTGTAAAATAAAAATTTGATTCCTTATCAATTTAAACTTCAAAATTATTGCCAAACACATCTCCATCGAAGATGCCAAAGGTTTTTTGGAACATTATCTTGAAAAACACAAATAATTAATACTTAAAATCCACTTATACAGTTTATACTACACAAAAAAAACTAGATACTGTAATATCGATAGGAACAAACCGTATCATAGAAAGATGTATTTATATCCCCCTTTTGTCACCAAATATTAACTATTCTTTTTATATTTGCATTGAAATTGCAAATACAATATGCATTGAAATGAGAAAAATAAAATCCAAAACGTATACTTACATCATTATAGATGATGATTATCTTTCCATTGATTACCTTCGCGATTTAATGAAGATTCATGTTGGATTTCAGTGTATTGATAATTGTCTGGATGTGATAAGCGGCGTAGATAAAGTGAATGAAATGAATCCTGATTTTATTTTTTTGGACATCGATATGCCCCATTTAAATGGTTTCCAATTGTTAAAATATATCGACTGTTCCAAAACTAAAGTAATTATTATAACTGCCCATCGTAAATATGCCGGTGATAGCTTCGATCACTTTGTATTTGATTTTATGACCAAACCCTTAAACCAGGATCGCTTATTTGAAAGCCTTAAACGCTTAAAAGCTGCATTGGATAAAGAAAACAGTTTCAATGACGATTTGTATAAATTGACTCTAAAGAAAAAGAAATTATCCTATCTATTTGTTACACGACTTAAAGAAAAGTTAAGTATACAAATAGAAAAGGAAGATATTTATTATATCACAAAATTGCATAATCAACTGGAAATCCATACATCGACTGATGGACCATTTTATATTGACGGCAGCTTAAAGGAGATTATTGAGATATTACCGGAAGAGGATTTTTCATTTGCAAACCAGAGTTATATTTTTAATATTCACAAAGCCGAATGCAATGATGGTGAAAATATCATTTTTGATAAAGAAAAGAATGTAAATTTAAAAATCAGCAAACCTTATCGGAGTAATTTTAAAGTGAAAAAATTCAATACCTAAAATCCAAAAGTCATCAGATGACTTGAGAATATTGAAAGTTTATATTACTTTCCGGGTTTTCAGTCATCAGATGACTTGAGAATATTGTTTGTTTATATTACTGGTTTTCAGTCATCAGATGACTTAGAATGTTGTTTGTTTATATCACTGGTTTTCAGTCATCTGATGACTTGAGAATATTGTTAGTTTATATTACTTTCCGGGTTTTCAGTCATCAGATGACTACAGTATCATGGCATTTTCTTGCGGATAAAAGGCAATATTTTAATTTGTAATTAAAAGTAAAGATACCTTAAAAGCATTGTTGTCATTTTCAATTTTCAAATCGTATTTCTCTTTATAATGAAGTTCGAGTCTTTTAAATGTGTTATTCAGTCCCTTTCCGGTTGAAACAACTTCATTTTCCCCAAATTTACACATTTGGTTTTCGCATAAAAACAGTATGGCATTAGGCTTGCATTCCAGCTTGATACGTATATAGCCGTTGTTGTTGATATCCGTATATTTAAAAGCATTGTTTATGTATGATTCAAAAATCATAGGAGGGACTTTATGCAACGAAGTTTCGCCCGAAATATCAAATTCAAGGTTCACCGAACGATGTCTGATGCTTTCGAGGGCAATGTAATTTTTTAAAAAATTGATCTCTTTATCTAACGGAACCCATTTAAATTCGGTATCAGTGACTACATATTCCATCAAGCCCACCAGATTTTGCGTTACCTCCAGGGTTTTGTCCGATTTTCTGTTGGCCAACGAACAAATTACATTCATACAATTGTATAAAAAATGAGAATTGATGCTTGATTTTACCATTTCAATCCGATTTTCATAATTTATCTTTTCAAGGTTGGCCTTTTCGTTTAAAAGTTTTAACGCCTGAATGGCATTGCGGTAAATTTGAAACATGGTAAAAAACCCGACAAATAAAAGATCCCTAAACATTATATAAGAGAAATTCCAGACAAGAAATGTTTTTTGAATATCACCTGCACTTGATGTGTACAATAAAATATCATCTTTTAACATTACAAATTCTATAACAGTGATGGTAAGCAGCGTTAAAAATAAAAATCCAAAATATTTAAGGTGTTTTTGATTATTGAAAAATCGGGGAATAAGTATAAAATAATTTAAATAGATCATAGTTAAAACAAGTGCCAAAGAATAATACTCTTCCTTGCTATTTCTGGAATGAAATCGTAAATAAGAATTGTTTGTAAAAAAATAAAAAACAATGATCCAGAAAACAAGATGGATTAGAAATTCGATACTCTTTTTTCGATTCATTTTTGTTTTTTTTACAAAAATAGTGAAAAATTAGAAAACAGATACCTGCAATACTCAAATAATAAACCTTTCAGCGAATTTATCACTGAAAGGTTTAACGTTCGTTGATTTATTTTCTATCCTTCCTTCAAATAGACTATAAATTTTCAAACAAAGGATCATTTGTAAAAGTAATATCCTTATACACAAACATTCTACTTTCCACATCTCTGATTAATTCCTGATTGGGTACATTTATCCAAATAAACCCATTTTCGAAACTTTCGTCTTTTATATAAAAAGAACGGGCAGGCATACTAAAAGTTTCGTCCTCAATCGGTTCGTATTCATGAATGCCTATCCCTGTATAATAAACATCTGTGATATCATCAGGTATATTCTTTGTAATAATTACACTCGCACTGTAATTGCATACATTTCCAGTTCCTTGACAATCGGAATGATAATATCTTCCATTAAAAAATTTACATTTTCCACCACAATCTGTAGATTTATGACCAACAGTTGTTGCCATCAGATAAGATCCTCCAAAACCAGCATTTTTCATCCGAATTAAGATGGTTGCTGTAGAATTGCTTTTTGCATTTTGCTGAGTAATGTAAATGGTTTCACTTTCTTTAACACAAGCGGTAATCCATATACCAATAAGGCATACCAACACTAAAAATTTTTGCTTTTTCATTATTTATGTTTTTTTAAATTAATAATGAAGCAAATGTAAATTGTTGATACAGCGTGTGCAAGGAATTACGGATTTATAGTTTAAAATGAG
The DNA here is from genome assembly GCA_038204725.1 of Bacteroidales bacterium. Classification (GTDB taxonomy): domain Bacteria; phylum Bacteroidota; class Bacteroidia; order Bacteroidales; family JACABE01; genus JACABE01. The sequence goes on along the minus strand of JBBRCQ010000003.1, from coordinate 81,675 downwards.
TATATAGCAAATGTACAAAAACAGAATGCTTTAAAACTAAACATTTTAGTTGATATTTATAGAGATATTTTCATGCTGATTTTTGGTATAGCAATATAATTTGCTCCTAAGTATCTATTAATAAAAAGTAATAAGTGAAGAATTTGGGCTGATAACTAACGTATTATAAAAAATTGATGAGGTTTAGCTTTCTAATCTGAAGAATACTTGTTTTAAAATGTAGTTTTTTAAGCACTTTTACAGCATATACCAAAAATCATAATAGAAAACGGTACGATGTAAATCATTAAATTGCTTATATTCAGATATGTACATTTGCACGCATTTAGCAAAAACTATAAATAAACTATAAATCCACATTTGCTTGCATGCATTGTTACAGTAATTTATCTTTGCACATATTAAGCTAAACCCCTCTATGACTATAAATTTAGTAAAGTAATAATAATTTATTTTATGAAAAGAAAGATAGTATTTTAATTTAATGATAAATAATAATTGTAATAATGAATAAATGTTGAAATAATGAGAATCAGACATATTAAATTAGAGTTAATCAGAAAGAATCCTGAAAACTATAATACAATAGTTAATGGAAATGGACAACCAAGAGCTTCTATGCTGAGATATTGGCAATTTGCAGCCAGAAAATATCATCAGAATGATAATGATAGCAAATTTGCTATTAAATATTTAGATGATAATTTAAAAAGTCATTTTAAACCAACAACAGCCAATATCAGTAAAATTTTGAAGCTTACAAATCAATTAGCTGATTATTTTACTGAATATAAAAAAAATAAACTTAATTTTTATGATAGTTCTAACAGAATCAGCTTTGATATTGGAAATGGGAATTTTATAACTGGTGAAATTTTTAGAATAGATAAGAAGGGAAATAACTTTTATATTACTCTTTTTTATAAAGAAGATGAAATATGGGAAAATGAACTTAGATTCCCATTGTTCCAAATTTATTTTAGTAATATATTAAAATGTCCGTTTGATCAAATTTTTGTTGGTGTTTTTAATTATATAAAGCTTGAACATGAGTATAATTCATTTGATGAAAATAAATTAAATGAAAGTTTAAGTGAAGTTAAAGAAATTTTTAAAAAAATTATTAATTTTTAAAAATAGGCTAAATTTAACAGATGATTAAATACAGACTGTATGGGAAATACTAATACCTTTTATAGATTAATTAAAAATAATGGCAAAGAGATGTATACTAAGCAAAAAGTTACAGGGAACATTATTGGTAAGAAAAAAAATAAGAACTTAGGTAATGAAAAAGGTTTATGAAGGTTTGGAATTCAAATATAAGAAAAATTTATAATTCCAATTCTTAGTATCCGAACCAATGTCTGTCTTCGAAGCTAAACATTATTAAAAAGCAATTATATAGATGAAGGGTTTTTTAATTCAACTTTTGCATTTTAATAAATTACGAAATTTTAGAAAATGAATAAAATCTCATTAAAAGTTTTCCTGATTTTGTTGAGTGTACTTCTTTGTTCAAGTAATAAAGGTAACTTTTCACAATTTAATTCGATTGAAACAAATTTTGATGATAATAAAAATAGTGCCTCAGAAAAAGCAGTAACGGAAGAGCCCTGGTATTTTAGGTAAAATAGCACTTTTACTAATAAGATGAATGAAATTTTAAATTTATAAAAAAGTAAATTTATGTTTATAACTTTGGATACGATTACTGTAAATGTTGCTGTGCTGATCTTTATTAGCATTACATTTTTAGTTTGTCTGTATTTGTATACACATACAATTATTGTTATAAGTTCCCAGTTAGCAGTTACCATACATAAAAAAGCCAAAGTTAGACGATTTTTCTTTATTTCCCCGGAATATAATCGCACTTTCGATAAAAATTTCTTCGAAAAATTGTGTAAGACTAATTTAAGTGTTTATGGCTGTTGTCATGTCAACAGCCTTTCGGAATCAAATATAATTCTTATTATAAATTTAAATAAAATAAAACTAAATATTTCATTTTTATTATTTCTCCATAATTATTTACTAAAGAATAACTAAATTAATATACATTAAAAAATTGACACCATGCAAAATATTTATTACAAGAAAAGTAAACAATGCTTTACATGTATAGTATTATTGTTAATTATGTTAATGAGTTTATCGGGGCATGAAGCTAAGGCGGCTCTTTGGATTACCGAAAGCGAGAATGGATATGGTATAACTTGTGTGGGTGAAACAAAAATATACACCCTTCATTATCCAGTGAGCGAGGTAATTTATAGCTGGTCTATCACCCCCATAGGACAAAATACAATGACTTTATTATCTAATTATGAAGTAAAAATACAATGGTTAGAAGCTAATATAATTACTGGGTTTCAAATCTCTGTGCAGGGAGATGATGGAACTTCAGGCTCATATTGGGTTACCGTTATAGATGCACTTCATCCGGTTATTACAACAAACTCCATGGTTGGATGCCAGTTAGGATTGGTAAAGGACAATGATTTTGGGGTAATTATAGATGATGGCGACGGATGCATAAATGTTTGTGAAAATTCCATGGTTAATTATCATGCAACAAACATGTTTCCTTTTTATAATTTTTCTAACAAGTTTGAATGGACTGTAACAGGAGGTGTATTTTATCCTTCAGGTTTAACATCTTTAACTAACAGTACTTTTTATCAAAATCCACTAGCTGATGTAACTGTTATATGGGGTGCAGCTGGTGCCGGTAATCTTACAGTTAAAGTATTCTGTGAATTTGATTGTGATGCGGTTGAAAAGTCTGTTTGCATTAAAAAAATTGAAACACCTACTTCATTTTTTATAATGGATATGCTTCCATTGGATTACTCACCGGATAAATGTTACAATATTTGCTTAAATCAAAAAGTTAATTTTACAGATTTGTCTACTGCAAATACAATTTCTCCTATTATTAGCCATCAATGGGATTTTGGAGATAATTCATATTCTCAATTGCAAAATCCTTCTCATCAATATACAAATCCCGGTAATTATATTGTAACACTAACAGTTACCAATAACTGTGGGTGTACCAGTGTTTTCATCAGAGAAATCTGTGTTTCAGAACAGGAAGGGCTTACAATAAATTGTCCTTCGGTAGTATGCGAAAACAAGTATGCAATTTATAGCACAACTACCAATTGCCATCCATATACATGGTCTGTTACAGGTGGACAAATTGTTTCGCAAGCCGATCCTGAAGTTACTATCTTATGGGATAACATAGGACCTGATGGATTTGGTACCGTATCGCTGGATGGAATAGATTGTGATGAAGTTTGTCCGGCAATAACAACTATCAAAGTACCCGTTATACAAGCAACCGGAATTATAGATGGTCCTGCAGATATATGTGTAAACAAACAATATACTTACAAATTGCCTGCTTGGCCTGCTACCAATTTTACCTGGACTTTAAGTAATAATAATGCTTTTTTTGCTTCTTTTAGCCAAAACAGCCATGAAGTGATAATAAAGGGTGATCATTCAGGTGTAGTTACATTAAAATGCACTTATGTTAATACAATCGTTGAATGTTCAGGTGAAGCATTTATTGATATTATTGTTTCCGACCAACCTGTCTTTATTAATCCACCTGCCGAAATCTGTAAATATATTGCAGGATTAAATCTGACTTTGAATACAAACGTTGCTCCGGCTCAACCAATTGCATGGACGGTAACCGGACCGGGAAGTACTTATTACCAAAATGGTGTTGCTGGTTCATCAGCAGTTACTTTTGCTCCCTCGGTTTTTACTCTACCTGGTACCTATATTATAAAAGCTGCTTACCCTTCAGGTTTCTGTGATCCCAACCCCATCACCATCAAAGTTAAAGATTTACCCCCTCCACCCACTTCCATCACCGGGGATGCTTCGGTATGTTTGGGATATCCTTATACCTATACTGCCAATTTATTGTCAGGAACAATTGTAAAATGGACAGTTACAGGAGGTACTATAACCGGCAGCAATATTGGAAACTCTGTAACAGTAAACTGGACAGGGAGTGGCAGCATTACTGCAAGCCGCACCTGGGAAAATCTGCCGGGATGTACTTCTCCCGGTGTTAGCAAAGACATTACACCTATTGCTATGACAGGTGCTATAACGGTAGCAACAAGTCCTGTTTGCGAGGATGGTACTGCCTATGTAAGTGTCAATACCAGTTTTCCACCAGAAACTTACGAATGGTCTGTTTTTCCTGCAACAGCCGGGAGTTTCGGTTTGGCCGGACAAGGAACGGCTGCCACTTCAATAATATTTAACCACATAGGTACCACAAATGTAACAATAAGTTGTGTAGTCGTAAAATGTGGGTTGCCCACTACTATTTCTATCGTTGTGCCGGTAAAAGCAACCCCCACCTATAGTTTAACCGCTTCTCCCAATCCGTTATGTTCTGGAACTATTCCTGTTTTTAATTTATCCAGCAATGTAGCGGGGACTCCATTGGCCGGTGCAGCTTACAACTGGGACTTTGGAGATGGTTCAGGCGGAACAACAGCACCTTCAGCTACTTCACATATCTATTATAACTACTCAGGTTCAAACAGCACCTATCCCGTAACACTGTCCATTACAAACGGAGGTTGCGGTTCAGGCATACAAACCATTTCGTCATCGGTTGACGTAAAACCCTCACCCGTAGTGAATATTTCTCCGGGTGGTGAACAAATCATCTGTACTAACCTGGGCATTCCGGTACCTTATAATATTCTGCTGACGTCTTCTGTATCAGGCAGTGTAACCTATCAGTGGTATTATAACAATAATCCAATAAGTTCTGCCACTTCAAACACACTTTCATTAACGGAAACAAGTTTAACTGTAAATGGCAATTACTATTTAGAAGTAACCGGCTCCAATAACTGTACTTCAAAATCCAATACATTTGTATTAACATACGCACCCTGTGCATCCGGACCAGGCTGTACTCCACTGGGCCAATGGTCTGTTCCCGTTCTTACACAGGACATGCCTGTTATTTGCAAAGAGGCTCATTGCACTTCTGTTGTAACAGGCTCAGCCAGCAATATCTGGAATTACGAATGGATAGCTCCAAATGACCCTTCATATACAGGGATTGTCGATCCTTCCAATACGATGTATTCTTCTAAAAAATATGGTTTCGACAAACCGGGTATATATTGGGTAAGTGAGAAAATATATTATAAAGATGCTTTGGATCCTTCAAAAGCTTGCGTAAAAACAGGTAATATTCAGGTACTTATACCATTAGTGACTGACTTTACCATGCATTTAAGCTGTTATAACAACAACAGCTACTCTTTAAACCTGAAAGACCATTCGGCTAAGTTCTATAACCAAACTTACAGCTCATGGAACTGGTATATTGACGGCAGCAGCACTCCCAATTATACCACTCAGGATGTGAACAATATTTTCCTTACGTCAGGTTCGCATACCATCAAACTAAAAGTTACCATGGTTGGCGGGCATTATTGCGAAACTACACAAACCATAGTTGTTCCAAATCTCCCGGTGGCTGGGTTTGATATATTAACTCCAACAGATCCATTATCGACTCCTTCTGCTTTATCAAGTTGCTCGGGCAATGAAGTTACATTTAGCAATACTAGCACATTAATGACGGATCTGGTTAAACATGTCTGGAATTTTGGAGATGGAACTCAATTACACATGAAAGATGGGATTAGAGTATATACAACTAATAATCTTCAATTATATCAAGTTTCTCTCACAGTAACTGATAAATATGGTTGTATCAATACTACAATGAGTACACCTGATAAGAGGATATCAATATTTAAAAATAGTATTGCATTTAATAGCTTAGATGATGATGCACAATACGCCAATACCTTACAAACAATTTGCCCGGGTGGTGTTATGCAACCCTTCAAGCCGCTGATTAGCGGAGGAACCCCTTCCTATCTGTACCAATGGAACAGTGGTATCAATCTGTACGGGGCACAACAAACAGCAGCGACATTAAATAATATTCAGCTGAATAATGTGACTGCTACCGGAACCTATTGGGTAAAAGTTACGGATGCCCATGGATGTTTTAAAAACATAAATCCTACTCCGGCCAAGATCAGCATCAAAAATCCACCTACTGCTAACATAAATGGTAAACAGAATGTTTGCTTTATGGATGAATTCAGATTGAAAGCCGAAACAGGATTGGCTGCCGGTGCTGCAACTTACGCATGGACTGTTATGCCTGGATCTCTGACCTATACAACACCTGAAATTAATCTACAGGGCTTGCCACCGGGTACATATACTATTACACTAAGCGTTACCGAAACCGCTACATCGTGTTCATCAATTTTGACATCTTATCCGGTTACTATTCACAATTTGCCACCAAAGCCCACAATAAGTGTAAGTCCTGTGGATTGTAATTTGTATCAGTTGCAATTACATGCCTCTTCCTCTGTTTCTCCGGGAACTTACAATTGGAGTGACGGTCAGTATGGTCAAACGGTTGATATTTTCCACGGTGGTGCTTATCGTGTGTGGCTTACCGATCAGTATGGCTGCCAGAGCAATGAAGATATTGACGTAGCTCTGGCTCCCGAAACCTATTTTTGGCGATTCCCTACAGGTTGTTATACTTTTTGTCAGGAAGAACTCCCTAAATGGGTAGACGGTCCTATGTCAAAGGTTTTTGATAGATGGGAATGGTATTTCAATGGGAGTGGCAACATTGTTACCGAAAATGGACCCTATACCAATCTGGGTAATGGAAATGTACCTTACCAGGGTGCCGGTAATTATACAATTACAGATCGTTTGCTGATCGATCAGCCTTCCAATGGAATGGGCTCGGGCGAATACACCTGGTTGCTCGACAACGGTTTGTGCGCACAGGAGAGTGGCATTATGAATATTGATATTAATAAAGAATGCTGCAAAGTCGAAATGATGAGCGTTAAAATAAACTGTAAAATCGGGGTTGGTTATCAGTTGGAACTGGATATTAATAACAACTCAATGTGCAACAGTGCTTTTTACAATTTGTATATAATAGACCCTGTTACGATGCAATCTATTGTAAGTATTACCTCTCAGAGTCCTGTAAATCTGATACAGGGATACAATCATATAACGGCAGCATTTCCGGTTATTGCAGCTTTAGCTACTTCCAACACGCCAATTATTATAAAGGTTGAAGTTTTTTGTAACAGTACCGAAAAATGTATCGGTTTTATTGAAACCACAATACCCGAATGCAAATATAAAAGCACGGAATTTACACCTGTAACACCTGCGAATCTGGAGTCTGAGTATGTTTCTGAATTAAATATTTTACCCAATCCTGCCAATACAGAGATCAACATCAGCTATCGTTTTGCCGGTGAAAATACGACAAAAAGCAGAAGTATACAGATCTATGATGCCATTGGCAAACCCGTAACAGAAATTAAAATTGCGGGTGCAATGGGTACTTACAACTTAAATGTAACTAACTTTGCCCAAGGCATTTATTTTGTTGAAATACGCGAAAATAATCAGCATTTGCTTATAAAACGAATCATTATCAATCACTAATCATCTAAAAAACTGTCCCCAGCCCTCTTTCCTTTGGAAAGGGGGTAATGGCGGGCAACTTTTTGAATAAAAAAAATGTCTATTGGTTATTGGATAATAGTTATTAAGAAATAGTTAATGGGAAATAGAAAATAGAAAATAGTAACAATTACAATTAACAATTAGCCAATAACTATAAGTACTCAAACCACTTTATGAACTTTACAAACATTATAAACTTTACAAACTCATTTATCATGAAAAAACAAATACTTTTAATTGCATTCTTCATATTAACTACCTTCCTTCTCCAAGCCCAAACACCACAATTCCAATGGATAAAAGGCGGTGGCAGCCAGGGAGGCGGATGGAATGATGGGAGTGGTGCGGCAATGGAAAGCTGCAAATGGATAGGTACCGATGCGCATGGCAATATATACGGGATGAGCAGTATTTTTAGTCCGAATACACTGATAGATACCTCCTTTAAATCAACAGGCTGGGGCTATGATGATTTTGCAGTGTTCAGTTACCGTTGTGATGGTAGTTTGCGATGGGTAAGGTATTTTGGATCAGCCGGTATGGATTATACAGGAGGGCTGACGATTGATCAGGAAGGAAATACTTTTGTTACTGGACATGTATTGAATAGTTCAACAAAAGATGGACATTATGGAGATACCACTGTTTTAGCCAATCCAACTGTGAACAGAAGTACTTTTGTGTCAAAATTAGACAGTAACGGACATACTGCGTGGCTCAGTTTACTGGGCCCACCAACAGCATCACTTGGAAACAGGATATTACAAATGGAATCTGACAATCAGGGGAACCAATGCGTTTTAATAAAATTTAATGTATCAGGCAACTGGGGGAGCTATCTAATCCCTGTAAAAGGCTATTATATTATTAAAGTTGACAAAAACAACGGATGTACAATGGGTGTGACCAAATTGGATTTTAATACTACAGATAATTTTTCACCAGAAGTTTTGTATATGAGTATTGATGAACAGAATCATTTTTATTTGAATGCTCAGGTGGGAGATACTGTATTTATTGGAAATCATATTGCTACTGCTTTGACTTTCCCAAATGGAATTTACAATTCTGTTTTAATAAAGTATTCATCTAATGGGAGTTTGTTATGGTACAAAGAACTTGGAGGTAACGCAATGACTTCTTCTGATAAAAAATTACGAAGCAAACCCATTATCAAAAATAATAAAGTTTATATGACAGGTTATACATATAATAATGTGGACGTATATGGGACGAATGTTAACAATCCTTATATGAATTTTTCTTCCAACGAAATACCATTTGTAGTATCTTTTGATAAAACTAATGGAAATTATATTAATTTAAATTATTTATATCTTAATACTTATGCCAGAGAATCAATAATTACTGTTGCGGATAAAGTTTATTTAGCGAACTCTGCTTTGGGCATGGTATGGTTAAACCATAATCAAACAGATACCATAAAGCCTTATGGCGGAGAATACAGCAAAGCCTATCCTTTTGTTGTAGCCATTGATACCAATCTTACCCAATTTGAGTGGGGCATAGCCACCAAAGTATCAGCAGACGATACCAGGGTAGAAGCGCTTACGGTGGACAATGCAGGCAATATCTATGCAGGGGGAAGGCTAAGCGATAGCATTTACAATAGTTTTGGCAGTGGCATTCAATCCCATGGCGGCAGTTCCGATTTTTTTATTGCCAAAATTTCAACCCATAACAATTGTGGTTGTACGCTGGCAACTACTTTTCCGCAATTGGTGGGTATTAGCAACAATATCCTTACTGTAAAAGGCAATGCCGTGGGTGTTGTAGATAGCTTGTACTGGTTTTGGGGAGATGGCAGCAAAACAAAATACATCACTCAGAATTCAAATATCAGTCATACTTACAGCGTAGGTGGCAATTACAGTGTGATACTGCGTTCTTATAATGATTGTGGCGTCAAAGATGGAACATTACAAATAACAGGCGTTGGCATTACAGAACAAGAACTCAAATACATTACGGCTTATCCCAATCCGGTATCCAATAGCTTAACGATAGAAAACCCCTACCAATGCAGCATGCAGCTAAGTATTTACAATATTACCGGTAAGCTGCTCTACAATAGTCAATCGGAAAACTACACCACTACCATAGATATGAGCCCTTACGAAGCCGGGATTTATTTTGTAGAAATGAAGCTAAATGATGGAAGAAAAGCAGTGAGGAAAATTGTTAAATAAGCCTATCCCCCCAGCCCCCTTTCCGAAAGAAAGGGGGAGGTGGTAGGGCAGACTTTTTGTGTTTTTAGGAAATGGGAAATTGTTAATAGAAAGCCAGATTTCAGTATGCTCAATCAATAATCATTAACCAAGTAACCAATGGTTTTGGCTTTGAAGATTTTGCCGATGCAATATAGTATTTTGTAATTTTTGAAAATTGAAATATTAAATAAATGACACAAGGAATGCAATCTTACACTCCGGCTGAACTTCTAAACTCTAAAATCGTTAATCGTTGTTCGCAGATCAAAAAAAATTGCGATAATAACTATTAAGAAGTAAGAAATAAAAGGAAAAAGTCGGAATAAGCATCCATTATATCTCTACAATAGATTTTCTTTCCACATTCGGTGTCTTTTTATAATCCGTTACCGAAATTCCGGTGATGTTTTTAAACTGGGTGGAAAGGTATTGCACACTGCTGTAGCCCATGGTAAATGCAATTTCGCTGAGTGTGAGGTCGCCGTATTCTATCATTTCCTTCACCTTTTCTATTTTGTGGAGAATGACAAACTTTTCAAGGGTATTGGGTTCGTATTTGGAAAAGACGGCCGATAAATGCTGGTAGGAATAGCCAAGTTTCTCAACCAGGTAATCGGAATTTCGGATGATGGAATTCATATTATTGGCAATGTGTACCAGTTCAATTACAGCCGTTTTTATTTGTTCAACCAATATCCTGTCTTTATTGGTAACCATCTCAAAGCCATTGTCGTTAATGATTTTTTCAATTTCCGAATCGGTAATTTTTGTGGTATCGTATTTTATATCTATTTCGCCCAGCACAATACGATGGATATGTATGCCATGCCGTTCCAACTCATTCCTGAGGATGCGGATACAACACTTGCAAACCATATATTTCACATACAACGTCTTGCTGACTTCCATAGAGATTATGAATAAAATACAAATCTAGTTATTTTTTGTTTATAAATCCAATTTGAAAAAATAATTAACCCATTAAAATTCAATATCGTTGCGTTCAGCTCTTAGGTTGGAATTTACCAGCAGTCTCTCTATTCGGTGTTGGATCATTTTCTCATTTAAAATACGTTAACTAGCATTAGGATGTTCACTTTGGTCAAACATCATTTCGTCTGAACTGCCTGTTTTATATAATGGTTTTTCAATGTGTAAGGTAAAATAAAAAGAAGAATCTTCACCTGAACAATTATTTTGTCATCTTTGCTTTTTGCTGAAATTATAATTGACCCACCGTTTACTGTATATTTTATAGCATTTGCAACTTATCTGATTACTGCGCCCAGTTTTTCAATATATACCTTGATGAAGCGACTCATGATTCCATCAATCTGTTTGTCGTTGAGTGTTTTTTCCTGATCTTGCAGGATGAAACTAACAGCATAGGATTTTTTGCCAGCTTCTAATTGATCACCTTCGTAAACATCGAAAAGATTGACTTTTTTCAACAGATTTTTTTCTGTTTGATAAGCCAGTTTCACGATTTCGGCAAAACTTACTTCTTTGTTGATGAGCAAAGCTAAATCGCGACGTACTTCGGGAAACTTAGAAACTTCGGAATATACAACTTCTGTATTTGGAATCATTTTAACGATGGTATCCCATTGAAAATCGGCATAATAAACGGCCTGTTTGATATCAAATATAGCAAGCATTGCAGGATGTAAACTCCCGTAAGTAAAAACCACTTTCCCATTGGAAGTATATTCCAGGGCTTCTTCAAATAAGGCATTCGAAATAGTGTTCACATTCAATTTGTCAATATTGATCCGCAAACGGTGTATGATATTCGTTACAAAAGCTTTCAGATTAAAAAAGTCGTTATTGGTAGCGGCAATGTTCCAGTTTTCGGCATATTTTTTACCACTTACAAAAACAGCCAAATGCTTTTCTTCTTTAAATCGTTTGGTAACATTGGCTTCGTTACTCAATTCGGGATTGTAAAAATAGGTATTCCCGAATTCATACAATTTTAGATCGGTTGATTTGCGGTTGATGTTGTAGCTGATACTTTCCAATCCTCCGAACAAAAGTGACTGACGCATTACATCCAACTCTTTGCTCAATGGATTCAATATCTTAACGTTGAGGGCAGGATTGAAACCTTCAATTTTGTTCACATAAGCGGAACTGGTGAGCGAATTGTTCATGATTTCCACAAATCCATTATTGCTGAGGTATTCTGAAATGGTATTTTGGACTCTTTCCTTATCCGGTTTTGAAATATATGAAATGCTGGAATGCAGATCACTTCCGATTTGGATGTTATTGTATCCGTAGATGCGTAATATTTCCTCAATCACATCTGATTCGCGGCATACATCTACTTTGTTGGTAGGAATTAACAAACTTAATCCTTCTTCTGTTTCGTTTGTAATTTCTATTTCCAATGAAGTCAATATATTCTTAATGATATTCTTATCAATCACTTTTCCTATCAAACGTGAAGTGTTTTGATACGAAATATCAATGGATTTACGTTGAATGGGTGCAGAATATACATCCATGATTTCAGAAGAAACTTTACCACCGGCTAATTCCTTTATCAATAGTATAGCGCGTTTGAGTGCATAAACCGTTATGTTTGGATCGCAACCGCGTTCGTAACGGAAAGAGGCATCGGTTTTAAGCCCATGAAACTTGGATGTTTTACGAATAGTGGTAGGATCAAAATAAGCACTTTCGAGAAATATATTTTTTGTGTCCACAGTAACACCTGACTTTGCTCCACCGAATACACCTGCAATGCACATGCCTTCCTTTGTATTGCAGATCATCAGATCTTCACCTGAAAGCTTACGGTCAGTCCCATCGAGGGTTAGAAAAGAAGTTCCTTTGGCTAATTTTTTTACGATAACTTTATTGCCTTCAATTTTATCGGCATCAAAAGCATGCAAAGGTTGACCGGTTTCAAATAAAACGAAATTGCTGATATCCACAATATTATTGATGGACCGTATACCTATGGCTTTTAGTTTATTCTTAAGCCAATCGGGTGATTCCTTAACGTCGATACCCGAAATAGTAATGCCTGTATATCGCGGGCAAGCAGCAGTATCTTCAACAATAACTTCTATGGGCAGTTCATGGTTGTCAATTTTAAATGCTTCTACATCCGGGATTTTTAATTCCACTTTGCTGGTATTGTCAGCAATGTTATTCATTACAGCAGCCAGATCGCGGGCTACACCAATATGCGAAATGGCATCCGAACGGTTGGGCGTTAAACCGATTTCCATCACATAATCATCTTCAATCCTGAAATAAGTGCTGGCAGCAGTGCCAACTTCAGCTGAAGCGTCGAGCACCATAATGCCGTCATGGGAGTTTCCCAGACCCATTTCATCTTCGGCACAAATCATGCCTTCGGAAACCTCGCCACGTATTTTTGATTTCTTAATTGTAAACGATGTGTCACCATCGTAAAGTACAGCACCAATGGTTGCTACTGCCACTTTTTGTCCGGCAGCCACATTGGGTGCACCGCAAACAATGTGAAGCAGCTCTTCGCCACCTACATCAACTATAGTGATGCTTAATTTATCGGCATCAGGGTGTTTGATACAGGATTTAACCTCACCAATTACAATACCCTGTAAACCACCTTTGATGGATTCAGTTTTTTCGATGCCTTCTACCTCCAGTCCGCAATCGGTAAGCAATTGACCCGCTTTTTCGGCAGTAAGATCTATATTTAAGTATGTTTTGAGCCAGTTGTATGAAATCTTCATAAGTGTTTGTATTTTAAAAAGCAAAATTACATATTTTTAAAGAGATCTAAAAATATGATTTGAATATAGTTTTAGAACTATTTTAGCGTTTTCATCCTCAAAAAAATGAACTTTTCGATCGGTTACTTCAAATTCTTTTTCAAAGATATCATCTCCAGCCACTTTCCAAAAAAGTCCTTCCCATTTTGCTGCCATGTATTTACTGGATGATTTACATCAAAATGCAGCGGTATGTGATTCAACCCTTTTAATGCATCTCTCTTGTATTCCGAAACAATTCTGTCTGTATCGTATTCCGGATGCCCCAGATGAGCTAAAAACCGCCCATCGGCTGATTCAAAAACATAAATACCGGCTTCTTCAGAATTTACAAGTAAGCGGATATTCCCATTTTTGGCGGTAGCTATAAGTGCGTTCTCATCCATAGAGGCATATCTGCTTTGAGGACAATCAAATACAGTGTGTTTTGAATCAGTAATCCAATGTTCCTTTTGTAAATATTCTGACGAAAAAACTCCGAATAATTTTTCGTCCAATAGTTTATTGTCAATACCCAGATATTTACCGATAGCAATGCCACCCCAGCAGATACCCATAGTGCTGATAATATGTTGTTGCGAATAATCCAAAATCCCAATCAATTCATTCCAGTAAGTGATGGTTTCAAAAGGCAGGGTTTCAACCGGAGCACCGGTGATGATGAGACCATCCAGCTTTTCCTTTTCAATGGCTTGTCCGAAAGTGACATAAACTTTTTCCAGCTGTTTTTTATCGCTGGATTTGTAAGCATGCTGTGTTGCTTTGATCCATACGGTTTCAACATGAATGGTCTGAAAAGCAAACATTTCCATTAAATATTTTTCGTATTTCTCTGCTTCTGGCATGAGATTCAGCAGTCCTATCCTTATTTTTTTTACCATTTTTACGTGTTTTGCTGTTACTAAGGTTTTTATTTTGAAATAAGGTATTAATAATTCGTTTTATTACCGATATGCCTTCTGCTTTTTGGTGTGTTTTTAATGATAAATAATTTTAATAAAATATCCTTATTTCTAATCTTTAACCTTAGTAGCCAGGATTACAATATATCTCTCTTTCTACCTTATTACCTTATTTGAAATTTGGGTAAATGTTTTGCCACAAAGGCACAAAGGCACTAAGCCGCTAAGAATCAAATATTAAATTTTTACAATATTTTCTTAAGTAATAGAATAACTTTGTGCCTTTGTGTCTTTGTGGCAATAATTTGTAAAAATATGATTTTTTATCAACAATCTCCTCTATAAAACAGCTGTAATTGAAAAAAAAACTGTAGATTTGAAGCATTAATTTAAAAATCTGAACACTATGGCTTATTTAAAACATTTTTTATTGTTTTCCGCAGCAATTCTATTATTCGGAAATACTTCCAATGCACAGGTAGTTAATGCCAAAGCCGAGGATTTTAAAGAAATCTGCAGTCGTCCACTGATTGTACAGCTCATAGCTGAAGATGCTTTTTTTATAGAAGACCTTGAAAAAAAGATTGCATCCACCAGCAATGCCAAAAGAAAAGGTGAACTGGTGAACGAACTGAGCGCTTACAGGTCTTTTGTTTCAGGATATAACAGCCAAATAAAAGAAGCCATTGCAAAAGACTGGCAATTCAACAAAGAAGCCACAGTTGAATATAAAACATTTTCGGAAACGCAGGTACTTAGGAAATTGAATCCCCATAAATACACATTGTTACTGTTTGTTCAATCCAAACTATGGGTTACCAATGAATATGGAAAAGAAACCTTTACAAAAAAAACCATCCCTACTATCATTTATTCCCGCATGGAAAACTGTGAAGCTTATGATGAACATTTCAATAAAAAAATTGACTACAGCATGTACTTTCCCTATATCAATTACCGCACCCATCAAGAAATATATGTTTCTGACTTGCTGATATCATTGAAAATACTCCAGAACCACATCAAAGAAATCAGGAACTACGATAAGAAAAAATATACAATGATGGATTATGCCAAAGATCAGGATGATGAAAATTGCTCAAAATTAAAAAACATGACTTTACTGATGGACGAAAAACTACTGGATCCTAAAACAAAAAAAACAGATGTAGTTAAAGTTTATTCAGGAAAAATAAACATGATATCCACTGAAGAAATCAGCAACACCATCAACAAACAGGAAGATGAAGTGGTAAGTATTTCATTGCCTTATACCATAAAATCTGACAAATCAGGTGTTCCCGGATTGGAGTTCATGGAAGAAGTAATGTATATGAAATGTTTTATCAATGCTAAATCCGGTGTTTTTTACGCATGCTTTATTTCAAAGACTGGTGGAAACTGGGAGCCACTTTTTAAAACGCAGGATTTTAAAAAAATTGAAAAGTGTAATTAAAAGAAGTCCTAATGTACTTGCTAGTTATTCAGCAAATCGTCAATATTGACATCATATAATCCAACTATTTTTGAGAGATCAATCAGTTCAATAGTATAAATTTTATTGGCTTCAGAGCTATACCATATTTCGCAAAAAAAATCATTGAGCTGATACAGCTTAACCATGAAACCTTCGCTATGCCGAGTATAAAGATCTTCTCCTTCATTAAAAATGAGGGTCAGTTTATCCTGTTGGCTTAAACGTTCAAATTTTTTGGCATTTATCATGATTTGGTTAATGGTTAATGGTTAATAGTTAATGGTTAATAGTTAATGGTTAATAGTTAATAGTTAATGGTTAATAATGCGAATCAAGAGTTGAATTATCTTTATTCTTTTTTGCCCGTTAGGGCATAAATGTCAATAGAAAAATAGTATGAAATGTTTCTTTTGTCCGTAGGACATTAACAATTATAGATTTTACCAGGATTTCTCATACCGTTTCGCTCCATTACTAATGACATCAATTCCTGATAAATACTAACTATTCACTAATAACTTTTTTATTAATTTGGACTTCCTACTTTTTTATCACCACTTCCGACTTCCAACTTTTCCCTTTTCTCTCTTATTCTTTTGAAGTAAAAAAATTAGGCTTAAGACTTATCATCAAAAAAGCAAACTGTGCAAATCGGGTATCTTCTTTTTTAAGGTTATGAAGTGATTGCATTGTTTCGCCCGGGAGCATGGTGCAATAACACAAACTTAGATTTACTGTTTTATTATATTTGTAAGTATACATCAAGTCGATTTCTGATCCAAGATAATTATCGACTTTCATGCTTTCTGATCCTGATACCTTTACATATCCTTTATCGAGATTAAACAAATGATAGGTGGCTTCTATTGAATGTTTTTCATTAAAATTACAGATTGCCCTTACATATAAATCATTAACACCTGCACCTTTTGTGAAATCTGATCCATTTCCCGAAAAATAATCCATATATCCTAAAAATGTATGTCCGCTTCCATAAACTTTGTCGAATGTTGTGGAATTTGTTTTGGCTAAAGTAGTATCCTTAAAATCAGTACCCGAATAATGGTCATAAGCAACTGCAAGTTCTAATGCCTTGAAAATTTGATAGCTCAGTTTTGCTGAATATAAATTGGCTTTCACGGTTTTTCCATCAGCAAGTTTTCCACCCTGATAATAAAACGTGCCTATTATTTTCAATTTTCCGGTTTTAAAATCTATATGGGGCCCTATCGTATATCTTGAATACAAATCATTTGGAGGTAATAATTTTTGATTCACATCCATAATAGACATTAAAGAAACATCCAGTTTGTTAGCTATAAATTTTTTATTTAACCATAAATAAGCCAGGTATTTATAATTTTTTACGGTATAATCGCTTAAGTAAATTGTGAAAGCTGAATTATTATTCATGGCCAGACCCATATCCGCTTTCAGCGTTTTTACTGTATCATCGTATTGAAATACAGCAATATCGTGTACAACCCCCTGATCCGTCCAATTGGAAGCATTAAACAATCTTTCATCGTTGTATTTTATTTGTTGACGTCCTAATTTTATGGATAATTTATTAGTATAATTATATTTAGCCCAGGCTTCAAAAATACCCATATTCGAATTATTAACCGAAAAAGCATCTTGTCCCCATTGCCTGACATCTTGTATCGAGAATGCAAACGTAAAATTGTCTTTCTTATAATCAAACAATAACCGGCTGCGTTGGACAATTATACCATTTGGGTATTGCGATTTACTTAACAATTGTTTATAGCCATCCATAAAAAGGGTCTTTGTACGGAATTCTCCATTTATTGTAAATTGTGCCGATGTCATCTGAAAAGAAAAAACAAGCATAAAAAACACCATTAATTTGTTTAAATACCTCATCATACTGTTATTAAAGTTTTATAAAAGTGCAAATGTAAAGAATAAAAATATGAGAATAAAAACAAAAGAACATTTTTATTACCGGGTATATCACAGTATATCAACTTGTTAAAATATTGTTTATAAATTATCCATAAAATGAAGAAAAAGTTTGAATAAAAATTTTATTTTTACCTAATATTTTAAAAAGCAACTATGGATATTAAAATTTATTTGGAACCTGTTGGTTTTAAAAATGAAGATATTGATTATCATGATTTACGACATCGTTTAGGGCATATTATTCCTGCTTATACGCAGCAAGAAAACTTCCCTGAATTAGAAGGAATTGATATTGCCATCATCGGTGTGAAAGAAGACCGTAAATCGGTGAATAATTTTGGAAGTGCCAATGCACCCGATGAAATTCGCAGGAAATTGTATCAATTGTTTCCATCCACAGCCAAAAATAATATTGTGGATATTGGGAATATCAAAAAAGGGCATTCGGTGGAAGATACCTATTTCGCATTGAGTGAAGTAGTTGCTTCGTTGATCAGAAAAGAAATCATTCCGGTTATAATTGGTGGCAGCCAGGATTTGTGTTTTGCCAATTACAGGGCTTACGAAAAGTTAGGGCAGATCATCAACATCTTTACTGTTGATCATTCTTTTGATCTGGGTGATGCCGAAGATGAAATAGATGCGCAGGCATATCTGAGCAAAATCATTTTACATCAGCCTAATTTTTTGTTTAATTATACCAATGTTGGCTATCAGACCTATTTTGTAGATCATGAAGCCATTGAGCTGATGGAGAAACTTTACTTTGATGCTTATCGACTGGGAGTTATCCGAAAAGACATCGAACAGGTAGAGCCTTTGGTTCGCAATGCAGATATGATCAGTATCGATATTTCGGCAGTTCGACAGTCAGACGCTCCTGGAAATGCAAATGCCACTCCCAATGGGTTTAACGGAGAGGAGTTATGTCAGATCTCGCGCTATGCAGGCATGAGTGACAAGTTAACTTCAATTGGCTTTTACGAATGCAATCCTGCTTTTGATCAAAACGGGCAAACTTCTCACCTGGTAGCTCAGATGATATGGTATTTTATTGATGGTTTTTACAATCGCAAATTCGATTATCCATATAAAGACAAAGAGAACTATAAAAAATACTATGTTTCTATTAAAGAAAACACCCATGAAATTATTTTTTATAAAAGCAAAAAAAGCGATCGCTGGTGGATGGAAGTTCCCTGTCCGATTGATATGAAAATTAAATACGAACGTCATTATTTAGTGCCGTGTTCCTACAATGATTATCAGACAGCTTTAGCCGATGAAGTACCTGACCGTTGGTGGCAGGTATATAAAAAACTGATGTAATATTATTGAATTATATATTAAAAAGGCCGGACATTCAAAATGCCGGCCTTTTATAGTTTTTAGCTCAATCTTTGTTATTTCACAATGATCAGTTTTTCAGTGGCTTGTAGTGTGGGTGTTTTTAATGTATAGAAATAAGACCCGACTGCCAGTCCGGATACGTCTACTTCAATCATGTGATCGCCTACAGATTGCATGCCCAGATTCATTGTTTTAATGATTCTGCCTGTAATATCCGTAATTTTAATGGATATGGACTCACTCTTTTTGAGCGCATACGATATTTGTGTGGATTTGCTGGCAGGATTTGGCATACAGGTTAAAAATATCTCTGTTTGCTTCCTTTCATCAATACCGACACTCCAACCTTGATATTGATTAAAAACAGTACGTATCATCAGTGCAGGTACATTTCCGCTTCCCCATATAAACCATGTATTGGCGGAAGGATCAAAATACAGTGAAGTTTGTTCGTATTGAGGTATGCCTGTATTATCTGTAGCAATTCTTACAGTATCTGTTCCTCCATAAACCTGAATCCCCACCCAGTAAATGGTATCTTTTTGCATGGTATATCCTGTTATAAATGGCAGCGAAATCGAAGGAGGGTTGACCATTGGAGCTGTAGCAGGAATGTCGTTGGCTGTAATAAAATAATTAACCGATTGCGCAACAATAGTCCGGGTACCGGAAGCAGCAAAAAACTTATAGAGTACGGCTCTGATTTTGGAACCGACTTTGGTAGTTGTATTCACAACAGCATTCACACCATAAGCCATTCTGTCCTGATTTACAAGAAATCTGCTGACTGCAGTAAAAGGATCACTTAATACACCCGTGGAACCGGCTCCCCTTGAACTTACATACGTATTGTTATCCCGTGAATAAATACAGGTATCACAATGTACCTTGATATCAAAGGTGTCCTGTGCAAGCATAAAAGGTATGGAATCGCTTGAAATGTAGGCAAATACTTTATAATTCCCTATGGCAGCAGGTGTGAAAAAAAAATTATTCAAATCCCAAGCCTTTGCACTGCCACCAGGCAACAGTGTTGTATCCCTGCTTGTGGAATCAGCGCCTGTGGTTATTTCAACACCATGTAACCTGACATTTGTTTGTGTCATACCTCCGATGTTATTAAAATCAGCATCATAATACAAAGGTCTTCCCAAACCAACAGGTATCTTTGTATAACCGTCATACAATGTAGTTCTATCGACTATAATTTTATGGTTATCAGGGTCAAACAATTCAACATCATCAATAGCCCAACCATAGCCACCTCCAAACTGAGGACCACTTGAAGTGGAAGCGGGTGCAAAAAACCTGAATCTTATCCAAACTTGTGCCTGATTGCCCGCCCATTGCGTAATACTATATTCTTTCCATCCAATGGCATAACTATTTGCACCTCCAATAAGTATTCTCGGATTTACCTGAATGCTATGCCAGTTCAAATTATCAGTACTTACTTCTAATAATGTAGAATCATCATTGAATGATTTGTATAACTGGTAAAATTTTATATTCACGGATGGATGACCGATTGTGCTGATTGGGAGTGCATTTGTTAAAACGGAATTTGAAATGCCATAATTAGCTGTTATTAAATTGGTGATCCCTTCAAAATAAAATACACCAGCCATAGGAGTAGTGGAACCCATATAAGGACCAACATAATTATCCCAATTTAAAGAAAAAGATCCAGTATCTGCTTTCCATTCCCATGTATTTGTAATGTTTGCAGCTTGACTGGGTAATTTAGCTGCAACCCAATCACTGGCATTGGCCATGCTTGAATACCAGATAGATGCTTTTGTATTCGAAACAATATTTTTACTCAAATATTGATCGAGAGATAAAGCTTCATCATATTGATTTAGATGATACTTTGAGGGCTTTACAGTTAATTGCTGACCAAAACCCAACGTATTGCTAAATACAAGCAATACGATAAAAAAAATAAATTTTTTCATTTTAGTTTGCTTTTAATTAATAATGAATTTAAATTAATAGCTACAAAATTAATTCAAAAAAAAAGAGAGTGTATACAAAATTTAAGTTAAAGGTTGAAAAAAATCAGTTAACGGTAAAAAAAAGAAATAAAAAAAGGGATAAGTTTTACAACTTTATCCCTTTTTTAAAATTCGTTTAGAAATGTTATTTCTTAACTTCAGCAGTTGCTTCAGCAGCTTCTACTCCACGTGTTGGTTTGATAATAAGAACAATTGAACTTTTAACATTTAAAAATTCAACACCTTCTATCTCTAAATTGTTCACTTTAACAAAATCGTCGATATCCAATGGAGAAATGTCAATTTTAATATCATCGGGTAAAACACTTGCCAACCCTTTAACTTTTAATTTCCTCATTTTAACAACCATTTTACCACCTCTTAAAATACCGGGAGAAGTTCCGATGACTTTAATAGGAATACTCATGATAATGGGTTTATCTTCGATAATCTGAAGAAAATCCACATGTAAAATGTTATCACTTACTGGGTGATATTGAACATCCTGTAATGTGGCCTTGTATTTTTTCCCATTGATGTCCAAATCAATAAAACATACTTCAGGTGTGAAAATGATGTCTTTAAAATCTTTTTCATCTGCTAAAAAATGAAACTGATCTTTTCCACCATAAAGGACACAAGGCACTTTACCGTTTTTCCTGTTCATTTTTGCATCTTTTTTCCCTACGTTCTCTCTCAGAGAACCGCTCATAGATACTATTTTCATTGTAATTTATTTGTTTATGAGGAATAAAACTTTCGCCCTATAAGCTTATCTCTCTAATTATTAATTAAATATAAAGGCGTATTATTGAATTTCGAAAGTGTTGTACAAATTAGAAATAGATTCGTTGTTTTCAACCCTACGGATCACATCAGAGATGAGTTTGGCAACGGTGATCACATGTATTTTGCTGCTCTGGCGTTGTAAAGGAATGGTATCGCTTACAACAACTTCAGTAAAAGGAGAGTTTTCAATCATTTCATAAGCATTTCCAGTTAACAGTGGATGTGTTATGACGGCTCTTACGCTTTCAGCACCGTTTTCCATCATCAGGTAAGCTGCTTTTACAATCGTATTTCCTGTATCGATGATGTCGTCGAGTAAAATAACGTTTTTACCCTTTACATCACCTATCAGTTCCATTTTACCTACCTCGTTGGGTTTGGTTCTTTGTTTATAACAAATCACAAAACCTGTTCCCAGGGTTTTGGCATACATGCCTGCTCTACGTGTACCACCAGTGTCGGGTGAAGCAAAAGTAAGATTGGGTAAGTTTAGACTTCTGACGTAATTGATAAAAACAGAAGAACCATATAAATGGTCAACCGGTACATCAAAAAAACCTTGAATCTGGTCTGCATGCAGGTCCATTGTAATAACCCGTTGTACTCCAGCTGCAGTTAATAAATTGGCAACCAGTTTGGCGGCAATTGAAACTCTTGGTTTGTCTTTTCTGTCCTGGCGTGCAAATCCAAAATAAGGAATCACGGCAATTATGCGTCGTGCAGATGCTCTTTTGGCAGCATCAATCATCATGAGTAACTCAAATAAATTTTCGGTTGGAGCAAAAGTAGATTGTATGATAAAAACATCATTTCCTCTAATATTTTGTTCAAAAGATGGTTGAAATTCCCCATCGGAAAATTCCACAACTACTGATTTACCAAGTTCTTTGCCATAATAATCGGCAATTTTTTCAGCCAGATAACGGGTGGCTCTTCCGGAAAAAATATTTACAAGATTTGACATTGTGAGGCTTATTACTTTGGATGGCAAAATTAACTATTTTATTTTAAAAACAGGCTAAAATCAGATAAAATAAATTTTTAAACTTTTTTTGTAAATGGTTCATAAAAAAGCACTACTTTTGCAATCCATAAAAAAAGTTCTTAACAAACGCCCGGATGGCGGAATTGGTAGACGCGTCGGTCTCAAAAACCGATGAGGTTACACTCGTGCCGGTTCGATCCCGGCTCCGGGTACATTTTAAAAGCACTAAAACCCTTGCACTTTAATTAGTTGTGAGGGTTTTTTTATTTTATTGTAATTAAAATTCGTAAGCTGGGGAGCCTTTAATGGCTCAGTACTCTATGTTTCTATTGATCAACTCAGCTATCTGATTGATCCGTTACCATAATTAGCGGTGTATAAGTATTGAGTTTCAGGGAAGAGGAAGGTGAAAATTCAACTTTACGAAGAAACATATTTAATATTTGTGAAACTATCAGGATAAGAAAAATGAAAATTCAATATAGAACTGTAATGATTTCTATGGTGAATGGAATTATATAATTTCACCAAATTTGTAAACTTTATTATTGATAATTCCTTAGCAATTATTATTTAGTAGCCTTTTTTGATTTTTTTTCGGAATAATATTCTGAAAAAATTATTTAATTCTATTTGCAGAATTCCTTTAAATCGACAAAAGCTTTGGCATAGCCTAATTCTCCTGCTTTTTGCAGATCCAAACAAACGCCGCTTGTCTGTCCTAATTTACTTTTTGTAATTCCTCTGTTATAATAAGCCTTGGCATAAGTCGGGTTAACTTCTATCGCCTTAGTATAGTCTTCAATTGCTCCGTTAAAGTCATCAAGTTTATACTTTGAAACCCCTCTGTTATAATAAGCTTCTTCATATTGCAGATTGTTACGCTCTATAGCTTTCGTAAATTCTTCAATTGCTCCTTTGTAATCTTTGAGGTCAAATTTTTCTATTCCTTTGGCGAAATTATCCTCCACATCTTTAAGCGTTGCTGGACGTTTGCTAAAGTCAATTGTTAATCCATTGTTGGCTTTAAAATCAGATTTTTCACTGCTTGTGTTGTTATTCACCTTTGTTGATTGAGCAAAGCCTGAAAAAACAAACATAAATACGGTCATCCATAAGAATATTGTTTTCATCTGTTTATTTTTTATTAAATAACTGAATTGATTAATGTTAGGTATGTTGTGTTTATGAATTCTATTTTAATTTCGTCGATAGCCTGTCCTGATTATTCGTGAGAATTACTCACAGTTTTATTTATTATTAAAGGTGTTCGTGAACTTCTTTTCGCCAAATAAACATCCTCGTGTGTGTGAATAGTTCTCATGGCTCGTTTCATATTATATTTTTTTAATTGTTTATTTTTTACATCACCAATCCAGGTTATCAGAGATATCCACTTTACAGCAATTTCGGGATTATTCTCAATTTGCAGAAATACACTTATTGTTGTTTTTCAATACTATTAGTATTTTATTGATATATAAAGTTACATCAAACTGAAGCTATCTTTATAAAAAATTTGTTTTAATTAAGAAAATTTACAGAATTAATACAAAGCTTTTTTTGTACTTTTGTGAACACATAACTGAAGTAATTCAAAACAATTTAAGCGAATTTTAGCATTTACTTAAATGCCAATATTTTATACACACTCAACATGAACGAAAAATCAACTTCAAACAATAAATATTTACCTATCATCTTTTCTATTGTACTGATAATTGGTATTATACTCGGTATTATCCTTTCGGGAACCTTGCAAAACAAACAAATGTTTTCCATAAAGAATCAGGGGTATGACAAAATCAATGATGTCATTAATTTTGTCATACAGGATTATGTGGATACCATTTCAATTGAAAAGTTACAGAATAATGCTATCAATGGCATGCTGCAGAGCCTGGATCCTCATTCAGCCTATATTGCTGCTGAAGAGTTTAACGATGTCAACGATCAATTGATGGGCAACTTTGAAGGCATAGGTGTTCAATTCCAGATTATAAAAGATACCATCATGGTAGTCAATACAGTGTCGGGTGGTCCTTCCGAAAAAAACGGAATCAAAGCCGGCGACAGAATTGTTAAAGTAGATGGGAAAAAAGTGGCAAATATTGGCATTATAGATACTGATGTGAGAAAAAAGCTGAAAGGCAAAAAAGGTTCAACTGTCAAAGTAAGCATTTTCAGACGAGGTGTCAGGAATTTGATTGATTTTAATATTATCAGGGATGTTATACCTAATTATAGTATTGATATTTCTTATATGGTTGATAAACAAATAGGATATATCAAACTCAGTAAATTTTCGTCAACCACCACACAGGAATTTTGGAAGGCATTGAAACAATTAAACAAACAGGGGATGCAAAAATTAATCCTGGATCTGAGAGGAAACGGAGGAGGTTTTCTGCAGGCAGCCATTGATGTGGCTGATCAGTTTCTTACTGATGGGAAATTGATTGTATATACCGAAGGTAAAAACAGGCCTAAAGAATATGCTTATGCCACAAAAAATGGCATTTCAGAAAACAAAGCATTGGTTGTACTGATTGATGAATTTTCGGCTTCTGCCAGCGAAATAATTGCGGGTGCTATTCAGGATAATGATAGAGGAACCATCATCGGCAGACGTTCCTTTGGAAAAGGACTGGTACAGGAACAATTCAATTTATCCGACGGTTCTGCCGTACGGCTCACGGTAGCAAGGTATCATACCCCCACAGGAAGATGCATTCAAAAATCATATCAACACGGTCTGGAAGAATACATGAATGATCTCAACCAAAGATATCTGAATGGCGAATTAGAATCATCAGATAGTACAAAATTTGCAGATTCATTAAAATACACGACGCCCAAAGGGAAAATAGTATACGGAGGTGGAGGAATTATGCCCGACATTTACATCCCTTTACACATGGACAAAAATCTTGAGTATTACAATCAATTAACCAATAAAGGTACTATTTATCAATTTGCCTTTGAATACACTGATAAAAACAGAAAAGCATTTACAGCTTTTAAAAATGCGCAGGATTATGTGCAAAATTTCAGAATTGACGAAAATATCATGAATGAATTTACAGCTTATGCTACCAAAAACGGTGTTCCAAAAAATCTGAAAGGCTATGCAGCATCTATTGGAAAAGTAAAAATAATGCTCAAGGCTTTTATAGGTAGAAATATTTTTGACGACAAAGGATTTTATCCGGTATATCTTCAAACAGATGCTGCCTTTTTAAAAGCAGTTGAAGAGCTGAAAAAATAAAATCATATTGAACATAATGTTTTACAATTTGTTTAGCTTTCAAAAATATTTGTTTAACCTTTAAAACCTTATCATCATGGCTTTCGAATTACCTGCATTACCTTATGCAATGGATGCATTGGAACCCTTTATTTCAAAAAGAACCATTGAATTTCATTATGGAAAACACCATCAGGCGTATGTAAATAACCTGAACAACCTGGTACCCGGTACCGAATTTGAAAATGCAAAACTGGAAGATATCATCAAAAAAGCTTCGGGTGGTATTTTTAACAATGGTGCCCAAATATGGAACCATACTTTTTACTGGAATTGTTTAAAACCAAAAGGTGGCGGCACTCCCGAAGGGAAATTGCTGGAAGCCATCAATAAATCTTTTGGTTCTTTTGACGATTTCAAACAAAAATTCTCAACAGCATCTGCTACTTTGTTTGGTTCAGGCTGGGCCTGGCTCGTTAAGAAACAGGATGGTACGCTGGATATAGTTCAGGAAAGCAATGCAGGCAATCCTTTAAGAAATGGGCTTACGCCATTGTTAACCTGTGACGTATGGGAACATGCCTACTATCTTGACCAACAAAATAAAAGGCCTGATTACATTTCAGCTTTCTGGAACATAGTGGATTGGGATGCCGTAAGTGGACGGTTGTAAAAGAACAGTTCATAAAGCTTATAAAGTTACACATAGTGATAGTTTCATTCCAAGTGTAAATATCACTCATTTGTTACAAATTAAATTAAGACTACACACAACAAAAAAAGCCAAATTGTTAAATTTGGCTTTTTTTAAATTTCAAAAAATCAATTATTCCACGGTAACCGATTTTGCCAGATTTCTGGGCTGATCTACATTGCAACCTCTGTTAATGGCAATATGATAAGCCAACAATTGCAAAGGAACCGTAGCCAGAATAGGAACTAGCATTTCTTTTACTTCAGGGATCTCAATATAAAAATCAGAAAGTTCCTTAACGGTAATATCTCCCTGAGTAATGATGGAAATTATTTTCCCCTTACGGGCTTTTACTTCCTGGATATTGCTGATTACCTTTTCGTAGGTTCCTTTATTGGTTGCAATCACTACTACCGGCATTTCTGCATCTATCAGTGCAATGGGTCCATGTTTCATTTCAGCTGCAGGATAGCCTTCGGCATGAATATAAGAAATTTCCTTTAATTTCAATGCTCCTTCCAACGCCACAGGGAAATTATAACCACGGCCTAAATAAAGGAAATTGCGTGCATAGGTAAATATTTTGGCAATTTCTTTGATATTGTGATCTTGTTTTAAAACTTCTGTAACTTTTTCGGGAATGGATTCCAATTCGTCCACAATTTCTTTAAACAATTTATTGTCGACAGTTCCTTTTTCCTGTGCAATGGCTAATGCCATTAACGTAAGCACGGCAACTTGTGCAGTAAAAGCTTTGGTGGAAGCTACACCTATTTCGGGACCTGCATGCGTGAATGAACCTGTATGTGCTGCTCTTGCGATAGACGAGCCAACAACATTACATATTCCATAAATAAATGCACCTTGTGATTTTGCAAGTTCAATAGCAGCCAATGTATCGGCTGTTTCTCCGGATTGTGATATAGCAATAATGATATCGTCTTTGTAAATCAATGGTTTGCGATATCTAAATTCTGATGAATATTCTACTTCAACAGGAATTTTGGCCAGTTCTTCAAAGAGATATTCGCCTACCAATCCTGAATGCCATGAAGTACCACAAGCGAGTATAATAATTCTTCTGGCGTTTAAAAATTTATCTTTATGATCAATAATACCGGCCAGGGATATATGACTGATTTCTTTATGAATACGTCCACGGCAACTGTCAAAAATGGTTTTGGGTTGTTCGTAGATTTCTTTTAACATGAAATGATCATAGCCTTCTTTTTCAAGTTCGCATAAATTCATTTCAAGTTTATGAATCATGGGTGTTTTTTCAACATTTTTAATGGTGGTTATCTGCAATTTTTCGCCTCTTTTGAGAACTGCAATTTCTTCTTCATCAAGATATACAACATTTTTTGTATATTCAATAAT
Source organism: Bacteroidales bacterium (assembly GCA_038204725.1). Classification (GTDB taxonomy): domain Bacteria; phylum Bacteroidota; class Bacteroidia; order Bacteroidales; family JACABE01; genus JACABE01. Next base: position 53,325 of record JBBRCQ010000003.1, on the reverse strand, counting down.
AGGTGTTGCATCCGAAGCAAGGAAAAAATCATCTTCACCGATCCCGATCACCAAAGGGCTACCTTTACGTGCAGCGATTAATGTATTGGGATCGTCTTTAGAGATGATCACAATAGCATATGCACCAACCACCTGATTCAATGCTAACTGAACTGCGTGTAATAAAGTTACATTGTTATGTTCTTTAATATATTCAATCAGTTGGATTAACACTTCAGTATCGGTGTTACTTGAAAATGTGTAACCGTTTTTAACGAGTTCTTCTTTCAAAACAGCATAATTTTCGATAATGCCATTGTGTATTAATGCAAGATTTTCTGATTGCGAATAATGTGGATGAGCATTCACATCATTGGGTTCACCGTGTGTAGCCCAACGTGTATGAGCAATTCCGATAGTTCCTGTTAAATCTTTCCCCTTTACGAATTTTTCTAGTTCCGAAACTTTCCCTTTGGTTTTATAAACGTGTAGTTTGCTGTTCAAAATTGCTATACCGGCACTGTCGTAACCTCTGTATTCCAACCGGTGCAAGCCTTTAATTAAAATCGGATAAGCCTCTCTAGGGCCGATATAACCTACTATTCCGCACATAAATTTTAATTTTATCTATTTTATTACAGTATATTTTAATTCGAGTTTCATTGGGTTTGGCACAGCTGCAGTTCCTTTAAATACAAAACGGTTGGCTGTAGTCCTTCTGCTATCTATCAGCATTACAAGACCATAATCTTCGTCGGTTGTATTGATCATGTTTTGAACATAACGGGTAACACGTATTCTATATTCTCCGGTTGAAGCATTGTAAGTTCCACCGTAAAAACCGGCACCTTCCAAAATATCCGGTATAATAACGGTTTTTCCGTTCGCAAGCCTTTTTAAAATCGATAACATGGCTGGAGGGGTGTGTTTATCATCTGTAGCTGTATTTTTTAATACCAAAACTGCTTCGTTGATAATTACTTTCCCTGAATTCCATGTTCTTAAATTGGGGAATCTAAAGTTGACCTTAACACCTCCCATGGATTGAAGATATAATTGCTGTTGACCCAAATTGGTATCTTTGGGGAAACCACCCACTCCAAGCTGTTTTTGAAAATCAACAATAGCCGGACGTGTTAATTGGGTGCCTGTATATCCATAATGATTAAAATGGGTATATTTCGCACTTTTATCGTTGATAGCAAAGTTATATTTTGAACTCACTGTATCCGTAGAAAGCTTTTTATAATACAATGTCATATTGGAATAGCTCGACAACAAATTAAAATACAGAATAGCACCTTTGTTTTCCTGTATTGTGCTTAAAGGAAGTGACTTGATTACGATCCCTTTAAAAAAAGTTGTAAACTTATCATTGTCTGACAGATTAGTAGCTGCAGCAGTGAGTAAACTAGTACCCAAAGCTGTACTGAGTTTAACAGACAACATAGGTGGATATTTTATGCCATTAATCATAACACTATCTTTAGCATTTGGCGTAAAAGTTAAGTCAGCCAGTTCAATTCCATGATCGTTCAATACACGATCTGAATAATAAATACTGTCCAGAAACATTTGTTGAGAAACTTCATATATTTTGATATGTTGATCACCCATTGTTGCCAGATCTGCTTGATAACTTCCGGTATATGGTAAATACAGCACCAGTGAATCAAAAATTGCACCAGCTGGGAAATTAGGGCTAAGGTTAGTTAAACGAAGCTGTGTATAAATATTGGCAGAGGTTGTTCCAAAAATTGGATCATTAATAGTTCCTAGTAAATTGGCCGGATAATTATCTGTTCTTAAAGAATCATCAAAAACGGAATAGGCAGTTACTTTTACGGAATCATCAGTAAATCCAAGGCCTAATCTTTCATTTTGTAATTGTTTCAAACCTACCATATCAGGTTCTTCTTCACAGGATGAGAAAATAATCATAAATCCCAATAGACAAAACAGGGTAAAGTACTTTAAGCTAATTTGATGTGTTTTCATTGAATCAATTAAAATTAATATTTTGTTGTCAGGAAACGACTGCTTCGGTTATGAGGATTTTATCATAAAATTTTGCATACGCCGCAACATATTTTTCTTTTGTTTGAAAGGGAAGTACGGGTTTTCCGCTATTATTTGCATATGCTAACAATTCACTATTGATATTTTCATTTGCAATGATAATACCATCCGAAAAATCAATGGCTGCTTTCATCACGTTAACGTAGGTAGGTGTTTTATATTGTTTGGTATCTTTAGAAGTAATACCAGGTAATTTGATCTTTGCAGCGAAATCCTTATTCATGGTTTCTTTAAAGTCATCATCATAAAGAGAAATCACAACTTTGGTATCGGTAAACAAAGGATTATCTTTTACTGCTTTTTTGATATACAATGGGATTAAACTGGTCATCCAGCCGTGGCAATGGATGATTTCGGGAGACCAGCTAAGTTTTTTAACAGTTTCAATAACGCCTCTCGAAAAGAAAATAACGCGTTCATCATTATCAGTGTAAAAAACATTATTTTTATCTGCAAAAACTGCTTTACGTTGAAAATAATCTTCATTATCAATAAAATAAATCTGCATGCGTGCTGACTGTATGGAGGCTACCTTTATAATCAGAGGATGGTCTTGGTCGTTGATAATCAGATTCATACCTGAAAGACGAATGACTTCATGCAATTGGTTTCTTCTTTCGTTAATATTTCCAAATCGGGGCATGAATGTCCTAATTTCTTTACCCGTTTCCTGGATACCCTGTGGGAGATAACGGCCGATATTTGCCATATGGCTCTCTTTTAAATAGGGTGTAATTTCCTGGGTAACAAATAATATCCTGCCTTTACTCATCTTTTTCTAAAATTAAATTGGAATATATAATTTTTTTACAAAATTAGTGAAAAAATACAACTTAATCAATTTTTTATTTTCTTTAACCTGAGTATGACATTTTTAATGTATAAAATTATTCAACAGGAGGGTAGGTTTCAAGACACGTATAGGTATAAAAAATTGTTTTCCCTTTGACAATGTTAAATTTAAAGGTTCCCTTTTTGGGAGCAGCATTGGTAGCATACGCAGAAAAATCTACTGTATTTTCGCCCACTGCCAATGGAATTCTTGAGTAAGAGATGGAATATGGTAAGGATTGCCAATTGCGGGTATCCGTTTTCTCAGTTAATGCATTTACAATCCCAATGGCCGCTCCTAAATCTTCATTTTCCTTTCGGGCAACCGCTTCCAATGCTTTTTTAGATGCCAACCGCAAAATGGCATTCCCCATTTCGCGTAGCATTCTGTCGTTGAGTGTTTTAAAAGCTATACCGTTGATATTCTCTGCATATTGCAAAGGATAAACGATCCCATTTACATTTATTTCAGCTGAATTATAAACCGGTTTACGTTCCAGATATTTGGGGAAGGCAATGCGTAAAAGGCTGAGTTTTGAGAAGCCCGATTTTTCGCTATCTGATTTATCCCCGATAAAAATTGGAAATGACATGCCATATTGTTCATTGGCAAAAGTTACAAATCCATTACTACTGCCAGTTTTGGTGAAATTAATGCTCCATTCGGATTTAATAGGACCAAACCCATTGTGCCAGAAAAAAACCAATTCCCCACCTTCATTCGGTTTGTTCTCATATTTCAAATTGAATTTCTGTTCATAGTACCTGAGTTCTTCATTAAAACCGGTACGGTATGCAGCACGCATTAAATCCCATTTTAGTTGTTCAGGAACCTGAACATTGAAATTTTTTTCGTAAGCGGTCTCATATATATTCAGCGCATTGCGATAAGCGATAAAAGCATCATTGTATTCACGATTGGCATCATAAATCAAACCCATTATCACATGCGCAAATGCATCGTCCTGGTAACGGTTTTTGTGATCCTGATACTTGTCGTTCAGCTGATTCAGCTTTTCATTCACACGTCTCGCCTCTATCAGGGCTTCACTGTATTTCCCTAAATTCAAATAGTTTAAAGCTTTAAAATAGTTTACCAACACTACTTCGAAATCTTCAGGTTGATAGGGTTTTACATTGGGATTGGTAATCAAGGCCAATGCCTCGAGACCATAGTTTTTTTGCTGGTCTTCAATGAGAAGATCTGCTTCTTCAAATGCAAGGTTGCTTTCAACGTTTTCGTTCATGATCCAATGCAGCCAGCCTTTGTTGAATAAATACAAAACACGGTTTTTCCCGGTTTTCCCTTTATCGCTATCCAGTATTTCTTTTGCTTTTGTAAACTCTCCATTTACAACACAGGTTTGGAATTTTATATTTTTTTGATAATAAGTTGCACATGAAGTAAATATCAGCAGAGGGAATAAAATTAAAAACAAAATGGTGTATGGTCTAGGCATTTCTGTTGGTTATTAAGTTCGTGATTGTGCGATTGAACGATTAAGTGATAGAAAGATTGGGCGATTTATTGTTTTATTGAATAACTGTTTAGGTATAACTAATTTAGTCTGGAATTATTCACTGATAACTATTCACTATTCACTGTTCACTGTTCACTGTTCACTGTTCACTGACTTAGTCTGAAATTATTTTTTTGATCTCTTTATCACCTATCCATACTATTTCGTTGGTTTCCAAATTAGTAAGCTCAAGATTGATTTTATAGTTTACCACTTTATCTTTGTTGAAAGAATCAACAGTAGAATTGATGCTACCCTGCATAATAAAATCGGCACCTAATTCTTTTCCCCATTTTTTGGTAGTTTCAGATGAAGCATACTCTTGCTGATCAGCTCTTTCGCCACGCAGTTGTTCTCTTTTATCGCCAGCCTGAACCAATCTCACTCTTCTGTCGGTGAGGAAAGCTTTTTCAACATCTTTAATAAAAGTTTCGGAACTGATATGTTCACTGGTCTTGTTGTTTACGAGTCCAACGATCACAACGGGTCGTTTACCTTCGTTTTTCTGTTGGTATTCTGACAGCCAACCTTCACTTAAAACCTGGGCAATCATTGCTTCGGCAGTCATTTTGGCATCAGTATCGTTCCATCGTCCACTCAAATCGATTTGTTGATTGGGGGATATGCGTTTTACCTCTCTCGAAGGTGAACATGCACTCATTACAACAATAAAAATCACAACGGATAGTTTGAAAATCTTTTTCATTCTTTTTAAATTTTAAAGGTTAAAATTAACAGTCTTTTTTTTATCAAATCTTATGCCAAAGATAATCCGAGCATGAGGATAAATAATGTGAAAGATGAAATTATGTATTTTAATGATTCGCTTCTTTATTTATTTTTTACTTTTTTCTTTATAAAAAAGTAATAATTCCGAAATTAAGGGATAAAATTCAATGCGTAATACAAGTTAAAGCGATATAAATATTTATCCATTTATTTTCTAATGAACTTCGCTGTATTGTATTGCTTGCCATTCCCACCACTATATTAAGTGTTTGTTTGTAGCGTAAATTCTATAATATCGGTACTTTTTTCAAGCTAAACGAGTTTTATAATTTAAAAAACTAAAATATGAATTGAATGGTTGTAGTTTTCAAATAATAGCATTATACGATTTTAATGAGTAGAAAATGAAAATTTCAAAATACGACATTATATTGTTTTCATTACTTATCTTTTCCAGACAATAAAGAAGAACTAAAAATGATAAAACTCAATATACTTAGAATAAACAATAACCATAAAAAAGTCCTATTTACAGAACTCTCCTTTCGTTAAAAAAGAAATTTTTAGCCAAATAGAAATTAAACCAGAGCGTATGCTGTTTTAGTGAATAACCACGAAAAATTATTTCCAAAACCCTTGATTTTACCCATAATTTAAATTTAAGTTTCAGTTTTAAATTATAATATTCTCAAATTTTAGTTCACTCCTTTCAATTCTTTCACAGCGGCTATCATTTCGGGAAGAATTTTTAATACATCACCTACGATGCCATAATCTGCTGCTTCAAAAATAGGAGCATCGGGATCTTTATTGATGGCTACGATATATTTAGAACTACTGATGCCTCCAAGGTGCTGTATGGCACCTGAAATGCCACAGGCAATGTATAAGGTAGGTGCGATAATTTTACCGGTTTGTCCTGTATGTTCTTCATGAGGGCGCCAGCCTTCATCGGATACAGGCCGTGAACAGGCTGTGCCTGCTCCCAGCAAAGCTGCAAGTTCTTCAATAGGCCCCCAATTCTCAGGCCCTTTCATGCCCCTTCCTCCGGAAACTACAATGTCTGCATCTGTTAAAAGGATTTTGCCGATTATCTTTTTCACATCTACCACTTCAGTTTTCATCTCAGCATCATTCAAAACCGGTTCAAATTGCACCATGTTAAATATCTCAGGAGATTCATGTATCCCAAATGAATTTTGCATCAGTGTGAGGATTTTGGTAGCCGTTTTTATGCTGACTTTTGCAAATGCTTTGGAAGTAAATACTTTTTTGTTTATTACAAAAGGTTCGATACTTAAGGGAGATGAAACTACAGCTGTTACAAGTCCGGCTTTAAGTCGTACCGACAAGCGGGGAGCTATGGCTTTTCCTGTATTGTTATGTGCAAAAACAATTACTTCTGCATTTTCGGCAGCAATTAATTCAGCAATGACCGATGTATAAACCTGGTTGTTCAAGCCGGTTAATTTGCTGTTGTGAATGGTTATGATTTTATTGGCACCAAACATGCTTAGCTTCTGAAGCTCGCTTTCTTCCACATTTCCGATAGATAAAGCTATTACGGTGGTATTTAGTTTCTTTGCAATCTCTTTGGCATAAGAAACCAACTCAAAGGATAGTTTTTTAAATTTACCATCCCAATTTTCTGTGTATACGAGTATTGACATTTTTTTTTAGGTTTAGAGGTTTTTAAATTACTTTTGCTTCTTTGTGTAAGAGCTGAATCAATTCCTTTACGTTATCAGCGTCGATTTTTTTACAGGCTGCCTTGGGTTTGGGTTGTTCAAATTCCACAAATTCTGTAAGTGTTTCAGCATTCAAAGCTTCTATTACTTTAAGTTGTTTGGTACGGGCAGTCATTATCCCACGCATCGAAGGTATTTTGGGTTCATTGGCGATACCTTTCTGAACAATGGCCACAAAAGGAATCTGTGTTGATATGGTTTCCTGTCCACCGTCAATTTCGCGTTTCAATATCACTTTTCCATCTTTTATATCCAGATAAGATACCGATGAAACGGAAGGTAAACCCAGTATTTCACTAAGCATACCACCCACATTGGCGCCATTGTAGTCGCTCGATTCAATACCACATAAGATGATATCATAATATTCTTTTTTTATATACTCAGCCAGTTGAAATGCTACTGCATAAGAATCCTTCGCATCGTAATTGATGCGTACACCATCATCTGCTCCTATTGCCAAAGCTTTCCGGATGGTAGGTTCTGCTCCGGCCAGTCCAACATTAACCACTGTAATACTTTCGACGGCCGAAGGTTGAGCTTCCTTTATTTCAATGGCTCTTGTCAATGCCAGTTCATCCCATGGATTTATAATCCATTGAACACCGGAAGCATCAAAAGTGTTATTGTTGATAAATTTGATTTTTGTGGTGGTGTCGGGTACATTGTTTATACAAACCAGTATTTTCATATTTCGTAATTTAGTTGGTTAATAAATTTTTTAGTCGGAAGTTGGAAGACCGAAGTCGGAAGTAGATTTGACGGACTTTAGACATATTCTTTTTAAATTTCTTTTTTTCTTTTTCTTTTTTCTTCGGATCCCGAATCGCTTCGCTTTCGGGATTTCGCTTCGCTCAACTTCTGACTTCCGTCTTCCGTCTTCGGACTTCTGACTTTTCTACTTCAAAAGCGACCTCGATATAATAATCTTCTGAATCTCGGAAGTTCCTTCATAAATCTGTGTGAGTTTGGCTTCCCGCATCAATCGTTCTACATGGTATTCCTTCACATAACCATAACCTCCATGAATTTGAACCGCTTCGGTAGTAACTTCCATGGCAATATCAGCACAATATTGTTTGGCCATTGCGCTCGCAATGCCATAGGGCAAATGCTGATCTTTCAGCCATGCTGCTTTAAGGCAGAGGTTCCTTGCATTTTCTATTTTTACAGCCATATCAGAGAGTTTAAATGCAACCGATTGATGGTTGAATATTTCTGTCCCGAATGCTTTTCTTTCTTTCGAATACTTTACAGCCCTTTCAAATGCACCCGAAGCAATACCCAATGCCTGAGAAGCAATACCGATTCTTCCGCCATCCAGTGTCTTCATAGCAAAAGTAAACCCAAAACCATCTTCTCCAATGCGGTTTTCTTTGGGTACTTTTACATCGTTAAACATCACTGAATGCGTATCGGATGATCTCATTCCCATTTTGTTTTCGTGAGGTCCCAGCGTGATGCCCGGAGTGTTTTTTTCTACAATAAATGCATTGATGCCTTTATGCTTTTTGTCCGGATGCGTCTGAGCGATCACTAGATAAGTTGAAGCTGAATTGGCATTGGTAATCCAGTTTTTGGTACCGTTTAATAAATAATAATCTCCTTTGTCTTCAGCAGTTGTCCTTTGAGAAGTAGCATCTGAACCAGCTTCCGGTTCTGATAAAAGAAAAGCACCTATCTTTTCGCCTCTTGCCAATGGTTTTAAATATTTTTCTTTCTGGGCTTCGTTGCCGTAGGTTTCCAACCCCCAATTTACAAGCGAATTGCATACTGACATCAATACAGAAACCGAAGCATCAATTTTTGATATTTCTTCCATTGCCAGAACATAGGAAACTGCATCCATACCTCCACCATCATATTTTGGATCGACCATCATTCCTAAAAATCCAAGTTCTGCCAGTTTTTTAATATGAGCTTCCGAATATTCTGCTTTATCATCTCTTTCGATAACATCTGCTAAAAGTTCTCTCTCAGCAAAATCTCTGGCAGCTTGCTGTATCATTTCCTGTTCTTCTGTAAATTTAAAATCCATAATTTTAATTGTTTAATTGTGAATTGTTTATTTGTTCTTTGTTGATCAAATTGATAAAGTCTTTCATGAGGGTTAATACTTCTTTTTCTTTTTCAAAATGTGGGAAATGGCCACAATCAGTTAACAAATAAGTAGTCACTACTGCAGATACATTTTTTTTGATTGCATTGAGTTGCAAAACACTTCCGTATTCATCATCTGCACCCTGAATGGCCAAAACAGGAACTTTGATAGTTTCAAGCAATTGCTCGATGTTCCATGTCCTGAATTTAACTGATAACCAGAATGAGCTCCAGGCATTAAACAGATGGTCAGTACTTTCGTTATGATATTTCCTTAATTTTTTTGAAAGAAACTCATCTGATTGGTAATCTTCTTGTAATTTTTTAATTCCTTTGAGGGTTATTTTTTCTACAAAAACATGTGCTGCTTCTGATATAACGCCTAAAAGTTTATCAGGATAACAGGATGCAAATAATAATGCAATACTGGCTCCGTCGCTATGACCGATTAATATCACTTTATTTTTAATTTTCAGTCCGGCAAGTAATCCTGGCAGATCGGTCAAGGCTTCATCTTTCAGATAGTCAGGTTCAAATTGAAAATTATCTGCTGAAGATGCTCCATATCTAAAACGGTCGTAAACTATACCTGCGAGATTTAAAGCTTCGCATAGTTTTTGTGGAATTTTTTTCCATTGTTTGATACTTCCCAACCCATCATGCAGAAAAACCAAAATCGTTCTTTCGGGTTCCAGCAGTTGTGGATTCAGTATTTCATAGTTTAAGTTGTGTCCATTTACTTTAATTTGCATCAGAATGAAGTATTAATAAGTTCATTTTTAGCTTGTTGAAATTCATGTATGATTTCTTCTATTACTTTGGCAGCAGGTTTTATTTCTTTCATCATAGCAGCTATTTGTCCGATTTCAAGCTCCCCTTCGTCCATATCCCCTTCAAACATCCCACGTCTAGAACGACCTTTGCCTAGCAGTGCTGATAATTGCTCAGATTGGGCTCCGCTATTTTCAAGTGATTCAATGTCAAAATAGAATTTATTCTTTACCATGCGCACAGGAATCAACTTTTTCAAAGTCAGCATGGTATCACCTTCAATAATTTCGAGTATTTTATTTTTAAAATTTTCGTGAGCGGATGATTCAGTAGTAGCTGCAAAACGTGTTCCGATCTGGACACCATCTGCTCCCAAAGCTAAGGCTGCCAGCATGGCATTTCCATTTCCAATACCTCCTGCAGCAATTACAGGTATATTAATCTTTTCTTTTATCATTGGAATCAATACCATAGTCGTTGTTTCCTCTCTGCCATTATGGCCACCGGCTTCAAATCCTTCAGCTACAATAGCATCTACCCCTGCTTCTTCGCATTTTATTGCAGATTTTACACTGGCCACAACATGAACCACCGTAATACCATTCTGTTTCAGAAAATAAGTCCATTTTTGCGGGCTACCCGCTGAGGTAACTATGATCTGAACTCCTTCATTGATGATTAATTTAAGCATTTCTTCATTGCCATGATAAAGCAAGGGAACATTTACACCAAAGGGATAATTGGTTGCAGCCTTGCATTTTCTGATATGTATTTGCAATACTTCAGGATTCATAGATGCAGAACCGATGAGCCCAAGTCCTCCAGCGTTACTCACAGCAGATGCAAGCTCCCATCCGCTACACCATATCATCCCTCCCTGAACGATTGGATATCGGATGTTGAATAAATCAATGATTCGGTTCATATTAAAAAAATATCGCAACAATAACATTAACAGGTTTTTGAAGTGCATAAAATACTAGAAAGTACATTAAGTACCTTGTATAAGTTACAATACTTCAATTATTTACTTATTAAAAAGTAGCATAAACTATTCTGCCCGTTTATAGACAATGGATACAAGGCTTTTATCGTCTCCTCCCATATTAATGGTTAAACCATAAGGTCTTTGCGGATCAATTGGTATCTGAGAGTCACCGGCATTTTGGGTAAGTTGTTCCAGTATGGTTATTGCCTGATGAACGCCGGTTGCTCCTGTTGGATGCCCCCATCCGATCAATCCACCGGTAGTGTTGAAGGGAATTTTTCCTGAACGTGAAGTATTTCCTTCGAGGACAAAATCAATACCTTTTCCATGTTCAGCAAATCCGATGGCTTCAATCGCCATGATTCCAGCTATTGAAAAACAATCATGGCATTCTACCGTTGCAATTTGTTCTTTGGTGATACCTGCATTTTCAAGTGCTTTTTGAACGGCAACCTTTGTAGTACTTAAACGTGTGAAATCTTCCGGAGATTTTGTAATGTCATCTTCAGCTTGTCCGAACCCAATCACTTCAATAGCCTGGTTTTTAGGGATACCGCATTTTTTTAATCCTTCTTCCGAAACAATGGCAATAGCCGAAGCACCGTCAGAAACTTTGGAGCAGTCGTATAAATTCAAACTGTCGACAAAACTTCCCGGATTGGGTTCCATCATTCCATAGGCAGTTAAATCTTTGTTGGAATTATGAAATTCCTGAGCAGTAGGGCATAGACGGGCATTTTCAATGGCATTTACATACCATTTGGCCATGGCTTTACGTGTTTTTTCTTTGCCAAATTTTTCGTAATACACTTTTGCTCTATCGCTGAATTTTCCGGGGAAATAATAAGCATGCCCATTTTTCCTTTCCTTTGCCCACCCGGCTGCTGCAAGAATATCGGCACCGTAGATGGCTTTAACTGTATTTTGAACTTCTACGCCCATAACCAAAACTACATCAGCTGTTTCTGCAAGTACAGAACGGATGCCTGTTACAAGTGCCAATGCGCCTGAAGCGCAAGCACCCTCAACCCTTATGGCAGGTTTGTATCTCAATCCTTCATCAATATAGGGAAGAAATGCCCCAATATGACCTTGTTTGTTGAATCTTGCAGCAATAAAATTACCAAATACAGCTTCGTCAACATTTTGAGCACCCCCAATTTTTTTCAGAACACCTTGTCCGGCTTCCTTTATATAATCTTCAATGCCAGGGCGTTCATTTTTGGGATTAAATTCTTTTCTTCCGGTTCCCATAGATACAGTGTTGTATCCTGCAACCATATATATTTTTTTTCTTAATTTCTGCATTGTATTTTCCTTCCTGGTTTAATTTAAATAATTGTTAATGGGACCATACGCATGGAAAAATCCGGTCTTTAAAACAGTATTTACATCATTTTCTGTAAATGCGACTTTATCAGCAACCAATTTTTCTGAAATTGCTTTCGAATGGAGAAAATAGTTAATGGCCATTTCAGCCCCTAAAGTTTTCATCTCTTTTAATTCATGAAAATAAGATTTGAAGTATTCTTCATTTCCGCTCATTCCTAATACTTGCTTCCATGGCTTAATGGATGAAGGCATTTCTCCTAGTCTCCGGTCGCAATCTGATTGAATATCAGCTATAGTAATATATTGTGTGAGGTTGATATCGTAAATGGCAATAGGTTTACCCTTTTCATATTTAAGAAATCCATCTTTTTGTGAACCATCTGCTTTTTGGCCCCCTTTTATTCCTGTTTTCAACATTTGATCAAGTAGTTGGCTGTGCAGATTTTCATTCGTTAAATAGGGATTCATTACACTCATAATATACTGACAGACATCTATTCCAACATAATCTATCAGTTGAAAAATCCCCATGGGTCTGATCAAAAAATCCTGACTTACTTTGTTGATCATATATACAGCTTCAGCAAACGAAGTTTCTTTGGTAAGTTTTTCTGCTTCAGTGATGCCGTATAAGGCATCCCGCATAAAATGACCATTGCCGATAAATCCAGCAAAATCGTGTGAAGGGACAACCGTTTTTCTGAGATTTTTTGAGAATTGGATGGCAAAATCATGTAATTCAGGCAATGTACTGTCAGCTTTTATGATTTCAACAAGTTTCTGCACTGCTGGTGGGTTGTAAAAATGGACACCCAGTACGCGACCTTTTAATCCTGCATTCTTATCCAGTTCACTGATAGGTATGGAAGAGGTATTGGTAAAAAACCAGGGTTGACGGTGATTGTTTTCGTTTATTTGCGAAAAGATTTTTGCTTTTAGCTGCGGGTCTTCTTTGATAGCTTCAAAAATGAGTGATGAATTGTAAGCAGCTTCTATGTGAATAGAGGGACGGATGATGTGCATCACATCATCTACATATTGCTTTATTATGTCAAAGTTTTCTATCAAATCAGCCCTGTCTTCATATATTTTGCGAAGCATCACCACTTTTTTTTCTGCAGCCTTTTCAATCTGAATTTTAATGTATTTCATCAACCCCGATAATGCCTCGCTGGATACATCTATTGCATTCAAAACAAAGTGTTTATCTTTGTTTTCGGTTTGAAGACTTCTATCGGCCATTTCAATAGCAGTAAGCAGCAATATCCCGCTTCCCATTTTACCGGCAGCACCTAAAACCGATACATTTTCCAATCTATCTGTATAATTCGTCATGATTATAATTTATATAGTTTAATTATTTGAATAATATTTTACCAGACAGGTTTTCGCTTTTCGAGAAATGCTTTCATCCCTTCTTCAGATTCTCCATTGCCAAAACTGTTTCCAAAAACATTGGCTTCTAATTGGCTCCCATCTGTAAATTGCATATTATATCCTTGCCTGGTAACCTGTTTTACATTTTTTATAGCCTTTTTCCCTTTTGTTGTTATTTTTTCAGCCATTTCCATAACAACCGTCATTAATTCTTCGGGTTCTACTACTTTTTGCACCAACCCTATCCGAAGGGCTTCTTCTGCTGTAATTACATCAGCAGTCATCAGCAGATACAGCGCATTCCCTAAACCTATCAGTCGCGATAGCCGTTGAGTTCCTGCATAACCTGGAATTAATCCAAGGTTCACTTCCGGTTGACCAAATTTGGCTTTGTTGCTGGCTATTCTGAAATCGCATGACATTGCCAACTCACAGCCACCACCCAGGGCAAATCCATTAATTGCAGCAATTACAGGTATTTTCAGAGATTCAAGCCGGTTAAAAACTGCCTGGCCTTTCAACGAAAACTGTAAGCCTTCACTATGCGTCATCGAAACCATTTCTGCAATATCAGCACCTGCCACAAATGACTTTCCTTCTCCTGTGATAATGATTACCTTAATTTGAGGTTGATTTTCGAGTGAAGTTATAAAATGGTCAATTTCAGAGAATACTTTAGAATTCAATGCATTGAGTGCTTCCGGTCTGGAAATGGTAAGTATTGCTATATCTTTGGAGACATTAACTTTAATTGTTGTATAATTCATTTAATAAATATGTTTGTAATTAATTAATAACAAATAATTTATTCAAATGTTTATAGCGTAGGAAAAGCAAATTCCTGAATACCTGTTTATAGAAAGCAAGCATTCAATCAGAGAATCTGTTTTTTTTGAAAGAAAAATCAATAATATTCACCTAATTCTTTAGTTCTAGTTGAAGTAAAAATGTAGCAAAATCAAGCGTTGCATCAAAGGCTGCTATGAAAAAATTGAAATTTTAAGATAGGATCTGAATCTCAATCATTTAGTTTTTTCATAGACAGGATTTGTTATTCTATTGATAATAATCATTAAATAGTTGATTAACTTCAATTAAAAAAAGGAAAGATTAGAATTTTGCGAGACCACCTTCGGCGGTTTCTTTGTACAAACTTGGAATATCATGACCTGTTTCGCGCATCACGCTTACCACTCTGTCGAAACTTACATTGTGTTTTCCATCCGAAAGCATAGCATAAATATTTGCATCCAGTGCTCTTACTGCAGCAAAAGCGTTTCGTTCGATACATGGAATTTGCACTAATCCGCAAACCGGATCGCAGGTTAATCCCAAATGATGTTCTAAACCCATTTCTGCAGCATATTCAATTTGTGAGGGACTGCCACCGAAAAGTTGATTGGCAGCTGCAGCAGCCATTGAACAAGCGGTTCCTATTTCGCCCTGACAACCGACTTCAGCACCCGAAACAGATGCGTTTTTCTTCACCAGATTACCAATAAGTCCGGCTGTAGCCAATGCTTTCAAAATTTTCTTTTCCGAAAATTCATAGCTTTTGAAAAGATGATACAGCACTGCCGGAACTACACCCGATGAGCCACAAGTGGGAGCAGTAACGATTTTGCCACCCGATGCATTCTCTTCTGCCACTGCCAAAGCATAAGCAAAAACCAAAGCTCTACTCTTTAATGATGCTTTGTAGCCTGAAGCTTTTATAAAATAGGAGGGAGCTCTTCTTTGTAAATTCAAACCTCCCGGTAAGCTACCTTCATTATCGATTCCCTTTTCTATAGACTCTTTCATCACTTGCCAAACTTCTTTCAGGTAATCCCAGAATTCGCTGTTTTCATGTTTTTCAACAAATTCCCACAGCGTTTTTCCGTTCGATTCGCACCATTGCAACACTTCATCCATTTTGTGGATACTATAAATGGATTGATGTTCAATGCTAATACCTGTTGCAGAAAGATCGCCACCACCAATGCTGTATACCATCCATTCTTCTATTTTTTCTCCGTTTACACCAAAAGCTTCAAAAAGCATAGCATTCGGATGAAATGGCTGTGAAATACCGGGCTCGAAATTGATTTGAATCTCAAACGGATGCATTGCTTCAATAATGGCTATGTCTGTTAAATGCCCTTTGCCTGTGGCAGCCAGACTGCCATATAAAGTTACACCAAAGTGATGCGCTTGTAAGTTTCTTTCTTTAAATAACAATGCTGCTTTTCGCGGTCCGATGGTATGACTGCTGGAGGGGCCATTTCCAATTTTATAAAGTTTGCAAATACTTTCCATTTGATTTATTTAATTAATTTTTTACCTTTATATCCATTTGGAATTCCATATAAATGAACAATTTTTATTTTTTCAGAAAGAGAGAGGTCTCCGGGAGCATTCCCCAATTCACCTTCAGGAATGGGTTGGTTTAAATCCTTAAAATAATCAACCCAAGCAGGAAAAGTTTTACCCGTTTCCGGATCTTTAAAAGTCATGGGATGCAATGTAAAAAATGCATGATTGTTATTTGCTTTTTTAAAGATCTCATATATCAATTCTGAACAGTAATAGTTGTTATTGGTTATGCAAAAAACATCATCATAGGGTTGTCCCACTAATTTATACGCTTCTTCAATGGCTTTTGGGATCAAATATTGATATTCAGGCTTTAATCTGCCAACCATAACTTTAGGCTGGTGAAGGCTGTCATAAGTTTTTGCTAAAAAGTCATTGAGCGATAGAATGCTTACTCCTTTGCTAACAGCTTCGATTACAAAAATATTACCTTCTTTATCCAACACTGCAATGGCAACATGCGAAAATTTAGCACCTTTATAGCCCTGTGTTACTTTTTCGATAGCATCACAAAATAGTCCGCAATCTAAATCCTGAAAAAGGATATCTCCTTGTTGCAATGCAAAGTTTTTGGATTGTCCAGAACTATAGTGAGTCACTAAAATGACAGTAATGAACAGCAAAAGTATGTTTTTGATCATTTTAGTTAAATATTATTACCATTTGTTCCAATGAATATTTTCTTTTTTGTATTTGTTTTTCGGTACATCTTTACCTGACGGATATCCTATGGCGATTACATTAAGCGGAATTATGTCTGAGGGAATTCCAAGGATTTTACAAACAGTTGCTACTCTTTGATGATCTGGAAAAACACCTGTCCATACACCACCTAATCTTAGCGCTTCAATAGCTAAAAGAATATTCTGACTGGCAGCAGCACATTCAGGTATCCAGTAGAATTCTTTTTTATCAGCCATAACTTTGCTTAAATCACCGCATACAATGATGGCAGCTCCGGCTTTGTAAAGCATTTTTGCTGAAGGTAAGCTGTCAGCCAATGCATGCAGTGTTTTACGGTTGTTGATTAATATATAAGCCCATGCTTGTTTGTTTTTGGCAGATGGAGCTGCCATGCCTGCTCTGGCAAGTGTATCAAGTATGCCGTCCGAAACCATTTGTCCGGTAAAATCCCTTATACTTTTACGATTATGGATTATGCTAATTGCATCACTTCCCTTTTTTTCGTCGATGTTTTCCTGTGCATTTACTGAAACTGAAATACAGATTATTCCAATAAAGAGTCCAAATATTATAATGTAATTTAATTTCATTATATTGAAAATTAATACTGTATGTAAATTATTGATTAATTTTTTTTTATGCAAATTTACATACAATTTACTTCACTTAATAATATTTGGACAAATATTGTCAGTATTAAAATCACCGGTAATTCAGGGAGATAAAGGTTTTTTTTATTGGATTTATTATAAAAAGAAAATAGTGGATCCTTTTTTTAGTGAGATAGCATTGTAATTCTTTGTGATTTTCAGCAATTTTTCCAAAAAAATCATGTAGGTTTGCAAATTAATTTTCAATACAAATTATATGAATTATCTAAATAACATTTTAGAAATATTAAAATACGTTTTACCATCTTTGGTTGTCTTTGCAACAGCATTTTACCTTATCAGACAATTTTTGGAAAATGACAACAGAAAGCGGATGCTTGAATTAAAGATGAATAATCTGTCAAACAACCAGCGGTACATTACGCCTATCCGTATGCAAGCCTATGAAAGAATTATCTTGTTTATGGAAAGAATATCGCCCAGTAGTTTAATTATTAGAGTTAGCCTTCCAAATATGAGTGCAAAGCAAATGCAGACTGCTATGATAAAAACCATTCGTGAAGAATACGAGTACAATTTGTCCCAGCAATTGTACATTTCCCAAAAATCGTGGAATTTGGTAAAAAATGCCAAAGAAGAGCTGGTTATTTTAATTAATGATGCAGCTGGAAATATCAATGAGGATGCTAAAAGCACTGAACTTGCAAGAATGATTTTTGAAATGTCTTCAACAATTGAAAAATTACCTGTTGAAATTGCCCTGGAATATGTGAAAAATGAAATTCAGCAAGAGTTTTAAGCTTAATTAATTACGCCGTATTAAAACTGCTAATTCCACATGGTGAAACCAACGAAATCTTTTGGTTTTATGTTATTCGGTACAAAATCTTTTTTTTATTTTATCGGCTAACACTTTGGCTAATTTATATTTCGATTCCACAGTCCAACCTGCTATATGTGGTGAAAGCAATACATTATCGGAGTTGATTAAATACTGATAAGCTGCTGATAATTGGCTGGTATTCATTTCTTCAAAAGAAAAATTTTCGTATTCAATTACATCCAGACAACTTCCTTTTACTTTGCCACTTTTTAAAGCTTCCACCAAAGCATCTGTTTTTACGATGCCACCTCTGGCAGTATTGATCAGATAAAAATCTTTTTTAAATTTCTGTATAAACGCTTCATCAAACATATAACTGGTTTCCAATGTCAAAGGAACATGAAAGCTCACAATGTCAGCCTCCGCAAAAAGTATGTCTAAACTAACTTCTGTAACATATTCATTTCCAAAATCAATTTTGTATTTATCATAAGCCATTACATTGGCTTCAAAGCCTTTTAAACGTTGCGCGAAAGCACTTCCCATATTCCCATAACCAATAATTCCAATGGTTTTTCCTTTGATTTCAATACCTCTGTTGCCTTCTCTGTCGCGAATACCTTTACGCATCTGCAGATCGGCAAAATTTAGTTTATTAAACAAACACAACAACATTCCCAATGCATGTTCGCCCACTGCATCTCTGTTGCCTTCCGGTGAATTCAAACAAGCAATACCTTTGCTTTCGGCATAGACAACATCTATGCTTTCCATTCCTGCGCCTACTCTTCCTATAAACCTGAGTTTTGTGGCTTTATCAATCATTTGTCTGTCCATCATTATTTTGCTGCGAATAATGATTCCATCGTAAGCTGCAATAATTTTATCGTAGTCTGTAAGCGTATAATCAGGAAAAAAATCGCATTGAAAGCCGGCTGTTCTAAGTTCATCTAGCAATAATGGATGCGTATTGTCGATAAACAGTATTTTTTTGTTCATTGGGTTTAAAGATCTCTTATTTTAGTATATTATTATTTCTTCGGATGATATCTTTGCACATGTTTTTCAATACATTTCCTGCCTGCAATATCATATCCATATTCGGAGGAAAAGGCATTTGAGTGGATTGAAGTTTAGGTGCGGTTTTCGCTGAAACAGCATTCAAATCGCCGTTGGCTGTGGTAAAATCATTTTTAAAAAACCATTCGGCTTTGATAGGATCTGATTTGATAACCTGACGGGTTGCATTGTTGATAAAATCCAGCGTTCCTGCAATAACAACAGCTTTGGATTGTTGAACATCGGTTATGTTACATGAAATTGTTCTGAATTTTGGAACTTTTATATCATTTCCTGTAGAATCTTTCATGACATTTCCTTTGTTGTCTAATTTATACTGCCATCCATCGGGAATTTGTTTGGATTCAGTATATTGTTTTTGGTTAAAGTTTTCAGGAGAAATGTCAATAAGTCGTATATTTAAAAGTATGATGTAATCAAAAGTAAAATTTTCCAGAGGTTTTGAATCGTAAATAGTCCATTTTTGATTTAAACCGTCAATGCTTGTATTGTATAACTCATCTTTAAAACTAGAAGGTAAAATGGATTGGGAATTGTTTTCAATTTTAAAAATAACATAGGTATTTCCTTTGTTATAGGCGATTTTTATTAAATCATCCGTATCTTTATAAACAGGATAAAAGGTTTTTACTTTTTGTAACTCATCGTATGCAATTCTTGCACTGTATTTATCGCCTTTGTCAAGTAACGATTTTGCATGTATATAATAATATTCTGTTGCTTTATTTTTGGCGTTGACAATTTCATTGTTATAGTTAATATATTGATAGGCAATATAATCCAGGTTAATTACCTGTGCCAACCTGCCTACTTTTTCCTGTCGCTTTTGAAGGGCATCATATCGAAGATAAATCTGTTCCCAGATATCAGGCTGTCCTGTTAATTTGAGTTGTACAATTTTCTCATTGTCGCTCTGATTGGCTGATTTGTATGCTTGCGAAAGAACCTGAATTTCGTCGTGTTGACTCGGATCTTTCAGCAATTCTTTCACAGATTTGTCAATAGCCTTGTCATACTGACCTTTTTGCAAATTCTTAATAGAGGATGAGCTACAACCGTAAACAATAAAAATAGCTATAACAGCATAGATAATTTTTTTCATATTTATAAAATATAGCCCAAAATTAAGCTATTTAAAATAAAAAACAAGATATATAACCTTTAAAAAATAATAAAATGGTACTTTTGCCATGGTTAAAAAAGAGGTTAAATTATGTGGACTTATCTGGTTAGATTGATTTTACGTTATCGGTTTTGGAATGTTTTGGCAATTTTGCTAATTACACTTTTTATGGGTTATCATGCTACAAAAGTACAAATGTCGTATGAAATGGCCAAAATGTTACCTGCATCTGATTCAGTGAATGTAGATTACGAAAGTTTCAGGAAACAATTCGGTGAAGACGGAAGTGTGCTATTTGTGGGGATTAAAGATAGCAGTCTTTTTGAATTGAATAAATTTAATGCATGGTACGATTTAACCTATCAAATTAAAGAAATTGACGGAGTTGAAGAAGTGTTGTCACTTTCAAAATTATATTATTTAAGCAAAAACGATAGTACTCACAAATTTGATTTCAAACCGGTTGTTGAATATAAACCCAGGACCCAGGCTGAGTTGGACAGTATAAGACAGATTATTTATGCATTGCCTTTTTACGAAGGCTTATTGATAAATAAAACGACCAATGCTACATTAATGGGCATTACGTTAGATAAAAACAAACTGAATACAAAAAACCGTGTTGTTCTGATCAATGATATTAAAATACTGGTAGATGCATTTAGCCAAAAAAATGGTATTGAAGTTCATTATTCAGGTTTGCCATATATTCGTACGGTTACATCCAAAAAAGTGGAAAATGAGCTGAGAATGTTTGTACTAATTGCGCTTTTGATAGCTTCTATAATGCTTTATTTTTTCTTCCGTTCGTTCAAAGCTGTGCTTTTTCCGATGCTTATTGTAATTATTAACGTCGTATGGGCAGTTGGAATAATTTCTTTATTAGGTTACAAAATTACGATCCTCACTGGTATCATTCCTCCTTTATTAATTATTATTTGTGTTGAAAATTGCATTTTCTTTTTAAATAAATACCATCACGAATTCCGTTCGCATGGTAACAAAGTAAAGGCTTTGGCACGTATAGTTGTGCGTATTGGCAATGCAAATCTTTTAACCAATGCTACTACAGCAGTTGGTTTTGCAACTTTTATTGTTACTGGCAATAAAATTTTGGTTGAATTTGGGATTGTTGCTTCCATTGCCATCATGTCAACTTTTTTACTTACACTTATATTAATACCCGTATTCTTTAGCTATCTGGCACCACCTGAAATAAAGCATACCAAACATCTTGACAATAAAAATATCAACAGTTTTTTAGCCTGGATTGAAAAAATGGTTACATATAAACGCAAACTTATTTATGCCATCACTTTTATTGTTTTAGCTGTGGGTATATATGGTGTTACTTTGCTGAAAACCACCGGAAATATTGTTGATGATATCCCTAAAAGAGATCCTTTGTATGTTGATTTACTGTTTTTTGAAAATAATTTTAATGGTATTATGCCGTTTGAAATATCCATTGATACAAAGAAAAATAAAGGTGTTATGCGACTTTCTGTTATAAAAAAAATAGATGAATTGCAGAATGTTTTAAAAACATATCCAGAACTTTCCAAACCGCTTTCGCTTGCAGAAGTTGTAAAATTTGCAAAACAGGCTTTTTACAATGGAAATCCTGCTTATTTTCAGTTACCCGATAACAGCGAAATGGGTTTTATGGCAGAATATTTACCTAAAATTAATTCCAAAAAGAAAACGATTCTCAATTCTTTCGTGGATACAAATTTGAGAATTACTCGCATCAGTGTTCAGATGGCAAATGTTGGGACCAATGATATAAGCCGTATTCAGAATGAATTGCGTCCAAAAATAGATAGTATTTTTAATCCTAATAAATATGTGGTAAAAATGACAGGAAGTAGTGTTGTCTTTTTAAAAGGCACACACTATATGATTAATAATTTAATTCAAAGTCTGATTTTAGCCATTATTTTAATTGCATTGTTAATGGCTGCCCTCTTTAGTTCATTAAGAATGATTATATTATCTTTGATTCCAAATTTGATTCCTCAGCTTTTAACTGCTGCCATGATGGGATATGTCGGAATTTCGATAAAACCATCTACCATTTTGATCTTTAGTATTGCCTTAGGAATTTCGGTTGATAATACCATTCATTTTTTATCGCGTTATCGTTTAGAATTAAAGATTAACAATGGAAACATAAGGGAATCTGTTTTGTATACATTGGGTGAAGCCGGTTACAGTATGATTTATTCTTCCGTTGTACTATTTCTGGGATTTTCAATATTTATGCTGTCTACTTTTGGCGGTACACAAGCCATGGGCTTACTTATTTCTTTTACATTATTACTGGGAATTATTTGCAATCTTTTTTTATTACCTTCGTTACTACTGAGTCTCGATAAATTTATTATTACAAAAAGTTTTAAAAAGCCTATCATTAACATCTTTAACGAAACTGAAGAAGCAAGTGTTGATGAAATAAAATAAGGGAAAGCAACTGGGTTGATGAAAAATAATTAAAAAAATCCATCGTTATCTATTTTATTTCTATCTTTATAACCTAAAAGATTTGCAATTTGGACATATACGCACGAAAAAAACGATGGAAGTGGATATTATTTTTATCAGCAATGGTAATTGTAACGATATCCCTTTGGTACACCAATACATTGGTCAAAAAAATTGCCAAAGATGAGCGGAACAAGGTTAGAATCTGGGCAGAAGCTATACAGCGGAAAGCCAATCTGGTAAACTATACGGATGTTTTTTTTGAAAAAATTAAAAAAGAAGAACGTAGAAAGGTCGAATTATGGGCCGAAGCCTATAAAAATCTTATGAATCCTGCTCCAGATAAGGATTTGTCGTTTTATTTAAGTATCATATCTGAAAATACGAATATTCCTGTAATTATAACGGATGCCAACTATAATATTCAGGGAAGCCGTAATACCGATTTTAATGCCGATACCGTTCGCGTTTTGAAGGGTGCGTTGTTAGAAGAATATTCTCAATTTGAACCCATTAAGCATAGCGAATACAATATTACCATTTATTTATTTTATAAAGAATCGAAATTATACACTGAGTTAAGGTCAGTGTTGGTCGATTTAACGAAATCATTTTTTTCGGAGGTAGTTGACAATTCATTATCTGTTCCGGTAATTGTTGTAGATAGCACCAAAAAGAAATTAATTGCATCCGGTAATGTTGAGGATGATCTGAGTGATAGTCTTATTCTACAGCAGGCTCTGCATGCGATGGCCATTGAAAATGCACCCATAGAGGTAGAAATCGCTGGTATTGGTAAAAATATTATTTATTACGAAAACTCATTTTTATTAACGCAATTGAAATACTTTCCCTATATTCAGTTTATAATTATTGGATTGTTTTTGCTGATTTCATATTTTTTATTCAGTATATCCCGAAGATCTGAACAAAATCAGGTTTGGGTGGGAATGTCGAAAGAAACAGCTCATCAATTAGGAACACCTTTGAGCTCAATTATTGCATGGGTTGAGATGTTGAAATTAAACGGAATTGATCGCTCCATGACAGATGAAATTGAAAAGGATATTAACCGGCTTGAAACCATTACCAAGCGGTTTTCTAAGATTGGTTCAGAGCCGGAACTCACCAACGAAAATATAGTAGAAATTACTAAGAAAGGGATTTCTTATTTAATTACCCGTTCACCCAAAAAAATAAAATACATTGTAAATATTCCGGAACATAAAGAAATCATCATCCCGCTCAATCAACACTTATTCAACTGGGTGATCGAAAATTTGTGCAGAAATGCAATGGATGCCATGGCTGGAGAAGGTGAAATAAGGATTGAACTATTTGAAGATGATAAGTTTGTTTATATTGATATCAGTGATACAGGAAAAGGCATAGCCAAATCCAATTTCAAAACGGTTTTCCATCCCGGTTATACTTCCAAAAAAAGGGGTTGGGGATTAGGGTTGTCTCTGTCAAAAAGGATTATCAACGAATACCATTCAGGTAAAATATTTGTAAAATCTTCTGTGCCCAATAAAGGAACAACTTTTAGAATTATGCTGAAAAACAAAATATAATGGCAGGTATTTATATTCATATTCCATTTTGCCATCAGAAATGTCATTACTGTAATTTTTACTCGGTGGCTTCCAAAAAGAACAAAGCTGTTTTTGTAACAGCACTTTTGAAAGAAATCGAACTTCAAAAAGTATATTTAGAGGGAGAAATGATTTCTACTGTATATTTTGGAGGAGGAACTCCTTCACAGCTTGATACTTCCGAAATTCAACAAATTATACAACAATTGTATGTTCATTTTCATATTGATAACCATGCTGAAATTACCCTGGAAGCAAATCCTGATGATTTAATTGAGGACAAATTACAGGAATTATCAAATACATCTATCAATAGATTGAGTATTGGTATACAGTCTTTTCATGATGCGGATCTTACATACCTGAATCGTATTCATTCAGCAGAACAGGCTAAAGATGCAATTAAAAATGCTCAGAAATATGGATTTTCAAATCTTTCCATTGATTTAATCTATGGTATTCCAACTTTATCGAACGAAGCGTGGATAGAAAATATTGAAACTGCCATTAAACTTAATATTCCACATATTTCAGCATATTGTTTAACCGTTGAATCAGCTACTGCGCTGGAAGTTCTTATAAAAAAGGGTAAAATGCCGGCTGTTGATGAAGAAAAGGCCTCGCAACAGTTTGAGATACTCATGGATATTTTGCAAAAGAATAATTATATTCATTATGAAATATCGAATTTCTGTAAAGAAGGTTTTGTTTCACAACACAATAGTAACTACTGGAAACAAAAGAAATACCTGGGTTTAGGCCCTTCTGCCCATTCTTACAATCTAATATCACGCCAGTGGAATGTTGCTGACATTATGAAATATATATTGTCAGTTGAAAAAAGAATTGTTCCTTATGAAAGTGAAGTTTTAAGTATTGCCCAGCAATACGATGAATATATACTAACCGGTTTAAGAACAATATGGGGTGTAGATGAAGTTGAAATTTTGAATAAATATGGAAGTGATATCCATCATTATTTTAAAAAGCAAATAGTAAATTTCATTCAAAAAGGATGGGTAAGCAGAAAAGGCAATGTTTATTTATTAACGACAACAGGAAAGTATTTTGCGGATGGAATAGCTTCGGAATTGTTTATGGAATAACCCAATGCATGAAATTTGCAACAAAAAAAACGTCTCAACTTCAAAAAGTTGAGACGTTTTTTAATATATTCTTTTCAAAACGATTACCCTGCTAAAGTAAATTGAATAGGTAAATTAAACTGGACACGAACAGGTTTCCCTCTTTGTTTACCAGGATTCCATCTGGGCATAGCTTTTACAACTCTTACAGCTTCTTCGTCGCAACCTCCTCCGATACCTCTTAAGATTTTAACATCAGTAACTCTGCCATCTCTTTCTACGACAAAAGTAACATAAACTTTACCTTGTATACCACTTTCTCTGGCCATGGTAGGATATTTCATATTGCTTTGTAAGAATTTTATTCTGGCTTCATCACCACCTGGAAAAGCAGGATTGTCTTCTACCACGGTAAAGATTTCTGTTTCTTCAACTTCTTTTTCAGCAGCAACTGGTGCTTTGTACTCTTCAACGACTGTTTTTTCATCAGCTTCTGCGTCAATGGAGATTTCATTCTCAATTTTAGCATCATTCTCAACGATTTCAAGAACTGTAGTTTGTTGCATTGGCGGTGGTGGAGGTGGTGGCGTAGTTTGTTGCGTCTGTAAAACAACTTCCTCCAGTACTTGTTCCGCTTGACGGGAACTAGTGTCAGCAGCAACTCTGTCATATGATTTCCACTCAAATGCCAAAAGTGTTAAGCCCAATATAAAAACCAAACCTATTTGAAAAAAAATAGCTTTCTTATTTTCAAGATCAGCTTTTTCTGATTTTTTTTGTTCCATATTGCTGAATTTAAAGTGTTTATAAATTTATTTTTCTGTTAAATATTCAAGGTGCTAAATTACAAAATTTAAATTAAATGTGCGGTTTTTTTATTGTTTTTTTTTCAATAAAATCAGTATAGCATGAATATTTTATGAATTCAATTTAAATCATTGTATTAACTAACAACATTCTGAAATACATAGTTACTTAAAGTTTGCTTAGAATCCAAGCATACCATATTTGTTATGCAAATTAGCTATAGATTTTGGTCCCAGATTTAATTTCCTTGCCTGGGTATTGAACCTTGATGAAAAGATCCCGATACCATTGCTGATGTTGGTGAATTCAGGGCGAACTTGTACGATACTGTTCGAAGGTTCGTTTACTTCAATGTAAGTGCTTAAATCGTCGCTTGCAACACTGATAACAAATTCTATAATCCCGGGAGTACGTGTGATTGTGTTGGCAGTGGTTGACCATACCAAATTATTTTTTAAGGATTCATAATAGGTTAATCCAAGATATTCCAATTCCATTTCTGTATTTCCTTCAAACGATTTTCTGGTTTGTGTTCCCAGATTGACAAGTAAATTTTTAGGTTCGTTAAGTGATCCATTTTTGCTTTCAAAATAATGAATACACATGGTAACCTGGTACCTTTTACCTCCTCTTGCTGAAAGCCATTCTATTTTTGCTTTTCCCGGAATGGTTGAAGTGGGAAGCACAAATTCAATAGAACTAGTGTTTTCTGAAGGTCTTCTGATGGAAAATTTATCTACAAGTGTTGTATTTGCACTGATAATTTTACCTGTCTTTTTGTTTTTGATGATTAAATTGTAAACTCTGTCTGATTTTAAAGAATCATTAATGGGAGATTCCGGATTGTAAGTTTTGCATTTATACAGAACTTGTTGAGGTGCGTAAAATATCCCGGGTTCTTTATTATAAATTGTTGTAGTATCAAAATGGTAGGTCTTTGTAACACTTCCATTTAGAAGTTCGTCCATATTTACATCTAAATCAGTGCCATAGCTACTAAAATCTTCGTTTTGAGCCATTTCATAAGCGCTCGCATTCCCCAGAAAAGCTTTGTTTATTTTAAGATAAGTAAAAGTATCTCGTTGATTGAGCAAACCATAAACAACCGTAATATCTTTAGGATCTGCATTTGGATTAAAATCAGTTTCACAGGAAGTTAATGAAAGAATAAAGATTACTGCTAATAAGGTGCTGATATATCTGGACATAGTAATTTTTCTTTGAAAATGGATTACAAAAATAAACAAAATAAAGATGATAACGGAATTTATTCCGGAATTTATACATCGAAACAAATTATTTGACTTTTTATATCATAGGTAGTGTAGATATTAACATCCACTAGCTACCATCATTAACCGAATAACTTTAAGTCCTCCAACTACTTCAAAAATCCAAGTCCTCTAAGTCCTCCAAGTACTTTATTAACCCCCGCTCACCAAGTGTAACACTACCACATTATCGCCATCTTTTACAAGGGTGGTATCATAATCCTGCTTTTTAACCACTTGGTCGTTTACTTTAATAACCAGCATTTTGAAAATAAAATTTTTCAGCACTAAAATTTGAGCAATACTTATTTCTTCTCCTTCGATGGTATCAGGTGTATTATTAAGAATGATATGCATGTTTGTAAATTATAAAGTTTTATGGTAGAAAGTTCATAAAGTAATTGGAAAATTATTAAATAATTAATTGTTTAACAATAGCTCAACTACCTGGTTTGCCTGCATATTTGCCACTATCCCAACACGTGGTGCAAGTGGAGGCAGGTTTTCAGAAATTTCAGAAGTTAAATCACCGCAAATGTATAGTTTGTCGTAATGTATGGTTGTAAGCGTATTGTTATTTCCCCATCCTGCCATACCGGAGCCTGAAACAATGTATTTTTCGGGCATTTCAGATAAAATCGTTTCAATAAGCATTTTTTTCATTTCTGCATGATCAAATGCTTCAACAATTACATCGCAATCTTTAAAAAGCATCGTAATATTTTCATGAGAAAGTTTTATAGGATGTTTTTCAACTAAAACTATTGCATTTACCCGTTCAATGTTGATTTGCAGTGCATCCACCTTGAACATACCCAGCTGATCGGTAAAAAAATACTGACGATTGAGATTGCTCTGGTCAATAATATCGAAATCGACAATGATTAGTTTTCCAATACCAATACGTGCCAATGCTATGGCACAATTGGAACCCAATCCGCCACAACCTGCAATGCCTATTGTTTTTTCTTTTAACTGATCAAGTAACATTTCTCGTTTTGTTATCAGATGCAAAGATAAAAAAAAGTCTCTATAAATTTTACAGAGACTTTTTAAACTTGATGATAGTATAGTAAAAACAATTATTTTTGTTCAGGAGCTTCTATTGAAAACAACTCTACTTCAAATATAAGAGTAGATCCGGGAGGTATTTTTCCGGCTTCTCTATCGCCATAGGCTAAATTAGAAGGGATGTAGAATATGTATTTTGAACCCGGTGTCATTAACTGAACACCTTCAGTCCAACCTGGAATTACCTGATTTAATCCAAAAGAAATTGGTTCACCTCTTTCAACAGATGAGTCGAAAACTGTTCCGTCAATCAACGTACCATGATAATGAACTTTTACTTTGTCAGTTGCTTTGGGATGCACTCCACTGCCTTCTTTTATTACTTTGTACTGCAAACCACTTGGTAATTCGATAACTCCGGTTGCTTTTTTGTTTTGGGCTAAAAAGTCAAGGCCTGTTTTCTTGGCACCTTCTGATATTTTGGATTTTTCTTCCTGTTGTTTTTTCATTCTTTCCTGTTGCCATTTACCTAAAACTTCATCTTTCTTTTGTTTACTCACAACAAGGGTATCAATGTTTTTAACAGCATCTTCAATTCCTTTGAACAATAATTCAGATTTGAATTCAATAGAATTGTTGATTAAATTATGACCAATATCAGCACCAATTAAATAACTGATTGAATCAGCGGTAGAAGTAAGTTTGACCACTTTGTTTTTTTGACCGGAAACATTGACTGAAAATATCAGCAACAATCCCAACATTGAAAGGATGTATTTTCTCATTTTTTTTTTGGTTTAAAATTAATTCGACAAAAGTAATAGAAATTCTTTAACTGTTAATAACTTAAAGTTAGATTTAACAATATTTAACGAGAAGAGCGTACCTATAGTATTTGAAGTGCAATGAATACGAATAAGTAATCTGAATTTCACAAAATAATCAGGAAATTATTTTAATTATTTATTTAGTTTTAGATTATCCGGTTAAAAATGAGTAATTTTGCAGTTCAATATCACGGGGCTGACCGGTTTTGACAGCAAGAAAGTGGGATTGTAAGCATGCCGAGTGTGGTAAATAATGACTCGTTAATCCCAAGTTACACAGCCAATAAACGGCGAAAACAATTCTTACGCTTTAGCAGCTTAGTCCAAGATTAAGTAGCTATTTGCTCCCCGAAAAGCTTTGACTAACGGCGTTTCGACCTGAGCATCATAAATGTTGGTATAGCTTTTGCAAGGCGCTGGTGCAAAAGTGAAATAAAAGTGATAAGGCATTTATAGGATCGTTTTTTTCCGGTAAATCGCTCGACAATCAATAGAAAACTAAGCATGTAGAAGGCAGTTTTGCTGCTTGTTTGGACCAGGGTTCGACTCCCTGCAGCTCCACCAAGTAAACGAAAAAGGCTTGTAAATCAATAGATTTGCAAGCCTTTTTGTATGAATAATTGAAGCTGATTTACAAAGGAATTGTCCCTTTGATAAAAGTTTGTTTGCAATGCTCTCAGTCGGATTTTATTACTTCTCTATTTTTGAAAAACGATCACGTTATATAAAAAACAATGCTACTCCGATTACACTGATGATTGCACCTATAATTTCCTTTGTGCTTACTTTTTGTTTCATAATCATAATGGCTGGAGGGATAATCAAAATGGGCACAATAGACATGATGGTAGCAGCAATACCGGCATTGGCATGTTGCACGGCATATAACGAAAATGAAACGCCCAGAAAAGGTCCGAATATCGATCCGACACCAATTCGTTTCATAGCTTTGATATTTTTAAAAGCAGCACCCACATTGCTCCATTTTTTCCATAAGGTAATGACTATAGCAAAACCAATAATACCTGTGATGATACGGATTTGAGTTGCCGCAAAGGCGTTGTAACTCCCCATGCCCACTTTGCTAAATACAAGCCCCACTGCCTGCCCAACAGCACCCAGAAAAGCAAAGAGCAAGCCCCGTATGGAATGCGTAACAGAAAAAAGTTTTTGCCCGCTCCCTCTCTGCAAAATGACCAGTGATATTCCGGTTAACGTAAGTCCCATCCCCAATAAGTTAAAGGGTGTCAAAGTTTCACCCAGCATCAGCCAGCTGATAAAAGCTGTCATGGGTGGAACCAGCGTCATAATCAGCATGGCAATACGAGACCCAATGATGGTGTATGATTCAAAAAGAAACAAATCGCCAATTACAAAACCTATGATACCGGATATGGATAACCAAAGCCAGGCTTTTCCGGAAGCATCTACAGGTAACCATAAGCCTCTTGTTAAAAAAGAAAATATACTCAAGTATACGATGGCAAGCATCAAGCGAATTAGGTTGACGGCAACTGATCCTACTTTTAAACTCGCCGATTCAAATGCCAAAGCCGTTGCTGTCCAGCAAAAAGCGGTAAAAAGTGCTGCAAATTCTCCGATGTGTGATTGAAACATGTTTTAATTGTTAATTGTTAATTGTTAAAGTTTATGGTTAGGGTTAAAGGTTGTAATTAGCAAATAGTCAGAAGTCAGAAGACGGAAGACGGAAGTCGGAAGACGGAAGTCGGAAGTATAAAAAAAGATAATTGAAGGAATTGAACTGATTTTTAAATCACAAAATAAAACCACTAAATCACCCCATCGCTCCATCTCTCCATCTCTCATTCGCTCCCTCGCCCTATCGCTCATTCGCCCATTCGCTCCCTCGCCCCTTTATTCCATCGCCTCATCTCCCAATCACCAAATCATGACGGTAGCAACTTACTAAATGGTCGTTGACAAGACCGGCGGCTTGCATGAAGGCATAGCAAATCGTGCTCCCTACAAACTTGAACCCTCTTTTTATAAGGTCTTTGCTCATGGTGTCAGAGATAGAAGTCCGCGCAGGTAAATCATTTAAATTTCCCCATTGATTGACGATGGTTGTATGATCAACAAATTGCCAGATATAATGGTCGAAACTTCCAAATTCAGCTTGTATTTTTATGAATGCTATGGCATTGGTAACGCTGGAATTGATCTTTAGTCTGTTCCGGATAATGCCTTGATCCTGCATCAATAATGCAATTTTTGCTTCATCATACAATGCAATTTTATGGTAATCAAAATTTTCGAAAGCTTTCCTGAAATTTTCGCGTTTGTGAAGTATGGTTTTCCAGCTCAATCCAGCCTGAAAAGCATCCAGCAACAAGTATTCAAATAGTTTTGCATCATCATGCAACGGAACGCCCCACTCTTCATCGTGGTAAGCATTCATCAATGCATCATCTCTGGTCCAGTTGCAACGTTGTTTTTCCATTTGTTGGTTAATGATTAATTGTTAATGGTTATTAAGTTGTTATTCGGTATTAGGTTACTGTGCAATGACGAAGTAGTCAAATAATCCGAAGTCCGAAGTCCGAAGTATGAAAAAAGATACTTGAAGAAATTAATCTGAAAATCAAACCGCTAAATCAACCATTCGCCTCATTCTCCTCATCGCTCCATCGCTCCATCTCTCCATCACTCCATCACTCCATCGCCTCATCGTCTCATCGCTCCCTCGCCTCATCTCTCCATCACCCTTTCGCCCTTTCGCCTCATCACTACCTGATAACTTTCAACGCCTCCACAGTGGCTTCCATCATGGGTTGTATAGAAATTTCCTTAACTACGGCATTCTTCATCCAGATTTGAGGAATAACTCTACCCTGTGTGTACATTCTTATTACTTCTTCAGCAAAGTTTTTGCCTTCCATTTGTTTTTCAACCTGAAAATCTATCAAATGTCCCACCGGGTAAGCTGATAAATAAAGGGGTGCATCAATCATGTGCGAATAGATAGCAAGTATGGGTTGGTCTTTTATTCCAAAAACAGTGGCATAATATTTATTCCATACTTCTTTTGAAATGTTCACAACGGTTTCTTTTAACTGGGCAGGAGTTGCATCCGGATGTTGGTACAACCATTTCCACACATTCATGTCTACCAACGAAACACCCATAATTTCGTAACATGCCCAGAAATTATCCAATGCAGCCATGTGCTTTTTGTTGATATCTTCATTTTTAATGTCCAGTAATTCAAGATCTCTTTTTTGAAAAATAAAAGCAAGGGCTTCTGTAAAGGCTGTATTGGGAACTCCGTTAAGAATATAATAATCTACATTTTGTAACGATAGGGTTTGTTCTACATTGTGTCCGAATTCGTGCACAGCAATATTATATCCTTTATAATTCATGCCATCTGCCCCAATACGGGTACGCAAACGCGCTTTGTCAGATTTCATCAATGCTCCCCAGGCATGTCCGGCACCTCGTGAAGCATCCACAGTTATTCTGGAAGTGATAAATTCAGCTTTTTCTCTTGTAAATCCAAGTTTTACCAGAATGGATGGTAAATCATTTTCAAAAGCTTCACGGGTTGGGTATTTGGCTTTAGTTTTGGCTGTTAGCACATCTTCGTTCATCGTACTGCGCGATTTAAACCCATCGTACCAGATATCAAAGGGTTGTAGCTTTCTGTCCAGTCTCTTGCTGATTAATGTTGCAACTTGTTTTACCTGAGGTGACGAAATAAATTCAATAAATAATTTTTCAACATCCTGCTGTGGGATTTCCATACCCTGATCGAATGCACGGTGAATAAATGTAGGGTATTGAGGACTATATACATCCACAGCTTTCAATGCTTTGAAATTGTTGAGTAATTGTAAATAACGGGTATCAGGTTCAGGTTTTACAGCAATCTCTATGTTGTTCTCAATCACTTTGTTAGTGAATGGATTCCATAGTTGTTTATTGTTATTGATAACACTTGCAGGAATGTCCTGATATATGATGTGTTTCATCACTTCGTATATCATTTGTTGTTTTTCGAAACCGGCTTTGGTATAGTTTGATTTCAATTCGTCGCGTAAACCCCAGTGTGTAATCAATTTCATGTCTTTCTGAAACAATGTTTTGCCTTTATTGTTGAGCAAACATCCCATCATGATATTGTAATCAGATATATAAGTATCTGAAGCAGTTTGTGCTTCCGCAACTTTAAGCAAAATCTCAGCAGGAACCCTTGAAGTAAATAAGTCGCCCATGCGTGCATAAGCCCATTGCTTACGGGTCCAGGTTTTACCCAATTCGGTTTTTTCTTTCAGTGAATAAAACGGAAAGTTCAACAAAGTAATGAATGCCAGTTTGTTATTAAACATATCATCGTTAAAATGCGCTGATACATCATAACTGCCAAAAATTTCATCAACGGGTAAAAGTTTGCCCATATCCAGATGAAGCGGGAGTTTTAAATCAACACTTATTTTGTTGTAATTGCCCATTAGTATCTCGAGATTGGTAGAAATTTTTTGAAAAACATCATCCAAATCTTTTGCATCCACGATAAAATTATCAGTGCAAAAAGTTTGAAAAATTTCGGGACTGCCATCAACTGGAGTCCAGAAAGCAGCCGTTTGTTGAACCCCTTTAGAAATGCGAAATTTATTGGTTTCACCATATTTCCCGGATAACAATTGTATCGTATTTTGGATAGTTGTTTGAGGAATTGAACTCATGGTTTGTGCATTTGTTTTTACTATAATTGTCATCATTAAGGATGCGAATAAAAATAAAGTAATTTTTTGCATAAGGTTTTGAATTTAAATATTTCTTAATAGCAAAAATAGCAAGAGTTTTTCGAATAACAATGTTTTTAAATCAGAACAACTCAATGAGGTAATTGTTAGGTGAGTAATGTATTTGTTTTTAGTCATTAAAATAGTGTTATTTAGAGGAGTATGGATAAAATTGATTTTTAAAAAATTAGCCTTTAAAAAATATTTTTAATACTTATTTTTTGAATTTATCCTTGTTATGTGTAATAAAAATGGGCAGGTTAACAAAAAAAATCATAAGTTTGCAGCAATAATGGAAGCAAAAAAAATCATCAACCGTTTATTCGTATGGAGGCTGCGACACATCAGCAATCAACGTTTTGTGCTCTTACTCAGCCTTGTAATTGGGTTGTTAAGTGGTTTAGCCGCAGTATTGCTCAAGAATACTGCTTTTTACACACATGATTTATTAACTGTCAATTTTGCGAAAGATAGCGAAAACTACTGGTATCTTGCTTATCCAATGATAGGCATCTTTTTAACGGTGATGTATATCCGGTTTTTTGTAAAAGATGATATTGGTCATGGGGTTTCGAGGGTTTTGTATGCTATTAGTAAAAATGGCGGAAGGATGAAGCCTCATAACAATTATTCATCCATGATAGCCAGTACATTAACAGTTGCCTTTGGGGGATCTGTAGGTTTAGAAGCCCCAATTGTTGCTACTGGCAGTTCTATTGGTTCTACATTGGGTAAACTGTTCAGGTTAAATTATAAAACTACCATTCTTTTGATTGGCTGTGGTGCAGCGGGCGCTATTGCAGGTATTTTTAAAGCACCTATTGCCGGTATTGTATTTGTAATAGAAGTATTGATGCTGGATCTAACCATTGTCAATTTGATTCCATTATTGATATCAGCCATTACAGCATCTTCACTTTCGTATTTTCTAATGGGTAAAGGAGTGTTGTTTTCTTTTGATGTAACCACACCTTTCATATTACGAAACATACCTTTTTTTATTATACTGGGTATTGTTTGTGGATTTGTATCGCTTTACTTTACAAAGATTTCAATGAAAATTGAAGAATGGTTTAAACTGATTAAGAATCAATATTACAAAATAATTTTAGGTGGTGTAATTTTAGGTGTTTTGATATTTATATTTCCTTCGTTGTATGGCGAAGGGTATGATGTGTTGAATATGGTACTGCATGGAAAAGGCAACGAGTTGTTACAGACGAGTTTTTTTTATTTTTTGAAGAATGATTTATGGCTTTTCCCGGGTGCATTGCTTGCCATTCTTTTCTTTAAAGTAGTGGCAATGGCTGTCACCAACGGAAGTGGTGGAGTAGGAGGGATCTTTGCTCCTTCATTGTTTATGGGAGGAATTACAGGTTTTTTTGTTGCCAGAACGCTTAATGTTAGCGGTATTGCTAATGTTTCTGAGATCAATTTTGCACTGATAGGGATGGCTGGCATCATGTCCGGTGTGATGCATTCACCATTAACCGCTGTTTTTTTAATCGCAGAAATTACAGGTGGATATCAGCTGTTTACCCCTTTGATAATAACTTCTACGATATCTTATTTGACTATTTCAAATTGGGAGCCCCATTCTATCTATACCAAACGATTGGCATTAAGAGACGAATTGATCACACATGATAAAGATAAAGCAGTATTGACGCTGATGAAAATTGACAAGTTGGTAGAAACAAATTTTCATACTGTAAATCCTGAAGCTAATTTAAAAACGCTGGTTGAAATTATATCAAAATCCAATAGAAATATTTTTCCGGTTGTGGATAATGAAAATAATTTTAAGGGTGTAGTTGTACTGGACGATATCAGACACATCATTTTTGATACCGGACTTTATCATCAAACTTTAATAAAGAATTTGATGATCGTTCCTCCGTATACTGTTGAATATTATGATACAATGAAAACCATTGTCAACAAGTTCAACGAATCAGGAAATTATAATTTGCCGGTTTTAAATGAAGGAAAATACATTGGATTTGTTTCCAGAGCGAATATTTTTTCTGCTTACCGTAAGATGCTTAAACATTTTTCTGATGATTAAAAATAGAAAAGCGGGGTTGTATCATTTTGATACAACCCCGCTTTTCGGAATTAATTTCAATTATTAATTTATTTTATGGCAGTGCATTTAAATAAGCTTTGTCTTGCTCGGTTAATCCGCCATGATCCGTTATGTCCCAGATAATTTTCTGTATTTCTGTATTTTGAGTAATTTTCTTTTTAGTTTTCAGAATAGTAACCATCGTAGATAAATCGTTGTGAACGGTTGTGCCAAGCATTTTGTAGGTGGTGTTGTTGGGCACATGTTTGTTCAAATTTGTACAATAAGTCCTGATATGACATCCAATACTGTCGTTACCCGGTATGATGACGGTATCGTTTTGAACAGTAGTACCGGTTTGTGCGGTAGTGTCGCCAGGACAGAACAAAAGTCCTCCGGGAATAATCAAGGTTTTGGGTTGTGCATTTTTATTGTGAAACTTCAAATATACCTGTACGTATGTTCCTGACCCTAATTCAAGAAAATTGGTTTTTGGAAGGATAATAAAGTCGTTCACATTTTGTGTTTCTTTATTGTAAAATCCTGATTTAAATTCAGCACTTTTAATTTCTCCAATAATCTCAACATTGGCAGGTAAAATATATGGATTGCATACTGGAACGCCAGGAGTATTTCCAAGTCCGGAAGGATAATTTCCAACAGGAATGATGTGTACAACTGGTGAATTTGTAGGGGATACCGGATTTATATCCTTTTTACATGCATTCAGTGTAATCAAGGCAATTACACACACTACTAATGGGTAAAAAAATCTGTTTGTTTTCATTTTTTTGATGTTTAGTGGTTAATTATTTACAATATACGCGTAAGACAATATTTTTTTGAAAATAGTTGCTTACAAATATACATTAAATAATAGTTAAGTGTTAATAAAATAAAAATATTTTATAATTATTATTGACCACTTTCTTCTTAGTCAACCCTGACAGGGTTTCTAAACCTGTCAGGGTTACACGGAGAGATTAATAAAACAATCAAAAAGATGAAAGTAATTGAACAAACTGAAGTGATAGTCTCAATTAGAGTGAGGCTAGCACTTTAACTTACAGCCTCGCAATAAATTAGGATATTCAACGGGTGACTCTCAGTAACCCGTTGAATTACAACCACCCACGTTGAAATTGTGTTATTTATTTTTATTTTGTTTTTCTCCTGATGCAATCAATGCCTTAACGGGTGCAAGTCCGGTTGTAGTGCCGTTTTCAATAGCTTTTAACACTGCCCCGCCACCTGTAAATATATAATAATTGGGGCTGTCGAGGGCCGAAATATAAAGTCCCGGCAATAATCGTTTGAGTTCCTGCATGGTATCGCCACCTCCGTACAATTTAATCGCATTCACATTGCTGTCGATCAACTCGTCCAATGCAATGGTTCCTTCATTAAAATAAGGTGTATAGCCCATCACAGCATTCACAAAAATTGTTTTGGCCTGATGAAATACATTTATCACATTTTTTTCAAGAAACGATTCCTTGGCAATATCCAGCACATAATTCAATGTAGTTCCCGGCTTGATTTCCGCGATGTTTTTCATGCGGTATTTTCCGTCCAGTCTGCCTTCCATTGTATCAGACTCAATAATATAAGGCAATTCAATTATTTTGTTCTTGTATTTTTTGGCAAACTTTACAAACTCCAAAGCATGCTGCATATCCTCCTCTTCGATGCCTTTGATGGTGAAATTGTATTTTGCACACAGATAGGCATTATAAATTACGCCGCCCAACACTAAATAATCTGCCTTTTCCAGTAAAGCAAAAAGAGAATCAATTTTGGTATCGAACTTTGAACCAGCCACCACCGCCAAAAACGGACTTTCGGGATGGTATATCCTTTCGAGATTGGCTATTTCCTTTTGCATCAAAAAGCCTGCATAAGAAGGCAAATATTTACTTACCTGAACGGTAGATGCAT
This sequence comes from Bacteroidales bacterium, assembly GCA_038204725.1. GTDB lineage: Bacteria > Bacteroidota > Bacteroidia > Bacteroidales > JACABE01 > JACABE01. The sequence continues at coordinate 15,343 of JBBRCQ010000003.1, read as the reverse complement.
GTGCCTGCCAGGATCCGAAAGCATCGTTGATAAATATATCAGCTAAACCGGCTAATTGATTCGCAAATCGGTCTGCTTCCTCACCTTTGGCTTCTTCACCCGAAAACCAACGAGTATTGGGCAAATAAACTCCATCTATCAATCCTTCCTTTAGCTCACGGATCAAATGATTGACAGAAGTTTCTACGCCAAGGTAACCTTGCTTTTCATGGGCAAAAAACTCAGGTACTTTCAGCGTAATATGCAGCTTCTGCTGCAAATAATCTACAATGGGCTGAATAGAAGTCTTTTCGCTGATATTGATTTCTCCTGTTTTTTTATCTTTCGGACGACCTACATGCGTCATCAGAATGATTTTTCCACCTTTGGAAATGATATGAAACAAGGTTCCGATGGTAGCATCAATGCGGTAAGGATCGTGAATGATTCCGTTTTTTACAACATTATGATCTACTCTAACCAAAACGACTTTCCCTTTTAAGTCGGCTTGCTGAATGAGAGGTATTTGAAGATTTTCCATGGGATGAATTTTAAGATTAAAGGTTAATAGTTAAATTAAAAGTAAACTGAGCTTTCGCTCAGTCCCGAGCTACAATTTCTTACGACGGTTATTGAGCTTTGGTCACTGAGCTTGTCGAAGTGTCGAAGTGTGAAGTAAGAGAACGAAACGCGAAGCAATAACCCAATCATTCAATAAACAAAAACGCCCCTATCCGGAGCGTTATTGTATTTTCATAAGAAGTTTTATTCAACAATAGTATTCCAGTTGTATTTATCTTCAACTTCACCTTCTTGAATAGCCCTAAGCATATTGTAAAGTTTGGTTGAAACAGGACCTGCTTTACCATCTTTGCAATACAAATACTCTTTTTTGGTATCACGATCCTGAATTCTCTTAATAGGAGAAATAACAGCAGCGGTTCCGCAAGCACCTACTTCTTCAAAAGAATCGAGTTCTTCAACGCTTACATGACGTTGTTCAACCGTTAAGCCCATATCTTCTGCCAACTGGCGGAGACTCATATTGGTAATAGAAGGTAATATTGAATTTGAAGAAGGAGTAATGTATTTTTTATCTTTGATAGCAAAGAAATTGGCAGGACCCGCTTCGTCAATGTATTTTTTTTCTCTGGCATCAAGAAACAATACAGAAGCAAATCCTTCTTCATGTGCTCTTTCGCCGGCTCTCAAACTTGCAGCGTAGTTGCCACCCACTTTATAACAACCGGTTCCAAGCGGAGCCGCTCTGTCGTAATCGCGAACAATCTGAATACTTACAGGATTGAATCCTTCTTTAAAGTATGCACCTACAGGGCCTACAAAAACGTTGAACAAATACTCATCGGCTGGTTTTACACCCACCTGAGCACCTGAACCATATAACACTGGACGAATGTATAAAGAAGCACCCATTCCGTATGGCGGAATAAATTTTTCGTTCATTTTAACCGCTGTAAGTATGGCTTCTTTAAACAATTCGGTAGGCACTTCGGCCATCATAATTCCATAAGCAGAACTCTGCATACGTTTGGCGTTTTCTTCCAAACGGAAAATCCTGATTTTACCATCTTTTCCTCTGAAAGCTTTCAAACCTTCAAAGGCTTCCTGTCCGTAATGCAAGGCAGTTGCTGCCATGTGAATATTCACATATTCCGAAGAAGAAATTTCGAGTTGACCCCATTTATTATTACGAAAATAACAACGTACGTTATAATCGGTTTTAAAATAACCAAATGGTAAATTTTTCCAGTCAATAGTATCCATGTCTTTGTATATTAACGTTTTTCTTTGTTTTAAAACTGTTTTTAAAACGTTGTAAAATTAAAAATTTATTTCCAATTAGATGTTATATATTGAAAAAAAGAAAATTCTTTACACATAATAATTGTTAAAATGATGATATACCGATGAATGAATGAAATTAATAATCAATCTTCCTTATTTCCAATTTTAAATAATTTGAGATGATAATATATAAATGCGTAATAATAAAGAGAAAAACCCATTTAAATATAAGTATTCATGTCAATTCTTAACTCCAGATGCTGAAATAACATGACAAAATGTCATGTTATTTCTATTGGCATAGGCTTTGATACTGACAGAAAAAATTAAAAATCTAATACAATGCAAAAAGGTAAGATAAACGTTCAAACGGAAAATATTTTTCCAATCATCAAAAAATTCCTCTATTCTGATCATGAAATATTTTTAAGAGAACTTATTTCCAATGCGGTAGATGCCAGTCAGAAATTAAAAACCCTTTCTTCTTTAGGTAAATTTAAAGGTGAACTGGGCGATTTAACCGTTCAGATTGCTTTTGATAAAGAGAAAAAAACGATAACCATCAGCGACAAAGGCATCGGGATGACAGAAGAAGAAGTTGAAAAATACATCAACCAGATTGCTTTTTCAGGTGCAGAAGAATTTGTAGAAAAATACAAAGATAAAAGTGATGCTGACACACATGCTTTGATTGGACATTTCGGACTTGGTTTTTATTCGTCCTTTATGGTTTCAAAAGAAGTTGAAATTCATACCAAATCATACATTGCCGACAGCAAAGCGGTAAAATGGGTGTGTGATGGCAGTCCTGAATACAGCCTGAGCGAAATCAAGAAAGAAGAAAGAGGAACTGATATTATTCTTCATATTGCCGAAGATTCTGAGGCATTTTTGGAAGAACATAAATTACTGGATTTACTAAAAAAATACTGTAAATTCTTACCGGTTGCCATTCAATTTGGAACAGAAAAAACCTTTGAAAAAGTTGAAGGCGAAAAAGACGAAAAAGGAGAAGACAAAACCATCGAAGTTGAAAATCCACGCATCATCAACAATACCAAACCTCTTTGGACCATCAAACCTTCAGAATTAAATGATGAGGATTATTCAAAATTCTATCACGAACTATATCCCTATACTTTTGACGAACCATTGTTCAACATCCATTTAAATGTAGATTATCCGTTTAACCTTACCGGTGTGTTGTATTTTCCAAAAGTAAAGAAAAACCTGGAAGTACAAAAAGATAAAATCCAATTGTATTGCAATCAAGTATTTGTAACCGATTCAGTAGAAGGCATCGTGCCTGATTTTTTAACATTGTTGCATGGTGTACTCGATTCACCGGATATTCCATTGAATGTATCACGTAGTTATTTGCAAAGTGATGCCAATGTAAAGAAAATTTCGAGCCACATCACTAAAAAAGTTGCAGATAAACTGGAAGATATTTTCAAAAACAAACGTGAAGAATTTGAAACCAAATGGGATGATATCAAGGTATTTATCGAGTACGGTATGATTACAGAAGAAAAATTTGCCGAAAGAGCCGAAAAATTCTGTTTGCTTAAAAATACTGAAGGAAAATGCTTTACATTCGATACTTACAAAGATGCCGTTCAGGGTCTTCAAACCGATACGGATAAAAAAATAGTTTATCTGTATACAAACCATGTTGAAGGACAGCATAGTTACATACAACTGGCGAAAGAAAAAGGATATGATGTTTTGGTGATGGATGGCGTTCTGGATAGTCATTTTATTAATTTGATGGAAAGAAAATTGGATAATATTTCTTTTGTAAGAGTAGATGCTGATACCATTGATAAACTCATTAAAAAAGAAGAAGAAATTCCATCTAAACTGAGTGATGCTGAAAAAGAAAAACTAAAACCCATTTTCGAACAAAATATAGAAAAATCAAAATTCAGCATCATCTTGGAAAGCATGAGCGAAACCGACCAGCCGGTGTTGATCACTCAGCCCGAATTTATGCGCAGGATGAAAGACATGTCGGCCATGGGTGGTGGAATGTCATACATGGGTAACATGCCTGAAATGTACAACATGGTTGTTAATATTAATCATCCGCTTATTTCTCAAATATTAAATGACAGTGATCAAATCAATCAGAAAAAAACAGTAAAACAATTGACGGATTTAGCATTGTTATCGCAAAATTTGTTAAAAGGTGAAGCCATGACTGAATTTATCAAAAGAAGTGTGGATATTATCAAATAAATAAGGTGTAAAAAATGCAAAACGTATAATAATCAAAAATTTATACTATTTTTGTATTGTTATTAAATTTGTTGAATATACTTTTTACTGATTGAAAGTTGCGGGGTAACTTGTAAAATAGGAATAAATAAATAAACTGATAATCAATAAGTCACCCCGTGGATTACTGAATTCAGATTAAAAAATAAAATCAATTTATAAACAAAAAAACAAATAAAAATGAACTTAAGTAAAGGATGGATCATCGCCTTAGTTGCCATAGCAGTCGTTTTAATTTTAATTTTTTCGGCTGTAAGAATGTATAACAAAATGCCTGTCATGGAAGAAAATGTGAGCAAGGCATGGTCAAATGTTGAAAGTGCGTATCAACGCAGATCTGATTTAATTCCAAATCTGGTAAATACTGTTAAAGGTGTTGCCAATTTTGAAAAAGAAACCTTAACCGGTGTTATTGAAGCCCGTTCAAAAGCAACTTCAGTAACAGTTGATCCTACAAAACTGAATGCAGCATCGATGCAACAATTTCAACAAGCTCAGGCCGGATTAGGCTCAGCATTATCAAAATTAATGGTTGTGGTTGAAAGATACCCTGAATTAAAAGCTACTCAGAACTTTTTGGAACTACAATCACAATTGGAAGGTACCGAAAACCGTATCAATGTTGAAAGGAATAAATTTAATGAAATAGCCAGAGACTACAATTCTTATATCCGCAGATTCCCAAACAATATGTTTGCAGGAATGTTTGGATTCGAAAAAAAGGCATATTTCGAAGCTACTGCCGGTGCAGAAAAAGCACCTGAAGTAAAATTTTAAGTTTATTATACAAGCCATATAGAATAATATACTGAGGCTATCATTGTAAGTGATAGTCTCAGTTTTTATACTTTACAACTTTACAAACCTTAAACTGAATAAAATGGGAACAAATGTATCTCACTTCCTGACAAAGGAACAAAAAGAAGACATCAATCAGGCAATATTAAACGCTGAATTGGATACTTCCGGTGAAATAAGAATACACATCGAAAACAATTGTCCCGGTGATGTGCTGGATCGTTCTGCTTTTATTTTTGAAAAAATAGGGATGAAAAAAACAGTATTACACAATGGAGTTTTGATTTATCTTGCTGTGAATCACCGCAAGTTTTCAATTATTGGTGACGCTGGTATCAACGCAGTAGTTCCTGAAAATTTTTGGGATAGCATTAAAGATGATATGCTTACGCATTTCAGGGCAGATCGGTTTACCGAAGGTTTAATTCTGGCCATTACTAAAACCGGTGAGCAGTTAAAAAAATATTTTCCTTTTCAAACAGATGATGAAAATGAACTTTCAAATGAAATTTCTTACGATAATAATTAACTTATAACCCTGTATTCATCTGAATACGATAATGCATGCGATTATTTCTGATTAAATAATTCACAATATCCCCACTTTTATAATCATTTAATGTCTTTTAATAATGTCAATACGCATCAATCATATATTACGGATTCAAATTAAACAAATTATTATTGCATGGATGCTTTTGTTACCCATCCTTGCCAGTTCACAAAATTTGCCTGAAAAACCCAATCCACCCCGATTGGTAAATGACTATACCAATACGTTGTCACCAGATGAAGTAAACCGTCTAGAATCCAAGCTGGTGGCTTATTCCGATTCTACTTCCACTCAAATTGTTATCATAATGGTTGATGATTTATTGGGTTATGATAGAGCCAGTTATGCTATAAGTATTGGCGAAAAATGGGGTATTGGTCAAAAAGGTTCCAACAATGGTGTGGTAGTATTGGTAAAGCCAAATGGTAAGCAAGGAGAAAGAGGTGCATTTATAGCAGTAGGATATGGTTTAGAACCCGTAATAACAGATGCATTACAAAGAAGAATTATTGAAAATGAAATGATTCCGAAATTTAGGGAAAAGAATTTCTATGCTGGTCTGGATCAGGCAACCACTGTTTTGATGCAACTGGCTTCCGGTGAATTCCCTGCAGGATACAATAAAAAAGCTAATCCAAAATCATCAGGTTTTGCTTTTCTGATCCCTATATTTATCATCCTTTTTGTATTGTTTATTATCAAAAAAGGTGGAAACAACACAATGAGCGGAGGGAAAAATACATCGTTTTGGACCACACTTTTTTTACTTTCAGCCATGGGTAATGGCGGAAGAGGAAGTTGGGGAGGATTTTCCGGTGGAAGTGGCGGTGGAGGAGGCGGCGGTTTTGGCGGCTTTGGTGGTGGAAGCTTCGGTGGTGGCGGTGCCGGCGGAAGCTGGTAACTTTTACATCTGAGAACTTTCATTGATATTAAAATAGCATTTAAATTTTGAGATTAATGATCAATAAAAAGCAAATCGTTGCTTTCAGTTTATTTTTTATTTTATCAGGTCTGCAATCGTATGCTCAGGTATCGATAGCAAGTGCTATTGGTTTGACTCCGCTGCAACTGGTGCAGAACTTTTTAGTGGGAAATGGCGTTGTTGTGAGTAATGTTAAGTTCAACGATTCGCCTAATACCATACTGTTGTCCAATCAAATTGGTTCTTTTTCAACGGGTTTACCCACAAATTTAGGGATAACAACAGGAATAACCATTTCAACAGGAGGTGTTCAGGTTGCTGTCAACGGGATGAGAGAAGTAGGGATTACAGGAACTCAATTGACTGTGGATCCTCAGCTCCAAAGTTTAAAACCCGGCAAAAGTCTTCGTGACATTGCCCGTCTTGAATTTGATTTTATACCTAGTTCCGATACCATTAAGTTCAGGTATGTTTTTGCATCCAATGAATATCCTACAGCTGTGTGTTCTGTATATGACGATGTTTTTGGTTTTTTTATTTCAGGACTGAATCCTAACGGCGGAAATTACGTAAATCAAAATATTGCACTGATACCGGGAACAAATATTCCTGTGAGCATTAATACTGTGAATGGTGGCGTTTCCGGTGGAGGTGGTGCCAATCCATGCTATCTGAATTATACACAATATTTCCATATACCTTCACAAAATATCACATACAACGGAGCTACAGTACCTTTAACAGCCTGGGCCAGAGTGGTGCCCTGCAGTACGTATCATATTAAACTGGCTATTTGTGATGTTTCTAATACCATTTATGATTCAGGCGTTTTCCTGGAAGCCAACAGTTTTACAAGTCCAAAAGTATTGGTAAGCCATTCATTTACAAATACTACTGCTTCCGATACGTTTATGATAAGAGGCTGCAACAATGCCATTGTCAAACTAAAACTACCCCATCGTTTTAATTTTAATTATGCTGTTCCTATCCTAAAACAAGGTACAGCTATCAATGGAGTTGATTTTCCGGCTATTCCGGATACAATTTTTATTCCTGCAAATACCGATTCAGTTTTATTTACCATTGTGCCTTTTCAGAATGCGACATTTACAGTACCCAAACTATTAAAATTACTCATCAAAACATCGGTTTGCAGTTATGATACATTGATGATTAATATTTTGCCAAACCTTCCATTAATTGCAAAAACCATTATAGATACTGCCATTTGTAAAAATTCCAATGTTGAGTTAATAGTTACTGGCAGCGGAGGTTTGCTTCCTTATCTTTTTACCTGGAACAATGGTGATACCAATACCCATCGTACAGTAAGCCCAGTGGTTAGTACAATGTATAATGTAATGCTGAAAGATAAATGCGATCAAACAGCAAAGGATTCAGTGTTAATCACAGTTCATCCTGATTTTTCAATTGCTGTTTCTGCAAATCCTACTATTATTTGTCCTGGTGAATGGGTACAATTAAATGTATTGGGTGCCCAAAAGTATCTTTGGAAATCCAGTCAGCCTGATCCCTCCTTGCAATCGCAGGATACTTTAAACAATCCATTGGTTAAGCCTGTTAAATCTACTATCTATCGTGTAACAGGTTTTGATGGGTTTGGATGTACTGCTATAGATTCTATCCAAATAACCATTCATCCGCTACTCAATGCCTCTATTATCGCAAATCCCAATCCGGTATCCATCATTGAACCCACTGTCCATTTTATAGATGGATCTTCCGGTGCTACATCATGGTTATGGAATACAGGTGACGGTTTTACAACCAATGTAAGGGATTTTTATCATACGTACAGCAATTTAATTACAAAAAATTACAATGTAACGCTCATTATAAGCAATGCCAGCGGATGCATTGATTCAGCCCATCTGGAAATAGTGATTTATCCTGAATTGAAAATATATATTCCCAATGCATTTACTCCCGGAAGCAATGGTTTCAATAGTGTCTTTAAGGCGGTTGGCGAAGGTTTAGTTGGATTTGAAATGTTTATCTACAACAGATGGGGCCAAATGGTATTTTCTTCTCAGAATATAAATAACGGCTGGGATGGAAAATATCAAAACGAAGAAGCTATTGCCGGCGTTTATGTCTATACTGTCAATTATAAAGATTTTACAGGCAAAACATTCAACAAAACGGGTACATTGAACCTAATCAGGTAAAATCAACTTAATATCTACCTTGGAGGAAATTATGTATTAGATTTAATTATCATTGTAAACTTTTTGGTTTTTAGTTTTGTTATTGCAAAAAGTAAATATGTATTAGGTCTCAGTCAACATTTTTAATGCTTTATTAATTAGTTTTTCTCTTACTTTTTGCTTGAACAAAAAGTAAGCAAAAATTCAAGACTGCAAATCATTTACTTCAAAACTACGCATTTAAAAACCTGCGCAATACAAATTAAAGCGATGCAATCATTTAAACATAAATAAACTTATAAACTTCACTTTAATGTATTGCTTGCCAGTACCACCGCTATTTTAAATGCTTGTTTTGCTACGTAAATGATTTGAGGTCGGTCTTGCTTCGTAGCTAGGCTTTTCTCTTCATTTTTAATACTTCTAAATTGCTAAGTATAAAATTTTTTAAAAGAAACCTTATTTCCAATCTTAACCTTAGTAGCAAAGATTACCATATCTTTCTTTTCCAACCTTATTACCTTATTTTAAAAAAAACCAATGTATGCTTGGTTGTAATAATAAAACAATTTCTGACACACATTAATCAGTTATCATAAGTGCTACCTGATAATAGTTGTTAACGGCTCCAATCAATTTGGTATTAATATAATAGGATTCGCAGAAACATTTAAATGCAAAAAATTCATGGTTAGGTACATTAAATTCATCAAACATCAGAACATCGCCCTTTTTCAGATAAGGCGCCATACTTGTGAGTGCATAGAGTGTTGATGAAAAAAGATCAGCATCCATGTGAATTACCTTTCTTTTCCCATTATGCATAGGATGGTTGGTAAGGAATTCAGGAACCGTATCCTGAAATAAACCTTTCATAAATTTCACCCTTTCATCTTTGATAACAGGTATGTTTGCAGTCATATCACCTTTTTTGAATGTGCCCCAATTTTCGGGCAATCCTTCAAAAGTGTCAAATCCATAGAAATGTGTATTTACATGTTCACTGTTGGCAACCCACCATTTAATAGAATCACCTTCACAAACCCCAAATTCAATATAATCAACCGCTTCTTCTTTTAAGGCTAACTTTTTAATTACATGTTTATAAAGTTGATATCTTTTGGAATGGTCTCTTTTTAATGAAAAAAAGTCATTAAAAATATCAGTTTTGTCTTGTTCAGCAATCCATTTGGTAAGGCTTAAAGTGTTGGACATCATTAATAACGGATTTCTCAACCAACCCATAATTAGGTGAGGTCTTAAAATCAGTATAAATCCTTTAATATAAGTGATGATCTTTATGATTGTTTTGTTCATTTCTGGTGTTGCTAAAGGTTGGTTTATTTATTTTCTAAAGATTAAAAAACAGCTCCGTTTATAGGCGAAGCTGTTTTTTTCTTTTGATTTGCAAATTATGCTATCACACCTAAAAATTCATGATATGCTTGTAAAGTGGTTATGATATTGGATTTTACATGTATAAATTCATCAACACCCAACGCCTTGAATTGCTCAATGTGTTCTTTTGGATAACCGGCTACTGTGATATTGATTTCGGCATCCTCTGCTTTAAGGGTAGAAGTAATTACAGGTACTATTTCTACATATTCTTCGTCAGAACTGCAAATTACAACGATTTCTGCTTTGCTTGCAAGTGCGGCTTTAGTAGCTTCTTCAATTGTTTTAAATCCTTCATTATCGATAATTTCATAGCCTGCACATCCAAAGAAATTGGTGGCAAAAGTGGCACGAGCCTTGCGCATGGCAAGATTACCATAAGTCAACAAAAATACAGCCGGTTTTTTATTTCCTTCCTTTACATAGATTTCAGTGGCCAGACGGAGTTCTTCAAAAGGTTCGGCTCCACGGTATATATTGAGTTTTTTATATTTCGAAGGTTTCTCTGTAGTCTCCTCAGTAGTTTCTTGTATTTTGTCGAGCATGGTTTCAATGGGATTGGGATATTGATTGGTTCCCAAAAGCGTTGTTTTGCGACTCGATAGTTCCATATCGCGTGTTTGTGCAGTTTTTTCAATTTCGGTTTGTATAAATTCAGTTTTCACCGCTTCAAAAAAACCACCTTTTTCTTCAATTTTTTTAAATAAATCCCAGGCAAAGCTTGCGATAGAATTGGTTAAGTTTTCGATATAATAGGAACCAGCCGAAGGATCTACAATTTTATCAAGATAGGATTCTTCTTTCAGTATAATTTGTTGATTACGTGCAATACGCGTCGAAAATTCGTCAGTTTCTTTATAAGGTTTATCAAAAGGAAGCACGCTGATTGAATCGGCTCCTCCAATAGCTGCCGACATGGCTTCGGTAGTTGTACGCAACAGGTTTACATAAGGATCGTAAACAGTTTTGTTCCACATCGAAGTGGTATTATGTATAAAAACCTGCATGGACGCAGTGTGAGCAGGTTGGTATTGTTCCACAATTTTTGCCCACAACAAACGGGCTGCTCTGATTTTAGCTATTTCCATGAAATAGTTGGAACCAATTGCAAATGAAAAAACAAAATTGGGTGTTAGTTGATCCACAGTATGTCCTTTGCTGATGAGCTGATACAGATATTCATGAGCTGAGGCCAGCGTAAAAGCCAATTCCTGAACCAATGAAGCTCCTGCATTATGGAAAAGATTTCCATTTACAGTAATCACTTTAAAATTCGGCAGAGATTTTTCACATAAAAGCAATAAATATTCGGCTTCAGCTAAATTGTTTTCAAAGGTGGTATAATAATCACCATGCAATAATAAATAGCTGAAAGGATCAAAGTTAATGGAACCCCATACTTTTTTAGCATCAATAGTATTGGCCTTTAAAAAGCCTAAAAATAAATCCAGTGTCAAAGGATAAGAACGGGATGAAGTAAAATTGATTTTAACGGATGTAACGTCAATACCATTCATCAATACAGCCATATCAGTAGCAGTTTTTACTTCCTTTACTCTGATACCAATGGAAGTTGCACCTCTTTTGATGGCATCCAAAGCTACTTTATTGGCATTGGCAATATCTTTGGCATCAATGTCCTGACGGATATCCCATGCATTGTTGTTGGTTTTATTTCCTCTTACATAAGGAGCTTCACCCGGGTTGGCTTTCAGATATGAAAGATTTTCCAGATCTTCGGCACGATAATATGGTTTTACTTGAATGCCTTCCAGTGTTTGCCATACCAATCTCTTCTCATAATCAGCACCTTTAAGGTCAGCATTTATAACAGCTTCCCATTCCTGTGTGCTTACGGGAGGAAATTCTGAAAACAATTTTATGTCTTTATTATCCATCTTTAATATTTTTTATAAAAGTAGAATGATTTTAATCATTTAATAATCATTGATATATAGAAACAAATCCTTTTTTGACAGGATTTTGTTTAAGCCTACAAAAGTAAAAAAAAATTCTTTATGAATGAGGGTTTTACTGTTTTTTGCATTGAATCGGCTAATGTGTTGACGGATACACATTAGCTATTGCTTTAATTATAATTTTTTTCTTTACTTTTACTGATGAAATACCCATCCACGAAAGCAATTATTACAAACAATTTATCATGTGTATTCAATGTGTACTTTAAGTCATCCTATCCACGAAGAAGACCGACATCAAATGCTTTACGCTACAAAACAAGATTTTTAAATAGCGAAGGCCTTGTGCAAGCAATACAGTATAGCGAAGTAAAAATGCAAATTATAAACACACGGATTTTTTCGCTATGACTTGTATTGCGCTGGAAATTTAAAAATCGTAGTTTTGAAGTAAAGAATTTGCAGTCTTGACTTTTTGTTTACTTTTGTGTCAAGACAAAAGTAAAGAAAAAAATAACAAAACTATTAATAAAATGCAATGTTAATTTTTGCAAAGTACTGATTTTCAATTAAGAATAAAAGACAAAGTAGGCTGAAGGTATTCCCTGCTTCTAAATAAAAAACATTATTTTTGCAGTATGCAATTATTCTATAGAACTTATGGCGAAGGACAGCCATTGATCATCCTCCATGGTTTGTATGGCATGTCGGATAATTGGGTTACGCATGCAAAGACTTTAGCTGAAAAATTTAAGGTGTTTATTCCCGATATGCGCAACCACGGTCAATCGGGACATAGCAATGTTTTTGATTATTCCGTAATGGCTGATGACATTGGTGAATTTATCGAAACACACAAACTAGAAAATCCAATCATCATGGGCCATTCCATGGGTGGAAAAATTGCATTGAAGTATACACTCGATCATCCTGAGCAGATTTCAAAATTGATCATAGTGGATATGAACATGCGGCAATATGCAGCTAACGATTTTAACGATCAGTTGCTGTATGCGATGCTATCGATTGATTTTTCAAAGATTAGTTCCCGTAAGGAAGTAGAGGTATTGCTCGATCAATCGATTTCAAATCAGCGCATTCGTATGTTTCTGATGAAAAACCTTTATGCAACCCGACCGGGGAATTATGCCTGGAGATTAAATCTGACGGCTATTTTTGCCAATATAGATGCTGTATTTGAAGCCATACAATCCGAAAATACATTTAATAAACCCTGTTTAATTATAAGAGGCGGGGCATCCAATTATGTATCGGATGAGGATTTTGTGCAGATGCAAAAAAACTTCCCACAAGCCATCCTAAAAACCATCCCCAATGCCAGCCACTGGGTACAGGCCGATGAACCCGGATTATTTATGGATGATTTGATGGATTTCTTGAAGGGAGAATGTTGAACAGTGAACAGTGAACAGTTATTACTCCCGACTTCCGTCTTTCGTCTTCCGTCTTCCGTCTTCCGACTGGTCTTCCGACTTCCAACTTCCGACCTCAATATCTTTCGACACTTATACTTGAAACGGCAGCATCTATATGAATGTAAATTTTGTCGGTATGGTTATCAAAATCAGGGGTGCGGTATTTATCGTCAGTTGTTTTGGTAAATCCTTCCAGTTTTTTGCTGGTCATTACATTGTCGCCATATAATTCACAACCTGTATTCATTGGAATATAAATTTTAATAGATGATGCTCCGGCTTCAATTTTAATATTTACAATAGGTTGTTTGTTTCCTATTTTAAGTTTTATACTGGAAGCTCCTCCATCAAAATCAATATTTCTGATTTTGAATGTTGATAAATCAAAGTTTACATTGGATGCGCCCGCTTCCAGGTCCAGGTCCCATATAGGATTAGGATTTAATGCTATTTTGGTTTTGTTCTCTTTCTGGCTTTTTCCGATTCTTACAACATTGCTTTCAATGCCAATTTTAACAACTTTTATACTGTCGATGAAAGTGGTTTTTAATTGATAATCGCCAATATTTCCTTTGTTTTCAAATGAAATGAGTTGATCTGTAGTGCCTGAAATATTAAAATCACCGGCAACAGCATCTAATTTTAATAGGGCCTGTGTGATGGTAGTATCATATTTTTCTTCTATTTTTTGTTCTGTCCAGTTTTCCTTATCATTGCTGTATTTCCACCCAAATGAATCGTCAGATTGATTAAAATTTACAATTAAAATTCCCACTATCAATACTAACAGTGATAAAATGAATTTTATTGCATCCTTAACAGGTATAAGTGAAATGCCCCATATTACTAGTAGTAGAGGCCAAAGCTGAAGTATGGCCAGCCAGTTGAAATGGACAATGTCCATGTTTCTCAGGATAATCATTACACCCAATGCAATTAAAACGATACCCCAGAATATATTTTTGTATTTCATAATTTATAGGATTTAAATAGATTATAAAAAATTGTCGTTCTTTTTCTTTCTTACGTTTCTTAACAATATCGTAATGCCAATTACGATCAGTATAATAGGCCACAGATCGCCAAAATCGATATTGGGAACAAAACGGACTATTAAAAACAAAATACCCAGGGTGATAAGGATTAAGCCGCCGGTTAAATTGCTGTGATAATTTCTTTTTTCTTTTTTGGGTTCAGATTGTGTTTCCATGTTTGTTGTTGATTGTATGTGATTTACTGTTGAATTTGTAGTATTATCTCTTTCTGTATTATTAAAGACGGGTGCTTCGGGTATAACAATCCAGAGGACGATATAGATTAATATGCCACTCCCGCCACCTAAAGCCGCCAGTACAAATGCAATTCTCACGATTACCGGATCGATGTTGAAATGTTCTGCTATTCCACCTGCAACGCCTGCAATGGTTCGTTGGGTTGTGCTTCTGTAAAATTTTTTTACCTGTTCCATTTCTAAAACAATATTATTGAAAAGTACTGGGTGCTTCAGGCATCATAATCCAAAGCACAAAATAAATAATGATTCCTGCACCAAAGATAGCAGTTAATACAAATAGAATTCTTACCAATACAGTATCTATGGCAAAATACTCGCTAATTCCTCCACATACGCCTCCAAATACTCTGTTGACTTTACTTCTTAATAATCTCTTTGGTTCCATTTTTTATAAATTTTTATTGTTGGACGCATTATCCCATTGGGAAGTTACAAATTTAGCATTTTAAAAAACATTCTGATTAAAAATTCTTATTTTTTTTATCTTTTCCCTTTATGCTGCGCATTCATTCTCGATTATTCGGATTTCAGCGTTGTGGTTTGCAAAGGAAAGCCAAAGCTTATGCATCCGTTGAAAAGCGCAATTTTATTTTGGATGTCACAAAAATCACACAAAAATCACACAAAAACACTTGGCTTAATTTGCTTGTTGTGTGTGCCCTGCATGAGCTGAGCACACCCTGCCGAAAGCTCTATAAATATTTCAAAATTACAAATATTTATCAAATTAGCAACAAGCAGGGTAAATATTTTTTTCCAGAGGGTGTAAATCCCTTATGTGCGGGAGTAA
>JBBRCQ010000002.1:0-172135 GCA_038204725.1 Bacteroidales bacterium | reverse complement strand
TTGCTGACAAGCGTTCAATTGTAAATTGTTCATCAACTTAGCGAAGCGATATCATGAACACCTTTGAAAATATTAATATTTGTGAATAAATAATCCTTTTTTACCTTGCTTTTTATAATCTTGTAATGTTGCCATTTTTTTGCAGTTATTTATATGCAAATATACACTTATTTATTTGAATTACAATGATTTAATTTATAGAACTCCCCTAATATCAGTAGTTCTAATGTTACCATATCGGATAACTACTTGAATAATATTGGCAACACTACAACACTTGTAGGTTCTGCTGATGCAATTTGGTTTGGTCCTGGCACTAATCCCGGAACTGTAACAAATGTAAATGTTGAACGGAACATCATAAGCAATGTAAATTCTGTAGGTTCGTCCAGAAGTTCACGAGGTATCTACATTGGCCCAGGTGGTGGTTCAGTAGTTAGTCCCACAATTAAGGATAACACAATTTTCAACCTGATGGGAACTTCGACTCAAGCTATTAAACTTGAAAATAATATAACGGGTGGTTTGGTATCTAATAATTTTATTTATGGTATCAACAGCACAAATAATGATGCAACTGGTATATTCACAAACATAAACGGTGTATCAACAATGGCAATTCATGAAAATAGCATTACCACTGTTTTATTCGCAATCAAAAATCAAGCTGCTAATAATATTAATGCAACTTGTAACTGGTTGGGCTCAACAGTTCCCGCTACAAATGCAGCACTTATTGCCGGTCCTGTAACCTACAATCCATGGTTATGTGCAGGTACTGATGTATCTGGTTCCGTTGGATTCCAGGGTGTTCCATGTAATTCATTGGCTCCTGTAGTTACTACTAACGGTGCCAGTCCAGTTCAATGTCTTGCTAGTGCAACCGCACCAACAATTCCACCTGTATTTGATGTTGATGGTACTACTCTGCTTCCAGCAGTATTGGTATCTATGGTTGATTCCCCGGATCCAATTGATTGCCAGGGAACCAGAACCTATACCTATTCATTTACCAATTGTTCAGGTTTTAGCTCCAACTGGTCGTATGTTTATACAATTCAACATGTTACATCCCCTGTACTTCCGGCTAACGGAGGGTCTTCGCTTGAATGTATGGCAAGTGTAACCACACCAACTCCACCAACTGGAATAGTTGATGTTTGCGGAAAAAGCGTTTTAGCAGTAGCTGCAATTATTCCGTTTGTTGATAGTCCTACTACAATTACATGCGAAGGAACCAGAACTTATAGTTTTACCTATACCGATTGTGCAGGATTGGTTTCAACATGGAACTATGTTTATACAATTGATCATACGACTTTACCGAAAGAAATCGGTGGGCCAGTGGCAATTGCCAGCACAGTTCAATGTGAATCTGCTGCAACAGCGCCAGCTACTCTTCCTGCAGTAAAGGATGTTTGTGGTAACGTGTTAACTCTGGCCGCACCGGTAAAACAATTAAGTTTTACCAATACATTCGATGCACCCGTAGTTACAGGTTCAACACCCGCTTCTGGTGTATGGTATACTGACCGTTATGCACCGGCTGGATTTACATCGCCCGTAGTATTTAATGGTGGTAACAGGTTGAAACATTCTATCAATGCATCTGATTATCAGGGTACTGGTATTTTCTATAATACACAAGGCAGAGGTTATGACCTTGGTACAGCTACCAATGCAATGGAAGTAAAACTATACATACCTGCAGCCTGGGCAACAAGCAACAAGCGTATGGCCGGACTTTGGGGTGTTGCAGTTGATGCAACCAATGCTGTATCCGGTTATCCGATTGTTGAATTTACAAGTGATGGTGGCGTTCCTCGTTTCAGAGTATGGGAAAGTAATGGAACTAATAATTGGGTTGACTTAGGTTTGCCAGCAAGTTTTGCCTATGATACATGGGTAACACTGAAAATCAGGTTATTGCCATCCGGAGAGTTCCTTTTGTCTGCCGGCTCGCTGACTTATTTAACCCACACAAGTGCAGTAGATGCATCAGTGCGCTTAAAGAGTGTAATTCTACAGGGTCACAATTATGATCCTTCCAATCCTTTAGTTGGTGTTACTTATGATATCTACTGGGATGACTTTACCTGGAATGATACCTATGCTCCAATTGCATGCGAAGGTGCGGTAACTTACACGTATGAATATACTGACTGTGCAGGCCTTTCGAATGCATGGACATATACTTACACCATCGAGCGTCTTCCATTTACTAATCCTACAGATGCAGGTTCAATAGTTGGCTCAGCTGCACTGGCAGTAACACCAACCTTACCAACAGTAACTGACAATTGTGGTAATACGCTTACACCAACAGGTCCTACCATGGGTGGTACAATGACTGGCTGTACAGGAACCATTACTTATACATACGTTTATACTGATTGTGCAGGCAATACCCAAAACTGGGTATATACGTATACTGTGGTAACGAATACCATCAGTGGTAATCTTACCTATTACAATACGGCCAATACAGCTATGAATAATGTTATCATCCAACTCAAACAGGGTGTATCAGTTATGCATACTGCTACTACAAATGGAAGTGGCAATTATACATTCAGTGGTGTCTGTGCCGGTACCTATAATGTAGTTTTCTCAACTGTTAAACCGGTTGGAGGTATCAATGCAACCGATGCTGCTCAGGTGAATGCCTGGGGCGTGGGACCTCAATATTTAATTGAAAAGGTCAGGTTCTTTGCAGGTGATGTTATGCCTAATATTCTTAATAATATTCTCGATGCCGGAGACGCTGGCAAAATTCTGCAACATTTTGTAACCGCAGGAAATCCAGCATTTACTCCAAATTGGTCATTCTGGAAAACAGGCGAAACCACATCAATACAGAACCCAGACAGTTCACTTACATTAACTGTTAACGGTAACCTAACCAATAACAATTACTATGCAATGTGCAAAGGTGACTTTAATGGTAGCTTTACTCCTGGTGGTTTAAAATCAGGCAGCGATCATCTGACACTGAATACAAGACAAAACTTGCAAATTAATTCTGGAACAGTATTTGAACTGCCGGTTTATGCTGATATGGACATGAATGTCGGAGCCATCTCTCTGATTATGAATTTCCCATCTGATAAGCTTGAGATCAATGGTGTTTATCTGAGCAATAATCCTGGTATATCATTACAGTATAACGTAACAGGTAACGAATTAAGGATTGGTTGGAATTCGTTGCAAGCCCTTTCTTTATTGAATGGAGATCGTTTAGTAACGCTGATGGTTAAAGCCAAAGAATCTGTTGTTTTACAGGATATCCTCTTTACGCTTGCTGCTGACCCACTGAATGAACTGGCAGATGAAAATTATAATGTGATTAACAATGCTTTGTTAACCATGGATATAATAAATAGCACTGCTTTAGTAATTCATAACATGACGCTAACAGAAAACCTAACACTCAGCAATCATCCCAATCCTTTTAAAGGAAACACCATTCTTGATTACAACTTACCTTTCGACGGACAGGTTACACTGGAAATCTATGATATAGTTGGAAAGAAGATCAAAACTGCGTTAAACGAAACACAAACCGCCGGTGCACATGCACTGACAATGGATGCAAATGATTTTGCAGCCGGTGTTTACACCTGTACCTTACAACTTAAAAATAAAAATAGTATTAAAACACTTACTATAAAAATTATAAGTAAATAAGGATCATCATCTGAGAACGGGGATGATTTCCCCGTTCTCTTTTTTCTTTAATTAAAAAATCATTGTAGATTCCCTTTTACCAAATAAAATTTAATAAAAAATAAAATCTAAAATGACACAACAAAATTCATAATCAGTATGAATATGAAAAAAAAAACTGAACAGTTCTATTACTTTTCGGAATTCAACTATCTGATAATTATAGAATAAAAAAGCAACAGAGGGAAAAGCTAAATAATTAAAAAAGGAAAGATGAAACGAGCCATGTAAACTATTCACACACACAAGGATGTTTATTTGGCGAAACGAAGTTCACGAACTCCTTTAATAATAAATAAACCAATGAGTAAATCTCTCTAAAAATCGGGACAGGATATCGGCGAAATTAAAATAGGATTAATTAACACAACATAACTAACATTAACCACTTCAGTTATTTAATAAAAAAATAAACAGATGAAAAAGACATTTATTTTATGTTGTATGCTCCTATTTGTTTCACTGCAGACAATACGGGCTCAAAATGCACCTGTCACCAGCATTGGGAATGTAAGTATGAGTAGTTCAACCATCACCGTAACTATTACTGCTGTCAATTTTACAAATATCGGCAGTTGTAATCTTAAAATCATCTATGATCCGGGTATTGTTTTAGCAACTGGCGCTGCTATCGATCCTTTGTTAGGTGGCAATATGAACGTTAATCTTACTGTTCCGGGAGAAATCTTTTTAGGTTGGTACACTTATCCCGGAAAAACAGTTGGCAACAATAGTGTGATTTTTACTATCAGTTTTCAAAGACTGAATTCCGGAACGACAACACTTTCTTTTTCTGACAACGGAAATTCATGTAAATATTACAATGGAAATTGGAATGAATTAATCGACATTCCTTCTTCAGATTATTATATCAATGGTTCTATTACAGTGCCTCCTATAACAAAACTTAACGGGCAACTTACTTATAACAATGCAGCCAATACTCCTTTAAACGGGGCAACTATACAATTGCTAAACAGTTCAAAGGTAGTTGTAGCAACCACAACTACTGCTTTGTATACGGACTATACTATCCCAGGAAATCCGGTAATATCAGGATATTATGAATTTTCAGGTATCAACAATGGAAATTACACCTTAAGAGCTTCTTTAACACAAGCTTGGGGAGGTGTAAATTCTACAGATGCATTGCATGTAAAACTGCATACTATTGGGTTAATGACTTTAAATGGGCTTGCTAAAGTTGCAGCTGATGTTAATCTGTCAAATACTGTGAATTCTACCGATGCTCTATTTATTCAATTACGAACTGTTGGTATCATAAATCAATTTGCAGCTGCTGATTGGAGTTTTGAAGATACCCTTGTGAATGTAAATGGTCTGACGCTACATAATTTTAAAGCTTTGGCTACCGGAGATGTTGATAAATCTTATATTCCTTCAAGTGGGAATAAAGTTGCTGTATCTAATAATTTAAAAAAAGAGGGTTTGATAATGGTTTCCAACAATCAGGATATTGAGTTTGCTGTAAGGGTGAATGATTTCTTAAGCCTGTCTGCCATTACATTAAACTTGAATTACAACCAAAATTTGATTGATGTAAATAGTTTAACATCACCATTCAGCGGATTAAATTATACTATCAACAATGGGAAAATCAGGATAGCATGGTCAGATGTAAATCCGGTTTCGTTACAGGCTGATGATATTCTGATAATGCTTAAGGTGAGAGCTAAAGCAAACATCAACAGTTCAACAGATTTGCTGAGCTATGACCACACCTCCGAATTTGCTGATGAAAAAGGTAATATCATTCCATTCAGCACATTGAAAACCAATAGCATCGAAACTCAATCAGAGCATACTACAATCTATGTATTCCCAAATCCGTTCAAAGAAAATATGGAAATTAACTATTCTATCAAAGAAACAGGAAATGTAAGAATTTGGCTTTACAATTCAGTGGGTCAAAAAATTGGAATTTTAGAGGATGCAGTCAAAGAAGTTGGATTCTACAACATACACTTTAATACATCCCATCTACAATCCGGCATATATATATGTGAAATAATCATTAATGGTGAAACTTCAATTGATCAAAAACATATTGAATTGGTGAAAACCAAATAAAATCATACTTACAAGGGAAAACATAAAATTTCTCTAATAATTTTTAATATTAACATCTTAATCTCATCCTCATGAAAAATAAATATATTTTAAACAGTTTCAGAGTTGTAAATATAGCATTTTTTACATTTACATTTCTTTTAGCTTCTTTTTTTGTACCACAAAGTAGCTTTTCACAAACCTCTAAGATAGAAACACCTACTTTAATTTCTTGTGGGGTGTATGATGTAGCAATAAAAGTTCAGAATTTTACCAATGTTGGAGCCATTTCGCTGGTATTGAATTTTGATTCTCTGGTATTTGATTACCGGACAGTAGGTGTAACTTTTAATCCTGCAATTGCCTCGGCTTCGGCCAATGTTAGTATAGCCGGTGAATTCAGACTGGGAATTTATAGCCAGATAGGTACAAGCCTTCCGAATGATGCTGTTTTGTTTACATTGCATTTTAATTTATTACCCACTGCTATTTCCGGAAATACAACCAACATTATCTGGAATACGGCAGAGAGCGAATATGCAGGACCAGGTGGAGTTCCTGTATACACCGCTATATTTAATAATCTCCTTTTATGGGAAATTCCAGCTACTCCCACAGCTACAATCATCAATAATACCGGCGTCAACGAACTAAACTGTTCCCTTCAGGTAATCAGCGTTACTGCAAGTGGTGGCGGAAATTATTCATGGTCAGATGGTTCCTCTATTGTTGGAACATCAGCAAATCTATCCATTACCACTCCGGGTACTTACACCGTAACCGTGACAGCACCCACGGGCTGTACCGACGACGAACTCATTGTTATTACAAGTTCACCGTGTCCTTCAATAATCACTAACATAGAAATACCCACTTTAATTTCATGTGGGGTTTATGATGTAGCAGTAAAGGTTCAGGATTTTACCAATATAGGAGCCATTTCACTGGTGTTGAATTTTGATCCTCTGGTCTTTGATTACCGGACCGTAAGTTTTACACTTAATCCCGCAATTTCTTCTGCTTTAGCCAATGTAAGTATTCCCGGAGAATTCAGGTTGGTAAATTATAGCCTGTTAGGTACAAGCCTTCCGAATGATGCAGTTTTGTTTACTTTGCATTTTAATTTACTTCCTACTGCTATTCCCGGTAATACAACCAACATCATTTGGAACACAATACTGAGCAAATATGAAAGACCATATGGTATTCCGACATATAATAACAATTTTACAAATCTGCTTTCCTGGTCAATTCCAAACATATTGCCAACCTTAACAGCAACACCTATCCAACCAGCAAGTTATGGTCAAACGGGAAGTGTTACATTAAATACTACAGGAGGAATGTTACCATATATTTACGATACTGCAAATCCTCCTCAAACGGGCTTAGCAGCTGGTTCATTTACCTATACGGTTTCTGATGCAAACGGATGTACTGACTCTGCAACTGTAACAATCAATCCGGCACCTATATGCGATTCTATCGTTTGGGTATCCAATATTTTAGATGACAATTCAGAAATAACCTTACGCGAAGCAATTTTCAGAGTCTGTAACAATGGAATCATCCGTTTTATTGGTGCTTTGGATGGACAAACCATTTCCTTACTTCAGGGACCGATTATCATTAATAAAAACATTACAATTGACAACTGTAATCACAATTTAGATTTAACGATCAGCGGAATTGGGATTCTATTTAACATTGAACCGGGTGCATCCCTCACTTTGCTAAATTGTAGTAAGTTGATAGTAAAAGGACTTATTATAAAACATTGTGATTGTACGTGGTAAAATAAATAATTTATAATCAACTCTTATCCGTAATATCTTTGATCTACGCCTACTACACAAAGGTATCTCAGCTATAGCTATGATTTCTTTGGTAGTGAGTATAATTAAACAAGGGTGTTGCTATTGCATATATTATTCTCTCATCAGCTCACATAGCTATATCAATATTGTCAATTTGAGAAGTATGGTGTTTTCAGCTTATTTCTCTTTAGTCCACACCATTGGCTTTGCGATTCAATGGTTTACTTAATTGTAATCACTGTGATTATTTAATTCAGTTGGCTTACAGAAAGCAAATTCTTTTTCTTATTTCCCCAAACTCATTGTTAATATTAGAAGATAATTTCTTTTTTTTTACTAAAATTAAATCCAATAAAAATAAATTTTCGACTAAACCGATTTAGTATATTATTTAGTGTATATTTGTAAACTGATATTTATCCATTACTTTTTAAAATCATTATTTAAAAAAATTTATTTTAAAGTTGGTTTGAGGGTCTCACCTTTAGCAAGCGCGAATATTTTATAAAAAAATTCAATTGAAGTATAATAGTTCAATCAATTATTAAAAACAAAAACAGATGAAAAAATCATTAAAAATTTATCTAATCTTTTTTTTCTTTATGCTGACAAGTTTTGGATATACTCAAACTAAAACAGTTTATATGGTATCCAATGCACATTTTGATTCACAATGGAACTGGACTGTACAAGCTTCCATAAAAGATATGGTTAGAAAAACGTTGGTTGATAATTTTGCTTTATTTAATAAATATCCGTCTTATGTATTTAATTTTGAAGGCGCTATTAAATATAAGTGGGCCAAGGAATATTATCCTGAGTATTATGATACTTTAAAAATGTTTGTGGCACAAGGAAGATGGAATATTACCGGTAGTTCACTGGATGCTAATGATGTAATAGTCCCATCACCAGAATCTTTTTTCAGAAATGTATTGCTGGGACAAAATTTTTACAAAAAGGAATTTGGCAAAAAAAGCAATGACATCTTTTTACCGGATTGTTTCGGATTCGGATATACCTTACCAACCATCGCCAAACATTGTGGATTAATTGGATTTTCTACTCAAAAACTTTCATGGGGCTCATCAGTCACTGTACCGTTTGATATTGGAATGTGGCAAGGTGTGGATGGTTCTCAGATTATGGCTGCCCTCAATCCAGGGAATTACACCACCAAGATAACTACAGATTTAAGCAACAGTGCTTCTTTATTGACAACCGTTAACAATATGGGAGTGCAAAGTGGACATTACGTAGCCTATCGTTATTACGGAACCGGTGATCAGGGTGGTGCACCAGATACAACGTCTGTTTCAAAGTTACAAACCAGTATAAATGGAACCGGTCCTTTAAAAATTCTAGCCGCTACTTCTGATTCATTGTATAAAAGTTTTACACCGGCTCAATATGGTGATTTTTCACTTTATAATGGCGAATTATTAATGGCAACCCATGGAACCGGCTGCTACACTTCACAAACAGCCATGAAAAGATGGAATCGCAAAAACGAATTATTGGGAAGTGCCACTGAGCGAAGTGCAGTGATGGCACAATGGTTAGGAGGTTTAAAATATCCTGCTGAAGAGTTAAATCAAACCTGGACAAAATTAATATGGCATCAGTTTCATGATGACCTTACAGGAACCAGTCTTCCAGCGGCTTATACATTTTCGTGGAATGATGAAGTAATTTGTCAGAATGAATTTGCAACAACACTAACCAATGCTTCAGGTGCAATTATAAGAGGCCTCCATACACAAACTCAGGGAAATGCTATTGTGGTATACAATCCGCTTTCAATCGAAAGGGAGGATATTGTGGAAGCTTTTATTTCAGTATCTTCTCAACCTAATTATATCAGGGTATACAATGCATTGGGTATTGAAGTTCCTGCTCAGATTTTAACATTCGAAAACGGAAAACTAAAATTTATTTTTGTTGCCAATGTAAAATCATTAAGTTACCAGGTTTTTGACGTTAGAGCATCTGCATCACCTTCTGCATTTACAACCAGCCTTAGCATCAGCAATAGCATTATTGAAAATGCAATTTACAAGATTACCATCAATGCAAGTGGCGATGTTTCTTCCATATTGGATAAAAGATACAGCAATAAAGAATTATTGAGTTCACCCATAAGATTAGGAATGTTTAATGATCAATCCAGTACATGGCCATCCTGGGAAATACTTTACAATGCTATTAATGTAACCCCTCAGAATTATGTAGACGGCACTCCTACCGTTACTATTGTTGAAAACGGACTGCTAAGAGTATCCCTTAAGATTACCAGGCTTAAAAATGGTTCTACATTTGATGAATACATTCGACTGACAAATTGGGGTCCGAAAGAAAGAATAGATTTTGTGAACGATGTGAACTGGCAAACAAAAAACACCTTACTAAAGGCAATATTCCCATTATCTGTTTCCAATCCTATGGCTACTTACGATTTGGGTTTAGGTGCCATTCAACGATCCAACAACACATCTTCCAAATATGAAGTACCTGCACAACAATGGGCTGATATTACACATACCGATAATTTGTATGGAGTTTCGATTTTAAATGATTGTAAGTATGGCTGGGATAAACCGGCAAACAATACATTACGGTTATCACTCATCCATACACCCGGTGTGAGTTCAAGTTTTACCTATCAACAAAATCAGGATCTTTATAAACAAGTTTTTACGTATTCAATTTACGGGCACAATGCCAGGTATTATGAAGCAAATACAGTATGGGAAGCTGATAAGTTAAATCAACCGTTAATTGCTTTTGAAGCGCCCAAGCATACCGGTAATTTAGGCAAAAGCTTTTCCATAGCAAATGTGAGTACAGATCAGGTGGCCATCAAGGCATTTAAGAAAGCTGAAAACACCGATGATATTGTTGTAAGAGTATACGAAACTAAAGGCCAAACAGCATCCAATGTGCGCATTAAATTTTGTTCACAGATAATTTCGGCAAGCGAATTAAACGGAATCGAGGAAATAATTGGAACTGCAAACTTTTCAGGAGACTCTCTTACGTTTAACATGACATCTTTCCAACCTAAAACTTTCAGTGTAAAGCTTGCTCCTACTACGAATCCGGTTACAGTTCCCCAAAGCAAACCGGTTATGTTATTCTATGACGATGATGCCATAACCTATGATAGCAGCAGAATGGATGGAGATTTTGACGGGAACCATATCAGTTTTACTGCTGAATTATTACCCGATACCATTTGGGCTGATGGTATTGCATTTAAAATGGGACCAAAATCTTCGGGAGCGAATAACATCATCCGTTGCAATGGAAATAAAATCGTATTGAATCCTGCCGGAAATTACAATAAACTTTATTTATTGTGTGCTTCTTCACTTTCCGACCAGGAAGCTATCTTTTATGTGGATGGAAATCCTGACACTTTAAAAATCTCTTATTTTTCCAACTTTTTAGGACAAGCCGGTGGAAAATATTCCACTAGTTTTTTCAAAACAGATAATACCGCCTGGATAGGTACACACCGGCATAATGGAGTTTTGAATATTAATGAACCTTATTTGTTTACCTATTTATTTAAATATTGTATCAAAATACCGCTAAATGCAACAGAATTAATTTTACCTGTGAATAATAAGGTGGCAGTTTTTGCAATTACATTGGCCAATAATGAAAATGACGACATTGTTCCAGCCAGTGACATTATGGATATACCTGCTCAAGATAGTGTTAACAATAGCAATTGTAACAAAAACAACACATTCAACAAACCAGCCACTGCTTCAGGACAATGTGCTACCAGCGAAACCCCTGCCCAAGGAGTGGATGGAAATGAAACCACAAAATGGTGCCATAATGTTGCAGGAAATAAATGGTTGGAGGTAAATATGGTTGATTCTCTTGCTATTTGCCGTTGGAGGGTGGTTCATGCAGGCAGCGAATCATCCAATTATATAACAAAAGATTTTAAATTGCAACGGAAAGAAGATATAAATTGGATTACCATAGATTCTGTAGTTGGAAATACTACAAATGTTACCGACAGAGCAATTCCAACTTGTAATGCAAAGATTGTAAGACTTCTCGTAACCAACTCAGGGAGCGATAATGCGGCACGTATATATGAATTTCAAGTTTTCGGAATGGAAAATAAAAACATGCCTTTTGGAAGTATAATGCATATTCCCGGAGTAGTTGAAGCAGAAAATTTTGATTTGGGAGGCGAATATACAGCTTATCACGACAGCGATATTGTAAATCATGGAAACCAATACAGAACCAATGAAGGCGTTGATATCGAAACTTGCAGCGAAGGAGGTTTTAATGTAACGAAGACAAATTCAGGCGAATGGTTATTGTATACAGTATTTGTAGATGCTTCAGCAAATTATCAATTGGAAACAAGACTTGCAGCTGCCTCAGGCAATGGCAAATTCCATATTGAAGTCGATGGTGTTGATAAAACAGCTATGATCAATGTTGCATCTACCGGTGGTAGTCAAAACTGGACCTCTATTGTGAAGAATCTTTACATGACCTACGGACAACATCAATTAAAAGTTTTTATTGATCTTAGTACAGAAAACCTGAATCTTAATAAATTCACTTTTAGTCTTTCGCCCAACAATTTCAATGGAACCGGAGATGGTTTAAGTGGGACTTATTACAATGGCGTTAATTTCGACACTTTAAAACTAAGCAGAACCGATACTTTGATCAACTTTGAATATATGCAATCAACACTTGGTTCTATTATAAATCCGGTTGATTTCTCTGCAAAATGGTTGGGAAAAATAGAGCCCAGATTCAATGATTACTATACTTTCTACTTATCGTCCAATCAAGGGATAAAATTATGGATTGACAACCAGTTGATCATCGATAAATGGAACAATACTGTAAATAATACAGGAACAGGTCAAATTCAGCTGAATGCAGGACAGAAATATGACATCCGCATTGATTATTTTAATTCTAATAGTGCTTATAATGCCAGTTGTATATTGGGTTGGAGCAGTGCCAATCAATGGGGAGAAGTAGTTCCAAAATCCCAGCTCTATTCATTGGCAAACAGTATCCATGAAATTGAAAAGGTACAGATTAAAATTTACCCAAATCCAATAAATCAAGATCATTTTTCAATTGATTTGAATGCTTTTAGTCAAAACGAGGAATTTACAATCCGCTTGTACGATTTACAAGGCAGGGAATTGTATAAAAAGAATACTGTAGGAAACTTAACATTCGACATTTCTACCAAAACCATTCATAAAGGAATGTATATTCTTTCTATCAAAAGTAAAACAAGGCATTTTAAAGAGAAAATAATTATACAGTGAAAGGGTTAATGGTTAAAACAGATAAATATAAATAGACAAATATCATAATAAAAAAAGGAAATCAGCCATTTAGCTCATTTCCTTTTTTTAGTTAGATATTGTACTCTCTAATTTAGCTATGCTCAGTGTCCGGAGGATTTTGTCTTCGGACTTCCGACTTCCAACTTTTACTCTAACCTTAACAATTACTAGTAGTTTTCAGCTTTTACTTCAAAATAAGCCTGAGGATGATCGCAAACAGGACAATTCATCAAGGCTTTTTCACCATAATGTATGTGACCACATTGACGGCAAACCCACATAACTTTTGTATCTTTTTTAAATACTTTTTCTGTTTCAAGATTGTTCAGTAATTTTTTGTAACGTTCTTCATGTTCTTTTTCAATGGCAGCAATCAACTTGAACGACATCGATATTTTTTTAAAACCTTCTTCTTCTGCAACTTTTGAAAAAGCAGGATATAAATCTATCCATTCTTCATTTTCACCTTCGGCAGCTGCTCTTAAATTTTCAGCAGTCGTTGCAATCATTCCTGCAGGGTAAGAAGCAGTAATTTCTACCATTCCACCTTCAAGGTAGCGGAAGAAAATTTTAGCATGTTGTTGTTCCTGTAAAGCTGTTTCTTCAAACATGGCTGCTATTTGTTCATATCCTTCTTTTTTAGCTTGTTTTGCAAAAAACTGATAACGATTTTTGGCCTGTGATTCTCCTGCAAATGCTTTCAGTAAATTTTTTTCTGTTTGTGTTCCTTTTATGCTCATGATTTTTATATTTTGGTGAAACAAAAATAATCATTAATTTTGAATAAAAAATACAAATCAATGGAATTAGTCTTTGCTACCAACAACCAACACAAAATTAAAGAGATAAGTCCGCTTATCCAACATAGCTTTCATTTGTTAAGCCTGTCTGACATCAATTTCTTTGAAGAAATTCCCGAAACGCAACCTACTTTAGAAGGGAATGCTTCTCAAAAATCGCATTTTATTTTTGATAAATTTGCCTTGAATTGTTTTGCAGATGATACAGGCCTTGAAATTGAAGCCCTGGATAGTGAACCCGGAGTTTATTCAGCTCGTTATGCCGGCGAAGGGTGCAATTTTCAGGATAATATCGATAAAGTTTTGATGAAAATGCTGGGAGAAATAAACCGCAAAGCACGCTTTCGTACAGTAATTTCATTGATCTTAAATGGTAAAGAATATTTTTTCGAAGGTTTTGTAAACGGCATCATTCTTACCGAAAAATACGGAAATGATGGATTTGGCTACGATCCAATTTTTATGCCGGATGGTTATCCTATTTCTTTTGCAGAAATGACGCTGGAAGAAAAAAACAAAATCAGTCACCGGAGTATGGCTGTGGGGAAATTATCAGCTTTTTTAAATACACTGGTATAAAATATAAATGGCTCCTTCCCTATCGATTATCTGTTCCTAAGTTTCTCTGCAAGAAAATGCTGAATGTGAAACAGCAATCAAAATTCAACTTCAAATAAACAAATATAAAGTTTACCACAAAACTGTAACAGTTCCACTTTTACGATAATCTTTGCCATCTTCACCTTTGGCTTTAACGGAATATACATATAAACCTTCGGGAACCAGCGCTCCATTGTATTGTCCATCCCATCCTTCATAAAGGTTATTGCTTTCAAAAAGTAGATTTCCCCATCTGTTGTAAATATGAATTTGAAATTTATCAATATTGGTAGCAGCTACAAAAAATCTATCATTGATTCCATCACCATTCGGTGTAAAAGTATTGGGAATGTATAAAGTAGAATTCCCAACAACATCTATCTTAATACATTTTGTATCATAACATCCGTTATTGTTGGAAGCAGTTACACAATAAATGGTATCGTCCATTGGAAACATAATAATGGTATCTGTTGTATATCCATTGTTCCACAAATATGAAAGTCCGCCATTTGCAGCAATTACAACTGAATCTTCCTGCATAATTTCAGATAAAGAAGCATGAATAAAAAGCAATGGTGTTGGATTTACAGTTACCAATGAGGTATCTCCTGCTATACAACCTGCATAAGAGTAGATAACAGAATAATTTGATGTAACTATTGGAGAAACTGTTATCGCTGCAGAAAGCTGACCGTCAGGCGACCAGCTAAAATTTCCACCCGACAATAAAGGAGTTGCTGTTAATTTCACATTGGTTCTGGAACAAATCACTGCATCGTTTATACTAACAGTAAGAACAACAGCACTATCGGCTATAACAATATTTGTATCAACTTTACAATCATTGGCATCGGTAATTTCAACTGTATATTTATCTGCGATAAGGTTTTGGATGGTTGAGGTTGTATCCCCGTTGCTCCACAAAAAATGATAAGGAAGACGACCATTGGTTACGAAGGCTGAGGCTTTGCCATCATTCCCTCCCCTACAACTTAGAACTTCAGATGAAATAGTTGCTTTTAATTCAATATTATAAATTTGGACTGAGGTTGTGGCAATATTATTATGAGCGTCAGTAACGGTTACCGTATAAATACCATCGCACAATCCTGTAACGGTATCATTAGCAGTAGCTTGCTGATCATTCCATAAAAAAGTATAAGGAGGCTGACCACCTGTAACGAAAACCACTGCTTTTCCATTACATGTAATATTTGGAGGTGGGATGCAAAATGAATTACAAGTACCATAAGTTGGAAAAGATGGGGATGAATCCCAATTGCCCCCATCAGGAAGTCTTCTGAACGATTTTCCAATATATGATCCAGGATTAAGGGTTGTAATATAATTCTTCTTGGTCGGAGGAAAATTATCGTAAGATGCCAGACTACCGGAATATCCACAGCTGGAAGGTTGCGGATTGCAAGGATTACAACTCAAACATGAATTAGCTTGATTAAACCAGGAAATAGCATCCTGAGGGACACCATTGTTATCATAAAAGGCAAACCAACCTCCATTATTAGGAAACCATAAACGGGTACCTCCAATTATACAAATATTATTTGAAAGACTGCTGTTTAGAACTATTTCAATGGTTTTCCCTCCATTTTGTATCAGTAGGTTTGAAGCAACAGCCGGTGCATACATACCTCTGATTACAACAAAGCCTCTGGGAGGTACAATTGTTCCGTTTGGTATAACAAAACCACCGGCTGCAGGGTTTGTAGCATCATTGGGAGCGTTATTTCCCAAAAAAAAACAAGAAACATCAATGGATTGACAAATATCAGGATTATAAAGTTCAATCCATTCTCCATGACCAGTTGTATTCCCGCCTTGTCCGATTATGGATCCATCTCCATTAGGCGGAGTAAGCATTACTTCATTGATAAGGATTTTAGGTCCATTATATATACATGGATTACCATTACAAACTGTATTGATTTGAGTTGTAGTGGTGAGTGTAATTTGGGCATTGACCATACTGCAAAATGAAAGCAATATCCATAGACGAATAATGATAGTATGCTTTTTCATGGTTCGCAATTAAAAAATTATAAGAGATAAAACCAATAATTTAAAATTAAAAAACATTTTGTTAACTGCACATTTGTTTAAGCTGTAAGTACCTTTTCCCTATTAATTTGAAATGAGTTACAAATATACATTCTTTTTTCATTTAGTTCATAATAAAAATACAAAATATACAATATTGTTCAAATAAATTGAATTTATAATGTATTAATCTTTAATTTGAAAACAAATATAACTAATAGGTATCAACTGTATGCTAATTTTAATTTTTCAAATTTTCAAATCATTTTTTTTTGTAATTTTGGTGATAGAATTTAAAGTCTTATGTTATTAAAAATTTATCCCGAAAATCCAAATCCACGTGATGTAAAAACCATTATTGAATGCCTTAATGACGGTGGAATCATCATCTACCCTACCGATACGGTTTATGGTATGGGATGCGATATATTCAAAAACAAAACCGTTGAACGCATTGCCGAAATTAAAGGCATAAAGGTAGAGAAAGCCAATTTTTCTTTTATCTGTTTCGATTTAAGTCATTTGTCGGATTTTACAAAACCCATTGGTAACAGTACCTACAAACTGATGAAAAGAGCATTGCCTGGACCATTTACATTTATTCTGGATGCCAATAATAATGTACCAAAACTTTTCCAGAGCAAAAAGAAAACAGTAGGTATCAGGATTCCCGATAATAACATCACTCGCCAGATTGTTCAGGAATTAGGCCATCCCATTATGTCAACTTCAATTTACGATGAAGATGATGTGATTGAATATACCACCGATCCTGAACTGATTTATGAAAAATACGGAAGTATTGTTGATATTGTTGTTGATGGTGGTTATGGCGATAATGAACCTTCTACCGTTGTAAATTGCATCAACGAAGAATTTTCAATTCTCCGTCAGGGCAAAGGAAAACTGGAAGATTATTTATAAAAAAATCATCATGCAAAATATTTTTGAAAACATTCCGATTGTCTCCGACAAAGAACGCATTGAAGTACTTTTAGAAAAAGAAAATATTCTTATCGAACGAATCGTTTCTTTTGGATTTCATTCGCCTGAAGACTTTTGGTACAACCAGGATAAAAACGAATGGGTGCTTTTATTAACTGGTGAAGCTGAAATAGAATTCAGAGATGATACACATATCCGGATGAAAGCAGGAGATTATCTTTTTATTCCTGCACATCAGCAACACAGAGTTACTTATACCAGCAATGAAAATAATTGTACCTGGCTGGCTTTTCATTTTTAATTTGATGATTTTGCGATTTTGCAATTTAATGGTTTAGTGATCAGTCGATTCATAACGATTAAAAATTTTAAATTTGAAAATGGCAAAACCTTTTTAAACGATTTTTTCACAAAATACTTCGGACTTCTGACTTCCAGCTTTCGTCTTATTAATATTTAACATTTATCTAAAAATGAATCAATTACCACCACTTGCCGAGCAATTACGGCCATATAATCTGGATCAATACATTGGACAATCCCATTTGGTGGGTGAAAAAGCTATTTTGCGCACTGCCATCGAATCAGGTAATATTCCTTCTATGATTTTATGGGGACCACCCGGAGTGGGCAAAACTACATTGGCTTTTATCATTTCAAAATATCTGAATAAAGAATTTTACACTTTGAGTGCCATCAATTCCGGGGTAAAAGATGTAAGAGAAGTGATTGATAAAGCTGCGAAATCATTAAACAATGCTGTTTTATTTATCGATGAAATTCATCGGTTCAACAAATCTCAGCAGGATTCATTGTTAGGTGCTGTTGAAAAAGGAATAATTACGCTAATAGGTGCTACTACCGAAAATCCTTCCTTTGAAGTAATTTCTCCTTTGCTTTCGAGATGCCAGATTTACATTTTGAAAAATCTTGAAAAAGAAGATCTTTTAAAACTATTAGAAACAGCACGCATATTTCTTGAAAAACAGCATAAAATTTCTATTAATATTGTCGAAACAGAAGCACTGTTAAGAATTTCAGGTGGTGATGCACGCAGGTTGTTCAATGCTATTGAGTTGGTTGTAAATATGGAAAAGAAAAAGGAGAAAATAGAAATTTCCAATGAGATGGTACTTCGGATTGTGCAGCAAAATCTGGCTTTATACGACAAAGGTGGTGAAATGCATTACGATGTAATTTCTGCATTTATCAAATCTATACGTGGTAGCGATCCGAATGCAGCTGTTTATTGGCTGGCGCGAATGCTGGCAGGTGGTGAAGATCTTAAATTTATTGCCCGCCGAATGTTGATACTGGCTTCGGAAGATATCGGTAACGCCAATCCAAATGCACTTTTACTGGCAAACAGCTGTTTTGATGCAGTAAATAAAATTGGTTATCCAGAGTCACGAATTATTTTATCGCAAACTGCAGTTTATCTGGCAACTTCTCCCAAAAGCAACGCAAGTTATTCAGCCATTGATGAAGCCATGGCATTGGTAAGCAAGACAGGTGACTTGCCGGTTCCTCTGCACATTCGCAATGCTCCCACCAAATTAATGAAAGACATCGGATATGGCAAAGATTATAAATATGCCCATAGTTATGAAAACAACTTCGTAGATCTGGAATTTCTACCCGAAAAATTAAAAGGCAAAAAATTCTATGATCCCCAAAACAATCCAAGAGAAAATGAAATCAGAGCAAGGCTCAAGGGACTTTGGAAAAGCAAGTATGGGTATTAAGTCGGAAGTTGAGCGAAGCGAAATCCCGAAAGCGCAGCGATTCGGGATCGGAAGTTGAGCGAAGCGAAATCCCGAAAGCGAAGCGATTCGGGATCGGAAGAAAAAAAACAGGAAATAAGCGAAGTCGAAATTATCATATCTCTTTATCTAAAACGCCATATCCTTATCAATTCAGGAAACTGACCGTATGTCGTCCATTATCTTATGAGCCAATTTATCAGCATTCGCCAGTGTATCACTTTCGGAATAGATGCGAATGATGGCTTCGGTATTGGATTTGCGTAAATGTACCCATTCGTTGTCAAATTCAATTTTTACGCCATCAATGGTATTGATGGGCTGCATTTGATAGCGTTCCTGTATCTTAAGCAGAATATTATCTACATCCATTTCAGGTGATAATTCAATTTTGTTTTTAGAAATAAAATAATCTGGATACGTTTTTCTTAGTTCTGTACAGCTTTTGCCTGATTTTGCAAGATGCGTCAGAAACAATGCAATACCCACTAGAGCATCGCGACCATAATGCAGTTCGGGATAAATAATACCGCCGTTGCCTTCGCCACCTATTACTGCATGCTGAGCTTTCATCATATCCACCACATTCACCTCTCCTACTGCAGAAGCTGCATATTTGCCGCCTGCTTTTTCTGTAACTACTCTCAAAGCCCTGGTTGAAGATAAATTGGAAACAGTATTCCCCACTTTATTTTTTAAAATATAATCGGCAACAGCCACTAAAGTATACTCTTCGCCAAACATTTCTCCATCCTCGCGAATGATAGCGAGCCGATCCACATCAGGATCCACCACAAATCCTAAATCTGCTTTGGTTTCAACCACTTTTTTTGCAATTTCCGTTAAGTTTTCGGGCAAAGGCTCAGGATTGTGAGGAAACAAACCATTGGGTTCGCAGTACAATTCCACCACATCTTTCACTCCCAGGGCTTTTAACAACTGCGGAATCGCAATTCCACCCGTTGAATTAACACAGTCCACTGCAATTTTATAATTGGCTTTACCAATAGCAGCTATATCCACCAATGGCAGTTGTAATATCATATCAATGTGTCTTTGGATATATGTATCATCCTTTTCATAACTGCCGATTTTATCTACATCTACAAAACTGTAATTTCCTGATTCAGCATTTGCCAAAACTTCAGCTCCTTCAGCTGCATTGATAAATTCACCTTTGTTGTTAAGTAATTTCAGTGCATTCCATTGTTTTGGATTATGACTGGCTGTAATAATAATACCGCCATCTGCTTTAACATCTGTTACTGCGATTTCAACTGTTGGTGTGGTAGACAGTCCGATGTCCAAAACATCGACACCCATACCGTTTAAAGCTCCAGTAACCAATAGATTCACCATTTCTCCTGAAATACGTGCATCGCGACCCACTACGAACTTCATCCGTTCTTTGCCAGTTGATTTCCTGATAAAGGAAGCAAAAGCAGCGGTAAATTTTACAACATCCAGCGGTGTTAATCCATCGCCCGGGTTTCCGCCTATCGTTCCTCTGATTCCTGAAATTGATTTAATTAAGGTCATAAATTGGGTATTAAAGTTTAATAATATGGTTCAAAATAAAACAAGCTGCTTAATTGAATTAAACAGCTTGCAAATTTCGTAAAATATCTTGGAAAATAAAATATTTTGTTAATTATTTTAAAACCTGAGTTACTAATTTAGCAGCATCTTCCAGCGAAATAGCTGCAAATACCTTTAGTCCAGAGTTATCGATGATAGCTTTTCCTTCAACGGCATTGGTTCCCTGCAAGCGAACGATAATCGGAATATTGATTTCCCCGATATTTTTGTAAGCATCTACAACTCCTTGTGCTACACGGTCGCAACGGACTATACCTCCGAATATATTGAGCAATATAGCTTTCACGTTTGGGTCTTTTAAAATGATGCGAAATCCTTCTTCTACCCTCTTGGCATTGGCAGAACCACCTACATCCAAAAAATTGGCAGGTTTACCACCCGAAAGTTGAATAATGTCCATCGTTGCCATGGCTAAACCGGCACCATTGACCATGCAACCCACATTTCCATCCAATTTTACATAGTTCAGCGAATATTTACCCGCTTCCACTTCTATGGGGTCTTCTTCAGCCAAATCGCGCATTTCAACAATTTCAGGATGACGAAAAAGTGCATTGGCATCTATCACAACTTTTGCATCTGCTGCAAAAATTTTATCATCCGATGTTTTTACTACAGGATTGATTTCAAACAAAGAAGCGTCAGAACCAATGTATGCCTGATACAATGAATTTACAAATGCGATCATTTCCTTATGTGCTGTACCGGATAAACCCAGATTAAATGCAATTTTACGAGCCTGAAAATTCTGAAGCCCAACAATTGGATCAATTTCTTCTGTAAAAATTTCTTCCGGTGTTTCTTCGGCTACTTTTTCGATATCCATGCCTCCACGGGGAGAATACATCATCATAAACCGTCCGGATACACGATTGAGCAATACACTCATGTACAATTCCTTGATTTCGGAAGCGCCCGGATAATAAATATCCTGTTGTACCAAAACTTTGCTGACTTTTTTACCTTCTGCAGTCGTTTGTGGTGTAACCAACTGCATACCAATCATATTTTGAGTAATTGAACGTACTTCTTCAAGTGTTTTCGCCAGCTTAACACCACCACCTTTACCCCTGCCACCTGCATGAACCTGTGCCTTAATTACCATATAAGATGAACCTGTTCTGTCATGCAAAATCTTTGCTGCATTGGCTGCTTCGTCAGGACTGAATGCTACAATTCCATCCGGTACTTGCACTCCATATTTTTTTAGAATTTGTTTGCCTTGATATTCGTGTAAATTCATATTTTCATATTTTAATTGATTTTTCAAAAGTATAAAATATTAACCTTCAATATTCAATTTTGTTTAAATATTTTATAACAATAACGATATATTGATTGAATTGAAGAAAATTTGCAGCATTAAACCGGAATTTAACTATTTTTGTACAAAACTAAAAAGTATGATTAAAGCTATTGATATACATAAAGCGTATGGAGCACTTCAGGTATTGAAAGGTATTGATTTAGAAATAAGTAAAGGAGAAATTGTGTCAATAGTCGGTGCTTCCGGAGCTGGTAAAACCACTTTATTACATATTTTAGGTACTTTAGATATTGCTGATAAAGGTCAGCTTGATATCAACAATCAAATTATGAATACATTGAATGACAAAAAACTATCTGAATTCAGAAACAGACACATTGGTTTTGTTTTTCAATTTCATCACCTCTTACCCGAATTTACTGCACTTGAAAATATTTGTATTCCTGCTTACATTGCCAAAATCAATAAAAAAAATGCAATCGAAAAAGCTTATGAAATTCTTGATTATTTAGGACTTAGAGAAAGGGCTCACCATAAACCATCTGAACTTTCGGGTGGAGAACAACAAAGAGTTGCTGTGGCACGGGCATTGATAATGCAACCTGACGTAATTTTAGCCGATGAACCTTCCGGAAATCTGGATTCACAGAATGCCAAAGAATTGCACCAATTATTTTTCAATCTGAGGGATAAATTCAATCAAACCTTTATAATTGTAACCCACAACGAAGAACTTGCCACCATGGCTGATAGGAAAGTAACCATGAAAGATGGCAGGATACTTTAGGGAGTCGGAAATCAGAAGTCGGAAGTCTCCTTTATACCGGTAGGCAATGAAGTCCGCTGCCGCATGTATTGTAAATGTTTTGTCATCACGAAAGGCACGATTCGGGAATGTAAGTAGAAAGTAAAAAGGTTCTTTTGGCTAAAAGCTAAAATTACGCTGACTTCGAATTCTGAATGTCATACCAATTGATATTGCGTGTGAGATACATTATTACAGCCAGAATTATCAGTAAACCAATGCTTCCCATCAACAATGCATAATCTTGTAATTGCAATATTGAAAAGAAAAACCCATACAACATTGCCAGTATAACTGCAGTTAAAGCAGTGATTTTATTGCTCTTAAAAATGCTTTTGGCATAAAAAGTAACTAACAGTAAGATAGCTGCACTTGAAATCCAATATGCAATATTAAATTTTACATATTCCGACACAGAGAGTAATAAAATATAGAATAAAGTAATAGCAAATCCTACTAATAAATACTGAATAGGATGTATTCGGTTTTTATTTAAAATTTCCATAAAGAAAAAAGCCAGAAAAGTAAGGAAAATAAACATAATATTGTATTTGGCCGAACGCATGGTTTTCTGGTATTCATCAATGGGTAGCAGCAATTTTACACCAAACGAAGCAACATTGTTATTTACAGTTTCATTTGAAGCATAATCATCAACATATCTGTCGCTATTATTATCTGTTATTTGCATTGGATTAACGCCCAAATACGCACCTAAACCCTGTTGAGGGTAATTGCGATTGAGTTGCAATACTTTCCATTTTGCTACAAAGCCATTATTCGTTATTTCGCGTTCGTCGGGCAAAAAGCTGCCTTCAAAACTTGGATTGTTCCAATTTGACTTTAATTCAACATTGGTTTCTTTTCCAAAAGGTAAAAATTGAAGATTCCGGCTACCATTAATGTTTAAATTAAAACTAAAAGTACACTTATCTTCCATGTTCATTTTCAATGGAATACTTACTCCAGAAACAAAAATATCTGAAGATTTTATTCCGGGTTCCATTTGATAAGTTGTGTCGTTCAACTGTAAAAGTATATTACTTTTAATGCCTTTCATATCTGAAATTCCAATTGAAATAAAAGCATCTTTTGTAATAAAATTTTCTTTGGGTATATTGAGTGGTATAATATTCAATGGCGAAAAGTTGCCATTTACAGTAAGTTTTGAATTGTACAATACTGTAACATAAATGCCATAATATCGTTTTTCGGGATGGATGTCACCGATAATCGAAATATTATCAGGTAAAAAATGAGCATAACTGATTATTTCTCCCCATTTCCCATCATTGCCTTTGATACTTGTTTTATAAGGAATTGTAATAACAGGCCCACCAATTACCTGACTTCCTCCCCATTTGGAGTTGATTTCATCCACAGCACCATCACGTGTTTGCTGACGTTCGCGAATCAACGAATTTAACATGGATGCCGGAATTAATAAAATCAAGATCAAAAAGCCAATTGAAACAAGTTTTAATCCAATGGATCTGCGGGCCCAATTGTTAAAACGATCGAAAAGAGAGGTTTTTTCCATATTTATATGAAATGATGGTTTTAGTGAAATGTATTAAAAAGACCATTATTAATAAATCCGTTGCCAAAAGAACTATTTGCATCGTTAAACCTATTATTATTGTATATACCAAATGGCTGCTGACCTTTCTGATTAATAAAATCGGCACTTATAAAAAAGTTATCCGTTACTTTTATATCTATTCCTACCTGATTGAAATTAAATGAATTTTGATTGGAGTTGTTCCCCGGTATTTCATTAAAAGTAGTGGCTCTGAAACGAATACTTTTGTTTAACTGATAATCACCTGATATGTATAAAAATGCTTGTGTGGGATTGTTTCTATCAATAGTGCCAGCAAACTCACTGTTATAAGATGGATAATTTAAATTCCCGTCTAAAATAAGACTTCCAAAATGCAAATTTAATTTTGGAGAAACCTGATAGCTCATTCCGGGTGCTATCCATTTTGTAAATATAGTATTATTGCCGAATGATGTAACGCTGGCACCTGTACTAAGGTGAAACTTCATTTTTTGATCATACTTATTCAAAGCAGGATAAGATTTTTTTTGATACAATAATGAAGTATCCTTATGTTGTTGATTATCTTCGCTCTGGGCAAATAATGAATTCATCAGCATAACATTGATTAATATTGTATATAGATATTTCATGGCGCAAATTTAAATATAATAAACAAACTACAAAGTAAGTAAAAAATTGTTATTGATTTGAAATTATACATAAATATTTTCATGGTTGCAGTAACAATATATGCATAATTAATAAACATTTAGAATTTGTATTCTTATCTAAAGTCTACTCATCTTAAATGATCATTAGAAATTAATTAAGAATGGTGAATATTCAGCAATTGATTTCATATTTATTGATTTCTACCTCTTCTTTATCTTGATGTAGTAAAAATTTTGTGAATTAAGGTTTTCTAAGAATAAATATGTTTTAGTTAGAAAAATATCTTTAATTTTGAAAAATCAAAATAGTGTTAATTTCAATCTGAAAACATGCCCATTATTAGCCATTCAATGCCTTTTGTTGTAGAATTGTTGCTATTGTTATTGGTAGCGAGAATGTTTGGTGAAATAATGGAACGCTTGCATCAGCCGGCCATGATTGGTGAAGTAATGGCCGGTTTTATTTTAGGTCCTTCATTGCTGGGATTTGCGGTTTTTACTTCCGAAGTTAAAGTAATTGCTGATCTTGGTGTGTTTCTACTTGTCATTCTTGCAGGATTTGAAATCGACATTGAAGAACTCCGAAAATCAATCAAAGGCAGAAATGCCTGGATCGCGCTATTAGGTTTTATCATTCCCATGTTGAGCGGATTTCTGATTGGATTAATATTCAGCTTACCCATTCCATTAACTATTTTCCTTGCATTGTGTATTTCAATTACTGCCTTACCGGTTAGTATCCGTATATTGATGGATTTAGGCAAACTCAATACGGATATCGGCCAAAAAATAATTTCTGCAGCTATTTTTAATGATGTAATTTCATTATTGGTGCTAGGTGTTATTCTCGATTTTAAAGATGGAGTAACAAATTATTCCGAATTAGGCTATAAAATTATATTCACGGTAGCCAAAGTATTGGGATTTATGATTATCATGATTATTGCTTACCGCTTGTTTCAAAAAGCCAAAGGCAAGGTAACTTTTTTAAACAATCAGTTTGAAAACTTCATGGACTTTCTGAAAGGGAAAGAATCATTGTTTGCAGTTGTAATGCTTTTTGTATTGATTTTTGCCAGTTTATCAGAATTAGTTGGATTGCATT
Source organism: Bacteroidales bacterium (assembly GCA_038204725.1). Classification (GTDB taxonomy): domain Bacteria; phylum Bacteroidota; class Bacteroidia; order Bacteroidales; family JACABE01; genus JACABE01. The sequence continues at coordinate 146,006 of JBBRCQ010000002.1, read as the reverse complement.
TTGTTATAGGCGCATTTTTTGGTGCAATTTTATTACCCCGCGAAATGATTGGAATAGATAATATTCAAAAGGTTCAGCAAAATACGTCCAGTATTACAATGGGATTTTTAGCACCTATTTTTTTCACAACCATGGGGATACAGTTCGATTTACTTTCAATCAGAAATATCTATTTATTGTTAATTGTGATTCTTGCTTCATTTGTAAGTAAAATTCTGGGAGGCTATCTGGGTGGACGTTTGGCATGTATGCCCAAACAAGAATCCTTGACATTGGGAATCGGGTTAAATGCGAGAGGTATAATGGAACTTGTAATTGCAAACATTGCTTTACAAAACGGATTTATCGACATTTCATTGTTCTCGATTTTGGTAATCATGGGAATTGTCACAACAATTGTAACTCCGTTTTTATTAAAAAGATCATTTAATTTAATCGATGTCAAAAATGTCCAGATCAATCCACCGGATTAAATGATCAAATTAAAAATATTTCATCGGTTGGTTATTTCTTTTGAGTTGCAGTAAATCCTACTTTTCTATATGTTCTACTAAAAAATTATAAAAAGTATCACGGATCTGGTCGCGTACCTTGCGGTAAAACTCCATGATTTCTTCAGAATTCCCTTTAGCATCAGCAGGATCTTCAAACCCAACGTGCAAACGCAGATTTACATTCCCAGTAAAAACTGGACATACTTCATTGGCATGATCGCAAACCGTGATGATAAAATCAAAAGGGTCGTTAATATACAATTCTACATGTTTGGGACAATACCGACTAATATCGATATCTACTTCCTTCATCACAGCCACAGCATAAGGATTTACTACTTTTTCGGGATGTGTTCCAGCTGAAAATACTTGCAACCTTTCGTCAAATGAATGCAACCAGCCTTCTGCCATCTGGCTTCTACACGAGTTTCCTGTACATACAATCAAAATACGATGGTGTTTATTTTTAATTTCGGAGCTTTCGTGAACCTCTTTTTTAAATACAAATCCTTCCATATTACTGGAAGAACTGCCATTATGATCTTTACCGTTCATTTTTTCATCCCTTTAAAAACATGAATTATCGTTGAATCAGAAATAATTACACAAATTTAATTATTTTTCATAACAATTCATGTAAGTAATTCATATTTTTATGTAAATTTATGCTCTCAAATTGAAAACAAGAATCTATGAATAATATCTATCTTGAAATAGAAAATATACTCAAACAACATCGCCCATCTGCTTTATGCATCATCATTGAAACCAAAGGTTCTACACCCCGTAAAGCAGCATCAAAAATGATTGTTTTTGACAATGCATCAATCATAGGAACTGTGGGTGGAGGTGCCATCGAAAAGCAGATTATTGTAGATGCATTGCAGGTTATTGTGCAAAATACACCTTTAAAAAAAGAATATAAGCTCGAAGCCGACCTCAATATGCACTGTGGTGGCTTGATGGAAGTATACATTGAACCATTATTGCACACCAATAATTTATACATATTCGGAGCAGGTCATGTGGGAAAAGCCCTGGCTAAATTTGCAAAAGATATTGATTTCAATATTAGTTTTTTTGACTGGCGTGATATTGTTTTTACAGAAGAAGAAGCCGAAGATTATCAATTTATTAAAGGCGATTACCTGGAAATTATCGAAAAAACAAATTTTGATTCGAATACATTTTCTGTAATTGTTACTCCTTCCCATGAGTTTGATGAACAAATACTAAGCGTTTTGGGCAAAAAACCACATGCTTACATAGGGATGATTGGCAGCAAAAGAAAAGTAGAAGGTGTAAAAAAGAATTTATTGCAATCGGGTTTATATTCCGAAGAAGAAATTGCCCGTTTCGATATGCCCATCGGCATCCCAATAACAGTTGAAACTCCACAGGAAATTGCAGTAAGTATTCTTGCAAAATTAATTGACGTAAGAAATTCAAAAAACAAATCATGACCAATATTGGACAATCTATACGGTTTATATTAGATAATCAATGGGTTGAAGTGGATTTTCAGCATGATGGAATGCGTCCAAGTACTACTTTGTTGAATTATTTAAGAAGTTTACCATTCCACAAAGGTGTAAAAGAAGGTTGTGCCGAAGGAGACTGTGGTGCCTGCACTGTGGTTATTGCCGAATTGGATGCCAATAATCAGCTTGAATACAAAGCCCTTGATTCCTGCCTTGTTTTTTTGCCGATGATACATGGTAAACAAATTATTACTGTAGAAAATCTGGAACAAAATACAGGAAAAGAACTTCATTTACATCCTGTCCAACAAATGATGGTTGAAAACAATGGCAGTCAATGTGGATACTGTACACCTGGCATTGTGATGTCGTTGTTTGCTTTGTACAAAAATCACCACAAACCGGAAAGAAATGTGATTGAAGACGCTTTAACAGGAAATCTATGTCGCTGTACCGGCTATCAACCTATTATTGAAGCTGGTAAAAAGGCTTGTGTTCATCATGGAAAAGATCATTTCAGCGAAAAACAGCAAGAGATTACAATGCAATTGATTGATTTTAAAAAAGAAAGTAAAACGATAGTACTTTCTCATCCTGAACAACTTTATATGCTTCCGCAAAATCTGAAAGCAGCATTGGAGTATAGAAAATCATATCCCGATGCAATTGTGGTTTGTGGTGCTACTGACATTGCCTTGCGGCAGACTAAAAAAGGTGAAATCATACCTCAGCTACTTGATTTATCGCAAATAGATGAATTAAAGAAATTTACTATTAAGGATACATCGCTCATAATAGGGTCGTCTTTACCACTTGAAAAGCTTAAAACATTCATCGAAAAACTTTTTCCTGCATTGTACAATATCTTGAAAGTCTTTGGCTCTTTGCAAATAAGAAACATCGCCACGATGGGAGGAAATATTGGCGCTGCATCCCCTATCGGTGATCTTTTACCTTTTTTATTTGCCAGTAATGCATTGGTGAAATTGCAAAACTTAAATGCTCAACGCGAAATACCCATTGAGGCATTCATCACCGGCTACCGGAAAACTCTACTACAGGTAGATGAGCTAATAGTGTCAGTGGAAATTCCTTTAATTCCTGAAAATGTAAAACTTGCATCCTATAAGGTTTCAAAGCGCAAAGACTTGGATATATCAACTGTGTGCGCATCTTTTCGTTTGCAATTGAGTCATGATAAGTTAGTTGAAGAAATCATAATCGCTTATGGTGGAATGGCTGAACAAACAGTAAGAGCTAAACAATCAGAGACTTTTTTAACCGGAAAAAGCTGGAACCGACAAACAGTTGAAGCAGCCTTGGAAATATTGTACAACGAATTCTCACCTATTTCCGATGCCCGCTCTGATGCTGAATTCCGTAAATTAGCCTCCAGAAATTTATTAATGAAGTTTTGGAATGAATCAAAATGAGTGAAATGTATTATAAGTTCTTAATATCTTTTAAAAAAAATAACCTATTTATATCTTTATTTTGCAATAAAAATAAAAAAGACGTCAGATAATCAGCAGAATACTTTTCATACAAAATTTAATTTTTAGCGTTACAACTTCTCAATAAATAAACAAATGAAATCCGAAGAAAATATAGTTTATCACGACAGTGCCATTAAACATGTAACCGGTAAATCCATTTACATCAACGATATGGATGAATCTTCGTGTATGCTTCACGGAAAAGTGGTTTACAGTCCTCACGCCCATGCACAAATTCTTTCGGTTAATATTGATAAGGCATTACAGATCAAAGGTGTACACGCAATATTAAACTATAAAGACATACCCGGTGCAAACCAAATGGGTCCTGTAGTTCACGATGAACCTTGCCTGGCGGAAAATATTGTTACATTTATTGGTCAGGCTATACTTTTGATTGCAGCCGAAAGCAAAGAAATTGCTGTAGAAGCGGAAAAGCTGATAGAAATTGAATATAAACCACTAACATCAGTTACAACGCTGGAGGAAGCGATTGCAAACAATATGTTTTTGTCGGTTCCCAGGATTATTCAGCGCGGGAATGCTGATGAAGCAATGAAGCAGGCTCAACATGTTCTGAAAGGAACGTTAAAAACAGGAGCCCAAGAGCATTGGTATCTCGAAACTCAATGCAGTATGTGCATTCCCGACGAGATGAATGAAATGATGGTTTTCAGTTCTACACAAAACCCCAACGAAACCCAAGCTATTGTTGCAAAAATTTTAGGTATTCCCCGCAACGAAGTGGTTGTAGAAGTACGAAGAATGGGTGGTGCCTTTGGAGGAAAAGAAACACAAGGAAATCATACGGCAGCATGGGCTGCTTTGCTTGCCAGTTATACAAAAAGACCTGTAAAAATTCAACTATTCAGGGATGATGATCAGATAATGACGGGTAAACGACATCGTTTTATTTCTAATTACGAAATTGGATTTGATGATAAAGGAATGATTACTGCTTACAAAGTTGAACTCAATTCTGACGCAGGAGCAACGACAGACCTTTCAATGGCAATATTGGAAAGAGCTGTATTTCATGCTGATAATAGCTATTTTATTCCTAATATTTCTGTAATTGGAAAAGCATGGAAAACCAATTTGCCATCCAATACTGCCTTTCGTGGATTCGGAGGTCCACAGGGAATGGCAGTCATCGAAAATGCAATAGATAGCATTGCCAGGTATTTACAAAAAGATGCAACCGAAATCAGATTCAGGAATTTTTATGGAATATCTGAAAGAAATACTACCCATTACGAAGAGGAAGTTGAAAACAACAGATTGTTTACAATCTATAATCAAATTATTCAATCTTCTGATTATTACGACAGAAGAGAAGAAATAAACGATTTTAATTCCAAGAATGAATTTTACAAAAAAGGGATTGCATTAACACCCGTAAAATTCGGGATTTCTTTTACAACACCTTTTTTAAACCAGGCAGGTGCGTTGGTAAATATCTACCAGGATGGCACAGTGCTTGTCAATCATGGTGGTACCGAAATGGGTCAGGGATTACATACCAAAATGCAACAGATCGCAGCTTCAGAGCTGGGCATATCTCCTGAATTTATAAAAGTAAATGCTACCAATACTTCAAAAGTGCCTAATGCTTCTGCTACCGCTGCTTCTTCAGGTAGTGATCTGAATGGGATGGCTGTAAAAAACGCTATTGATACCATCAAATTGCGTATGATTGAAGTTGCAGTTGCTGAATTTAACAAAAAGAAATATCCAAATCCAAGTAAGATGATCGATATTATTTTTCATCAAAATTTCGTGTTTGACAAATTACATCCCGATCGTTTGCTGCCGTTTCAAGAACTGGTGATGATGAGCTATATGCAACAAAAAAGCTTAAGTGCTACCGGTTATTACAAAACACCCAATATCAATTTTAATAAAGAAACAGGCCGTGGACATCCGTTTCATTATTTTGCCTTTGGCATGGCAGTTTCAGAAGCAAAACTTGATATACTTACAGGTCATCACGAAATAATACGAACAGATATAATTCATGACACTGGGAAATCTATAAACGAAGGCATTGATACTGGACAGGTTGAAGGTGGTTTTGTGCAAGGAATGGGATGGTGTACTACAGAAGATATAAAGTGGGACAAAAATGGAAATTTGCTCAGCCACTCACCCGACACTTACAAAATACCTTCCGTTCAGGATATACCGGCCGATTTCAGGGTAACATTGCTGAAAGATGCACCTAATTACAATACCATCCATCAAAGCAAAGCTGTGGGAGAACCTCCTTTGATGCTTGCATTTTCGGTATGGCTTGCAATAAAAGATGCCATTTCTGCTGTAGGCAATCACACCACAGAACCTGAATTCTCTTTACCGGCAACCAATGAAGTGATTTTGAAATCTATTGAGGGAATGAGGTAAATGAGTCGGAAGTCCAAAGATAACAATTTGGTGATTTGGTGATTTGGTCGGAAGGCCGAAGCCGGAAGCTAAACGATAGCTTAGTTTACTTTTTACTTTTTATTTTTTACTTTTTACTTCGGACTTTTTACTTTTTACTTTTTATTTTTTTTTTTTACTTCGGACTTCCGACTTTTTTACTTTTAAATTCATATTACTTATCTCTTAAAAATGAAAACTACAATTGTTTCAATCTTACTCTTTTTCTTTTTTACAAACACTATTTTTTCTCAAATTTTTGAAGGAAAAGATGACAGTATAGCTGCTTCTCAGAAGAATACCATCTGGATTGGTAAAACATTTTTACAGGATCAAAAGCACATCTGGACCTCTCCTTTTAGGATTAAAAAAAAAGATTTGTATTATTTAATCCCAATTGCTTTAGCTACTACTGCAACTATTGTTTATGATGAAGATATTCACAGCAATATCATACAATTTAGAAATGACAATACCTGGGTAAAAGATGCGAGTCCGATATTTACATACGGTGGCGAAATACAAGTAGTTGGAGGTATTAGTGCTGCATTTTATCTTTCCGGGTTTATATTTAAAAACGACAAAGCCATGCAAACCGGAGCTATTGCAGGTTATGCCCTTGTAAATTCAGCTGTAGTAGTGAGTGTATTAAAAATGATTGCCGGCAGACAACGCCCACGCGTGGATGCAAGCAACAAATGGCATCCATTCCCAGAGTCACTCAATCAATTTTCGGGAAACTCATCTGATTTATATTCTTCTTTTCCTTCGGGACACAGCATTGCTGCATTCACGCTGGCTACTGTAATTGCTCAACAATATAAAGAAACAATAGCAGTTCCAATTATTGTATACACCCTGGCATCTGGTATAGCGCTATCGCGAACCACCGAAAACGCCCACTGGCTTTCAGATGTTATTGTAGGTTCTGCATTAGGTTATGGTATCGGTAAATATGTGGCAAAACATCATGCAAAAACCAATTGGGTTTTATTCCCTTCCCAAAGTGTTGGCTGCTTGACCATTACAGGAATTTACAGACTTTAAAAGATTTATTTTATTATATTAATGGTATTTATAATCTTCTCCCGTCAGTACTTTAAGAATTTTATGAATTAGTAAAGTGATAGCCTCACTCCCAGTGAGACTATCACTTAAATTGTTTAGAATCAAATGATTTAAAAAAACCTTATAGCCAATCTTCAACCTCCTGACTTTAACATTTTTTATTTTGCTTGTTTTATAACTGTCAATTTATCAATATATTAAATTTTGAGTCACTCATATGGGTGGTGCATTGTAAAAGTCAGAAAAAAAAACCTTATCTCCAATCTTCAACCTTAGTAGCAATGAAATGAAAATAAAAACATTAAACCTTATTACCTTATAAATGTTAAAAAACACGAATTAATAAAACTTTATTTCAAATCAACAACCTTAGTAGCAAGGATTACCATTAAATTTCTTCCAACCTTATTACCTTTTTTAAAACAAAAATTAAATAATGATATGATTGTTTAGGATACACAAAAAAGTTACATGAATTAATACCGAAAATAAAATCACGTGTAATGATTGTATTCCCTATTATTTTTATTCATACACTTTTATGTATTCCTTTATAAAGTAAACATTGAGAGTCTCAGAACATTGTATCTTTAAAGCATTAAAAAGATTTTTTTTATTTGATAAACAGAAATTCTAATCTCTCTTAACATTTTTTTTAAATCCCAGGAAAAATATACATTATATTTGTAATCCTTTTTTATAATATGATGTTATCATATTTGATTTTTTTTAGTTTTCAGGATTTTCTAATTTAATCATCCATTATCATGATAAAAAATATAATCTATTTACGCACTGTATTTTTGTATTTTCTGCTGTTAGTTTTACCCAATCTGGCAAATGCAGTTACTGCATATCCCTATCCAATTGAATTTACACAACCCGATGGAAGTAAAATTACAGTTTTGCTCAAAGGTGACGAAAAAATCAGATGGGCTGAAACATCGGATGGATATAGCCTGTTATTTAACAAAACAGCCACCTATGAATATGCCATGACTGACGAAAACAAAGATATGATTCTATCAGGTATTCAGGCAAGAAACCCGGAAGATAGAAGCAATAAAGAAATTGATTTTTTGAAAACCATTCCTAAAAAGTTATTTTATTCATCTGCTCAGATTCAGTTAATGAAAAGTGTTTGGGAAGTCTATCAGACTGAATCTCAATATGCTTTTCCAACATCAGGGAGTCGTAATTTAGTTTGTATATTGATAGGTTACCAAGATAAGGCTTTTACCAAAACTCAAACAGATTTTAACAACCTTTTTAACCAGATCAACTATACCACTGGTGGCGCAACCGGTAGTGTAAAAGATTATTATCTGGAAAACTCTTACAACCAGTTAAATCTTTCTGTAACTGTTGTAGGACCCTATACTGCTTCCAATACATTGGCATATTACGGAGCCAATGATGTAAATGGAAACGATGTAAAACCTCGTGAATTAATAACCGAAGCTGTAAATTTAGCCGATCCTGCTGTAAATTATGCCAATTTCGACAATGATAATGATGGAAATGTGGATGGAGTGTATGTTATTTATGCAGGTTATGGCGAAGAAGCCGGCGGAGGTGCAAATGCAATATGGGCACATGCATGGGCTATACCAACTGTAACTTTAGACGGAAAAAATATCAACAGCTATTCATGTTCACCTGAACTCAGTGGTAATTCAGGAACTGCAATTACCAATATTGGTGTTATCTGTCACGAATTCGGACATGTGTTGGGTGCTTCTGATTTTTATGATATTGACGGAAGTGCAAACGGACAATATGCCGGCACCGGTAATTGGGATTTGATGGCAAATGGATCCTGGAATAATGGAGGCAAAACACCGGCTCATCACAATGCCTTTACAAAAACGATGGTGTATGCATGGGCATCGAATACAATGCTTAGTTCTGGTTCGCAAATTACGCTCAACAATGCTGCTGAAAATTCAAACAGTTATTATAGATTCAACACCACTACTTCTAATGAATACTTTTTGATTGAAAACCGGCAGCAATTAAAATTTGATGCTTATATACCCGGACATGGGATGATTATTTATCATGTTGATGAAGATTTTATCAATCTTATGCCTTCTATTAATACAGACAATCATCAGGGAATGTATCCGGTTTGTGCCGATGCAACCGGTAACCCACCCACTACCTATGGAAATATTAATAGTGGAGGTTGTCCTTTTCCGGGAACCGGAGGTAAAACGTCTTTTACAGATGCAACGACACCCTATTCAAAATCATGGGCAGTAAACAATACTGCTAAACCAATAACCGGTATCAGCGAAAATAATATAAATAAAACTGTTTCTTTTGCATTTATGGGTGGAATAACCTGCACTTTTCCTACTATACAGGCTTCTGTAGCCACTTCCTCCTCACTGACGGATAATTCCATGACCATAGGCTGGACAAGAGGTACAGGAAATTCTGTAATAGTGGTTGCACGACAAGGAAACCCAATAACCGATTTACCGATAAATAGTACAAATTATTCATCCAATGCAGTTTTTGGAACCGGAGATCAGATTGGAATAGGAAATTACGTGGTATATAACGGAACCGGAACTTCGGTAAATATAACAGCACTAATGAAGGGTACTTCATATTATTATTCTATTTACGAATATATGTCCGCATCAAATTGTTACCTAACTCCTGCATTAACTGTAAATACTTCCACAACCGGAACAGCTTTGTGTACTTATTGCATTTCTTCAGGAAATATTGATTATCAAACAAGTATTTCTCAGGTGATATTTAATACCATTGGAATTGCAACCGGTAAAACATCTGGTTATATTGACAACACAGGAATAAGGGCAACTGTAAATAAAGGTTCAACCTATAATTTAACTGTAAATGTAAACACCGATGGTAACTATAATGTAAGCACATTGGCATGGATAGACTGGAATCAGGATTGTGATTTTTTGGATGCAGATGAAGCTTACAATTTAGGAATTGCATTCAATGTTGTAAATGGAGTTACACAGTTTTCCCCGTTAAATATTACAATTCCTATAAATTCGCTTACTGGAATAACAAGAATGAGGATTGCTACAAAATTCTATATTGCTCCAACTTCCTGTGAAACCAATTATGACGGAGAAGTAGAAGATTATTCCATCAATGTATTACCTCCAGTCCTTTCTACATTTACAGCAGCCATTGATAACGACTGGAACAATAATGGAAACTGGGATTATGGAATTCCTTCAGCTATTACCAACACTGTTATTCCTGCCAATAAACTGGCTGTAATAAATTCGCCGTTGAACACTTGTAATCATTTAACCATTGCAGCTTCAGGCAAATTAACCATTAATACTTCACAGAGTTTAACTGTAAATGGTGATTTAACATTACAATCTGATAACTCAGCTACTGCTTCTTTAATAACATTGGGTACACTATCGGTAACGGGTACAAAAACTATAGAACGCTACATTGCAAAAGACAACTCCTGGCATTTTCTTTCTACTCCAATAGACAATCAGGCAATCATTCCTGCATTTGCACCAACAATTCCAAATGCATATTTTGATTTTTACAAATGGAATGAAACAATTCCAATATCTGGAAATGTTTGGGTAAATATCAAAAACATTGCGGGTAATTATGTTTCAGGTTTTAATACTTTTGAAAACGGCAGAGGTTATTTGGTTGCTTATAGCAGTAGTTATGGCGGAAGTGCTACACATTCATTCAGCGGTAATCTGAATAATGGAGATCAATTAATTGCAGTAACGAATGTTTCAAACAAATATAATTTAATCGGAAACCCCTACCCTTCGTCCATTGACTGGGATATTACCGGTTATACCAATCGGAACGTCCAATTGAAAAATGCAAATCCATCCATTTGGATCTGGAATGGTGCAAGCGGAAATTATGGCACTTATACGAATGGAATGGGTACAAATAGTGTTACAAATATTATTGCACCTCATCAGGGTTTCTTTGTTGAAGCAAATACTTCCGGTTCATTTACAATCCCAAATTCAGCTAGGATACATCCTGCTCAAAATTTCATGAAAACTAATCAAACAGACTTACTCCGTTTAAAAGTTAGCTCAGCGATCAATACCTACAGCGATGAAATTGTTATAAACTTCAACAATAATTCAACTGCCGCTGAAGGTGTTGTGAAATGGTTTTCAATGATTGTTGAAGCTCCGTCCTTATTTTCAATTAAAAACAATTTGAAATATTCCATCAACACCTTACCGGAACTTAATGATAATGTGATTGTTCCTGTTGGATTTGTTGCAGGTTTGAATGGGAATTACAATATAACGGTCAGCGGTATTCAGTCTTTTGGAAATGTAATCCTCGAAGATCTTAAAACAGGTATACAGCACAATTTGGCTTCTAACAACATTTATTCATTCAATGCGCTGACCAATGATCTTCAAAACCGGTTTTTATTATATATTAAAAGTGTCGGTATCGGTGAATTAACCGAGGAAACACCAAAAATTGATTACAACCAGTTTACAATATCTGTGTTTAATCCTTGGTTGGGTAAAACGAATTTAGATATTTATGATTTGAATGGCAGAATTATTCATTCTTTTGATGTAAAAGAAGGAGTTGGAAATTATATTTTCAAATCAACGTCAGGAGTGTATCTTTTTAAAATGGTCAACGATAAGCATATATTTGTAAAAAAAGAAATTATCTATTAAAGAATATCAAATTAAAACTTTCAAAATTAGCACATTGTCTTATTTTACATTCATTTTCATTTTAGCTTACTGCATTAATTGATCAGGTTCTCTCAATTAATGCAACAAGGAAAGACAAATTTCAATTCTCGAAATTTAATCATTTTTGGATTTAAACCTTAACTTTCAGCCATTAACAACAAAATCTTTGTATCTTTGTGTATTGTTTTCTGATGACAACCTATGAGTATTTAAAAATCTTTTGAATAATTGATTTTCAATCACTCAGTTATTGTTTGAAGAAATAAGTAATTATGTATATGATATCTTCTAACTTTATTATAAAAAAGTTTTACATATTTGCAAATAGCTTATTCCTGATTTTTTTATTTTCAGGGAATAGCTTTGCTCAAACCTGCAGAGATGTGAGTGTAGAATTAAGTGCTGTGGTTCAAAATTCTCCTCCAAAAATCACACTTAATTGGGTGGTAAATTCCACAACAGCCAATTGCTTTATTTACAGAAAACTTAAAACAGACAAATTATGGGGCAACTACATCACCTATATTCCTGATACAATCAAACAGTTTATTGATTCAACGGTTGTATCGGGTATTTCTTATGAATATCAGATTATACGGACTGATAGCAATTCATTGGGTTATATATATGGCTATGGATACATCAATTCAGGTATTCAAATTCCTGCTACAGAAAAAAGGGGAAAATTGATAATGTTACTTGACAGTAGTTTTATGAATTCACTTTCCTTTGAAATCCAAAGGCTGGAAAATGACTTAGAAGGTGATGGATGGAAAGTAATTCGTCATAATGTTTCTAGAATTGCAACTGTTGCTTCTGTTAAAGTATTAATTCAGAATGATTATTATCTGGACACACTTACTACAAAAGCTGTTTTTTTATTGGGTCATGTTCCGGTTCCTTACAGTGGAGATATTTTTCCAGACGGACACCCAAATCATGCCGGAGCTTGGCCTGCAGATGTATATTATGCAGATATGAATGGTATTTGGACCGATGTGAACGTTAATAATGTCACAGGTGATGATCCACGCAACCACAATATTCCCGGCGATGGTAAATTTGACCAAAGTGAAATCCCAACAGATGCAGAGCTACAGATTGGCAGGGTTGATTTTGCCAACATGCCGGCATTCCCTTCTTCCGAACTGCAATTACTTAAAAATTATCTCGATAAAAATCATGCTTATCGCCATAAATTATTCACTCCGGTTCATCGGGCTGTAATTGATGATAATTTCAATTATTTCAGCGGTGAAGCTCCCGCAGCAAGCGGCTGGAAAAATTTTGGCCCTTTGGTGGGAAACAATAATGTAATTGAGAATGATTATTTTACTACCATGACCAGCAACAGCTATCTCTGGTCATATGGTTGTGGCCCGGGTTCCTATACAAGTGCAGGAGGAATTGGCAATACAACAGACTTTGTTACTTCCGATCTTCAAGGCGTTTTTACGATGATTTGGGGTAGTTATTTCGGTGATTGGGATACTCAGAATAATTTTCTAAGAGCTGCCCTTGCTCAAGGAAAAACACTGTGCAATGCATGGAGTGGCCGCCCACATTGGCAGTTTCATCACATGGCACTTGGCGAAAATATTGGTTATGATGTTCTTATTTCACAGAATAACGATTCTTTATATTATTATAATTACGGAGCCCGTTTTATCCATATTGCACTGATGGGTGACCCCACCCTTAGGAATGATGTGGTAGCACCAGTATCAAACTTAATGGCTACTGTAGTGGGAACTAATTGCAACATCAACTGGTCAGCCTCAGTTGACACTGTTCTTGGATATAATATCTATATGAAAACCGACAGCATGGCGGATTATATCCGGTTGAATCAGAATATTATTACAACAACCTCCTATACCGATTCTTGCTTAGTATATCCGGGAACATACACCTACATGGTAAGCGCTTTACTATTACAGCAAAGCCCAAGCGGAACTTATTACAATTTAAGTCAGGGCATCAGTGATACTGCATTGAATACAAATGCGGCATTCAATGCAGGAAATGTAACTGCTACTTTAGATTCAATATCAGGTAACCAAATTGCAGAACTTAGTTTAACCGGTAATAATTCAGTAATTACAAGATGGCAAAAATCATTTAACAGTGGATACTGGGCAGACATCGTTTCTACTTCTAATCCATACACTGAAACGCCATCATCTTTAGGTAACTGGGATTATCGTGCAGTAGTTAAAAAAGACGGTTGTGCAGAAGCCAATTCTACTCAGGCAACAATTGTTGTACTTGCTGATTCTACTACATTTACAGCTACTTCAGGAGACTGGCATACAGTCGGCAACTGGAATAATGGAGTTCCAACAATTTTATACAATGCAATAATCCCTTCCAATAATTCTGCGATTGTGAATTCAACTTCTGAAGTATGTAATAATTTAACAATTGCATCAATGGGACAGTTAACTGTCAATGCTTCACAAGACCTATTAGTGAATGGTAACATTACACTGCAATCGGATGCCACAGGAACTGCTTCATTAATAGATAATGGAATATTGTTGGTTAATGGCGAAAAAAATATTCAACGCTTTATTGCCAAAGATAACTCCTGGCATTTGCTTTCAGCTCCGGTTGCCAACCAAACCATCATCGGTCAATTTGTTCCTACATCCTGCGATTCGACTTTTGATTTTTACAAATGGGATGAATCAATACCGTCTAACGGTAGTGTTTGGGTAAATCTGCGACAGAATCCAACAACCTATAATCCTTTTTTTGAAACAAATTTTATAGTAGGACAAGGTTATCTGGTGGCTTATAGCAGTAATTATGGCGGAAGTGCGACACATTCATTCAGCGGTAATCTGAATAATGGTGATCAACTGATAGCTGTGACGAATACTTCAAACAAATATAATTTAATCGGAAACCCCTACCCTTCAGCTATTGACTGGGATTTTGCCGGTTATACCAATCGGGATATACGGTTAAAAAATGCAAATCCATCTATTTGGATATGGAATAGTGCAAGTGGAAACTATGGCACATTTACAAATGGAATGGGTACCAATAGTATTACAAATATAATTGCTCCTCATCAGGGTTTCTTTGTTGAAGCAAATACTTCCGGTTCATTTACAATCCCAAATTCAGCCAGGGTACACCCTACTCAAAATTTTATAAAAACTGTTCAAACAAACATACTCCGTTTAAAAGTGACCACAAATTCAAATACATTCAGTGATGAATTGATTGTACACTTTTCAGATACGGCAACAGCCAACGAAGATGTATCAAAATGGTTTTCGATGCTGACTGAAGCACCTTCACTCTATTCAATTAAAAACAACAAAAACCTGACAATTAACACCTTCCCTTCAATAACCAATAACCTGATTGTTCAGCTAGGTTTTAAAGCTGGTGTAAATGCAAATTACACTTTCACATCAAGTGGTTTAAACAGTTTTACAAACCCAACGTATATATATTTAAAAGATTTAACCACAAACAACCTTATGGATCTGAATCAAAATCCAAATTACACTTTTATAGCAACTACCTTCGAAAATGCAAATCGTTTCCAATTGATTTTTTCAATATCCCCATTGAGTATTTCTGATTATAGGATGCAGCCAATTTACATTTATGCTTACAATAATTTCATTTTTATAAATGGTAACCCAAACATACTACAAATAGGTATATGCAACATTCTGGGACAACTCATAAAAACGATTGACAGATCGAATGGATTGTTAAAAATAAATATGGACGGTCATGTCAACGGATATTATATTGTAAAAGTGATTACAGCAGAAAATGTATATACTAAAAAAGTGTTTTTGGAAAAATGATGATACTACCAAAATACTGATACATATTTTTTAATAAAATAGTAAGTTTAATTTAATTGAATACGATAAATCTGAAAAAGAAAATCTTACTGATAATGAATTAAAGCAATTGCTAAAATATATTTCTGAGTAACTTTTTTCATGCAATATTATATAGTTTTTAGACACTATTTTTGTTTAAACAGTTTTATTTTCGAATTGAGTCCAGCTTTTTAAATAACTCATCAAACCAATTACACCAAAACACCTCATTCTTTTTAATTAACAATAAGTTCAGGATAATCTTGAAACAAAGGATCAATACTTAGGAATTTCCCAATTCGAGGATCATAAATTCGCATCCCATAATCTTGTTGGTTATCAAATCCTTTAACTTCATTATCATTTTCTTTCCCATTGAAACCGAACCGATAAGCACTACTGTAGAAATTTGAAAAACTTGATATATATTACTGTTTCGACAATCTTTGATTGATTTTTTGTATTTAGGTTTGTAAAAATACTAATAATTTCTGAAAAACTAAGCCTTATCCGGAAATCTTATGGATCGTACGCTACATTTTTTCCATCCTATTATAATTACTCCTGAGTTGATGGAACGCAGGGGTCTTTTAAAAGCTATTCCGGCGATCTATTGTTCCTATTTGTTTTGAGCTCACATGAGCTAACAGAATCTATTATCAGTTTAAGTAGATTATTTAATTCGGTTTTGATTTTTTCATTCTTCAAAACGGCCTACCTACATTCAGTATGGTTCGTTTCAAAAAAAAATTACCAGCATGGTTGTATTAGCTTAAAGTATCAATAAATGGTTCATAATAATGGCATTTATTAAATTCTAATTTCTGAAAAATTATATTATATTTGCATTTTACATTTAAAGTCCTTAGCATCATTTATTGAATCATTATGAAAAAAAAAGTATTACTTATATTAACGATGTTTCTGTTTCTTACCACAGTAAGAGCTGCATATTTTGAACGACTTCCATATACAATTGCACAACCCGGCGGCAAAACCATCAATTGTTTTGTTTCAGGTGATGAGTTTTTCAATTGGATTCATGATGCAGAAGGTTATACAATCATTCAAGCGTCCAATGGCTATTATTATTATGCAGAACTGAAGGATGAGATTTTAAAACCTTCATCCTATCTGGTTAACGCTGTAAAACCTTCAAAAGTTGGCTTAAGCAAATGGGCTAAAATCTCAAAAGCAGCATATCAGCAAAGAAAGGATGAATTTTATATTCCTGAAAAAACAAATAAAAACGGTACAGTTAAAGCTCCACATTCAGGAACCATGAACAACCTTGTTATTTATATCAGATTTGCAGATGATGCTGAATTTTCAACCACAAGGCAGGTTTATGATAATAATTTCAATCCTCCGACTGGTGTTTCATTGAAATCGTATTACAAAGAAGTATCCTATGACAATCTTACGATTAACAGTACACACTATCCTGCTTGTGCAATAACTACCAATTTATCCTATCAGGACTATCATCCTCGCAATTATTTTCAGCCTTTTAATTTAACGACAAATCCCAACGGCTACAAAAGTATAGAAAAAACAGGAAGAGAACATCAATTATTGGCTGATGCCATAGACTGGATAAATGCTAACTCTCCGGTTCCTGCAACTTTAGACATTGATGCTGACAACGATAACAATATAGATAATGTTTGCTTTATTATTAAGGGAAATAGTGGTGCATGGAATAATTTATTATGGGCCCACAGATGGTCGTTATATTCTCAAACTGTTGAAATTAACGGGAAAAGAGTCTATGGTTATACTTTTCAGCCCGAAAATCAAGTAAATGTAAGAACTCTTTGCCATGAGATGTTTCATGCATTGGGTGCTCCTGACCTTTATCACTATACAAACCAGGGCGTTATTTCACCAGCCGGGTCCTGGGATTTAATGGAAAGTGGAGGCGGACACATGATGGCATACATGAAATGGAAATATTCTAATAAAACTTGGATCAATTCTATACCTAAAATTACAACTACAGGTACTTATACATTGAATCCGTTATCTTCATCAACCGACAATTGTTTTAGAATAGCTTCACCGTATTCTAACAATGAATATTTTATGGTTGAATACAGAAATCAGGCGGGTACTTATGAATCGAACATACCGGGATCAGGATTAATTGTTTATAGAATAGATTCTACTCTAAATGGAAATTCAAACGGACCTCCCGATGAAGTTTACCTTTATAGACCTGGCGGATCGATGACAGTAGACGGGAATACAAACACTGCATATTTATCGTCCAATGTTGGTCGGACAGCTATGAATGACAATACAGATCCTGATAGTTTTTTACAAACCGGTGGTATTGGTGGATTAAACATTTCAAATGTTACAAATGCAGACACAACCATTTCTTTTGATGTAACTTTTCCCCAACCATGTACCCCACCTACGGTTCAGGCTTCTGCATTTACATCTTCTGCTCTTTCATATTACTCAATGACCATTGGCTTTGACCGTGGAAACGGTGATTCTGTTATCGTGTTTGCAAGAGCCGGAAAAGCTGTAAATGCAATCCCTGTTAATGGAACTATTTATAATGCCGATACTGTTTTGGGAACTGGGATTCAAATAGGCTCAGGAATTTATGTTGCATATAAAGGAACTGCCTCTTCTATTAACCTTTCATCGCTGGTATCAGGTACTACTTATTATTATGCTGTTTTCGAATACAATTCAACAACAAAATGTTATAAAACACCTGCTTTAACCGGAAATGCAAAGACATTATGCATTCCATTAACAATCGTTTCTCAACCTATTACTTCTCAGACATCTTGTACTCCTACAAGCAGTATTACCTTATCCATGGCTTCTTCATTAGGATCTACTCCAATCAGTTACAAATGGCAATATAACAATAATGGAACCTGGGCAAATGTAACAAACGGAACCCCTAGCGGTGCATCCTATACAAATGGAAGTACAGCTAATATGACAGTAAGTGAAATTACAAATGCTGATATACATCAATACCGTTGTAATTTGAGCAATTGCAATGCTACAAATACAGCCACTTCAAATATTGCATCTATTACGGCAAATTTAACACCACCAATACCTGTAATTGTCCAGGTAAGCAATACGCTCTATTCAAGCTCTTCTAACGGCAATCAATGGTATAATTCTAACATAGGAATATTGAATGGAGCAAACGGAAACTCATACAATCCATCTCAAAACGGAAACTATTTTGTAGTTGTTACCATTAATAATTGTGAATCGCCTGACAAATCCAATACTATTTATTACAACAATACTGCAATTGAAGAAAGCAATACAAATCTTTTTAATGTTAAAATAACACCCAACCCATTTACCGACAAAACGAATATTACCTATACACTTTCAGATTTTTCTCAGGTAAATTTATCAATTATTGATTTTACCGGAAAAGAATTATCAGTACTTGTAAACGAAAATCAATCCAAAGGAGAACATAACATACTTTTCACTGCAAAAAATTTCGCTTCAGGATTATATTTCTACAAACTAAGAATAGACAATACCATTACTACCGGGAAATTACTGATAGGTAATTAACCATTGCGAAATAAGTATAATGTATTTGATTCAAAACGATTAGGTTTGGTTATATAAAAAAAAATGGTCATTAGTTTTGTTATACTAGTGACCATTTTTAAAGACGAAAGTTTACACAAAACATACAATATCATCACATTGTAATGCAGCAACAAAACTACAATTACAATTTCTTATTTTTTTTGACAAAAAGACATCATTCAATAAGCAACCAATAACGCTATTTATTTGTCATATATGTATATTTAATCCAAAAAATTAGTAATTTTATACCTGCTATTTTAATTCAACAGCAATTTAAAACCAGTAAAGTGAAAAGAATTATTTTCTTCGTTATTTTATATATATTTACTTGTAATCAAGTAAGTTTCGCTATAAGAGACACCTTACAATCTCGTAACTTAAAATTTATTGAGAACAAAAATCAATGGGATCAAAATGTACTTTTTGGAGCTGATGTCGAAAGTGGTATGCTTTTCCTCGAAAAAAAATGCATTACTTTTAATTTGGTAAAATCAGCTGATGTAAAACACTCACATGCCCATCATGGATACACTAAGAATCATCTTCCATCAGACGATATCGTTCATTTTCATTCTTATCAGGTTGAATTTTTGAATGCTAATGATGCAGAAATTGTTCCATCTGAAAAATCTTACGATTATTGCAATTATTTTATCGGCAACGATGCTAAAAAATGGGCAAACAAAGCATACAAATATGATTTTGTCGAATATAAAAACCTTTATAACGACATTGATTTTAAATTGTACAGCAACAAACATTTTTTAAAGTATGATTTTATCCTTAAACCCAATGCCAATCCTGATAACATTCAACTTAAGTACAAATATGTTGACAATATAAAACTTAGTAAAGGTCATTTGGTTATTGAAACTTCTGTCAATCAAATTGTTGAATTGCGTCCTTATTGTTATCAAATCATCAATGGGACTGAAAAAGAGATCGAATGTAAATACGTATTAAAAAAGAATGTATTAGGTTTTGAATTAGGCGATTACGACAAATCACAAAATTTAATTATTGATCCTTCACTCATTTTCTCAACCTATTCTGGTTCAACAGCGGATAACTGGGGATTTACTGCTACTTACGATCTATTAGGAAATGTTTATTCGGGTGGAATAGTAGACATGAATGGATATCCTGTAAGTATGGGTGCTTATCAACAAAACAACGCAGGTAACTGGGATATAGGCATTATCAAGTATGATTCTTTAGGCATTAATAGACTTTATGCAACTTATTTAGGTGGTACAAATGGTGATATCCCTCATAGCATGATTGTTAATACATCCAATCAATTGTTGATTTATGGCACAACAGGATCTGCAAATTTCCCTGTTACACCAAATGCATATGATGTTTCATTTAATGGAGGACAAGCTATTTATTATGATGGGAGTATAAATTATCCCAACGGAGTAGATATCTATGTATCCAAATTAAGTCCTGACGGAACTCAATTATTAGCATCCACTTTTGTAGGAGGAAGTGGAAATGATGGTTTAAACTATCTGCAATATTACGATAATAATCTTATGCAAGGAAATGATTCTCTCTACTATAATTATGGTGATGGCGCCAGGGGTGAAATTATTACTGATAATTTAAGCAATGTGTATATAGGCACCTGTACCTTTTCCACTGATTTCCCAGGCACTTCCAATGGATTCCAAACAACAAACCATGGAAAACAAGAAGGTGTAGTTTTTAAACTGGATTACAACCTTTCAAATCTTGTATGGAGCACCTATTTGGGTGGAAGCGAAAACGACGCTGTTTATTCAATTGACAACGATAGCCAGTATGATGTATATGTTACAGGCGGCACAAGTTCAAATAACTTTCCTATAACTCCCGGTGCATTTAAAACTATTTATCAAGGAGGAAGTACCGATGCTTTTTTGAGCAGGATTTCACAAAGTGGAAATACATTGGTTGCTTCAACCTATTATGGTAGTAATAAATATGATCAGGGTTATTTTGTTAGATGCGACAAAGAAGACAATGTTTATATTACAGGACAAACCACAGCCGACAGTAATGTCCTGATATACAATGCACTTTACAATGTTCCTAACAGCGGACAATTTATTGCTAAATTTCCGAAAACGCTAAATTCACTGATTTGGTCAACCGTATTTGGAACCGGAAATGGAAAACCAAACATTTCATTGACTGCATTCTCAGTTGATATTTGTAATAGAATTTATCTTTCAGGATGGGGAAGGTATTGGGGTGGCAATGCACCTTATACATGGGGCAGTGTATTTGGAACTAAAAATATGGCCATTACCTCCAATGCTTTTCAATCCACTACCGATGGTCAGGATTTTTATATTATGGTAATGACTAACAATGCCAATAGTCTGGATTATGCCACTTATCTGGGTGAGTTATATTCACCTGCAAATATTTATAGTGGCCGCGATCATGTGGATGGTGGCACAAGCCGGTTTGATAAAAAAGGAAATGTCTACCAATCAGTTTGCGCAAGTTGTGGAGGTTATAGTACGTTTCCTACTTTTCCGGCCAATGTGTGGTCAAATAGCAACTTATCTTTAAATTGCAACAATGCTGTTTTTAAATTCAACATCCATAACGATTTTGCTTTGGCCGATTTCATCAATCCTCCTATCGGATGTGCTCCTGATACAATTCATTTTCAAAACATAAGTATTGGCTCAACTTACATTTGGGATTTTGGAGATGGCTCACCTGTTAGTACACTGGTAAACCCAATACATATTTACACTCAAAGCGGTATTTACAATGTAAGACTGATCTCAACATTACTGAATGGCTGCAATTTGGCAGATACAATCATCAAACAGATTTTTGTTTTAGACGACACTACTTATGCCATCCCAAAAGTAGATAATTGCTTGGGAAACAACAACCAGATTGGTATTCCTCCAAATGGTAATCCTGCATATACCTATAAATGGACACCAACTAATTACCTTAGTGACACTACTGTTTCTAACCCATTTGCCAGTCCTCCGGTTTCAACTACTTATCATTTGTTAGTTTCAAACGGAATATGTACCGATACCATTACACAATTGGTGGAAGTTCATGAAATGAATGTAGATGCAGGAAATGATACACTTATATGTTCAGATTCTACACTTTTAACTGCTTTCACTCTTGAAAATCAGGTACAATACATCTGGTCATCGAATCATAATTTTTCAGATACGTTAAATCCAAATTTAAACAATAGTTCAGTCGTCGTTCATATCACAGCTAGTTCTACATTTTGGGTTAAAATAAAAAATCAATGGTGCGAAGGTATTGATAGCGTGAACGTCAGTTCTATATTTATTTCTATTCCTGCAATTACACAGAATCCCAGTTGTCATGATTCATGCAATGGAATGGTCATTATTGCTCCAATAGGAGGCACGCCACCCTATTCCTACTCATGGAACACCGGTTCTGTTAATGATACTGTTTTTATGCTTTGTGCCGGTGTTTACTCTGTAATAATTACCGATTCCATACAATGTAAATCTTTTGCTACGTTAACACTAAACAACCCTACCCCATTGCTCATTAATCCATCGGTAAATCATATACCCTGCGAAGGCGTTTGTATTGGAAGTATCAGTGCCAATGCCTCAGGTAGCAATCCACCTTATACTTATTTATGGAACACCACTCAAACCAACAGTATTATCAACGGTTTATGCCCAGGGTTATATTCAGTAACAGTTACCGATCAAAAAAACTGCAAAGCCGAAGATACAGCTAGCATTTCTATAAACAGTATTTTTACAAATGTATCGGTTTGGGCTGATCAGGATACTATTTTTAAAGATTTAAGTACACAGTTGCATGCATCACACCTTAATAATGTTAACTACAACTGGCTTCCTTCAACAGGACTCTACAATGCCAATACTGCTGACCCTATTGCCATGCCTTTAACCACTACTACTTATTATTTAACAATTACCGATCAGTACGGATGTAAACATTCTGACTCCATAACCATTTTCGTTATAGATCAATTGTGTGGTGAACCTTATATATTTATTCCCAATGGATTTTCGCCGAATAATGATTTGCAGAATGATGTATTTTTTGTTCGCAGTGAGATATTGGATGAAATGAATATAAAAGTATTCGATCGCTGGGGCGAAAAAGTTTTTGAAAGCAATTCAACCCAAAATGGTTGGGATGGCAGGTTTAAAGGATCTTATTGTCAACCGGGTGTTTTTGTGTATTATTTTAAGGGTAGATGCCAAAACCAAAAGTACTTTGAGAAAAAAGGAAATATAACATTGATACGATAAAGTTGTGAACATTCAATCCTGCAAAAGTTATCTACTATTATTACTTGTTGTGCTGTTTCCATTTTGGCTGACAGGACAGGATATTCATTTTTCGCAGTATACAAACTCTCCTTTAAATTTAAATCCTGCTCAAACCGGATTTTTTAGAGGTCAATACAGATTTGTATTGAATCACAGAAATCAATGGACATCGGTTACCAAACCTTACAGCACTTTTTCCGGTTCTTTTGATATGCAGTTACTCAAAAGAAAATTCAAACAAGACATCATAGGATTCGGTATCGTATTTAACAACGACAGAGCCGGTGATGCAGGTATGGGAACTACTCAGTCCAGTCTTTCATTTTCCTATACCAAAGGCCTTAACAGAAGAAATAGTCACTTTATTTCATTTGGATTACAAGGCGGTGGAGCTCAACACCGTTTCGACTATAGTCAATTGAATTTCGACAATCAATACAACGGTGATTTTTATGATCCAGGCCTTAACAATGGAGAAAATTTCAACAGAAACAGTTATATATATCTGGATATATCAACTGGAGTTCATTGGTTTTTGCAATTAGAAGATCAATTGATTTTTAATGGTGGCATTGCTGCATTTCACTTAAATCAACCCTCTCTTTCATTTTTTGATAATGATGGTGTTATTTTAAATACACGTTTTGTCATCTATGCAAATTCTTCCATTGGATTAAGTCCAAACACAGATATACTTCCTTCTATACTTGTGATGAAACAAGGAACTTACACAGAGGTGTGTATTGGTGCTGATTTTAAATTCATTTATAACAATAGTCCCTATTATTATTCAGCTATTAATGTAGGCGCTTTCCTGAGAAATCAAGATGCATTTATTTTGAAAGCAGGTTTAGACCAAAGAAAATGGAATATTGGTCTGAGCTACGATTTCAATATTTCCGACCTGAACCCGGCGAGTAAATACTTAGGAGGTTACGAAATATCTGTCATATATATTGTGAACCAGTTGCGTCACAGGAAAACTAAAGAAATCCCCTGCCCTATCTTTTAAATTTAAAATTGAAATAATATAAATTATTCATTTGTTCAGTTTATTTAAATGAGAAAGCATTTCAACAACAATAATTATGAATTTAAAAAATCCGTTTTACAATTACAATCCATCATTATTAAAAAAAATTAGATTATAAATCGTCATTTGTCCTACTCGAATTAAGCAATTGACAACTATAAAAACCCATGATCATAAAAATTAATACATATCAATTTCTCTTCAATCAAAAAGGTTATTTTGAGCACTTTGTATTGTTTTGTAAAATCATTTTCTTTGTGCTGATACTAATTTATAGTACCGGTTTGTGTGCACAATCAGATGAAGATTTTAAGAAAACTGCAGATGAAGCATACAATTTAGGCGATTATTATAACTCAACTGTTTATTACAAAAAAATTCTGGATAAAGACAGTAATAATTTAGACATCGCTTATCAATATGCAAATGCCAATAGGTTATACAATAATTACAGCGATGCCGAATTCTGGTATTCTTATATTTTAGCAAGAGATGAAACCAATAGATTTCCATTGTGTGGTTTTTATAATGCCGAAATGAACAAATACAACGGAAAATATGGACTTGCCATCCGTAATTATAAATATTTTTACAATCAATATAAGTCTAAACAAGATTTCTTTTCACAAAAAGCACTACAGGAAATAAATTCATGTAATTGGGCTTCTGAAAATATCAATGATTCAATAAATGCAGAAATTACGCATCTAGGTAAAAATGTCAATACACCGTTTTCTGAATTTGGAGCACAACAATCAGGTGACACCATGTTGATTTATTCATCTTTGAGACAATTTACAGCCAATGATTTTGAGAGTTTTTTACCGGATGCTTACCTCTCAAAAGTTTATTATTCATGGATTTCTGTTGCTGGTTACTCATCAGGTCGTGAACTAAAAGGCAAAATCAATAACGACGAAATACATACAGCCAATCTGAATATTGACAATATAAATAAACACGCTTATTTTACAAGATGTACCTCAAACGGAACAGCAGAAATGATATGTGCAATTTATGTGAGCGAACTTAAAAAAGGGAAATGGGACAAACCTAAAAAATTAAACGAAAAAATAAATTTAACAGGATATACATCCACACAACCATGTATTACAACTAATAATGGAAATGAAGTACTCTATTTTTCGAGCAATCGTCCCGGAGGATTTGGACAATTAGATATTTGGTACGCAATTAACAACAATGGAGAATTTCAACAAGCCGTTAATTTAGGCAGCAGAATCAATACACCAGGTAATGAAATCACTCCTTTTTATGATACAAAGTCACAAAACCTGTATTTTGCTTCCGACTGGCACTTTGGTTTTGGAGGATATGATATTTTTAGATCCAATGGTGATTTAAATCAATGGACAGCTCCCGAAAACCTTGGTTTTCCTATAAACACAAGCTATAATGATTTATATTTTACTGTAAACGAATCGGCCAACGAAGGTTATTTAACATCAAACCGTCGTGGTTCATACTTTATCAAAGGAGAAACTTGTTGCAACGACATTTACGCTTACAAAATTCACGAAAATAAACAAATAAAACAAACAACAATAGAAGTTAAAGACACCATTACAATTGAAGAAAGCATCAAAAAATTACTTCCGCTAACCTTGTATTTTCATAATGATGAGCCCGATCAAAAAAGCATGAATACTACAACCAACAAAAACTACAAACAAACATTGGCTGATTATTATGCTATGAAAGATGTTTATCAATCAGAATACGCCAAAGGTTTGAAAGGATATGACAAACAAAAAGCGATTAACGACATAGACACGTTTTTTACAATTGAAGTACTCAATGGCTTTAAAAAGTTGGAGTTGTTTACAAGCCTGTTGCTGCGCGACTTACAAAAAGGAAACGAAATCCGCATTACTGTTAAAGGTTATGCCAGTCCGCTTAATTCGGATGAATACAATATAAATCTTACCAAAAGACGTATTGCAAGTTTACGAAACTATTTAAAAGAATATAACGAAGGCGTATTTGAACCTTATTTGAACGAAAAAAATGATTCTATTGGAAAACTAATTGTATACGAAGAACCTTTAGGGAAAAGCTTGGCTAGTAAAACGGTTAGCGATAATCCAAACGATCTAAGAAATTCAGTGTATAGCAAAGCAGCCGCTATGGAACGCAAAATTCAAATTCTTTATTACGATTATTCAATGGTTAATGTAATGGACTCAACACCCGTAATCAAATTTGTTTCCGACTCAATTGATTATGGCAAATTAAATGATCAATCAGACAATGCTTTTAGTATTCGTTTCAAAAATGCAGGGAAAGTTCCGTTTACAATAAATAATATAAGTGCAGATTGTGATTGTGTTAAATTTTATTTTGAAGAAACCCCTGTTGATCCTGGCAAAGAAGGTGTTATCAATATTCTTCTCTTGCCAGGCAACAGAAAAGGAAAAGGAAAACAAAAACAATTGCTTACAGTAACACTTTCTCCACTTAATACTATAGCTTTTCTGTCAATATATTATGAATAGATAAATATAAAAAGATGTGCTATTCGATTATACTAATCATCCTATAAATCTGAACTAATTTTTTTTTTGAAATTAATCTATATAATTAGAACAGAAAGAAATGGAAAAATAAATTAGTACTGATAAGATAAAAAAAAGTATTATCTTTGTGTTGAATTAAAAGAAAACAGTTTTATAGATACAAGCCGATGAAAAGTAAGTTTAACTAATCAATCAACAATTTTGTTTAACGGATTCATAATGTATATTCCATCCTCTATTCAAGATTAATTACAAAATGTATAAGTATTTTATTTACAGACTTTTATCAAAAATAGTTTTATTAATATGACAGAATTAAAAGAAATCTATCAATGGTATCGTCAGGTCATGCCCGAAATGCCAAATAATCTTACTTCTATTCAAAAAAAAGAATGGGAGAATGACACTAAAAAATTTTTAAAAATAAAAGAAGAAAAATCTTTTGTTGGTGAAGATATTTTATGCCACGCTGTTATTATTAATATTACTGAAGATACGATTGAAGCCTCAGCAAATTATTATGGTGATGACCGGGCAAAACTTGATACTGAATCAAGAAAACTCACACTACTCAAAGATACTTTTTACGATTGCTTACACCCACATTATAATACAAGGTTGCATATCCATTTTACAATCAATTACGACAAATCAACTTTTTACGAAAAATTAAAAAACAAATATGTTGGTGACATGATTGAATTTAAATGCAATATACATAATCTGAACTGGAGCATTTCGGAAGATAATTTTTACGGACCACACTTTTCATTGGGACTTACCATTAATTCATCCCTTTTAAATATAAAAAAAATCAAATATCAGCTTTTATATGCTGATGTATTAGGTGAAAATATTTCTTCGTATAAGAGAGAAAGTTTAATTAAACGATTATTTAATAGAGATTAAAAATCATTGAATTGAATAGTGAAGAGTGAATAGTAATCAGTAATCAGTAACTTAATTACTAATTCCGAATAACAATTTCTAACTCTTGCTTCGACACTTCGACAAACTAAGTGACCGAAGCTCAGTAACCGTTTGTAAGAAATTGTAGCTCGGGACTAAGCAAAAGCACAATTTTCTTTCCCTTTTTCCTTTTTTTCTTCGGTCTACAAACTCCGGACTTCCGACTTCATTTATCTCCCACATACTTCTTTAAAAGCACAATACTGACAATTTTCCTCATGTTCTGTTTGGCTAAACGGTAATGACGAATCAAAGATTTCAAGAAACAATTGGCTGAGAATTTCTTCAAATTCATGTAAATTCTGGTCCATTAAATCTTCATTACCGTCATAACTTACCTTCATAAATCCTTTTGAATGATTTCGCAGCGACATAATTCCAGCTTGTAATGGTTTATCATTTTCGGGATGTTCTTTTGAATACAATAAAGCATACATCAATAACTGCAGACACTTGGCATATTTAGATTCTGAGCGTAACAAATCAGGTTCCGTAAGTTTTAGTTCGTTTGGCTGAACATTTCCTGTTTTGTAATCAATAATACGGATAAATCCGGAAGTGCTGTCTACCCTATCCACATAACCTTTAATCCTGACAAAAGGGATTTGATCATTTATAAAACATTCTATAATACATTCCAGTTTTTGTTCCAGCATATTGATGGTTAACAAAACATTTTCCTTTGCCATTTTTTCAATTTGAACAGCTTCACTTTTCAATAAATTGACAATAAAAAGTTTTGCCATTTTTACTGTTAACAAATTGATTCCAAAACTAATATCGCCGTCCTTGTACCATTCTTTAAAATGTTTATCTGTCAGCTCATCTATCAAAGGCAACATGGATTTTACATCATCGGCATGAATAATTTTATTGATAAAAGGTTGAAAAAGTTCAGCTAACACTCCGTGAACGGTTGAACCCAAAGTATTTGCTGCAATCGTTTCTTCAGTTTCTTCCGGTTCATCAATACCTGCTACATATTTAAAATAAAACTGCAATGAACAGTTGACATAGGTATTCAGGCCACTTGCCGAAAAGCCTTTAACAGCCATTTCGTTCAGACGTTTGAGAATGTTCTCATGTTTTATAATCTGAATGGCTTTATTTTGCAAACTATCCCCGGCGTTAATATTCAAAAATTGTTCACGAATAACAATATTTGAATTGTATTTAGGCAACTCATTTACAATCTGATAAATAAACCTGCTCATATCTCCTCCTGAAAACTCATCTGCCTCGGTATTGTACAATATAAATATTTTTTTAGCACGCTGTAACAACCGATAGAAGTGATAGGCAAAGATAGCATCCTTATCCGCATAATCAGGCAAACCAAACTGACGTTTTATGTCCAGTGGCACAAATGAATTAAAGCTGCGTGAAGCAGGCAAAATACCTTCATTTACCGAAAGCATCACAATATTTTCAAAATCGAGTGTTCGTGTTTCCAACATCCCCATAATCTGCAATCCTTCCAATGGTTCTCCATAAAAAGGAATGCTGGTGAGTGCTGCCAACCGTGTAAAAATCTTTCTGAATGTCTTGACCGTAATAAACGACTGATGCATTTCGGGTAAGCTATCCAATTGAAAAAGCAATTTTGCAAAATGATACAGATATTCATCTTCTAGAAAACGGTTTTCTTCAGACTTAAAACGCTTATGTAGCTGATCGGTCAGGACTTTTAAATGCTCAATGGCATCTTTAGGGCTTTCCCAGATTAAAAAAATATTACTAATAATGGAATCATCTTCAGGAACAATGCTTTGAATGCGTTTGATCAATTCACCTGAATCATAAAAAATACGATTGGAAGTGCCAATACTTTTAATCATTCCTTCAAAATCATATTCACTCATTAAATACGGATGACTCAATACTTTGCTGATATCTTTAAAATAAAATCCATTCTGCCCTTTTTCTGGATTGGAGAGTCTTATTCTGTTTTCGTGCATGAGTAATACTGAATCTACAAGATTGTACAAAACCGCATGTTTGAAAGGCAAACCCATGGTTACATTAAATGCCTTTGATTCTTCGGGAACTGAATGTAACATGGGAATCAACAGATTTTCGTCGTTCAACACCAATGCTGTATTTTCAAAATTACCATTTTCGTTATAAATATCTTTCAATATATTGCCGGCATATTTTACCTGTCCTATTTTCATAGGTACGCCAATGATGTTGATTTCCTTTTCACTGGTTTTAAAATCATGCTCAATCCAGTCAAAATCTGCATCTAACCAAAATTCCGAATATTTTCTTAAAAACTTTCCGGCTTCCTGTTGTGGATTGTGAAGATAATATTCATCGGCATCCCACAATGTTTTAGCGATACCTTCTTTAGTAAGATACTTGATAATCGTCTCTTCCGAAGTAGTCAACGCATTAAATCCTGCAAATACCAATTGGTTCCATGAAATGTCATGAATCTTTTCAGCAATATTTACTGCCACATAACGATATAAATGCCCCTGATAAGCTTGATTGCGTTCCAGTAACCGCTCATTCAACAATTGATAATAAGTGTAGAGCGAATTGTAAAACTTCAGATATTTTTGTTGAAAAGGAGTTAGCTCTTTGCCATCCAGATTCCAAAGACTGATAGCTTTTGTTTCGCTCAGAAAGCTGAATAAACTATTGGCATCCACCAAGTACAAATCTATTTCGTTGAAATCGTGCAGCATCATTTCACCCATACTCATAAATTCTTCGAAACTGCGGACTTCACCTTTCTCCAGTTCGAGATGGATGTTGTACAAATCAAACAAAAGGGTAACATTATCCACTATTACTTTATCTGAAATAGCTGCAATAAAGTCTTCTACAGCAAATATCTGAGGTGACCATATATTTTTCTGTGCTCTTTCGGAAATAAATTTCTTTAAATACAGACTAGCTCTGCGATTAGGTAAAATAATACAAACATTTTCCAGATCATTTTGATATTGATCAAAAATATAGTCAGCCGTTTTTTCCAAAAATGTCTTCATATCTTATTTATTGTAAGCTTTTTATAAATCCTCCTGCTTCTTCCAACTGTTTGATGGTTCCCAAATCGTACCAGTAGTCATCATCATGAATAAATGCCTTAATCCTGGATGAATTGGCTATCCTGAGATATACGTCTATAATGGAAAACCTTCCGGCTTCAGCCATTTGTTCAATAACTACAGGATCAATTACCTGAATCCCGCTAAATGCCAGTGAATGCAAGTTCTTTCTTCGACCTTTTACAAGTCGTAACTCGTTACTGATTATATTTTCCCATCCACATAAATAATTCTCATGATCAAAAAGCAAAAAACGGGAACTATTTCGGTTTCTTACAGCCAATGTTGCAGCAACATTGTTTTCGAGGTGTTGTTGATACAATTTCACAAGGTCAATATTAGATAAAATATCAACGTTGTAAGCAAAAAATGGCTTGCCGTCGTTAAAGAATGAAGCCGCTTTTTTTAAACCACCTCCTGTATCCAATAAAAATCGACTTTCGTCCGAAAAATAAATATCAGCATTCCATTTATTACCGTTCAGATAATCGCGTAATTCATTGGCAAAGTGATGTAAATTGACCACAATTTCTGTAACGCCTGCATTAACAAGTTTTTTTATAACTCCTGCAATCAATGGTTCTCCATTAAACTGAATCAGAGCTTTGGGTACATCATTGGTAAGCGGTCTCAATCGCGATCCAATACCAGCTGCAAATATCATTGCTTTCATCTTTGTTTTGTTTTTGGTTAATGGTTACTGAGCTTTTGCTCAGTCCCGAGCTACAATTTCTTACGAAGTATGCTAAGCGATAGCTTAGTCCCGATTTACAATTTCTTACGAAGTTGTTGCTGAGCGGAGTCGAAGCATGAGTTAGAAATTGTTATTCGGGATTGATTTAATGGTTAATAGTTATTATTCACTGTTCACTATTCACTATTCACTGTTCACTAATAATTGATTACTTCTTATTTAACCCGTCGGGAACTTCGTACCCGTCGGGATAAATAAATTCACTATTCACTATTCTCTATTCACTCTTCACTCTTCACTCTTCACTCTTCACTGACCATACTCAGGCACTTCTTCCAAAAATCTGTAACTGCCTTCCTGATGATCAATAACACAGCAAAAATGTTGCAATCCATTGGTAACCAATAGATAATTAACTTTCAACGTCATGTTGTAACGAGCAATCTGATCAAATGTATCATTCGTAATCTCAATATGTGGAGCTTTACATTCAACAATCAGTTTAGGGTTTCCATCCTTTGTAAAAGTAACAATATCAGTTCTTTTCTTAAGTCCGTTTACGCTAAGTCCTTTTTCTACTGCCATAAGTGATGCAGGATATTTTTTTTCACTGATCAGATAGGCAATACAATGCTGCCTTACCCATTCCTCTTCAGTAAATGCAACATATTTCTTCCGGATTATATCAAAAATCTCTTCACCTTTCTGTGTTTTTCTAATTTTAAATGGAAATGATGGGAAATTAAGCGGAATCATAAATAATTAATTTAATTTTACAAATCTACAATCTTTTTCTTAATTCAAATGTCAATAGTATGAAAAGGAATTGTATTTTTACAAAAAAAATAAGTATTTATCAGGATTGAATATTTTCATCTGATTAAACGTATTGAATTTGGTACAGCATATATTGTGAAATTAAAGGTATTAATCGATAAATTAGTATCTTTACCTAAAAAAAGGATTTCATTAATCTCTCAAATATATAAAAAAATGATTTTATTTTCAAAGAAAAGCATTACTGGAAGTTTTATGGTTGGTCTTTTTCTACTTACCAAAGTTGCTATCAGTCAGATAATTTATACCGAAACTGGCAACACTCCTCAGACACTCCGATTTGATACTTATAATATTACTGAAAAGAGTTACAACAAAACCATAACAGGCTCAAGTTATATTTACGACGATTGGCAACTTGCTGATATAAAAATTATTAAAGATTCAGGGGTCATCCAAAATGTGTATGTTAAAATTGATGTTTTATACAATGTTATTGAAATTAAGGATGTTGCTGAAATTAAAATATTACCGGCTCATCTGACAAGTTTATTAAAATTAAAAGAAAAAAATGAAGTTTTTATTACACGAAATGCTTTAGGTGATTATATATTAAATGGTTTTTCTAAAGTGGTTTATAATAAAAAAACATCTCTTCTGTGTAACTATTCTGCTAAAGTAAAAGAAGCCAAATACAATGAAGCACTGGACGTTGGAAGCAGAGATGATGAGTTAATGATAGTAAAGAATTATTATTTATTTATCAATAATGAACTTAAATTAGTAAATAAAAACAAAAAGAAGTTTATAAATTCATTTAACAATAATCCTGAAATACAGAAATTTATTAAAGATAAAAAGATTTCTCCTAAGAATGAGAATGATTTAATTATTTTGTTAACCTATATTGATTCAACACTATAACATTTTGAAAAAAAATTTATACATCGTTTTGTTTTGTATTTTGTTCCCTCTATTTGTTTTCAGTCAACAAACTAAGGACACAACTGCAACCACCTTAACTAAAGAAAAGCAAATTAAAGGCTGGAGTTTTGCCGCAATCCCGGCCATAGCCTTTGATTCTGATATTGGGTTTAAGTATGGGGCTGTTCTCAACCTGTTTGATTACGGAAATGGCACATTATACCCCGGTTATCGTCATTCCATTTATCTGGAATGGACAAGAACAACAAAAGGAAGCGGAATCAATCAGATTACTTATGATTCTAAATATTTGATAAAAGGCATACGTTTTACAGGTGACATAAGCTATTTCCAGGAACAAGCCTTGGATTTTTATGGTTTTAACGGTTACCAGGCTACTTATAATCACAATTTCGAGGTAGATGACCCAAACAATATATCATATTTATCACGTATGTATTATCGCATCAACCGGCAATTGTTTCGTTTAACTTTTGATTTTCTTAGTTTACGCAAGGATAAAGCCTTGCAATGGGTATTGGGATATGGTTTATACGATAACAATATTGGAAACGTTGATATTAATAAATTGAATAAAGGTCAAGATGCTGACAAAATTCTTCCTGCTGTTGATACGACAACAAGCTTATTTGAAAAATATAAAAATTGGGGAATCATTCCCAAAGAACAGCAAACCGGAGGAACCACTCAAATTATCAAAATAGGTCTTGTTTACGATACCCGTGATAATGAGCCAAATCCAATGCGAGGTATCTGGTCGGAAGCCTTGTTGTTGCTGTCTCCTTCCATTATTGGAAATAAATACAACTATGCGCAATTTGCCATTAGTCATCGTCAGTATTTTACACTGAAAAGGGAAGTATTGAATCTGGCATGCAGGATAGCCTATCAAGGCAAAATAGCAGGAGAAATGCCATTTTACATGTTGCCATTTTTATTTGCATCCAATAAACCTACACAAGACGGATTAGGTGGAGCCAAAACCATAAGAGGTGTATTGCGCAATCGATTGGTTGGAGAAGGTATGTTTTATAGCAATTTCGAACTTCGGTGGAAATTTTTACGCACCCGTTTATTCAACCAAAATTTCTACATTGCATTAAGTGGTTTTACTGACTTAGGCGAAGTGATTCAACCTTATACCTTTAACAAAAAAAATATCCCACAAAATTACAACATTGATGACAATAAAGAAAAATTGCACATTGGTTACGGAAGTAGCTTGCATTTTGTATTGAATTCAAATTTTATAATTAATTTCACATATGGCAGGGCTTACGACCCACAAGACGGAAATTCAGCATTTTACATTAATTTAAACTATTTGTTTTAAGTAATAATGCATACATACATTATGTTTTTCATAAAGAACAATTCAAGACTATCAAAAAATATGTAAATTTGTACTCTATTTTCTATTATAAACAAAGTATTTCGGTATGAAGACAAAAGAAGAAATTGTTGAAAACTGGCTACCACGCTATACAGGAACAGCATTAAAAGATTTTGGTAAATATATAATTTTAGTCAATTTTTCAAAATACCTTGAATTGTTTTCGGCTAAATTTAAAGTACCTATCATGGGTAACGAAAAAGCAATGCAGAGTTCTACTGCAAATAACATTACCATCATTAACTTTGGAATGGGTAGTGCTAATGCTGCCACTATCATGGATTTATTAAGTGCCATTCATCCAAAAGCTGTATTATTCCTTGGAAAATGCGGAGGCTTAAAAAAGAAAAACAATTTAGGCGACTTAATTCTGCCCATTGCAGCTATCAGAGGCGAAGGAACATCCAGAGATTATTTCCCCAAGGAAGTACCTGCTTTACCGGCATTTAACCTGCAAAAAGCTATTTCCACAACAATCAGAGACTATAACCGAGATTACTGGACAGGTACCGTCTATACCACCAATCGCAGAGTATGGGAGCATGATGAGGAATTCAAAGTCTATCTCCGGACCATGCGTGCGATGGCCATCGATATGGAAACTGCTACAATTTTTATAGTTGGTTTTTACAATCACATCCCTTCAGGAGCATTATTATTGGTTACTGACCAGCCTATGATTTCAGAAGGTGTAAAAACAGAAGAAATTGATAAAAAAGTTTCAGATAAATATTTAGCAGAGCATCTCGATATCGGTATTGATTCATTAAAGCAATTAATCAATAAAGGACAAACTGTCAAGCATTTATATTTTGACTATAACAATCAATATTAATTGCCGGATTATTGAGACGGAAGATCAAAGACAAAATATCCGGCCACTGAGCATAGTCGAAGTGCGGTCACTGAGCATAGTCGAAGTGCGGTCACTGAGCATAGTCGAAGTGCGGTCACTGAGCATAGTCGAAGTGCTACTTTTTAATTTTTAATTTTTAATTTTTAATTTTCATGACATTTGATCAAATTCTCACAGATTTAAAAAACAAAATATATCGTCCTATTTATTTATTAGCTGGCGAAGAGCCTTACTATATTGATGAAATTGCTGATTATATTGAAAAACACACCCTCACCGAGGATGAAAAGGAATTTAACCAAAGTGTATTATATGGTAAAGATGTTGATGTAGCTACAATTATTAACAGCGCCAAACGATTCCCTATGATGGCCAATTACCAAGTTGTGATTGTAAAAGAAGCACAAGGAATTGAAAAAATTGAAGAACTCAATACATATTTAGACAACATCCAGCAATCTACAATTTTAGTACTTTGCTACAAGTATAAAAAAGTGGACGGTCGCACCATTTTTAAAAAAAATATCGATAAAAAAGGTGTCTTTTTTGAATCCAAAAAACTTTATGATAATGAAATACCTGCTTGGATTACCAATTATTTAAAAAAGAAACAATATCAGATTTCAACCGATGCTTGTAAATTACTGGCAGATTATTTAGGAACTGATTTACAAAAAATTGTAAATGAAATCATCAAACTGATCATCAATGTTCCTCAAAATACAACGATTACTCCAGAACTTATTGAAGAAAACATAGGTATCAGTAAAGATTTTAATGTATTTGAGTTGCAAAAAGCATTAGGAACTAAAGATGTGCTCAAAGCGAACCAGATCATCAATTATTTTACTTCCAATCCAAAAGAAAATCCATTGGTAAAAATATTACCCATACTCTATGTCTATTTTGTCAAAGTATTAACCTACATTGAATTAACGGATAAATCACAAAGAAATGCAGCTTCTGTACTAAGTGTAAATCCTTACTTTGTAAAAGACTATGAAACAGCTTCAAATAAATATTCCAGAATACAATTGCATCAAATTATTGCTTTATTAAGAGAATACGATGTTAAGTCAAAAGGTGTCGATAATGTATCTGCTACAGATGGAGAATTGATGAAAGAATTGATTTTTAAAATATTACATTAATTTTTATACTATAAATCAATAAAAGAATGTACTTTTATACTGCATACTGACGATATAATTGAGTTCCGGAAATATATTTATCATCTTTTATTTCAATATTATAATATGAATTTGATAAAAAAAATTAACTTTGCTAAATAATAATGCTATAAATTCGCTTTAATTTCTCATACTATGTCATTCATAAACAATACATTTAAAATATTTTTCATTATCACTTTTTTCTTTTTCTTTTCCAACAAAACAGTACAAGCACAATATGGAACCATAAAAGGTTTTGTATATGAAAAGGAAACCGGCGAACCCATTATTTTTACCAATGTTTATTTAAAAAAAACCTCCATTGGAGGAACCACAGATGTAAATGGTTATTTTGTAATTTCCAAAATACCACCTGGAAATTACACACTGATGGTTACGTATTTAGGCTACGATTCAATAATAATGCCAGTTACTGTTAAAGTAGATGAAGTAATCACAAAAAAACTCATTCTTACAAAGGCAGCATACACATTGGATGTAGTGAATATTTCAGCAGAAAGAGAAGAAGCCAGGCAGGAAACCAAAACTTCTGTCACCAAAGTAACACCCAAGCAACTAAAACAAATACCCAGTATTGGTGGTCAAGCCGATTTAGCTCAATATCTGCAGGTGATCCCCGGTGTTATCTTTACCGGAGACCAGGGTGGTCAGTTATACATTAGGGGAGGCTCTCCTATTCAAAACAAAGTATTACTCGATGGTATGGTTATTTACAACCCATTTCATTCCATAGGACTATTTTCCGTATTCGATACAGAAATTATCCGCAATGCTGATGTATACACCGGAGGTTTTGGAGCAGAATACGGTGATAGAATTTCTTCAGTAATGGACATTAAAACCCGAGAAGGTAATAAAAAACGCTTAGGAGGTAAATTCAGTACCAGTACTTTTGGAGCAGGTTTGTTACTCGAAGGTCCCATTATCAAAGAAAAAAACAACAACTCAAACTCCACTTCATTTATTTTTTCTGCCAAAAATTCTTATTTAGCCGAAAGCTCTAAAATCTTTTATAAATACATTGATACAGCTGGTTTACCATTTAATTTCACCGATTTATATGCAAAATTATCTTTTATTGGTAATAATGGCAGTAAGTTAAACTTGTTTGGTTTCCATTTTAAAGATAATGTAAAAAACTATCAGGCGTTGGCTGATTTTAACTGGAAAACTTCAGGTTTTGGAGCTAATTTCATCGTCGTTCCATCCAATTCTTCCGTTCTGATGGAAGGGATTGTAGCTTATTCAAACTATATCATTACAATGGTAGATAAAGATGCTTTACCTAAGCAAAGTGAAATCAATGGATTCAATATGGGTTTAAACTTCACTTATTTTTTAGGTAAAGACCAGTTTAAATATGGCATTGAATTACAAGGCTTTAAAACAGATTACACCTTTTATAATGCAGTAAAACGTGAACTCAGACAATCGGAAAGCACAACAGAAATTGCAGGTTTTTTTAAATACAAATCAACTGTTGGAAAGTTTTTGTTTGAACCAAGTATAAGACTTCAATATTATGCGTCACTTTCAGAAATGGTAATAGAGCCTCGATATGCCATGAAATTTTTAGCTTCAGATAAAATCAGAATAAAATTTGCAGGAGGAATTTATTCACAAAACCTGATTGATGCTAAATCAGACAGAGATGTGGTGAATCTTTTCTATGGCTTTTTATCAGGTCCCGAAAATTTACCTGAAAAATACAAAGGCGATGACATCACCAGTAAACTTCAAAAAGCACAACATGCTATTTTAGGTATAGAATATGATATCATGAGCCATTTAACGATTAATCTGGAAGGTTATTACAAAAACTTTTCCCAGCTCTCCAACATCAACAGAAACAAAATTTTTAATGATGTTTCACCATATACTGATAAGTTTATTAACGGTGTAGCAAACCCACTTTATAAATCTGAATATTTACGCAAAGATTTTATTATCGAAAATGGAAATGCCTACGGTTTGGATTACAGCATGAAATACGATTACAAAAGAATTTACATCTGGGCAGTTTATTCGTTAGGATTTGTAAACCGTAGCGATGAATTAGAAGACTATGTTCCACATTTCGACAGACGCCACAATATTAATTTGTTATTATCTTATGTAATAGGGGCTAAATTAGATTGGGAAGTAAATATACGTTGGAATTATGGTTCAGGTTTTCCTTTTACAAAAACAAC
Source organism: Bacteroidales bacterium (assembly GCA_038204725.1). GTDB lineage: Bacteria > Bacteroidota > Bacteroidia > Bacteroidales > JACABE01 > JACABE01. The sequence goes on along the minus strand of JBBRCQ010000002.1, from coordinate 106,898 downwards.
TGGGAATTATGAAAAGCTACCATTTTCTGACATCAATCAAGACATTACTACTACCAATGGAAATATAGGAACACTTTATGATGAATACAACAAAGGAAGATTACCTGAATACCACCGGTTGGATTTTACACTGAAAAAGAAATTTGAAATTGCTAAAAACTCAACATTAGAAATGAACTTAAGTATCACCAACGCATACAACAGGGATAATCTGTTCTACTTTAATACACTCCGGAACGAGCGCGTAAATCAACTTCCTTTTATGCCTAGTTTTGGGTTGATTTTGACATTTTAATAAATTTTAATTTCATCAAACTTATTGTATTAATCATAAATAAATCCTTATACAAAATACTTATTCCAGATGAATAAAACCATACTTACAGGAATTTCAATACTTTTTCTATTCTTTTTTGGCACTATCGTAAACGGACAGAGTAAAATTCAAAAGATTGATAATCTAAAGAAATTTAGCTGGCTTACAGGAATTTGGAAATGTGATAACTCTCCCGAAAATACCATAGAGGAATGGAATTGGGTCAACGACACCTTATTAAAAGGAAGATCCTATACAATAAAATTAAATGATACCATAATCAATGAGCAAATTTCAATAGTGAAAACAATAAATGGAATATTTTATATAGCCGAAGTTGTTGGACAAAATAATGGAAAAGCAGTTAGGTTTAAATTAGCTGAAAATGCAGACAAAAATCTATTTAGATTTGAAAATCTCTCCCATGATTTTCCGACATCTGTCAATTATTTGAAGTTAAATAAAAAATCATTATTCGCCTGGATTGAAGGTTATGGAAAAAGGATTGATTTTAAAATGAAGAAGATTAAATAAAGAAAGAATCAGGTAAGTTATGATCGCTTTTGAGGACGCATTAAAAATAGTATTGAATTCAGCACAACCTTTACCTTTTGAAGAAGTTGAATTGCTCAAATCAGTGGACAGGGTATTGGCAACAGACATATATTCTGATATGAATATGCCACCTTTCGATAAATCAGCTGTTGATGGTTTTGCTTGTAAGCAAGATGATTTCAACAATAAAATAAATCTGGAAATCATAGAAATCATTCCTGCAGGAAAAAGTCCTGAAAAAGTAATTTCACAAGGACAATGTTCTAAAATAATGACAGGTGCCATGCTTCCTCAAGGTGCAGATTGTGTGGTAATGGTCGAAGATACTGAAGTTATTGATAATACCATCAGATTTGTCAGAGAAAAAACCGGAATTAATATTTGTTATCTTTCAGAAGACTTACATATCAATGATTTGGTATTAACAAAAGGAACTTTGATTCAGCCGCAACATATTGCAGTGCTTGCATCAGTTGGAGCCTGGAAACCTAAAGTATACTCAAAACCTAAAGTTGGCGTTATATCTACCGGTGACGAATTGGTTGAACCCAACATAAAACCTGCACTTTCCCAGATCAGAAACTCCAATGCATGGCAGTTAATGGCTCAGGTTGAAAAAGCAGGGGCTTCAGCTTATTATGAAGGTATAGCTGCTGATACGAAAGAAGCTACTTTTGAAAAAATTTCAAATGCTTTACAAAACAACGATATCGTTTTGCTTACTGGTGGTGTTTCCATGGGCGAGTTTGATTATGTTCCTGAAATCATGCAGAAAATCGGGATTGATATATTGTTCAAAAGTATAGCTGTTCAACCAGGAAGACCTACTGTGTTTGGTATAAAAGACAATATATATATATTCGGACTCCCCGGAAATCCGGTTTCATCTTTTGTTCAGTTTGAAATGCTTGTAAAACCTTTGATTCAAAAGATGATGGGCAATCTGACTAAAAATTCTGAAATAATTTTACCAATGGGCAGCGATCTTCACCGTAAAAAAACCCAACGTAAATCATTTTTACCTGTGAGTATTCAAAATGGAGAAGTATTTCCTGTTGAATACCATGGTTCAGCTCACATACATTCCTACGTATTTGCAAATGGAATTATTGCCATGGAAAAAGGCATTTTAGCTTTGAAAAAAGGAGAAAAAGTTCATGTTAGACAATTATAACCGCACATTAAATTACCTGAGAATTTCTGTAACCGACAGATGCAATCTTCGCTGCACCTATTGTATGCCCGAAGAAGGTGTAACATTGTTGCCTCATAGTGGCATTTTAAGCTTTGAGGAAATTAAAGAAGTAGTGACAGAAGCTGTAATATTAGGCGTTAACAAAGTTAGAATTACAGGAGGAGAGCCTTTGGTTAGAAAAGACATTGTGATCTTAATTGAAATGCTAGCTTCTATTAAAGGCATCAAAGATCTGAGTATGACTACCAATGGTATTTTACTTTCTCAATTTGCCAAAGAATTAAAAGAAAAAGGTTTGCACAGGGTAAATATTAGTTTAGACACAATGGATGCAGATAAATTCCGCGAAATTACACGGGGTGGTGATATCGAAAAAGTAAAAGGAGGCATACTTGAAGCAAAAAAAGCAGGACTCTCCCCTATCAAAATCAATTGTGTGATCAAAGATTCCAGAGAAGAATCAGATGCCATGGCCGTTGAAGATTTTTGTAAAAACAACGGTCTTGAAGTTCGATTTATTCATCAAATGAACTTAAAGACAGGTCATTTTGCTATTGTTGAAGGTGGCGATGGTGGTGATTGCGAAAATTGCAACCGCTTGCGCTTAACTGCCGACGGCAAAATAAAGCCTTGCCTATTCAACAACTTAGAATTTGACATACGGAAAATGAGTATTAAAGAAGCGCTACTAGCTGCAACTTCTCAAAAACCTAAGTGTGGATCATTTAACGAAATCAACCACTTTAACAATATCGGAGGCTGAAAAAATTACGAATTACAAATTACGAATTTCGAAAAACCTAAAACCAATACCACGTGTCCGTAGTTAAATGTCTTCGGTCTTCCGACTTCAGTCTTCCGTCTTGATAACCATTAACCATTAACCATTTATCAACAACCAACACCCATGTCCAGATTAAGTCACACAGATGAGCAAGGAAAAGCCAATATGGTGGATGTAAGCTCCAAGCCCAATCAGGTTAGAACAGCCATTGCTAGTGGCCATATTTGTCTCATGGCTGCAACTTTGCTGTTGATTAAGGAAAACCAGATTAAAAAAGGCGATGTGCTCACCATAGCCGAAATTGCCGGTATACAGGGTGGAAAAAAAACCAGCGAACTCATTCCTTTGTGTCATCCTTTGATGATCAGTAAACTAGATGTAAAAGCTACGTTGACAGAAAATGGAGTTAAAGTAATAGGTTATGCTAAATGTACCGGACAAACGGGTATAGAAATGGAAGCCCTAACTGCTGTGAGTATTGCTTTACTCACTATTTACGATATGTGTAAAGCAGTAGATAAAGAAATGTGTATTGAAGAAATAAAATTGCTTGAAAAGAAAAAAGTATCCATTTAATAAACATTACTGACTCATTTTCAACTCTTTTTCCCTTTTAGCAGTTGCAAGTTCCGATTCTGCTTTGTAAAAAAGAGTTTCAAAATTGGCTTCATCTGTTGCAAGTTCACTTATTCCATAACAAAAGCTGATGCTGTAGTCCGGCATATCTTCTTCCAAACATTTGAAAAAAAACGTATTAAAATAGGTTATCATAACTTGTAATGCGACCTGAATTTCTGATTTACTTTTATTGAGAAATACCAATGCAAATTCATCTCCCAGTCGATATCTGCAGATTAATACATTTTCACCTAAAAGCATTTTCATTTCTTCAGAAAACTCTTGTAATATGTTATCTCCTTTATGTATGCTGATATTGTTGAATACTTTAAAATTATTAATATCCAAAATGGCTAATCCTAATTGATTGTTTTTCCTTTTGTTTTTTAAATATAATTTTAAATACCTGAAATTATTTAAACCGGTAAGTTCATCTGTTACTGATTTTTTCATAAAACGAATCATCAAATAAAAAAAAATACAATTTGATACGATCAATAAGATCAAGGCAATAATTAAAAACATCATAGACAGTTATTTATTATTTTTTCGCGTTTACGCAAAGGAAACTCTTTTTTCTGGAGGTAATCATAGCGCAAATTGCGACCCGGTTGATAACACAAAGCAATTATAGAATCCTGAGCTTGTTTAATGGTACTGTATTCAGCAAAATCCAGCGTTCTTATTATGGCTTCAAAGACTCTGATTGCACCGGAATGGTCACATAACATGATTCTCTTCCCCAGATTTTTATTCAATAAATCAATAAAACTGTATGCAATTCTCCAATCGGCTTCCAACAATGTTTCGCCCTCAGGATAATGATAAAAACGATTTTTAAACATCTTTGAAACCTGTGTTTTAACTTCTGCACCTGGCTCATTCCCATGACTATATATTTTTAAGGCTGCCGCTGTTACTTCATTTTTAAGCATAAAGGTTAAACCACCGTATTTTTGAGAATTTAATCCAAACAATGCATTAAAGGCAATATTTGTATAACCGGATTCCTGTAAGAAATATCGCGAAGTTTGTTCAGTATTTTCCGATTCACTTCCATAAACCGGAACCGGTGAATCTTTTGACCATGACCATAACGGGAAACCGCTTTTATCAAGGATATCAACGGCAATTTTAAAATCTTTACCCAGTTCTCTAGCAGTTGTAATTCCTTCCTCTTTCAAAAAATTACTTTGAGCACCGGAAATACGTCTGTTTTTATCCCATATATCCCTGTAACCGGAACCAACAAATTCAGGATTTTCGCCACCCGATTCATGGATAGATTTTCCATGACGAACTAAAATAACTTGTGTTTGATTCAACGGTACATAACCCTGAGGAAAAAGTGGAATCGCTTTTTCATTGGGAAGCCATACAATTCCTTCCTTCATATTCAATCCACTTCCATCATCCAACAACCTTCCGGTGGTTCTCTGTGTGCCATCCTCATTGGTTGCCATGTCGTTTGCCAAAACAAGCTTGGTTCTGTATCGTGTCATTTGCGAACCCACTACCGGAATATTTTGAGGACACAACAAATCATTGAATTTATTCAAACTAAATGTCTGTAGCAACAATCGTCGAAAACTGTCGTTTTTGATTAATCCATTCCAGGCCAGATAAAACAGATGAGGATTTCCATTGGGTATTTTGTGACGAATAAACTCATATTTACTTTTGATATAATTCTGCGGCGTTAAATCATACTCAAGCGTTTTGAGAAAGAAATAGATATCTTTACTGATCATTTTTAAATTATTGACCAAATCAATATTTACATCATCTTCTTACAGATCTAATTTGTCTTTATAAATTACTTTCAAAAAAGCAATATCATCTTTTACACTTTGTTAAGTATGACAATTATGAAACTCAGCATGTTCACGCTGTTGAAATGAATGTAAATATTGATTATTTATTTCTTGAGATGCTGTGGTTTCATTTATTTTGGAAATTTTGGAAGACGCTGTTTTTTTTTCTTCTTTCATTTGTAATTTTTATTTAAAAAAGGACAAAATTATTTTCTTGAAAAATAAGGTTTTTTTAAGCTAAAATAGTAAGAAAAACATAATATTGAATTTAAAAGCCAAAATTAATCAAATTACTTTTAAACTCAATAAATTAACATATTAATTTATTGTTAATCTTAATCGATTTAGTTTTTATATAATTTTTTGTTGTAAAACTTATTTCATTTTTAAAACAAATTCAGCGTACGAAAGTTTTTGTTTAAGGTATGTAAAAATAAAAAACCCATAAAATAGTTTTATGGGTCTGGTAATTAATCTTTAAAACAAAAAACAAATACAAATTGCATTATCTTTTAATAAACTTAATCGTTCTGGTTAAGTTTTCTGTTTTTAACTGCATAAAATAGATGCCTGAATTTAATCTCGCAATATCTATTTTTGAACTGTTATTTTCTAATTTTCCAACCATAACTGATTGCCCTACAATATTGTAAAGTATGTAGTTTGACTTTTTTAAACCAATTCCTTCAATCATAATATATTCAGAAGCAGGATTTGGATAAATATTAAACTTCATTTCTTCCTTTTCTGAAACGCCCACATAACCTTGAAAGATTTCCGGAGAGTTTACAAACAGATCCCGAATATGATCAATTCTTTGTTTCATCACATCTACAGAAGAAGATTTAAAATTATAAGATGTAGCAGTAGTATAAACGATATCAACATACTGAGTAGCTCCGGCATTAAAAGTAAAAGGTCCCATTGAAGCCAATCCACGCCTATCACCTGGAGCGTTTTGCATATCAACCTCAGACCAATCATTGGGTGTAGGTCTAACGCCACAACCTGTTCCCCAATTTAAAGTATCCGATAACCCGGGAAACATAAATCTTGCTGTAGTTGAAGAAAGAGGATTATAACCGCTACTATCCCAAGTTAATGGTGTTCCATTTTTCCATAACCCTGTCATAAAATTATAGTAATGAGATATAGTATCAGGTTCCCCATAAATATTGTGAATAGAATTATTATAATAAATAAAACGACTCATACCTATTCTTTCATTGTCAATAATATTATCTCCAAAATTCAATCCATTGACACTAAAATCACATCCTCCGCTTGGATTATCTATACCGTCTTTATCCATTGTAGGTCCTCCTAAAATTGTAACACCTTGTGCAGGAGGTAAAGAATCGTAACAATTAAACGAACCCCATCCGTCAACAGCTCTCCCATTGTATCCGTAATAAGTAGATCGTTCAACATCACAGGCAACGTAATCATCAATAGAATATCCAATATCAATATCTGTAAAATGACCTAAATAGAAATTTGTATATGTATTTACTGAACGGTTAATAATTTTATATTTGTAAAAAATAGCATTGTATAATGAGGAATCAGAAGGATTATCAAAAGCATAGGCAAAAACATGAATTTCAGCACCTATAGGTATTCCTGCTGTTTCAGTATGTATTTTCTGGTCATTAATAATAAAAAAGATACATTGATCACCATATATTTTGGGGTAATCTCCCAAAAGTGGTTCATAATTCCCATTATTATTTACATCTACAAAAGGAGCTAATTGATAACTTTGATGCAGAAGAGTATCCCCATGAGCCGGCCAATTGAGTACAAAAGCAGGAGGATTTGATGGATAAGCTGTACTATTCAAATAAATAAGTAAATCTTGCTTATTTATTTTCCAAACTTTATCCCAGTTTGCAGCTATAGTAGATGTAGTTGAAGCTGTACCATCTGTTGTTAAAGGACCACCCCAAAAATCGGTTCCGTTTTGACAAAAACGTTCTGCTGCCAAATGTAACTGTGAATTTATATCCATTCCACCTAACCATAGGCTACTGGTATAAATAGTGGTTTTTCCACTTCCATTGGGATATTGATAAATGGGTAAATTACCAAAACCTTCCCAAAATTGCATCCCTCCTGCTCTAACCAGGGCTTTGATATTATTAATTGAAAGTGTATCGCTATGAAGAGTTTGTGAATTTGCAGAAATTACCATTCCGGTAATTAATACCATTAAAAATGTAATTTTTTTCATCGTTTCATCTTTTAAGTTAATAATGTGGTAAAAGTAATTAAAAAATTACACAAACAATTAAGAAAAAGTTAACGGTAGGATTAAATCAGTTATAGGCAAAAAAAAGACCGAATGATAACATTCAGTCTTTTTTACGCTATATTTTTCAGGTTTAGAAAATTATCAAACCTTTTTTTTCTGCATCTTTCAAACAAGCAGAAATGCCTTTTTTGCTGATTGTTCTAATCGCATTTGCAGATACTTTTAATGTAATCCAGCACTCTTCTTCCGGAATGTAAAATTTCTTGGTTTGAAGATTTGGATAAAACCTTCTTTTACTTTTTATATTTGAGTGAGATACTCTATTTCCAGTAATCACTTTTTTCCCTGTAATATCGCAAATTTTAGACATTTTTATACGTTTTTTTTAATGACTCATTTCAAAAATGGAGTGCAAAAGTACAAAAATATTTTTTAACTACAACTATATTTCACAAAAAAAACATTGTTTTTATCAACATTCCTGCTGTATAACTTTCCTCAATAGGTTCAATGCTGATAATGCGGCTTTTCTTATATTACGTCCACGATCTTCACCATGCAGGAATTTTTCGGCAACAACACCATTTTCACTGGCTATTGCTATCCATATAGTCCCTACCGGTTTTTCCTCCGAACCTCCATCAGGTCCTGCAATCCCCGAAACAGATACCGCATAATCGGTTTGCATTATATTACGAATGCCTGATGCCATTTCAATTACAGTCTGTTTGCTAACGGCTCCGTAATTTTCGAGGCATGCTGAGCTTACACCCAGGATTTTCATTTTAACTTCATTAGAATAAGCTACAACGCTTCCTTTGTAATATGCAGAGCTACCCGGTACAGAAGTAATCAAATGAGAAAGATAACCACCAGTGCAACTTTCGGCAGTTGATACCGTTTTGTTTTTTAAAAGCAATAATTCACCAATGATAGCTTCCAGCGTATCATCATCATAACCAAATATCAAGTCAGAAATTAGTTTTTGAAGTTTTTCGATTTCTAAATCCACTTGTATTTTCAGCAAATCTTCCTGTTCTCCTTTTGCACTCAGTCTTAACCTTACAATTCCAGGTTGAGGCAAATAGGCTAATTTTATATGCATAGGCAGTTGAGCTTCCCAGTCCTTAATCAATTCTGCCAGAAACGACTCTCCGACTCCCTGAACATGAATGGTTTTATTAAACAGCGCTATTTTACTCTGATCTTTTAAACGAGGAATCACAAAGTTACTCATCATTGATTTCATTTCAAAAGGAACACCCGGCATGGCAATTAGTATTTTCCCGTTTTTTTCGAACCACATTCCAGATGCAGTACCGTTCATATTCGGTATTACCATGCATTTATCCGGCACTTCAGCCTGTTGACGATTGAGTTCTGTTACAGCAAAGCCTCTTTGCGCAAACAGTTTCTCAATCCGCTCATAACTTGCCTGATCAAAAATCAGTTTTGAGTCATAATATTCACAAAGACAGAGTTTGGTAATATCGTCATTGGTAGGCCCCAGTCCACCGGTCATAAATAGTATATCCGCATGTTGAAAAGCAGCATCCAAACTTTGTAAAATTGCAGTTTTCTGATCAGGAATTACAGTCATCTTTGTAACATCAATTCCGATCATATTTAGTTGCATTGCCATCCACGAAGAGTTGGTATTGATCACTTGCCCTATCAGCAATTCATCTCCAATGCTTATTATTTCAGCTATCATTCTTTTATTTCTACTACAATTAAAATTTATTTTATCAATGAGGTAACAGGTGATACAAGCTAACAAAAAGTCAACCGTTCACGCATCAATGGTAAAGTTAGATTAGAACCCTTTTGATTGAATAATCCCAATTTCTTTAGGAGCAATGCACATTACCGGAATTTCAGAAGTTCTGATGGTTTCCTGAGCATAGGAATCCATAAAATAATCGACAAATCCAATTTCTTTTTGCGTCATAATCATAATAAGATCAACATCTCCCTGTTCCTTCGCATATTTAAGAAAAATAGGAACCAAGGTTTTTTCAGAAATCGAACTTTCCAGAATTTCAGATTGACAGACTACATTTCTTTCAGTAATGTAGTTGATTACCTGATTCATCTGAGCTTGTAATCTTTTGCTAACTTCTACATTACTTTTTGACCATAATGCGGAAACAACTTTAATGCTTGCTCCAAAATGTTTTGCCATTTCAATAGCTTTACTAACTTTTTGACGGGTTTCTATGCTTAAATCAAGCGGTAACAAAATACTTCTGCACCCATTCTGGTGATGCAGACCATTGATTGTAATTACGGGCGACTTTGCCCATCGTATTACCTTGTGCGTATTGGCACCTATAGTTGCTTTAAATTCAACTTCACTGTTTGTACCCATGATGATCAATTGCGAATCGATCAGTTCTGCAATTTCAACAATTTTTGACGAAACCCTTCCTTTGGCAATCATACTTTTGATGCTTATACCCGATGAAGTATTATACTGATTAGCAATTTCATCCATTTTAAGTTGAAGTGTCGCCAATATTTTATCTTCGTCCTGTGTATCAGAAAAAAGTTTCGAAAAGATCCCGGTTTCTTCATGAACATACAACAGCATGATATCATGATTCAGTAATTTAGCAATATTTGTAGCTTGTTGCAATGCAATCAATGATTTTTGATTAAAATCTACAGGTACCAGAATGTTTTTTTTTCCGTTCATATTTTTTATAAATGATAGTATTTATATTGTATAATTTCTTAATTTTGAAAAACTAAACAAATGTAATAAATAAATTGTTTTAACAATGACAAAAATAAAAGAATCTGAATTAATTATCAGTCCCGATGGTAGCATCTATCACCTAAAGCTTCATCCGGAAAATTTAGCTGAAAATATTATCGTTGTGGGTGACCCCGGTCGGGTACCCGAAATATCAGCATTGTTTGATTCTATTGAATTTAAAGTGCTCAATCGCGAATTGTGTACACATACAGGTTATTTCAACAATAAACGCATCAGCGTTGTCTCAACCGGCATGGGACCCGATAACATTGATATCGTGATGAACGAACTGGATGCTTTAGTAAATGTAGACCTTATAAAGCGGGAGCCAAAAGACAAACACACTAGCTTAAATATCATTAGACTGGGCACTTCCGGAGCTTTGCAAGGCGACCTGGAGGTGGATTCATTTATGATGTCTGAATATGGTCTGGGATTAGACGGCATGTTGCATTTCTATAAAGCATCCAATGATGTTAATGATCATGATATGACAGCAGCCTTTATCAAACATACGCAATGGGGTAAAAATCTGCCTACACCCTATGTTGTAAAAGCTTCTCAAAAACTAATGGATAAAATAGGAATTGATTTCAATAAAGGAATAACAGCAACTGCACCTGGTTTTTACGGACCACAAGGCAGGCAAATACGTTTAGAACTCGCCTATCCCGACATCAACGATAAACTGGAAACATTCCGTTACAACAATCATAGAATATGTAACCTGGAAATGGAAACTTCTGCTTTATATGGTTTAGGCGCTATGCTGGGACACGAAACCCTTACCATTTGTGTATTGATTGCCAACCGTGTTTCCAAGCAATTCAGTCAGGATTACAAAAAACCGGTAAGAGAATTGGTGGGAAAAGTGCTGGAGAGGATTTAAATAATATTTACTAAATTCTTTCCAATGTGAACCGCATTGCAATGGGTTTTTTATTCACAAAGAAATGAGTGATGTATTGTTGCGGGATGATCTCCGGCAGTTTCTATTTGTTCCATTTCAAACAATTCGATTACGGCAAGTTCGAGAGATTCATCAGTAAATTTCATAAATTAATCTTTAGTATAAAATTTATCATCTTCCCATCTTTCAGGATTATGAATAATATAGTCAGTTATTTTCTTATAAGCTGCTTCATTGCGTACAATATTTTCAAAAAAATCTCTTTGCCAGAACTTACCTAAATACAGATTATTTTCTTTGGCTGATTTCAGACAATTATTAAACACCAAAGACTTATATGCTCCAATGATTGCGCCAATGGTCACCTTCTTTTCTTCTTCCCTTTCGTCCATTGGTTCGTCAGGGCGACCTTTACGGTCGCCCTCTGCGTCTAGCCCTTCTGATTCGTCGTTGGGGCGATCTTTACGATCGCCCTTTTCGTTTTTATCTTCCAATTGATATTGGTTGATTATCTGACCGGTGTTGATCCCTGAATTTTGATTTGCGGGTTGTCCTATTAGGGCGGGGGCAAGCCCCGCCCCTACGGAATTATACGTTGGGGTTAGGGTATTGGCGGGGGTAAACCCCGCCCCCGTATATTTATTTTTTTTGATAATGATAATACAATGAATATGATTAGGCATTACAACAAACGCATCTAATCGTATATTACTAAACCTTTCCTGTAAACAAAACCATTCTATTCCGGCAATTTCACCATAATTATTCAGTTTCATTTTCCCTTTCTCGATTTTCCCAAAACGATAGTTATGGTTATGGCAACAAATTGTAATAAAATACATCCCCGTCTGCGAATAATCATATCCTTTCAGGCGGATGCTTCGGCGATGATGGCGGTTGGGATTGTAGGACATTTTTTATTCTTTAAATTCTATTTTTCTTATATAAATACCTTTTTAATATTAGACATTCTTTTCTTTATTTGCTAACAAAATGCAACATTTTTTAAAGTTCATAAAGTTTTTAAAGTACATCATGATACGAATTAAATCGCTAAGTATACAAAACACCAAATTCTTGCAAAAAAAGATGCAATGCCCTACCAAACATTACACCTTTTTAAATAAATGAAGCAGCAATCCGCCTATGATACAATCTTTTCTTCCCCTTCATCTTTCTTTTTCTTACTCCATCCCCCTATATGCCTTGCATTGGTATATTCCAGAAAAAAATCAGGATGGTTGTTTTTATAAGTCTGCATCATTTTGTCTATGATTTCATTCAGTAATTTATCACATTTATCAAACAAAGCTATCATTTCCTGATTTAAATCTCTGCTTTTATCCCTAACATTACCGGGTACATCCATTAATTTATAGAAATCTACTACAGCTATATTTAGTTCATCAAGCTGTGCCTTCGAAATATTATAGTCAACAAGCTTATCAGCTATTAATGCTGCATCCTCACCAATTTTCCGGCAACGTTCCTGTACGTCTTCTTCGTAACCGAATTTCAAAGAACTTTTTGTAAAGTTAAATACTTCTTTTAATTTTTCGTCGTTCATTACCCCTGCATAAGCAGCTCCAGCACTACATACAATTAGAGTGGCATCCAGCATCTTTTCAAACACCTGAGTTTTTTCTTTTGTAAAACTCTTTGAACTTTTCCGACCATGATCTTTTTTCTCAATACTTTCCATATAAGCATAAAATTCTTCAACCTTCTGTTTTAATGGCAAAGAACTGATCCAGATAAGATCATTGGATGTTAAAACATTTCTTAGACTGCCATACATCCTAAATTTTTGTAATAAAACCTTTTTCATCGTTTTAATTTTTTAAAAATCAGTAAGTGCTGTGAATTGATTAACAATAAATTTTTGACAAAAATATATCAAAAGATTTCAAATCCTAATAATTTTTAAATTAATTAATATTTTATTAAATTTTTATGTTAAAGCAAGATAATTAGTGATCAGCAGAAATGCTATACGCTCATTATATTACAGATACAAAGGAACAAAGGTGTTTTTTTAAATGGCATAGCTTAAATATCAAAAGTAAACAAGATTTTTATACAATAAAAATCTTGTTTACTTTCACAAATCCTTTACAGCAATTCAATGAAACAGTATTGCCATTCACGGGAATGCTTTTGGTATTTATTCAGATGCATTTGCAATTCGTCCGGTTGGTTTTATCATTCGTCAGTATGCTTTTGCAATTCATCTGGATGGTTTTATCACTCACCCGAATACTTTTGCTATTCATCCGGTTGGTTTTTTAATTCGTTAATAAGCTTTTGCTACTCATACGGATGCTTTTGACATTCAACCGGATACTTTTGCCATTCAACAAGATGCTATTGAAATTCATTCAATAAGCGATAAAATTGGAAACATAAAACAAATCAAAAAGATTCCAAATTAATTCGCAACCACTTTAAATTCTGTCCTCCTGTTATTTGCTCTTCCACTTTCAGTATCATTACTTTCAATTGGCTTTGACCATCCGTAGCCTTTGTATGTCAATCGTGTTGATACAACTCCATTGGCAATCAAATAATCAAAAACTGATTTTGCTCTGTTGTCCGATAAGGTAAGATTGTATTTTTCGGTACCGACATTATCGGTATGGCCACTGATTTCTATCTTCATGCGAGGATTTTGCATCAAAAAAGTCATCAGCTTATTCAATTCCACTTTGGATTCAGGTTTTAAATTAAACTGATCGGTTTCAAAGAATATATTTTTCAACACTACAGAGGCTCCAACTTTAATAGGTTTTAATGGTAAGTCTTTCAAAAAAGGTTTCATTTCGGAATGATTTCCTTCCATGGAAAAATTTTCGGAATAAAACAAATAACCTTCTTTTGAAATATTCAATGCGTAGTTTTTATCCACCGGAAGACACACTAAAAATTCACCTGACAAAGCATTGGACTTGGATTGCATAACCATTTCACCATTTTCAAGGTTGATCAATTCAAATCTGGCTTCTAAATTCCTGTTGGTTTCGCTGTCGTAAACTTTGCCTTTCATATAATTAACTGCCAATGGCCGTGCTTCAGGATACAGTTCAAAACTATACAAATCGAGTCTGCCCATTCCACCGGGTTTGTTAGAGGAGAAATAAGCCAAATCACCTTTGGCATTTACTACGAGATTAATCTCGTCGGCATAGGTATTGATGGGATAACCAATATTTACAGGTCTACCCCATTCTCCCTTCACATTTTTACGAGAATAATAAATATCTTTGCCTCCCATACCCAATCTCCCGTCCGAAGAAAAATAAAGTGTTTGATTATCAGGATGAATAAAAGGTGAGACTTCATCAAATATAGTATTGATACTATCTCCCAAATTAACCGGAACACTCCATTTCCCCTCTTCATTTAATATAGTTTTCCATATATCCATACCTCCTTTTCCTCCATCACGTGCACTTGTAAAATATAAAGTTTTTCCATCCGATGATATTGAAGGTTGGGATTCCCATTTAGATGTATTTACAGTTTCACCAAGATTTACCGGTATTGTCCATGCATTCCCAATTTTATGGGTATAATAAATATCACAGCTTCCATAACCATCGTCACGGTTGCAGGCGGTAAAATAAATATTTTGTCCATCCGGCGAAATACATTGTGCACCTTCGTTTCCATGCGTATTCAATGGTGGCCCCATATTTTCGGCTTTCGACCAAACACCGTTGACTTTATGGCTTATATAGAAGTCTTCTTCCAGCTTATTTCCCTGACCGATCGTATGATCATCTCTCTGACGACAAACTGTAATTACAAGCGTTTGTTCATCAGCAGTGATGGCCGGTAGATACTCATCATTTTCAGAATTCACATTGCTTCCCATATTTATCAGGTTGAAAGGTACAGGATGAGCAAGTTGATACATGGCAAAATCAATAATTTTCAATGCTTTTTTTGCCGCCTTAAGATTAACAGGTGATCCTTGATCTAGTTCTAAATATTTTTGATAGTTGATGCCTGCATCTTCGTATCTACCGATTGAAAGCTGAAGATTACCCAGCGCAAAAAGGGCACCCGGATAAAAATCTTCTTTGATGGCGATGGCTTTTTGATAGGCAACAATGGCATCTTCCTTTTTCCGTAAATCATTGTAAACTGCTGCCATTAAAAAATAAGCTTCAATAAATTCAGGATCTTCATCCACAGCTTTGTGTAATTCTTCAATGCATAACAAATTATTACGCGCATCATAAAAACGCGTGGCATTTTCATAATACTTGATGGCTTTTTTCGATTTCGAACTTAATGGTACTCCTTTTTGCGAATAAGAAATACTTGTCATAAAGACCATCATCAATAACAGCAATATTGTTCTTACCAGGTTATGTCTTTGCATTCTATATTTTAGTTATTATATTATTGGTAATTGGTCTTTTTCAATCTTCAATCTTCAATCTTCAATCTTCAATCTTCAATCTTCAATCTTCAATCTTCAATCTTCAATCTTCGGACTTCCGACTTCCGACTTCGGACTTCCGACTTCCGACTTCCGACTTCCGACTTATCTCTCTTACTTAAGGAATCCTCATATACTTATGACTTTGCAACGATATTTTCCATTCTGGATGCATCATTACATAGTCAACAATTTTAGGCATCATTTCATTTCTTTTGCTCCATTCGGGTTGCAGATACATAATACATCCGTGTTTTACTTTTGCGGCATTCAGTTCAGCCCATCCAAAGTCAGCATCTTCAGAAATAATTACTTTCAATTCGCCTGCCAACAAAAAGTTGGCTGCAACAGGTGGTATATTTTGTTTGGGAGAAAGACAAATCCAGTCCCATTTTCCACTCATGGGAAGAGAACCCGATGTTTCTAAAAATGTTTTTATGCCTCTTTGTTGAAGTTGATCGCATATGTAATTCAGGTTATAATTTAATGGTTCACCACCGGTTACAATAACTGCTTTTGCAGGAAAACCAGTTGCTCTTTCGATGATAGCATCGGTAAAAATTGCAGGATGTGTATCAGCATTCCACGATTCTTTTACATCGCACCAATAACATCCAACATCACATCCACCGACCCTTATAAAATAGGCTGCTTCACCTGTATGAAATCCTTCTCCCTGCAAACTGTAAAATTCTTCCATTACAGGAAGTTTTTTTCCCTGATCTAACAATATATCTTTACTCAATTTCAATTTTTTTTATTCGTTTTTAAAAGACTGTATCATCATACTTTAGCAAATGATACTATATATCAGTCTTAATTGTCAAACATTTCAACGATTCGTTCGATGAATCAGAATTTCATGTATTGTTTCCTATATAACGGATTTTGTAACCATAAATTATAAAATCTTTTCAATGGATTCCCATAATTTTTCTGCAGTCAGACCCCAGCTATAGTTCAACCGTCTTATTCTACCCTTTTCTATTAATGAATCCCGCAATTCTTTATCAGAGTCAATTTTATGCATAGCTTCAGCGATAGAAGTAATCGAAAAAGGATCCACCAGTAAAGCAGCATCACCAGCTATTTCAGGCATAGAAGTAACATTTGAGGTAATTACTGCAGTTTCAGCATAAAAAGCTTCTACAATTGGAATTCCAAATCCTTCAAAAAGGGAAACATAAGTTAATGCAAGAGAGGAAGCCAACAATTCATTCAATATTTCTGGCGCCAGTCTTCCTGTAAAAACAACTTCTTCTTTAAACTCCATATTATTATAGGTTTCGGAGATTTCGTTGTTCCACCATTGTTTATGACCAACCAATACTAACTTTGTTTTTGTTGTATAGGTTTTCCTGAAGACATCGAACGCTTTAAATAAATTGACAAGATTTTTACGCGGATGCAACGATCCAATAAATATAAAATAAGGATTCCCATCGGTAAATGTTACTCTTATTTTATTTTTAATTTCATCATTAACCGGTTTATACAAATCGTGAGAACCATTGAACACCACATCAATTTTATCTTTTGAAATGCCATACATGGTTGCAATATCGTTCTTGGAATATTCAGAAACAGTGACAATTCGATCGGCCTTTCGGGCAAAGCGATGAAAAAAATAATTCATGTATAAGCGGTGAGAGAACTTAACAAACTGAGGAAAATGTTCGAAATTCAAATCATGAATCACTGCTAGAGACTTCACTTTAGTGCGTAATGAAAGCCAACCATCAGGTGAGATAAATACATCAGCCTTATATTTCTTAAGAGCTTTAACAACGCTCCATTCAAAAAAAAGATACCACAATACCGGATGACGGGAAGGCGGATGAAGCACAACCGGTGTAACATTTTCAGCAAAAACAAAATCATTATGAAAAGGCCGATCAAAGAAAAATATAAATTGATGCTCAGGATGTTGTTGTGTAATCCGTTTAAATGTTTCGAAAGCAAACCATCCGATTCCATCCAATTTATCTTTCAACAAAAGTCTTGTATTTACAGCTATTATCATCAATATTAGTCTTTTAAACAGAGATGTATCCTTTGCGTTTGAAGTTCAAGTAAAATTCAACCTACATTTTCTATTATAATTTTACAAAATTATACAAACTATGCTTGTAAATGACAATATTTTTAGGAATTTTGAAAAGCTTTGTTAATTTTGCAGATTAAATTATCGATATGCAGCGAAAATTTCTTACCAATCTTATCTTCCTGTTAGCTTTAAATCTTTTAATCAAACCATTTTGGATTTTAGGGATTGACAGATCTGTCCAAAATATGGTAGGTGCTGCTGATTATGGGTTTTATTTTGCAATCTTTAATTTTTCTTTTCTTTTCAATATTTTATTAGACTTTGGCATTACCAATTTCAACAACAAAAACATAGCCCAAAACAATCATTTGCTCAACAAACACTTTTCGGGTATATTGATTCTTAAGTTAATGTTAGCCTTCGTTTTTGCTGTATTAACGCTCAGTTTTGGTCTGTTGGTTGGATATAGCAACCATCAGTTATATATATTGGGCTGGATGATATTCAACCAGTTTTTAATTTCTTTTGTTTTGTACTTAAGAAGCAATATCTCAGGGTTATTGCTGTTTAAAACCGATAGCATTGTCTCGGTATTGGACAGAACGCTAATGATTATATTTTGTGGAATCTTGATATGGGGCAATGTTATTTCAGGTCCTTTCCAGATAGAATGGTTTGTATATGCACAAACTGCTGCTTATCTGATAACTGCAATTATTGCATTTATTGTTGTCAAACGAAAATCTGCTTTTACCCGCCTCAATTGGAATCGACCATTTTTTATAATGATTATAAAACAAAGCTTTCCTTTTGCTATCCTGGCTTTGTTGATGACATTCTACAACCGTATCGATTCAGTAATGCTAGAAAGGCTGTTACCCAATACAAAAGGTGACGAACAAGCTGGAATTTATGCTTCTTCCTATCGTTTGCTGGATGCTACCAATATGATAGCATATCTTTTTGCCGTGCTTTTGCTTCCATTGTTTTCAAAAATGCTTAAAAACGGAGAAGAGATTGTGCATATTGTAAAATTATCATACAAACTCCTTATTACATTAGCATTGGTAGTAGCCATCGGTTCTTTTTTTTACAGCATGGAAATTATGGGATTGTTATATACCAGTCATGTTGAAGAATCCGCAGCTGTTTTTAAATGGCTGATGATGGGATTTATTGCAGTTTCAACTACTTATGTATTTGGAACATTGCTCACTGCAAACGGAAATCTTAAAGAATTGAATTTTATAGCTGCTACAGGAATGCTGTTGAATATTTCGCTTAATTTTATTTTAATCCCACGATTAGAAGCTGTTGGATCAGCTTATTCAAGCATCATCACACAATTTCTGAGTGCAATTATTCAGGTAATCATTGCCCAAAAAGTATTTAAATTCAAAGTAGATTATCGTTTTTTAATTTCAATACTTGCTTTTGCTATCGGTGTAGTATTTATCAATATTTTTTCAAAACATTTTATTGAAACTAAATGGATGTATAACTTTATTGGGATGGTATTTTTATCTATTGTTTATGCTTCATTCCTAAAATTATTAAATTTCAAATCGCTGCTTACACTCATTCAAAATAAATCGAAATGATAGGCGAATAGTGAACAGTGAACAGCGAAAAGTGAAAAGTGAATAGTGAATAGTGAATAGTGAACAGCTAAATAGTTATCAGTTATTAATAGCCTAATAGACTAAAATAACTCAATCCCGAATAACAATTTCTAACTTCCCGAATAACAATTTCTAACTTCCCGAATAACAATTTCTAACTTCCCGAATAACAATTTCTAACTCATACTTCGTAAGAAATTGTAGCTCGGGACTAAGCTGTCGCTTAGCGTCGAGAAATTGTGGCTCGGGACTAAGCTGTCGCTTAGCGTCGAGAAATTGTGGCTCGGGACTGAGCTGTCGCTTAGCGTCGATCTCACTCAGAAACCTTACTTCGTAAGAAATTGCAGCTCGTGACTGAGTAAAAAGCTCAGTAACCCAATAACCCATTAACCTAATCACTAAAAACTCAATCTCTTTAACGCTATATCAATAAAATTTCCTATTTTTGCCTGAAAAATTCAATTTATATGACAGAAATCAATAAAAATACTACTGATTTTAATTCGACCAATTTTTTTATTTTTTTATGGAATTGGCGTAAAACACTAATAATAGTTACATTGGCATCTGCAATTCTATCAGCAGCAGCATCATTTTTAATTACACCAAAATTTAAATCAACAGTAATCTTATTCCCAACTTCATCCAATTCCATTTCTAAAGCTTTATTGAGTGAAAATCCCGGAAATAAAACAGATATTCTTGATTTTGGAGAAGAAGAACAAGCTGAGCAATTATTACAGATATTAAACTCAAGTATAATCAGAGATAAGGTAATCCAACGCTTTGATCTGGCTAAACATTATAACATCAAAGCAGATGCAAAATTCAAAAATACCTATTTGAATCTGGAATATAAAGACAACATCAGTTTTAAGAGAACCGAATTTATGGCAGTTGAGATTTCGGTATTGGACAAAGACCCTAAAATGGCTGCAGATATCGCCAATACCATTTCCAATTTATTGGATTCTACCAAAAATGCAATGCAAAAAGAACGTGCAATCAGAGGTTTTGAAATCGTAAAGACAAATTATGAAAGCATCCAAAAAGAAATAGCTTATATCAATGATTCCCTGAAAATTATACGTGAAAAAGGAATCAACGATTATGAAACCCAGGCTGAAATGACAAATCAGGAATTAGCCATTCAGATAGGTAAAGCAAACAAAGCAGGCATTAAGAGCCTAAATGCAAAACTTGATACGTTGTCGAAATATGGCGGCATCTATGTTACTTTACGCAACCTGCTTGTATACAAAATAGAACAATTAAGCAGGGTTAAATCAAAATATGATGAAGCCAAAATAGATGCTGAAGAATATATGCCACAGAAATTTGTAGTTGATTCAGCTTATATCGCTGAAAAGAAAACAACACCTGTTCGCTGGTTAATCGTACTGGTTTCATCTTTTTCTGCATTTATGCTTTCCATACTGGTGCTCATATTTATCGAAAATATTTATAAGAAAAACATTTTGAAATCCTAATTCTCAATTTTATTATCATTGACAAATAAACAAAAACTATGTATTATTTATAGCATTAGCGGGGTATTTATCCTGATCAATGCCATATTGATTGCCAATGAATTTTTCTGGTTCATGGCTATTCCTTTACTAGGTTTTTTGTTGTTGATGTATTTTACTTCATTAGACAAAGTATTATTATTAATTACATTATTAACTCCACTTTCGGTAACATTAAGCAATTATGATGCTCAGCTGGGGATTGCTTTACCTACAGAACCACTTATGGTTGGTGTATTGATCATCTATCTGTACAAACTCTTTTTTGATCAGGCTTATGACATCAAAATTATTAAACATCCTGTTACTATTGCTATTTTATTTTATTTATCCTGGATGTTTTTAACGAGTATTACCAGTGAAATTCCATTGGTTTCATTTAAGTTTCTGATTGCTAAATTATGGTTTATAGTACCATTTTTCTTTTTGGCCACTCAACTTTTTAAAAACTTAAAAAACTTCAAAATATTTTCGTGGATGTATATGCTATCATTAAGCATTGTCATCATTTATACAACCATCAAGCATGCAAAATATAATTTCAGCGAAGATATTGGTCACTGGATTATGGATCCTTTTTACAACGATCACACTGCTTATGGAGTAATGATTGCTTTTTTCATTCCGGTTATACTTGGTTTTCTTTTTGACAAATCGTATTCAAACATACAACGATTTTTCACATTTATAACCTCAGTGATATTATTGGGCGGATTGTATCTATCATACAGCCGGGCAGCATGGCTGGGTCTGGCTGCAGCCTTTGGAGTTATGTTAATCATTAAATTGAAAATCAAACGTAAATGGATACTGCTAACTTTGGTTATATGTATTGGTTTATTATTTATGCTTCGCACCGATATTATCATGAAACTGGAGAAGAATAAACAGGATACCTCCGAAAATCTGGTTGAACATCTTCAATCCATGTCGAATATCTCAACAGATGCTTCCAATCTTGAAAGATTGAATCGTTGGGAAGCAGCATTCAGAATGTTTAAAGAACGGCCTTTTTGGGGATTTGGTCCCGGCACCTATCAGTTTTGTTATGCTCCGTTTCAATATTCTTATGAAAGAACAATAATAAGCACCAATGCCGGAAACAGAGGGAATGCACACAGTGAATATATCGGTCCACTTGCCGAAACAGGTGTTTTGGGTTTATTGTCAGTACTGGCTATTGCAATCACAGCAATTTACACAGCTTTTAAAGTATACCGGGGGTCGAATGACAAAAAGATAAAGCTATTAACGATGATTGCTTTATTAAGTTTAATTACGTATTATACGCATGGATTTCTGAACAACTTCCTGGATACCGATAAAGCATCAGTGCCATTTTGGGGATTTATTGCCATGATTGTTGCTTTGGATGTGTATCATCTTAAAAAAGGAGAAACTGAAAATATAGCCTTAAATCATAATTCGAATAGAAACGGTAGTTAAATTAAAATGTTACGCTAAATGCATCTTACAATATTTATAAAAAAAAGCGGAACTTAATAGTCCCGCTTTTTTTTATAATTCTTTACATTCTTTTTTCCAGCTTTCCATAAAATCAGGAATCAGCTTCATGTAAGCAATTTCTTTCCATTTTTTTCTTGCTTCATCAGCAGGAATACCGAAGTAAACTTTATTTCCTTCCAAATTTTTATCAACGCCTGAAGTTGCTAGTACTACAGCACCTTTACCTACCACTAAATCTTTATTAATAGATACTTTAGCCCAAATAATAACATCATCCTCGATAACAGTAACACCTGCAATGGCAGATTGCGAACCTATCAAACAATTTTTACCGATACGGGTATCATGACCTATCTGAACCTGATTGTCAAATTTGGTACCTTTACCGATAAAAGTATCTCCCGATACGCCTTTGTCAATTGCACACAAAGCACCTATTTCAACATCGTCGGAAATAACTACCTTGCCACAGGATTCCATTTTACGATAACCTTGAGGCTTGCGTTGAAAATAATATGCATCAGCACCAATTACTGTATTTGAATGAATGATTACATTATTTCCAATCTCAGTATAATCGTATATACTTACGTTGGCATGAATAATACAATTTTTACCTATTTTTACATGATTGCCTACAAAAGCTCCCGGCTGAATAATTGATCCTTCACCTATCTGGGCAGTTGGACTGATAATAGAGGCAGAAGGCTGAAAGCCTCTGAATTTTCTTACCAAAGAAACATAAGCCTCAAATGGATCCTCACAAAAAAGCAAGGCTTTATTTTCGGGACATTCAACTTTTGCATTAATAATAATGGTAGTTGCTTTTGAAGAAAGTGCCTTTTTGTAGTATTTAGGATGATCAACAAAAGTTAAATCACCGGCTTTAACCATGTGAATTTCATTGATTCCTGTAATTAAAAAATCAGGATTGCCTTCAAATTCAGCTTTAATGAGCGAAGCTACTTCTTTTAATTTTAATGGGACCGATAATTTCATCTTTTATTTGTTATATTGTTTAAAGATTTTATTATTTAAAAAGATTTTACTCTTTCTGCATAAACACCTGTGCGTGTATCTACTTTGATTCTTTCACCTTCAGCAATAAACAAAGGTACTCTGATGATAGCTCCTGTTTCAACAGTAGCTTCTTTCATAACATTGGTGGCTGTATTACCTTTTTCACCGGGCTCGGTATAAGTAATTATCATTTCTACAAATGCAGGCAATTCACATTGTAATGGAGTTTCAGTGTCAGCATGAACTGTAATTTCAACAGTCTGACCTTCTTTTAAGAACTGTGGTGCATTGATGATCGCCTCATCAATTAAAAGTTGTTCGAAAGTTTCGGCATGCATAAAATTATATCCACCATCTTCTTTATATAAAAACTGATACGGTCTTCTTTCAACCCGTGCAATATCAATTTTTACACCGGCTGTAAAAGTATTGGGTATTACTTTGCCCGTTTTTAAATTTTTTAATTTCGTACGTACAAAAGCAGGTCCTTTACCCGGTTTGACATGTTGAAACTCAAATATGGAAAATAATTCTCCATTAAATTCTATACATAATCCGTTCTTAAAATCTTGTGTTGTTGCCATTACATTTTATTAATTGTTTTACAAAAAAGCATGCAAAGTTACAATTTTATTTTGGATTTGTCAAAATATGTATATCCTTATTATTTTATCAGCATATTGTATTCTTTTTTATTAATTTTGCACTCCTTAAAAATAATGAAAAGATATGTTTGAAAGTTTAAGTGAGAAATTCGACAGAGCATTTAAAGTTCTTAAAGGACAAGGACGTATTACTGAAATCAATGTAGCTGAAACCCTCAAGGAAGTCAGAAAAGCATTGCTGGATGCCGATGTAAGTTTTAAAATTGCAAAACAGTTTACCGAAACGGTGAAAGAAAAAGCGTTAGGTCAGAACGTACTTACAGCTATATCTCCCAGTCAGTTAATGGTAAAAATAGTTCACGACGAACTGGCTGCATTGATGGGTGGCGAAAAAGTTGAAATTAACCTTAAAGGAAGTCCTGCTATTATTTTAATGTCGGGTTTGCAAGGTTCAGGTAAAACTACTTTTTCTGCTAAATTAGCGAATTATCTGAAAACCAAAAAAGGACGCAATGTTTTGTTGGTTGCTTGTGATGTTTACCGCCCTGCTGCTATTGAACAGTTAAAAGTACTGGGCGAACAAATCGGCGTTGAAGTATTTTCCCAGATCGATAGCAAAGAACCTGTACAAATTGCTAAAAAAGCAATTACGTATGCAAGAGAAAAAGGCATTACAACAGTAATTATTGATACAGCTGGTCGTTTGGCTATCGACCAGGAAATGATGAACGAAATAGCTGCCATCAAAAAAGAAGTCAACCCTCAGGAAACTCTTTTTGTTGTGGATGCCATGACAGGACAGGATGCCGTAAATACAGCCAAAACATTCAACGACATCTTAAATTTTGATGGAGTGATCCTTACAAAATTAGATGGCGATACAAGAGGAGGTGCAGCACTTACCATTCGCGCAGTTGTTGAAAAACCAATCAAATTTGTAGGTATTGGCGAAAAAATGGATGCTTTGGATGTTTTCTACCCCGAACGTATGGCCGACCGTATTTTGGGAATGGGTGATATTGTTTCACTGGTAGAACGTGCTCAGGAACAATTTGATGAAGAAGCCGCTAAAAAACTACAGAAAAAGATACAACAGGATACTTTTAATTTCGATGATTTTCTTTCTCAAATCAAACAAATTAAAAAAATGGGAAACATGAAAGACCTGGTAGGCATGATTCCTGGTATGGGAAAAATGCTGAAAGATGTAGATATTGATGATGATGCTTTCAAAAGCATTGAAGCCATTATCACTTCCATGACACCGAAAGAAAGAGCAAATCCTGCACTTTTAAACGGAAGCCGCAGAAAAAGAGTGGCCGTTGGAAGTGGAACCGATATCCAGGAAGTAAACCGCTTAATCAAACAATTTGATGAAACACGTAAAATGATGAAAATGATGAGCGGCGGCAAAGGAAGTAAAATGATGCAAGCTATGGGAAATATGAAACGAAGGTAAAATGAGTTATCAGTGAACAGTGATCAGTGATCAGTAAATAATGACTGTACTTCTACTTCTTTTATGACAAAAGTATTTTTTACTTCGGACTTCGGACTTATTAACCTAATCCCAAATTACCACTAACAATTAACAATTAACAAATAACCAATCATCAACTATGAAAATAATAGACGGTAAATTGATAGCCGATGAAATAAAGAATGAAATCGCTAACGAAGTAAGGAAAATGATTGACGAGGGCAAAAATGCACCACATTTAGCTGCAATTCTGGTTGGAGAAGATCCCGCAAGTCAAACTTATGTTGCAAGTAAAGAAAGATCTTGTAAAGAAGTTGGATATATCTCTTCTGTTTATCACTATCCTGAAACGATAACAGAAAAAGACCTGTTAAAAGCAATTGAATTTTTAAATAATGATGAAGAAATTGATGGATTTATTGTTCAATTGCCATTACCAAATCACATTTCTGTTGAAAAAGTTATTGAAAGTATAGATCCAAAAAAAGATGTAGACGGATTTCACCCCATCAATAGTGGCAGGATGCTTGCAGGTCTTCCCTCCTATCTTCCGGCAACACCTCACGGTATCATGCAAATGCTTGAAAGGAGTAAAATTGAGACTGAAGGTAAACATTGCGTTGTAATAGGAAGAAGCAACATTGTAGGAACTCCTGTTAGCATTTTGATGTCACGCAATAACAAGTTTGCCAATGCAACCGTTACCCTTTGTCACAGTAAAACAAAAAACCTGAAAGAAATTACACTTCAGGCTGACATTTTAATTGCAGCTATTGGGAAACCCCATTTTATTACTGCTGAAATGGTTAAAGGAGGTGCTGTTGTGATTGATGTTGGTATTCATCGTGTTGAATCAACCAAAACAAAATCCGGGTATAAAATAATTGGAGATGTGGATTTTGCAAACGTTTCGAAAAAATGCAGTTTTATTTCACCTGTTCCGGGAGGAGTTGGTTTAATGACGATTGTAGCGCTACTTCAGAATACATTGAAAGCAGCAAAAAAAGAAATTTATAAATAAAAGTAAAAAAATACTAAAATAATATTAATTTTATTTTTTCTATTAAAAAAAATGAATATTATTGCAAAATAAAAGAATAGTAAAACGATGGATAAAAAAAAGGTGATTATTAGTTATCACAATCTTCCACTTGAAGCTTTGGAAGCATTTAAAGAAAAGTATCCTTATGGTTATTCTGATTATATTACAAAAATTACAAAACCCAATAAAGATGTAATTTATGTAGTTCCATTAGATACCGATGATGCCGCTTTTCTGGTAAAAGTAAATGTAAAGGTTGACAATAAAATGAGCGAAGAAGATTTCGACAAGTTACTATTTCGCGGTGTTTCCGGAGCTGCCGAAAAAGCTGCCGAGGCCGAAAACAGCGAAAGTGAACAAGAAGATTTAGGTTCTGATCAAATTGAGCCCGATAGTATTAGCGAAGATATGGACGAAAGTGATGAATAAATTTTTGTATTGAAATTTGTGAACAAAAACATATATGCTTCCTTCCCATTTAAAGAGGAAAAACTATGTAACAATTTACACTATAAATCATTAAAAATAAACCTATGAATGAAAATATATTAAATTGGAATGCTCACGAATTTAAGGTGTATCTACTCTTATTTGCCGCCAATGCTGATTTTGAGCTTACAAAAGAAGAAAAAGAAAGCATACTTTTAAAAGCAACCAAAACAGAATACCAGCATATTCATAAAATATTTGAGAAAGATACTGATATCGAAAGGATAGAAACTATTTTATCTTTTCGTGAGCAGTTTTTTAATACTGAAAAAAATGCTGAGAAAATCATTGCTGAAATTTTCAAATTTTTGAATTCTACTGGAGAATTCAATACGAATGAAGAAAACTTTTTCAGAATCTTTAAAAAGATATTGAAATTCTGAGGAAATTAATATTTAGCACTGCATAGGCTCCATTGAATTTCAAGATAATGGGATAGAATTGTAACTGTTACCATTTCGGAAACATAACAATGCCAACAGTTAAAATACTATTTGCAATTAAAAGTGTAAATCTATTGTTTACACTTTTTTTTGTTACAATGTTCGATTGATTACAGCTAAATTGCTAACTTTAAATATAAAAATAATATAATAGACTTAATCATGAATCAAGAATTCGAGAAACAAAAGTGTTTGATTATAGGCTCAGGCCCCGCAGGATATACAGCAGCAATCTACGCTTCCAGAGCTGCTCTAAAACCAGTAGTTTATCAGGGCTTGCAACCGGGTGGACAGTTAACCATTACCACTGAAGTAGACAATTTTCCCGGTTATCCAGATGGAGTTGAAGGACCCGATATGATGGAACAATTGAAAAAACAGGCTGAACGATTTGGTACAGAAACCAGATGGGGCATTGTAACAGAGGTAGACTTTACAGAACGTCCTTTTAAAATATGGGCGGATGATGGCAAAAAAATATTGGCTGATAGTGTCATTATTGCTACCGGAGCTTCGGCCAAATGGTTAGGTCTGGAATCTGAGAAAAAATACAACGGACAGGGTGTTTCGGCATGTGCTACCTGCGACGGTTTTTTTTACAGGGGAAAAGATGTAGCCATCGTAGGTGGTGGTGATACTGCCGCTGAAGAAGCTACTTATCTGGCAAAATTATGTAATAAAGTTTACATGATTGTCAGACGCGATCAATTAAGAGCATCTAAAGCCATGCAGGAAAAGGTTTTCAATACACCCAATATTGAAATATTGTGGAATCATACAGCTCTTGAAATCTTAGGAGATCTATCGGGTGTTAATGGAGTTTTGTTACAAAATGTAAAATCGGGAGAAAACAAGCAATTAGCAATCCATGGTTTTTTTGTAGCTATCGGACACTCCCCCAATACTGAAATATTTAAAGGTAAACTGGAATTGGATGCAATGGATTATATCAAAACCAAACCAGGATCTACATTAACCAATATCGAAGGTGTATTTGCTGCCGGTGATGTACAGGACCATTATTACCGACAGGCAGTAACTGCTGCCGGTACTGGTTGTATGGCTGCCATCGAAGCCGAGAGATTTTTGTCTTCGAAGTAATTTATTAAATTAAATTCCATTCTGAACGATAAAAGTACTACTTTTGCACCCGGTTTAGAAAAACAAAAGGCATTTGCATTTCAGCACTTTAAATTTCTATAGCCCTATTAATTCAGAAATAAAACATACATGAAGCGTATTAACGAATACAAAAAATTGTTCAATGTTGAACCGGACACCGATCTTAAGACATTAAAAACCACCTACAGAAACCTTGTAAAAGAATGGCATCCCGATAAATTCCAGGATGGAGATGAATTATTCAACGAGGCTGAAATCAAAAGTCGCCAGATTATTGATGCCTACCATTTCCTTGTGAGTATTGCACCCGAAACAAAAGCAGCAAACCTGGAAGAATACAAAATCACTACCTCTGAATCCGGTATCGTCGATTTCAAACACAAAGGACAATTGCTTGAAATTACATTTTTAGACGGCACTACTTATGAATACTTCGGCGTTTCTAAAACTGTATTTTCTAAAATGGTAAATTCCGACAAGCAATACCGGTTTGGGAAAAGAAACATTTTTAATACCTATCTCTACCGTAAATCTAAGAAAGATCTTCAGGTTGCTTAATTGGGTGATTGAGTCGGAAGTCGGAAGTCGGAAGTCCAAAGATAATCAAAAGTACAGAGAATGATTAACATAACCCTGACAGGGTTTGAAACCTGTCAGGGTTTCAAAGTTATTGGATATTAAGTCGGAAGACCGAAAATATAATTATTCTATTATCAATTTAAAACCTAGCTTTCACAGCCACCACCACATTTCGGCCAGATGCACTGATGCCGGAAGCAAAGTTCCGATAATAGCTGTCCTGTATATTTTCCATCCCTAGTTGTATATTCAAAACTTTGTTCAATTGGTAAGCAGTACGGATATTTAGTGTATACCATGATGGCGTTCCATCCACCGTTGCCTGCTGCAAATTATCTTCACCACTGTTACTGTAATCATTTATCCTTTTCCATCCGTTATAGCGGGAATAGAACTCTGCTTTAAACTTTTTGGTTTCAAATTTAAAAGAAGTCATACCAAAAACAGGAGGAATATGATCCATTGGCAAATTGCCGGTTTTCAACCTTCCATAAGTATAAGTCAAATTACTACTAAAAGAAACTTTTTCGGTCAATTGCAACAAAATATTACCCTGCATACCATATACATGCGCTTCCCCTGCATTGGAAGAAGTTTGTACCGCAGTTTGTAATCCACCCCATACAATTGAATCCTGTCCGTTAAATTCAGAAGCAATTACTACAATGGCATCTTTTATTAAAGTATAAAAACAGTTCATTTCAAGCTGAAGCTTATTGTTAAATGTTTTTCCGATTGTAAAATCTGCATTGAAGGCATATTCAGGTTTCAGACCAGGATTGGGTATAACAATCACACTGCCTGCTTTAGAATCATTTATCTTGGTTACATCATCCACATTGGGAGCACGAAAACCAGACGAGCCCATTAAAGCAAATCGCCAGTCATGACCGGGCATATATACCAAACCCAGGTTGCCGGAGAGAGCTGCATTATTTTGTTCAATCCTTTTATCGAAGGGAAATTTGGTAAGCTTCATCATGGTATCGGTATATGCAGAATGCATATAAATGCTGCTGAGGCGAATCCCCTGCGAAAAAACCAATTGCTTGCCAAGTTCCCAGTTATGGGTCGCAAATGCAGCCAGCGTCGTATAAATGCTTCCATCGTCGGGATAACGACTTACATTGTCAAAAGTTTTTAATTGAGTGTTTACATTGATATTATAAGCAATAGATCCTACAGCATTGTAAACAGCTTCTATACCGAACCGCAACTCATTTTTAAGGGTGATGTTCTTCATAAAATCAACATTCAGCGACAAAGCGTTTACTGTTTCCTCCTGATGACTTTCGGCAGTTTTATTGAACCTCCTGTTAACACGGTCTTCGCTGATATTCTGATAAGCCGCGGTAATGACAGCATTATCATAAAAACCATGTATCGCTTTAAGTTCTGTTCTTAAAGATGCAAAAATACGGCTTTGAGGTCCGTAATACCAATCGGCATATTTTAATTTGCCGGCATCCATTTCAGTCAGTCTGTCGTAACGGGGCACATCACCGGAATTGGAATATTGCAGATTCAGTATATATTTTATATGAGTATTGGGTTGAAACAATACTTTTTGCAGGATATCATATTGCGAATACCCGGAATTTTTCTGGATAGTTGGATTGCTATTGGTCAACATTGAATCTTTTGCGTTGATCCTTTCTGCAAAAAATAAACTTTTACCCCAATCTCCGTATTTGAGATCTCTTCCACTTGCACCCATGCGCAAATCGCCCAGGTTTTTGTATGAAATAACGGTTAAAAATGCCCATTTTTTAAAACCCAGGTTTACATTAATAGTACCTGCCATCTCATTGTTTGAAGATGAATATCGGCTTGAAATCCCTGATGTTACATACATCTTATCATTATACGAAAGTATGGGTTGTCTTGTAAAAAATGCCATCACCCCTCCTATTGCATCACTGCCATATAGTACCGATCCCGGTCCGAAAACCACTTCTACCCTATCCAGCATATTGGGATCGATGGTAATTACATTCTGCAGATGTCCTGACCGGTATATGGCATTGTTCATACGTACGCCATCCATCACCATCAACACCTTGTTGGCTTCGAAGCCTCTCAGCACAGGACTGCTTCCACCCATCTGACTTTGCTGTATAAATACACTGCCGGTCT
Organism: Bacteroidales bacterium; assembly: GCA_038204725.1. Classification (GTDB taxonomy): domain Bacteria; phylum Bacteroidota; class Bacteroidia; order Bacteroidales; family JACABE01; genus JACABE01. The sequence continues at coordinate 75,663 of JBBRCQ010000002.1, read as the reverse complement.
GTTGCAGTAAATCACCAGTGGTCTGTGGATTGTTAAACGCAATCTGTTTACTGCTGATTACTTCTATGTGATGCGGAATATCTGCCTTACTTTCTTCTATTTTATTGGCAGAAAATACTACTTCTTTCAATTTTATAATATGTTCGGTCATTAGCAATCTATTGCCGGCATTTACAAGTTCTTTCCTGGTGGCAGTAATGGTTTGATAAGCCAGGTGTTTAAACGTCAGAAGCTCATCCTGCATAAAATTGCTTAGATCCACTTTGCCATTTTTTCCGCTCGTAGTCGAATAATTATTACCGGTTACAGTTACATTGGCGATAGCCTGCAAATCTGATTTGTCGATAATTGTAATCGTTTGTGTAATCCCCATTCCTGAAATCAACGAAACAGCAATCAGTAGAATTAATTTCCTCATAAACAAAGCCTGTATAAATAAGATGCAAAGATAAAAATAGATTTGCATTTTCATTCTTAAATCCTTAAAAGTAATATTTCTCTCAGTGACAGCTTCACTGCAATTAAGTAGCTCTGTGATAGCCTCACTGCGAGTGAGACTATCACTTTTGTTAAAAAAACAGATTCAGTTTGCCTTTTCTATCACGTGTTTAGCTCAAAACAGATTCAGTTTGACATTTCCATCAAGTGTTTAGCTCAAAACAGATTCAGTTTGACTTTTCCATCACGTGTTTAGCTCAAAACAGATTCAGTTTGACATTTCCATCACGTGTTTAGCTCAAAACAGTTTCAGTTTGACTTTTCCATCAAGTGTTTAGCTCAAAACGGATTCAGTTTGACTTTTCCATCACGTGTTTAGCTCAAAACAGATTCAGTTTGTTCCAAACGAAGCAGAGATGAATTGCATTATAAGGGAATAATAATACATCGGATATGAAAGGCCTGATGATATTAGCTTGTTTTACTTATTTCGCTATACAAAAAAGTAAAGTTGAAAAGATCAATCAGAAATTAACACAATATAATAAAAATAAAATATACACGAAGCGATGAATGACCTTATCTTTGTGTTAACAATTTCCTAAAGCTAACCATCAAATCATTTAAAATTATGAAAATAAAAATTATTCGTTTATCAATAAACACACTCTGGAACAGCGAATATACAATGTTTGTGAACCAGATTGTCGGGATCGTAAAGAAATACGACACATCCGAATTGCATTTAACAAAGTCGTTTCAGGGTATCACCCTTAAACTTCCAGTGCTGGAAAAAATAAAAGCACATGAAATGAGCAATGTCATCAGCAATCAATTGCTGGAACTGGACAATGAACGCGACACATTGTTTAATGCCATTTCAGCTCAGGTTAAAACGATGGAAAAACTAAGTCTGCCTTCCATTGTTCCACATGTTAAAGTATTAAATCATTTTCTCGACATTCATGGCCGTGATATAGCATCGGCCAACTACAATTCAGAAACCAAACGTATAACCGATTTCCTGAAGGATTATGATGCAAAACCCGAGGTAAAAACTGCAGTGGAAGGATTAAATCTAAAGTTATGGTTCGATCAGCTTTCTATCGTTAATACGGAATTTGACAAACTGTTTTTACAGCGTACCGGTGAAAATGGAACCACAGAAAAAATTGATTCACGCAGCATACGTATTATAACCGACAAAGCCGTCTTTTCCTTTTTCGATGCCATCGAATTTTGTGCTAACGAATATGAAGAACTTGATTATTCCACCATGGCCAATGAATTGAATGATCTGATCCTTTATTACAAAACCCAGCTCAAAGCCCGCTCTACACGCCGGCAAACCGGTAAAGATGTAAGCACCGAAACTGCTATTGTTTAAGAAAACAACTATCCTTATCTATTTCCTTTGGGAAAATTATATTCCATTCAGGAGGAACTCTTACCCCCTTTCTTTTGGAAAGGTGCAAGGGGGATAGGCTTAGTTCTACCTGCTATCATACAGGTAAAGATGTAAGCACCGAAACGGCCATTGTTTAAGAAAACAACTATTATTATCTATTTCCTTTGGAAAAATTATATTCCATTCAGGAGGAACTCTTACCCCCTTTCTTTTGGAAAGGGGGCAAGGGGGATAGGCCATTTACTGCATCACCACTTTCCAATACATTCTCATTCCCATCTTTAGCCAATACTACTAAATAGTAAACCCCTTTTTTAGCAGGTTGCATATTTACTTTTGTGAGCATTTGCATACTTCCATTACTTGAAAAAAGCCTGCCTTCTCCATCATACAATTGATAGCTGCAGCCATCTGCAGTGACAGTACCTTTGAACTGTACATTCAGCTAATCCTGCACAGGATTTGGATATACATGAATGTCTCCTTCCGAAAAGCTGGAAATATCATTCGTTCCATTTTTACCCGCTACTTTGTTTAAACTTGGGTTGAAGTTGCTGTCTGTTGCTATCATTTCATTAATAGTTTTAGCAATTGAAGGAATGCTGTCATTTGTAGTATGCTTCCTTTAAAATTGCTAATTTTTGTTCTTTTGTAAATGTTTTTTTTTCATAATTGCCAAAATTAATAATACTTTTCTAATTATAATCTTGTCCGATTATTTAGGGGGCTAAAACACCATTAGAATATATAATATCCTTTTACGTTTATTTATATAATTATTTACAATAATTTCTCCTTTTCCTTTTCCATACATAGATTTCGTAAGAACATAAGAAATAAAAGGAGCAGGTAACATAATAAGTATATATAAAATAAAATTCGACATTCTTAAATTAAACACTCCAATTAATATTTCTATCAAAGCTATAAAAAACAGAGTTAGTAAGCCTTCAATTAAATAAATAGTTCTCTTATGTAAAGAATTTGTTCCATCATCCCTTACAACACTAAAAAATAAAATGTATAATAAATCTTTCATAAAAACAATTGATTGGATTAATGATGAATAAAATTTAATTGTTTCGAATAATCAAATTGAGAATTTAACAAATCACTACCTCCAGAAATTGAAACTATTCCATAAATTACACTACCTGCTACAACTCATGGAGCTAAAGCGAGTCCACCAACACCTAAAGCAATAAATCCTCCAATCATTACAGCAGCATCTAAAATTCATACTCAGATAAAATCATTTACAATTAACTTTTCAAAAAAAATAGCCATTTCCTTTAAGAAAATGGCTATTTTTTTATTATAAAGAATAAGCTTATTCTACAATAAATTTAGTATAAGCATTCCCTTTTTCGTTTTCAATATTCAAGATATAAATACCGGCTTTTAACTGGCTGATATCAATAGTTTTGTTTTGAATACCTTCAGCAATATTCATTTCAGAAGATAATACAGTTGCTCCTACAATATTTGCAACTGAATATTTTACATTTCCGGAAACTTTAAAATCGCCTGAAATGTTCAGTTGATTGTGAGCAGGATTTGGATATACATTGAGTTGTGCAGCTACTTCATTTTCCTGAACTCCTAAAAACTGAGAAGTATATTTAACTTTCCAGCCAAAATCATTATTGGCTCCATCGGTTACAAAAACCAAAAAGAATGCACCTGTTGTTGAAGTTAATGTTGCAGGTAAAGTATTACCGGAATAGCTACCCAATATTGTACCTGATGAATTTTCGCCATCATATACGGTTAAAATATCTTTACCGGCTTCAGTTCTGAATTCAATAAATGAAAGTGTCAATGATTGATTTGGCATTGTATCAGGTTTGATCAACCATTCGCAATTGGTATTATTCAGATATTTATCGGTATAACTGCCATCGGTAAACGTATAACTTTTAGCAAAATATTTTTTGGAATCACAGTATGGATATAACGTAGTATTGTCAGGAACAATGTTATAAACAATACCTTGGTTTCCGTTGAAATTATTTCCCGGAGGTGTTAAGTTATTGAGTAAAAAATTACCGTTAGCATAACCACCCCAACCAAAATTAAAGTGGAAAAAATTTGTACTTTGGTATCCGTCTAAAACCCAAGCATGACCCACGCCACCGGTTGGTGGATTTCCTCTGTAAATCATAGGATAACTCATATCAAGATTTTCTACCAGTAAATTTCTCCATTCATCATCTGTATAATTAATTCTATTGGCAGTATTAATTTGGCGTCTGTATTTGAAATAATTATACATTGCTTCAGGAACATAATCGGTTTGTGAACCTGATCCGGAAGGTGCGTAATCCATATTAACTGCAACACCACAGTGGTACATCAGCTTAGCAATGGCATTACGAGAAACAGTATCCGTAATTATAATTTGTGTAAGATCTGTTACCATATTAGCCCAATCATAAGTAGTGTTTCCAAAATCAGCAGAAAGCAATCCATAAGCAGGATGTTCATAAGCATAAGTACCTCTGCCTGTTTCAGGATAATTGTAAAATCTCATAACCTGTGCCATAGAAGCGGCAACACAACCGGCATAACATTTTCCATCAGGCCCTGATGGAGCTGTAGGACAATAATAGTTGTAACGGTTATCCTGATTCCAGAAGGTAGATAACAGTGGAGCTACAGAATTTGTACTTTTAAGGGTACTTCCTGATTTAAGATTTGAATCATACAATTCCCAGGCAGCAGCAACATCTTCTGCAACAGTTGATTTTAATCGGGATTGCGCTACAATTCCTGAAGATAATTGATCCATCCAAAAATCGAAAGGAGGAACTTTTCCTTTTTCAGGAAATGAACTTTCATTAGAATAGGCCAGAATCGGATATACTCTGTCATCGGCAGAAACTACGATGTATGAATGATCACTTGAAAAAACATGCATCACAGTTTGACTTTTGTTCACATCCATCACAGCTTCGTAAGCAGCAACAAAATTTCCGGAATTCATTTTCACTTCACGGTTCAAAAAGTTCTGAGCTACACGTTGTGCTTTTTCTTTTCCAACGGGACCTGCATACACAGAGACCATCAGCAGCGAAAAGCAAATCAATAAAATACTTTTTTTCTGTAAAAAATACATAGCTTTCATAAAATATAAATGTTTAAAATAAAAAATATTACGATATTATCACTTTATATATAACAAAAATATTGACTAATTGTTTGATAACAAAACTATTAAAAGTATACTTCTATCAATATAATACATTGCAAAGTTATCTTTTTTTTTAAATAATCGGTCATTTTTTTTATTAATTTATCTTATAAGAAGAATATTCTCTTTATTTCTTCAAAAATAACAGACAAAAATAGCTTTTATGTGGTAAAGAATAATTGGTAAATCAGTTATCGGTAGGCTGAAAAAAGTTTACGGTATTATGCTTCAATTTCAACGCGCAGGTTTTCGATGATAAATGCCTGGCGATCGGGTGTATTTTTACCCATATAAAACTCTAATATACTTTTAATGGATGCATCTTTTTTAAGAATTACCGGTTCTAAGCGTATATTCTGACCAATAAAATGGCGAAATTCATCAGGAGATATTTCTCCAAGACCTTTAAATCGCGTAATTTCAGGATTTACACCTAACTGTGCTAAAGCATTGATGCGTTCTTCTTCGGAATAGCAATAAATCGTTTTTTGTTTGTTCCTTACCCTGAACAAAGGTGTCTGCAGAATATATAAATGTCCCAATTTTACCAAATCCGGGAAAAACTGAAGGAAAAATGTAAGCAACAATAAACGGATGTGCATCCCATCTACATCGGCATCGGTAGCTACTACTATATTATTATATCTTAGATTTTCAATATCTTCATCAATATTCAATGCAGCCTGTAACAAATTAAATTCTTCATTTTCATACACAATCTTCTTGGTCATGCCATAACAATTTAAAGGCTTCCCTTTTAAACTAAAAACAGCCTGACAATTGACATCTCTTGATTTGGTAATAGAACCACTCGCTGAATCACCTTCAGTAATGAATAATGTAGTTTCCAAACGGCGTTCATCATTGCTATCGTAATGGACACGGCAATCTCTCAGTTTTTTATTGTGTAAACTTACTTTTTTCACACTTTCACGGGCCGCTTTTTTGATATTGGCCATGTCTTTGCGCTCTTTTTCTGATTGCATGATTTTTCGCAATAACAATTCTGCAGTTTCTGAATTGATATGCAAAAAATTATCAAGGTTGCGCTTTACAATATCCATGATGTAATTACGCACCGTTGTTCCATTGGGTTCAATATACATAGAACCTAATTTGGTTTTAGTCTGCGACTCAAAAACGGGTTCCTGAATCTTAAAACTCAGAGCTACAACAATGGAACTCCTGATATCGCTGGGATCAAAATCTTTTTTATAAAACTCACGGATGGTTTTCACAAGTGCTTCACGAAATGCCGCTTGATGGGTTCCACCTTGTGTGGTATGTTGTCCGTTTACAAACGAAAAATATTCTTCAATATATTGAGTAGTACTGTGCGAGAATGCAAATTCGAGATCGTCTTCCTTAATATGAATGATGGGATAAGTTGTGGATCCATTGATATTGCTTTCTAATAAATCGAGCAATCCGTTTTTTGCAAAAAATTTATTACCGTTAAAATTAATGGTAAGTCCATTATTAAGATAAGCATAATTCCAGAGCAATTTATCAAGGTATTCATCTATAAAATGATAATTGCCGAAAATTTCAGCATCCGGTATAAAAGTAATGATGGTGCCGTTTCGTTGTTCACAAGGTTGAATTTCAGAATTTATTGTCAATACACCTTTGCTGAACTCCACTATTTTAGTTTTTCCTTCACGAATGGCTTGAACCTTAAAATAAGAAGTAAGTGCATTTACTGCTTTGGTTCCTACCCCATTCAGTCCCACTGCTTTTTGAAAAACTTTTGAGTCGTATTTTGCACCTGTATTGATCTTTGAAACACAGTCAATAACTTTACCCAAAGGCATACCACGACCATAATCTCTAACGGTTACTTTCTGTTCCTGAATCGTAATTTCAACGGTTCTGCCATAACCCATCACAAACTCATCGATGGCGTTATCTACAATTTCTTTTACAAGTACGTAAATACCATCATCCTGCGATGCTCCATCACCCAACTTCCCAATATACATACCGGGACGCAACCTGATGTGCTCATGCCATTCCAATGACCGAATACTGTCTTCGGTATATTCTGCAACCATTTTTTAAATTTTGCACAAAAGTAATGAAAGCGAACCGGAGTTAATAAAATAATTATCATTTTTTATCAACCGATATTTGTTGAAAATTGGAGTTTATGTCGAAAGACCAAAGTCCGAAGACAGAAGACAAAAAAATCACTGAACACTAAGCAAAGTCGAAGTGTTATATTTATAGATAATTTTCTAAATTATTTTATTTTATTTTATTTTCATTGTGTCTTTGTGTCTTTGTGTCTTAGTGGCTATAATAAAAAGAAAAGAATTCATAAACGCATAAAAAACAACACCTGCCTGATTTTCAAACATAGATTCAACTAACAGATTAAACATTAACAGCAACAGAAACAATAAATACAAATAATACCGGTGTCTGAATGAATAAATGATTGGGATAATAAAGCTCAGCAACAGCAAAATAAAACCAAGTAATCCAATAGCTATATATGTTTGAAGGTATTGATTATGGGCATTTAATTTTTGTTGATAGGCAAAATTTATTTCTTTTTCCTTATATTTATCCAACAAAACATCTTTCACATCGCCTGTACCCACACCAAAAACAGGATGCAATTTAATGATGTCCAATGATGCACCCCAGATATGAATCCTGTCGGAACTACTTTCGCCATTCGTGGTAATGCCTTTATTGTTATTTTTAAAAGCAGCAAGACCTACACTAAGTCGGAGTTTTACTGATGGCATTGTAGTTAATAATATGACAGCAGCCAAAAACAATAGCGTTAATATTAACAATCCTGATTTGTATCGCTTTTGTGTGATGACAATTACCAATACATATATCAAATAAATAAGGATCAGACTTATGATACCTGCTTTTGAACTCAATAAAAATATTACGAATGAAAAAACGATGAGCAAAATGACGGTAATATATTTTTTATGATTAAATAAAATGATGTCAGAAAATGAAGCAAAGAGTATAATGATGACAGCAAAATTTAAATACATCGAAAAATAAGAAGGATGAAAAAAGAAACTTAGTGGACTGTAAAAAAACGCGTCCAAAGAGGGTGAAATAAAAAGATATTTATAACATGCAATCAATAAACAAATTACTACATTTGTTAATATACCTGCTATGAAGAACCTTAAGTATTTTAAAAGTAAATCTTTAGTAAAAAAAATATCCTTTATTAAAAAGAAAATTACGGGTAACATCAACAAAGAAAATTTAACCTCCAGATCAAAGAATGCATAGTCGAAATTAAAAGTGTTGATCAATCCGAAAAGATACAATACATATAACAACGAAAAAAACAATATTGCGGCATTTTTAGGATTTTTCTTACAATCTCTGAATGTTGAGCGGTAATCTGCTGTTATAAGAGTATTTATCATCAACAATATTAATAGCAATACTGTTATCTGTTTTGATAACGGCACAAAGAAAAACAACAGCAACAATACGTAATAATTCAATAATTTTAATTGAGATTTCAATCTTTCCATTTGTTATTTTATTTGCAACTTTTGCGGATAAAAATCTTTATTTCTGTATATAATGAGTATTTGATTCGCATTGATAGGATTTAAACGATACAGCAAATTATCAACAAAACCGGGATATATTGTAGTTTCATATTCAATATTTGGAAAATAACGCTTCACATTGTGAACCCTTTCACCTATATTTTTTGATTCTTCAAAAATAAAAAATCTCGGCAATACATCTTCATATCTTGAATTGTTCAACAATCCTTTTAACGAATCAAGAGAATAGCTTTGACTGATATCGAAAGTATGTATCCACTGTCCTAAATAAAACTCAGGCAACAATTTAGTATCGCCTGCATTTGTATTTTCTGTAAGTATATATTTTATGTTTTTGTAATGCGACAAATACACCATAGACTCCACCCTCGATTTTTTAGAATAATGTGTAGATATAAATGGCATTAAAATAAAATTCAGCACCCAGAATATGATCCAGCAAACTTTCAACGTTTTTTTTCTTTTTTTCCAGAAATCAGAATTATTAATAATTAAATTCCAGCCTAAAATACCGGCTATTATAAAAAAGGGTATAATTGTCAGTATAAATCGTTCCTGTTTGTTTGGAAATGTACTATGAAAAACAAGAAAAATAAATGCTGGCAGAAACAATAATAAATATTTTTTCCAGCTTTTTAAGAAACCGACAAACAGAAACAAGCTGACGGGAGGTATCAGTATTCCTCCTATTAATAATAAATAAGTATACCAGGCTGTGACAATATAATCATTTGAATGGTCGATATTATACTGAATATAAACCAACATTTCGGAAAAAGGAGTACCCCATAAAATCCAATCTACCAATCCTTCAAATATAAAGATGGAAATCAAAAAGCCTGAAACCAGCAACAAAATTGGTTTCCATTGCCAACGAATCAACATAACCAATCCTATTCCTGAAATAAACAATGCAGTTTGAAAACGCATTGAAAAGGCTAGACCGAACAAAATTCCCGCCCATAAATATTCCCTGGCAAAGGCATTGATGTTTTGTTTTTTATAAATTAACCAGACTGCCCATATCAGAAAAGGGATAGAAGCTACTTCCGGAAGATTTCTTACACTTATCCATGGGAAGAACCAACACAAAGCCAAAAGCAAGCCTGCCTGAATGGCAACCTTTTTATTGGCAGCTATTTCAACAATTTTATATCCGAAATATACTACCAATAATGACCATACAGCATGCACCAGCCTGATCACAATCATTTTTGATTGAGGATCCTCAATTTGCAGCCATTTAATGATTGTAAATAAGACATAATGTATCCCAACATAAAAAAAGCTATGACCTGAAGGACCTGTATTGCCGGGTGTCCAGGGTAACCAATTGTTATAATCACTTCCATCTACCCATGATTGGGCTGCTTCTATCACTAAAAAATGATCATCATGCATCCCAAAACCTTTGGCAAAAAACACAGCTATTAACCTTGCTGCAAATGCAATAGTTAAAATACAAAGCAATGTTTTTTCTTCCCAGATTTTCTTTAATTGAAACATTCTATTTAATTTAAGTTGTTTTTGAGTTTTTCTATTATATATATTAGAATTTTATGTTTACATTTTAAATTCAATAAATCTTTAAAATTAATATTTTATATCCATACAAATTTAAATAAGAAATAAAAATCAATATTATCGTGTCAGAACTTCATCCTTTTTATTGGGTTGCATTCGCAAAATCACAAATTTGATGATACCAAATAGGTAACCTAAACCATAACCATAGTGCAATAATAAATAGCTCCAGAAAATACCAGATTTTTCTTTTAATTTATCCCCATTGATAAATGCAAGCATGAATGCCGTTATAAAATAAACCAATAAACATCCAACGGCAAAGGGTAAAACTTCAGGAAAAATAAAAGATAAAATTGTTGCTAAAACGGTATACCCAACAAGTAAAAAAGGTACAATTTGCCTAACAGAAGTAACAGCTTTATGCTTTTTATTTACATATACTTTCCATAAACCATACTGATAATACTGACTGAATAATTTTTTATAGGATGATCTAACATAATAATTAATCAAACAATTACTGTTTAAATATATTTTCAAACCATTTTTTTGCATTCTGTAACTGAATTCATCATCCTGGTTACGGGCTAAATCTTCATCAAAAAGTCCGATATTTTGAAAAACTACTCGTCTGTAAGTACCAAAAGCAACAGTATCAACCCAGCCACTTTTATTTCCCAGTCTAAAATGAGCATTTCCTACACCAAACTTTGAAGACATCGCTTTTCCAATAGAAAGTGCTTTATCGTTTTCATAGATATTATTGGTATATCCCCCTACACATGCAGCATCCGGATGTTGTTCAAATGTTTTTAATATTCCTGTAAGATAATTTTCTGACAATTCAGAATGAGCGCCTAAAATCATAATGAAGTCTGAATTCATTGATTGGATGATACCCAGATTCAATGCAAAAGGAGTTGTTTTTTTAGCATTTTCAATACAATGAATATAATTATATTTTAATGCAAATTCATGGATGATTGCAACGGTATTATCAGTACTTAATCCATCACAAACCAGGACTGTAAGTTCATTTTTATCAAAATCGTTTTTTACAATAGATAGTAAACATGCACCAATATACTGTGCTTCATTTCTACAGGGAATAACAATGCTAACTTTCATCTGTATATTTAATTATTTAATTGAATCCTATTTTTATTTACAGATTTTTATTAGAATTGTAAAGTTTCTCTTGCCTTTGTTGTGTCGAAAAAATATTCCATTTTAGATTTTTGAAAACGACTGAATATGTTGTCCAATAGTTGTGGTTAAGCTGTTTTCAATCATAGTATTGCTTCCAACAAGCGTACCTATTGAAAGGTGAACATTATTTCCGATTTGGCATTCATGATCAATAATAACACCTGAATTAACGATCGTATTTTTCCCAATCCGGCTGCAGCTGTTGATCACTGAATTTATTAAAATCACAGTTCCGTCTCCAATGGAAACATCTGAACCAATTATTGCAGAAGGATGAATAATAATAGCGGGTTTTATATATTTTCCGGCTTCAATAAATAGTTTTTCACGGATTGAATTGTTTCCAATTGCAACTATAAAAAAATCAGCACAATTGCTTATTTTATTCAATTCGTTTTGTGAAAGAATCACTTTATAATTTCTGTATATTTCAGTATCTACTGCAATTGTGGAATCAACAAAGCCGGCAATTTCATATTTTCCCTGCAACAAAATTGCATCTACAAGCACTTTTCCATGACCACCGGCACCTATCAGTATAATTTTGGGTTTAATCATCTTATATTCTTTTAAAACAGATTGAGAGTGCTACATTCATATTAATTTAAAAACTATTGCAAAACCATTTTACAATATTGTTGTATTATGTTTTTTGTAAAATGGATAAATATTTAACTTCAACCATTTTCATATTTTTTGACCAGATCGCTCGCTTTTCGATGATATCAAAGTTTATTGCTGAAGCAATTGCCTGAATTTTATCATAATCATGGTATGAAAGAAGTATTTTTTCAGCTAAACTTTTCACATCGTTAATTTTCACTAAAAATCCATTTTCGTTGTCAGTGATCCATTGAGTATTAGCAGGTATATCTGTTGTAATACAAAGTGTTCCACATGCCATCGCTTCGTTTAATGAAATGTTGTTTCCATCGGACAAAGATACACTAATAAATAAATGGGATTGATTTAATAATGCGGCAATCTGAGGTTGTGGGATTTTTCCGTAAAAAGTTGTACAATTGCTCAAATTTAGGTCAATAACCATTTGTTCTATCTTTTTTCGTTGCGAACCCTCCCCGATCAAATTTAACTTCACATTGGGAATTTGATCTTTTATCAGAGATACTGCTTTCAATAAATGTGGAATGTTATATACATCCTCAAAATTTCTGGTGCTTGTTATTACAAATTTATCATCAGGCAATTGCCTGTTATTTGCATTAAAAACAATGGGATCAATTCCAAATGGAACCACCGATACTTTGGATGCATCAGCTCCTAAAGCAATAATAACAGTTTTCATGTGTTCTGCCATAGCTGTAATCCATACAGCTTTTCTGAAGACAAATTTCAACAAAGTCCGGATGATGATTGAATTTTGAGGGCTCAATAAAATATCAGAACCTAAAGTAGTGATGATATAAGGTTTAAAATTGCATAAAACCCCGGCAATGCCATAGCTGGTAGCATAATGGGCGTGTAAAATATCAGGTTTAATTTGCTGCAATATTTTTTTGATTTTGGGAACACTCAACAATGTTTTCCAGTTACCTCCTGAAACATTTATTCCTCCAACATCAATAAAATGGACAGTTGCTGATTTGATTTCCGATTTACGGAAAGTTATCAGATGTATTTCATGCCCTTGCCCGCTGAAATAATCGCACCACCTTTGTGTATGAATACTTTGCCCATCGGCTAAAAAACAAATTCTAAGCATGATTTCGAGGTTCTAAATAATAATCACAGGTATTTTTTAATCCGGTTTCAATACCGTAAGTATATTGATGAAGTTTTTTCAATTTTTCATCTGAATAAACTACCTTATTGTTCAACGAAATTAGTTTACTGAATAATTCTGAAGGAAACAGAAACTTAAATGCATTTAATAATCGAAAAAACATTTCAGGTATAAATATTATTTTACACTGAGAGGCTGTATGTTTTCTGATGATAGCTACAAACTGATGCATTGAGATGCTTTCACCTACATTATAGGTTTCATTCAATTCAGTATTTACAAGAAAAAATGCAATGGATGATGCAATATCACCTGCATATACATAATTGACCATCGAATGTGCTGAACATAAAAAATATTTTTTATGGGTAATATGTTCAATAATATTTTTCAGGTGTTTTCGGGGATGTTCTTCTCCAAAAACATTGGTGGGTCTTATAATTACAAGATCTTTGTTTATTAATTTTTCTTTCCATAATTTTTCGGAAATCAATTTGGTTCTTTCATATTCATTTTTCGGAAAACATGCCGATACTTCATTCACTATGATTTTTTTGGAACTATGTTGCATCCCCACAACGCCAACACTGCTCAGATGAATAACTCTTTTAACTGAAGAAGCATTAATTTCATTGATCATAAGATCAACCGCTTCAACATTTGTTTCCATAAAATACTTTGGATTATACAATTCGGCAGCCATGTGGATGACTACGTCAGATTTTTTCAGAAATTCACGATAGCTGGCAGGATTGATTAAATCACCCTTAATCCATTCGATATTAGCATACTGAAAAGCAGGTATACTATCATTTTCTCTGATTAACAAAAACAGCTTAACATTCAATAAATGAAGCTCTTTAAGCAAATGTTTGCCGATAAAACCTCCTGCGCCTGTTATGAAAATAGTCATCATTTTAACCCTTACTTTTAAAGATATGTTTTATTTTTTTATAAGATAATGTAGCTAAAAAAATTGTACAACATGGCAATAATAATGCTTCAAATAAAACTGACTTATAAACTTCGGGTCCGCTTCTAATAATTGAAGGAATAAATGCAATAAGTGAAGTAAAAGCTAATAAAAAAAACAAATTTTTAAAATCAGATTTAAAATAACCGATTTTGTTTTGTTTCTTCAGTAAATAAAACATCAGATATCCAAGGATTAATGCACCAATGATTATACCCAACACGCCAAAGTTAATATACCAAGCAGCTGCATGATTTATCGTATAACCCTGTCCACCAACGGCATGAACTCCGGAAACATATAAATCATAAGCAGTTTCAGGTCTATAAGGATATATAGCTCTAGGGATTATTGAAGAAATCAGATTTACAAAACTTCCACCATAAGAAAAAGGAAGATTAAACAATAAAATTCCATACATTGAAAAATGAGCAAAAAACATTTCATTCGATAAAAACAAAGATGAAAACATACCACCTAACTGAACGTCATCCATAGGTAAAATGATAACCGTATGATCGAAAGAAACTCCAAAAAAACGAACGATATTCAGCAACATTGGAGTAGCCATTCTTCGGAAATAATGATTTAAAAACATTGGAACAAAAAAAGCAATAAAGAGAATACTTAAATTAGGAAAATGTATCTTTTTATTATTATTCAACCAAAATAAACTTATTGATAATATACCGGCAAACAATAATTCTCTCCGATTCCCTAAAATCATTAAATAAAAAACAATAATAACAAAAGAAATTAAATATAACCATTTAATAATCAAATGATCATTTCCTTTGATAAATTTTCCGGTTTTTTGAGAAAGCAGAATTGTTAACCCAATATATAAGGAGACTACTGAAACTTGATTTAAAAGTTGATGTAATGTATACCATTTATTTGGTAAACTTCGAGTTATGGTATAAATAGACAATCCTTTATTAATTGCTAAAAATATTTCTTTATAAATTAAAAAAAAGCTAAATATAATTGATATTAAGCCAATTAAAATCAAAATATAATGATTTATATATACAGTTTTAATTTGTCCTTTAATTTCAGTTTGAAGTTTTTTAAGCGATTTGTTGGATCGTTTCATAAAAACCAAAAGGAAAGATGGAATTAAAAGTAAAAAAAGTCCCAAATAATTAATTGCCAATAAATAATTATGATCTAATTTGAAAGGAAATAATTTTTCTGAAATATAATAATAAGATAAGCCAATTTTAGCTCCATTAAAGCCTGTTAAAGCATCTATAGTAAAAACCCAGGCACCTAATAAAGTCCAATAAAATAAAAAAAACAATCCAAATTGAAGGACATATTCTTTAGTTTGCTTCCACACTTTCCATGATAAGAAAAAATAAAGCAGGGTATAAAATGTGAGTATTAAAATAAAATTCATATTTAAATCGAATTATTTTTTTTTATTTTATTGATTTCTAAGAGTGTAAGTAAACCAAGTATATTAAGTGATATGGCCAATGAAAAAAGCACAAAATTAAAATTATCAGAAAATAATAAGATGATAAAAGATGTGATTAGAAATATAATAAAAACTATGAAAATATTTTTTGTATTTACAGCTTTAATATAAAATGCATCTAAAATACTTCGCAATGAAATATATAATGTATATCCAAAACATCCAAGCATTATTATTTTAGAAATTTCAATCAGGGCAGGATCAACAGTTCCAAAATACAACGTCAATATCTGAGCTGCAAATATATAATAAACAACAAATCCTATCAATGTGATTATCAAGGTTCCTAAAGTTAATCTGTGGGCAGTTTTTAATAAATCGGCCAGTCTGTTTTCCGATATCATCTTGCTGGATTCAGGAAGCAAAATTAAACAGATGGGTCCAAATGCAGCACCCACCATATTTAACAGAATAATGCCAAACGCAACATAACCGGCTTCCTTAACCCCTTTGTAATGAGCTGCATAAAATGCAGGTAAACTAAAAAGACCTGCAATAGCAATGTCACCTGGCATTCTTTGTACTCCGTAAATTAGTAATTCCCTGGCAATTTTAAAATTAAAATGTAAAACTGTATAATTTTTAATCAGTATTTTTAAAAAGAACATTATTGATACAAAAACCCAAAATATTCCGTTCAAATAAAAAACAACGACTATATCTTTTGAAAATGCAAAGGAAATAATAGGAACAATTCCTAAATTAATAATCTGTAAAAGGTTTGCTGGAAACATCATGATATTTCCTCTAAAGTATGAATAAATAGAAGAATGAAGTAACAATCCAATGCACATGAGTAACAATGGATAAATCAGATAAAAATACGAGGTATTCCCAAAAAACAAAAAAGAGAAAGCTGAAGGGAACAGTAATAAAAACAATGCTAATACCAGCCCTAAAAACAATACCATCATAAAACCATTAAAAAAATAGGAAATTGAATCTTTCTTTTTTCCTTTTCCTAGGGCAAACGCAATATATCGGGGAATTCCAACTCCCATTCCCAGCATTAAAATAGGTTGTATAAAAGATAGTGTCCTTTTTACAAGTGCATATTCAGAAAAAGATGTATCTCCAATCAGATTGTTCGCAAACTTATAAACCAATATACCGGCTATCAGTACAAAAGCTTCAGTAATAAAAGTAACAATATAATCTTTATACCTCTGTTTGTTCATATAATAAAATGAAAATCGGATGCCTTACCCTAAATAAATGTTATGATTAACGCCAGCATGCATATGTTCTTCAGTCAGATATCTCAAATTACATTCTTAATGTATTTGTAACAATTCCTGATAATATGAACAAATTTAAACGTATTTTTATCATTATTTTGCAATAGAAATGCTAAAATCAATTGACAATTTAAAAGTCTAAATAATATTTCAAATTGTAAATTGATTAAAAATTCAGATGAATATCAAACATTTTCAAATTTAAATTGCATTGATAGCTTATAATCATTGCCAAAATTACAATTATTTCATGAATCAGTGATAACAAAATTTATTTTTTTGTTTGCCAACATTAATACCACTCTAAGAAACAGGAAATTTACTATAATATTAAAATTAAAATTGCATGAAATGAATAGAATAATATTTTCATTGAACTTAGATTTATTACTTTTGATAATATTTCCCAGCAAATTACAAAACTATATAATGAATAATTTATTCCCAAATAGCAAAAATACAAAAAAAATAATTAGATTATTATATTATTAAATCGTAATTTGTTAATAAACCCTGTTGATTATTTTTACAATCCGACTTAATGTGCAACAAAACAAACGTTTAATAAATTAAAAGTTATTAACAAATTGTTGATAACTATTGTTTGTAAATTGTTTATAAATAGAAGCTGAAAACACTTGACAAACGACTGATTTTGATGTATCTTTGTTTCATCAAGTAAGAGATAAAAGGCTGGCTTGAGAATGAAAAATCTGAAAGACGAAAACTTGTAAAAGAAATAGTGGAGTAAGATGTAACACTGGAAAACGCATCCGCAAGGAAAAACGAAATCAGCGTTAATTTCGAAAAGCAAAGTTTGAGAAGGGCGAAATTCTGCAAAGAATGAAACCGTTCAAAAAACGAAAACCTTAAAGGATGCAACCGTAAGGATGCAAACCACAAAGGAAGGTCATATAAACAGTAGCTTGACATCTTTTAAAGGCTATGGCTATTAAAAGATGAAATGGGAGTCAATTCTATCAGATTTGGCTCCCATTTTGTTTTAGTATTGGATCATTTATTGAACAGGATAATAAACCTGAGTTTCCCATTTTGCTGTATCAGTTTCTTTGCCGGGATCGGTAACATACACTTCCCAAGGAGCACCTATACAGGTTAAACTCTTATCTATCAGGTAATTTTCTATAGCTTCATGCGCAAATCCACTGGTTTCATAAGGCCCAAACTGTGATGCTGTTACAGCTTTTTTAGCCGGAATATCCGAAAACATTATGCTACCATTCCCTTTTATTTTTTTATTAATTGGGATTCCTGCTTCAAAAACAGTAAGTCCTTCAGGGTTCCAGGTATAATAAATAGTAAAAGGAGCACCAGTTTGTTCAACTTTCATTTTATCAACATAAGTGTTGATTTTCGAATAAATTTCTCCAAACTTCTGATCGAACTCATTGATGGTACAAGAATCTTTAATCGACAATGCCATCATTGGAGCAACTTCTTTTTCAACAACTTCCGATGTTATCCAAGGATTGTTTCCCATTGCTTTTCCACTTTCGCATAGATCTTTCAATGTATTCAAACCCTTTTTAAAATCGTTATGCATCATACCTTTCATTAACAAACCCATCCATTTTCCGATCGGATAGGATAAATCCTGCATAGCAATACCCCAAACAACCAAAGTTCCATCCTGTGTAGGCTTAAAATCCCAATTAATAAAAGACTTCCCGTGATCTTCCATACTCAGCTCAGCTTTAATGTATTGATTAGGTGCAACATCAACAATTGTCATACTTCCATTACCCTGTTTTTCACTCTCCCATTTCATAATGGAACCTACTCCTTCTTCCTGTCCTTCATAGGTTGTTTTCATTAACTCTGTTGAATCCAGGAATGGTGACCATTGGCTCCATTTAGTAAAGTTGTTTATTTGTGCAAAAATAACATTTGCAGGAGCTTTTATTTCTACGGACTCCTCAATAGATACGTTTTTTGGCAAAAACATGCCAATAAACAGAAATAATAAGATAATTACACCTAAAATAATTCCGGTAATTTTTAAAACTTTCATGGTTCATTTATTTTATAAATGGTTAATAATTAATAAAAAAGAGGGTAAAGATACAAAAATCTGTTACAATTTTAATTTCATTTGTTTATTTTCATTTTTATAACTTTTAAAATTTGACACACTCAATCCTAATAATCTTATTTTCAAGTTTGTATCATTAAATGGAACAGCTTTCAAGAGTTCTTTGACTGTTTTATGTAAAAGCTGGAAATCGCAAATGTCAAAATCAAGGGACTTACTTTTAGTATGTTGTTTAAAATCGGCATATTTAACCTTTAAGGTAAGGGTTTTGCCATAATATTGATATTTTTCAATGGTTTGCATCAAATCTTTTTCAATTTTATACAATTCGGTGATTACTTCAAACTTTTTGGTTAAATCCTTTTCAAAAGTATATTCCGAACCTAAAGATTTCCTTTCTCTGTGCGGGATTACTTCTCTTTCGTCAATTCCGTTGGCAATGCCATAATAATAAGAACCTTGTTTCCCAAATAATTTAATCAATTCATTTTCTGATAAATGCTTTAAATCAATTCCCTTGTGAATACCCATTTTATGCATTTTAAGGGCAGTTACTTTACCTATTCCATGAAACTTTTCAATATCCAGTTGTTCAATAAATAAAAGCGCTTCTTTAGGTTTTATCACACACAAACCATCCGGTTTCTGATAATCGGAAGCAATTTTAGCCAGAAATTTATTGTAGGAAACACCAGCAGAAGCTGTTAAACCGGTTACTTCTTTAATTTTATCTTTTATTTCTCTGGCAATCAGGCTGGCTGATGCAATGTTCTTTTTGTTTTCGGTAACATCCAGATAAGCTTCATCCAACGACAAAGGTTCCACCAAATCAGTATATTCAAGAAATATTTCTCTGATTTGTTTTGAAACCAAATGATAAACTTCAAAATGAGGTTCCACAAAAATCAATTCCGGACATTTCTTCCGGGCAATAACAGAAGGTAAAGCCGAATGTACTCCGAATTTACGAGCTTCATAACTTGCTGTGCTAACTACACTGCGCTCTTTGTCCCATCCAACAGCAATCGGTTTTCCTCTCAAATCAGGATTATCCCGTTGTTCGACAGAAGCATAAAAAGCATCCATATCAATGTGTATGATTTTTTTAATCATTATTTAACCGATTGCTTTTTTAAGCGTTTCGATATCGCTTTTCAGTTCGGTAAACATCGTATTTAATTTAAAAAGCGATGGAACATCCGAATCGGGTAGCTGAAAACTGATCATTCCAATGGCCTGCCATACTTCTAAAATATTTTCGATACGAACGCTGTAAGGTGAATACATGGGATTATCAGAAATCATTTCCAGGGTTTTGGTTTCTTCCAAACGGTTGTACAATCTTTTATAAACAATACCATCATCTTTGGTAAGGACTACATAGGTTTTGCCATCCTTAACATTGAACCAGTTATCCAGATACCTGCAAATAATGTATGTTCCTGTGGGCAAAGGTTCCATGCTATCGCCCTTTATCTGAAAAATACGATAGGTACGATCGTGAGAAATTTCGGGCAAGGGTAATGAAAAAGCCGTTAAACTTTCAACAAATTCTACATCAGCGTAGCCATTGAGATAACCTGCTGCAGCTTTTACAGGTACTACAGTCATGAGTTCTTTATTATCTTTGTCAACAATGGTAGATAAAACCCTTAAATTACTACCATCAGGATAAACTTTAGAAGTTGCTGTTTTTGAATCAGATATACTCAGATCTCTGTCCAATATATCATTTAAAGATACATTAAAATAAAAAGCAATGGCTTGTAACAATGACAATTTAGGAATTGCACGGGATTCTTCATAGGAACCGATCATCGATCGCTTCACTCCTATTTTCAAAGCCAGTTCGTCCTGTGTTAATTGCTTTTTTTTACGTAAATACTTGATATTCTCTGAAATAAATTGCATATTGTTAAATTTTACTAAATTACTACTTATTGCTAATTTTATTAGTATTTTTGTTGCACAAAATTAGTATTTATTTATTCAATTCCTAATTTTTTATTTCAAAATTAAGTACTCATTAAAATATAACTTAATAAATTCTTGGAGTAAAATAACTTATCAACCTAATATTCAACAAACAGTGAATAGTTCTTTATTCATTTAAAATTACCAAATTACTAAATCATATGAACGACACCCTCCTTACTAAACTGAATATTCTTTCCAATGCTGCTAAGTATGATGTATCCTGTTCTTCGAGTGGAAGTAACAGAAGCAATAATGGGAAAAATATCGGCAATACGGTGAGTTGTGGCATTTGTCATAGCTTTACCGAAGACGGAAGATGCATTTCGTTGTTAAAAGTTTTGCTGAGTAATCATTGTATTTATGATTGTGCCTATTGTGTGAACCGCAGCAGCAATGATATTCCGAGAGCAGCATTTACTGTAGATGAAATTGCAGAATTAACCATCAATTTTTACCGGAGAAACTACATTGAAGGCTTGTTTTTAAGTTCAGGTGTGATGAGAAACCCTGATTATACGATGGAAAGATTGATGAATGTAGCAAAGAAATTAAGAGAAGTTTATCATTTCAATGCATACATTCATCTGAAAGCCATACCCGGTGCTAATCCTGAATTGATTAAACAAGCAGGCCTATACGCCGACCGTATGAGTGTAAATATTGAAATTCCTACAGAACAAAACCTTAAGCTGTTAGCCCCCGATAAAGATTTTGCAAGCGTGTATCAACCCATGGCTTTGATCAAAGAAAACATTATCATCAGCAAGGAGGAGCGAAAAAAATACAGGAATTCACCTGTATTTGCTCCTGCCGGTCAAAGCACACAACTGATTATTGGAGCAACTCCAGAAAGCGACCTGCAGATACTTCAATTGGCATCGGGCTTTTACAATAATCAAAAGTTGAAAAGAGTATATTATTCTGGATATGTACCGGTTACATTGATTGACAATCGACTTCCTGCATTGAAACAACCACCTTTGATAAGAGAAAACAGGCTTTATCAGGCAGATTGGTTATTGAGATTTTATGAATTCAAGGTAGATGAAATCGTAAATGAAGCGTTTCAACAACTGGATCTTGAACTGGATCCCAAACTTAGTTATGCATTGCGCAATCCTCACATTTTCCCCATTGACATCAACAAAGCGGACTATGAAATGATACTGAGAGTTCCAGGAATAGGTGTGCGTTCAGCTAAACTAATTGTTCATTCAAGACGATATGGACGTCTCAACGAAAGCAATTTAAAGAAAATGGGAATTGTGTTAAAACGGGCTAAATATTTTATCACTTGTAATCAAATCACGGATGGTCATACAGACATTTTACCTTCTGTGATCCGCAGTAACATTATAAACGAAAAGCATAAATTGTTGAAACGTTTTGATGAAAATCAATTGTCGTTATTTGGAATTTAGTTATTGGTTATTAAGTTATTAGTTAATAACTTAATTCTTTAATTCTTTAATAACCATTCTGAAAACATTTTATAAATTTAATAAACTTTACAAACTGACTATATGAACATTTTTTTATACGATAAAACATTTGAAGGTTTGTTAACGGTTGTATTTGAATTATTTAATATGAAAATAAAGGACTGTATAATAACTGGAAAAAACAATTATCAGACATCCCTTTTGGATCTTCCTTTTGAAATTGAAACAGATGTTCTCAAAGCAGAAAGGGTTTGGAAAGGTTTGCAGGCTAAAACCAATCCCAAAGCCTGTGATATGTTATATCATGCTTTTCTTTCGGAAATTAAAGATATTGAAATAGTGATTTACCGTTACTTACAACTGGCATTTACAGCTAATTACAACGTTTCGGTTAATTATCGTGAAGAAAGTGTGTTACAAATCAGACAAATCCAACAAATGGTTCAAAAAGAAGCACACCGTATGTATATGTTTGTAAGGTTTCAGAAAACAAATAGCAATATCTACTTTGCACCTATTGAACCACAATATGATATCATTCCATTGATAGGGAATCATTTCAGGAACCGCTTTCGCGATCAGGTTTGGATTATTTATGATACTGTGAGAGATTATGGATTATATCATGATTTAAAAACGGTAGAAGAAATCAAATTAGAACAAATTGGAGTCAACAAATCTTCTGGGAAAATAGATGCTTCATTGCTCGAAGAAAAGGAAGAAACTTACCAGCTTCTCTGGAAAAGCTATTTCGAAACCATTAATATTAAAGAGCGTAAGAATTTAAAAGTTCAAATGCAATTTATGCCAAAACGATTCTGGAATTATTTACCGGAAAAGAATAATGTGAAAAGTAATATTTAAAAATTGTTAAGCAGCAGACTATTTTTGTTAATTGAATTGAGAAAAGATAAAAGTGATAATCTGAAGAAATTTAATCAATAAGGTTTTTATCATGATTTGAACCGTAAAATATTATCAACAAATTTGTTTATAGAATGTTATACCACTAAAAATAAATTTAATTATATATGAAAAATCATAAAAATTGGCATGAAAAACATAGTGAAACATTAACTTTTGGGAATCGTTTAGCTGATTCTGTAGCTGCAGGTATGGGGTCATGGAGTTTTATCATTATACAAACAATTTTGGTAATTCTTTGGATGGGATTGAATGTGTTCGGGTTTATTGCTCATTGGGATGTGTATCCATTCATATTACTTAATCTGGTTTTTTCTACTCAAGCTGCTTATGCAGCACCAATTATTATGATGGCACAAAACCGGCAAAACGAAAGAGACAGAATGCATGCTGAATCCGATTACCAAACTAATGTTGATGCAAAACTGGAAATTGAAGATTTGGCAAAAAAGCTGGATATTTTGGATGTTGAAAAATTAGATAAAATTATTAAATTACTGGAAGGGATAAAAAAAATCCATTGAAATAACGTCATATCACTTTCAGTTACATTTTGAACCTTTCCTATTTATAATTGTTCTATATTAACTTAAAATTAATTATTCATTAGTACTAAAGAGAAAATGTTTGAAGAATATAATCCTTTAAAAGAAAAGATATTCAGGGTAATTGATAACGAAGGCAAAGTTATCAATAAGAAATGGATGCCTGAAATTACTGATAAAAAACTGATAAAAGCATACAAAGATATGCTTTTTGCAAGAATAGCCGATTTACAAACTGTTTCTTACCAACGACAAGGTCGAATATATACTTACCCTCCCAATCACGGACAAGAAGCTATTTCAGGAGCAACAGCTATGGTAATGCGCAACGAAGACTGGTTGGTACCTGCTTTCCGTGAATTGGGTGCTTATATAGCTAAGGGTGCTACACTTAAAGAAATTTTTCTTGTTTTTATGGGCAACGAAGAAGGTGCCATTTTTAAAAACGCCAATAATATGCTACCGATGTCGGTTCCCATTGCTTCACAATTAGCGCATGCTACAGGAATTGGCTATGAAATAAAATACAATAAAAAAGAGCAAGTTGTTTTTGCATTTGTGGGTGATGGTGGAACATCGGAAGGTGATTTTCATGAATCACTTAATTTTGCTGCTGTATGGAAAGTCCCCGTGGTTTTTATTGTACAAAACAATCAATACGGCATTTCTACCCCATTTAAAATGCAAACTGTATCAAAAGGTATTGCTATTAAATCGGTTGCTTATGGTATGGAAGGCATACAGGTAGATGGAAATGATTTTTTCGCCATGTATCAAGCTGTAAAAAATGCTGCTGAACATGCATTAGCAGGAAAAGGTCCGGTTTTGATAGAAGCTGAAACCTATCGTAGAGGAGCGCATACTACATCTGATGATCCTACTAAATACAGGACAAAGGAAGAAGAAACCGTTTGGGGACTCAAAGACCCTTTGTACAGATTAAACAAGTATTTGATCAATAAAAAAATATGGACTCAAAAAGAGGAAGATCAATTGGTGATAGAATATAAAAAAGAGGTTGACAGACAATTTGAAGCTGCAGAAAATCATCCTGCTTATCAATTGGAAGATGTTTTTAAATACATGTATGATGAAATGCCGGAAGATCTAAAAAAACAGCAAAACGACTACGAGAATTTTATGAAATGGAAGGAGGCCCGAAAATGAAAGTAATGAATATGGTGAATGCAGTAAATGATGCATTAAGTATAAAATTAGCCGAAGATAGAAATGTGATTGTTTACGGTGAAGATGTTGGTGTAGAAGGTGGTGTTTTCAGGGTAACCGAAGGATTACAGTTAAAATACGGTGCTGACAGGGTTTTCGATTCTCCATTGGCTGAATCAGCAATTGCAGGTACAGCAGTGGGGATGGCAGCAGCAGGTCTCAGACCTGTAGTAGAAATGCAGTTTTCAGGATTTGCTTATCCTGCATTTAATCAGATTATATCACATGTTTCAAGACTTCATAACAGAAGCAGAGGCAGATACAAGATGGCCATCGTGATTCGTATGCCTTATGGTGGGGGGATCAATGCGCTGGAACATCATTCAGAAAGTATGGAAGCAATCTATGGCCATATTCCTGGCTTAAAAGTAGTGATCCCTTCAACTCCTCACGATGCCAAAGGCCTACTGATAGCAGCAATCGAAAGCAATGATCCTGTTATTTTTATGGAGCCAAAACGAATATACAGAGCTATTAAACAGGAAGTTGCAGAAGATAAGTTTACAGTTCCTATTGGAAAAGCAAAAGTTGTAAGTACAGGTACAGATATCACAGTAGTTGCTTATGGTGCTATGGTACGCGAAGTGCAAAAAGCAATGGTAATGGCAAAAGAAGCTGGAATTTCCGTTGAATTGATTGATTTACGAACCATCTACCCTATTGATAAAGAAACAATTGCTCAATCTGTTAAAAAAACAGGCAGAATCATTACAGTAGCCGAAGGTCCAACCAGTTTTGGAGTAGGTGCTGAAATTTCTGCAATAGTTACAGAAGAAGCTTTTTTACATCTTGAAGCACCCCCTAAAAGAGTAACCGGATTTGATACCATAGTTCCACTTCCCAGAGGTGAACATTTTTATTTGCAAACACCGGAAAAAATATTTTATGAAATTGAGAGAACTGTTAAATACTAATTGATTATGAGATATATATTTAATTTCCCTGATATCGGTGAAGGACTGGACGAAGGAACCATTGTAGAATGGTATGTTGCAAAGGGACAACAGATTCAAGCTGGAGATTCACTTGTAAAAATGGAAACGGATAAAGTAGTTGCAGATATTCCTTCACCAAAATCAGGAACTATTACAGCCATTTATGGTAAAGTCGGAGAAATAGTTCATGTGGGGAATGCATTGGTTGAAATTGAAATCGAAGGTGTATCTGGAGCTGCAGCCGTTGAAGAAACAAAATTACCTGTCGAAAAAGTAGTGAAAGAAGAATCCATTGAAGTGGAAGAAGGTGCAGGAGTTGTAGGTACGCTTGAATTAGCCGGAAAAAACGCCTATTTACCTGCTAGTGAAGAAGGTACTACCAAAAAAACGGATGACTCAAAAAAAACAGAAAGAAAAGTGTTGGCTACTCCTGTTGCCCGTGCAATAGCAAAAGAAATGGGGGTAAATATTGATTTAGTTAATGGAACCGGTCCTGCAGGCAGGGTAATGAAAGAAGACATTCATTCGTATTTAAATAAAAACAAAACAACATCTTTTAAAACATCTACTCCTACTACAACAGAAGAAAGAACTGAATTGAGACCACTCTCTCAGTTGAGAAAAGCCATCGCCCGCAACATGATTCAATCAAAACTCAATGCTGCACATATGACTGTTTTTGATGAGACAGAAGTAAGTGAACTGGTTAGAATTCGTGATAAATACAAAGTGAAATTTCTTGAAAAAGAAGTTAAACTCAGCTACTTGCCATTTGTACTGAAAGCCACTGCTTTAGCATTGAAAAAATTCAAAGCGCTTAACTCTCAAATGGATTTGGAAAACAATCAGATGATCTATAAACATTATTACAACATTGGAATTGCAGTCGATACTGAAGATGGTCTAATTGTACCTGTAATCAGAGATGTTGACAAACTCAGCATTTTTGAAATTGCCCAAAAGATTAACGAAATATCAGAAAAAACGCGTAAACGTGAAATCACGATGGAAGATATGAGAGATGGAACTTTTACAATTACAAGTTTTGGTTCTATCGGCGGACAATTTGCCGTTCCTGTGATCAATTATCCACAGGCTGCTATATTAGGCATTGGAAGAATTTTAAAAAAACCTGTGGTTAAAGGAGATGCTATCGTTCCCGGCACAATAATGCCATTATC
Organism: Bacteroidales bacterium; assembly: GCA_038204725.1. Classification (GTDB taxonomy): domain Bacteria; phylum Bacteroidota; class Bacteroidia; order Bacteroidales; family JACABE01; genus JACABE01. The sequence goes on along the minus strand of JBBRCQ010000002.1, from coordinate 48,600 downwards.
ACTTTCTGTAGACCATAGGATTGTGGATGGAGGTGAAACAGCACGTTTTCTCAATCAAATCATGGAATATTTATCAGACCCCGTTTCACTTATTATGGATTAACTATTTAAAAAGAAAAAATATGCAATACGATATCGTTATCATTGGCTCAGGACCAGCTGGATATGTTACTGCCATCAGAGCAGGACAGGTAGGTTTAAAAACTGCAATTATTGAAAATGACAAATTAGGCGGCATGTGTCTGAACTGGGGTTGTATTCCTTCTAAGTCAGTACTTGAAAGCGCTAAATTTTTTCAAAAAATAAAAAAAGATGCCTCTATATTTGGAATAACTGGAATCGATACTAAAACAATGGGATTCGACTGGAAACAAACCATTAAAAGAACCGATGGAATAATTAGAAAATTAGGAGCTGGCATCAATTTCCTACTTAAGAAAAATGGTGTAGAATTAATCAACGGAACAGGTATCATTTTATCAGAACATTCTGTTTTAGTAGACAATAGACTGTTAGAAACAAAAAATATTATTATTGCAACAGGTTCCAGACAGGAAAAGATAAACAATGAAAGTCTGGATGAAATAACAGTTGATATCTGGGATTTATTTAAAGACAGAACTTTTCCTGATAATATTGTAGTAGTAGGTCAAAATACCGTTGCCATTGAATTGGCTCAGTTTTTCAACCTAATCGAAAAAAAAGTCACACTTTTGGTTCCTTCTAATAAAATTATGCCTTTAGCGGATGATTATCTTTCGGATTACATGAAAAGCCTTTTAGTCAAGAGTGGTATAAAAATCATTTTTGACGTAAATGCTGATCTAGAAAATTTCAACTATAAAAAAGGGATTTTAACTGAAGGCGAAAACATTATACCTTGCGATATGCTCATCAACAGCAAAATGCGAAAAGGTGTTTTTCCTGAATCGGATATTGCATTAAAAACTGAAAATGGATTTATTTTGACAGATGAACATTTTATGAGTAATTTCCCATCCGTTTTTGCTATAGGTGATGTAAATGGCAAAAGTTATTTTGCTCATGTTGCTTCAGCAGAAGGACTTCATGTAATTAATCATATCAAAGGTATACAGGAAAACATACAAATTAAAAATTTTCCAATAAATATGTATACCCAACCTGAAGTTGCTCAGATTGGTTATACAGAAGCAGAAATCAAAGAAAACGGATTAGATTATAAAGTAAATGAATTTTCATTATTTTCGAATGGAAAAGCTATGATTGAAGGTGAAAATGTTGGATTTGTTAGAATACTTTCCGATAAAAAATACGGTGAAGTATTGGGTGTTCAGATTGTAGCTCCTAATGCTACAGATATGATATCAGAAGCAGCCGCTTATATGCAGGTAGAAGCTACTATTTATGACATAGCCAAAACTGTTCATGCACATCCAACCATTTCAGAAATTTTCATGGAAGCCGGGATAGAAGCAGTAGAAAAGAAGAGTTCTTAGAACACTTGGAGTATTAGAGTACTTATGAGTTATAATTTGAATTCGCTCAGTTTTTACTTTTTACTTTCTCGAATAACAATTTCTAACTCATACTTCCACTATGCTCAGTAACCCTTCTTCGTAAGATATTGCAGCTCGGGACTATGCTATCGCTTAGCGGAAATTGCAGCTCGGACCTTAGTAAAGTTCAGTTTACTTTAACCTTTAACCATTAACCTTGTTTACCCTTTAACATGAATATCGAAATAGCAACATATAATTTACCAGATATAGAGATTTTTAAAAATATAAAATCAGATTATGATTTTTCGGTTTGGCAACCTGACAAATCCTATCTAGTGCTGGGTCAGAGCAATAAAATAGAAACTTCTCTCATTACTGAAAAAGTTGAATCAGACAATATTATTGTATTGAAAAGGCCATCGGGTGGTGAAACTGTAATTTTAACACCCAATACACTGGTTATTTCAGCTGTTTTTATCAATCCGGAATTAAAAAGACCCCATCAATATTTTATGGTGTTTAACAATTTAATTATAAAAGGCCTGTTAAATGCAGGAATAAATCATGTTGTGCATAAAGGAATTTCAGATTTGGCTATAGGTGATAAAAAGATAGTAGGCTCATCCATCTATCACAAAAAAGACAAACTATTTTATCATGCTGTTTTAAATGTTGCTGAAAGTAATGAGAATATTGAGAAATACATCAGACATCCTATTCGTGAACCAGACTACCGGAAAGGAAGAGAACATGGAGAATTTGTAACTTCATTGATTAAGCATTATCCAGATTTGTCAATGAATAAACTTGTAGAAAGTCTGAGATTGTCATTTAAGGAATTTGTGGGATAGATTACTTATGAGTACTTATGAGTACTAGGAGTACTTAGAATACTCAGAATACTCAGAGTACCTGGAGTTGTCGAAAATTGGGTGGTTATTGAGACTTTGAAAGATTTTTGGTTTTTAATAAAAAGTTTTCCCAAATCCTGCATCTCAAGACTGAACAAAACAAGTTTTTTTAAAATTTTTGAACTTTTAAAACGTTATCTACATTAAAGTACTTAAAACTTATATTTAAAATGAAAAAACAGATTGGAATAGCACTTTTGCTGTTATCAATTTTAACAGCATGTGCACAGAACAACAATAATAACAACACTATGAATTTCAACAAATTAACACCAGAAGAAGAAAACGTGATCCTCAACAAAGGTACAGAAAGACCATTTACCGGGAAATTTTATAAAAATACTGAAAAAGGAACATACACATGTAAACGTTGTGGTGCAGCACTTTATCTTTCATCTGACAAGTTTGATTCGGATTGTGGGTGGCCCAGTTTTGATGATGAAATCAAAGGAGCCGTAAAACGGACACTGGATGCTGACGGAAGCCGAACAGAAATCACTTGTGCAAATTGCGGTGCACATTTAGGCCATGTATTCGAAGGAGAAAGACTTACTCCAAAAAATACTAGATATTGCGTTAATTCTATTTCCATGAATTTTATACCTGCCAATGCAATAAAAGTAAAAGATACTGCCTTATTTGCCGGTGGTTGTTTTTGGGGTGTTGAATATTTTTTTCAAAAAGAACCAGGTGTCTTAACTACAGAAGTGGGATATACAGGAGGAAAGACTTCCCATCCAACTTATAAAGAAGTATGCAATCATTCTACAGGACATGCTGAAACTGCAAGAATCATATTCGATCCTACAAAAACTTCATTTGAAAAACTGGCAAAACTCTTTTTTGAAATACACGACCCTACTCAAATGGATCGGCAAGGACCTGATATTGGGGATCAATATCGTTCTGAAATTTTTTATTTGAATCAGGAACAAAAAGAAATCTCGGAAAAATTAATTCGCATTTTGAAAGAAAAAGGATTAAATGTTGTAACAAAAGTAACACCGGCTTCCATATTCTGGAAAGCAGAAGATTATCATCAGCAGTATTATGAGGACAAAGGAGGGAAACCATACTGTCATAGTTACATAAAAAAATTCTGATCAGCATCTTTCAATTTACTTTATAAGGTAAATTATAATTAACCATAACATAGTATACTTATTGATACAGCTATAAAGATGAGTTTGATTGTCTTTTAATAAGGAAGTTCATCTGTTTCATTCATATCTTCACTTATTTTTAAGTAATCTTCAAATTCTGTTTCCCAACTACTGTCTATATCTTTACAGGTGCAGTATACTTCTCCAAACGGACATTGTTCAAGATCATAATTACAAAACTCAATACTTGTAATCCAACCTGGCCAGTATTGAATTTTAGCATCTAATTTGAGAACCAACAATGGATATAATAAACTGTTAGGTAATTTTTCCGGATAAATTGCTTCTATATAAAAAGCTTCCCAAAGTTCAAGCAATTCATTCGTTATCAAATCGATTTGCTCATTGCTCAATTTTTCGATAGCGGGAAACATAACCTTTTCAAGTTGAAATAACTTGCTTAATTCAATCTCATCACTGTTTTCCAATTCCATCATCCTTTCTGCAAATTCTTCGTAATCATCAGATAATTTTACATCTTCAGGAACAAAATCTTTCCCTTTCCTTATATCTTCTATTAATTGTTCTACATAGCGTTGCATGACAGATATTTTTGTTTTCATTCAAAAGGTAAAATTAGTACAAAAGTCTGCTGAATAAAAACTTTTTATAGAAAACTATACATAAAATATAAATGTATTTTTTAAAAACTTTATATGCTTCTCTCCTATTTTAAACAAATATATAAAATTTATCAGAAAATTGTATTATTTTTACTTTTTCGAAACAGCATGCTCATTTAAATAATTTCGAGTTGTTTTTAAAAACATTTTGTATAATTATAAATTACTTAAACTATTTAAATATGAAAAGTTCTATACTTTTAAAAATCACTTTGATTAGCTTTTTAATTTTACTTTCAATCAGTAGCTATTCACAAGAAAAAACAAACACAAAAAAACTAGACAGTAAGGATGGTGTTGAATTCCTGCACTATTGGAAAGCCGGTAAATGCTTCAATAAAAAAAAACCATTACAATTAAATGTCACAGTAACAAATACCAATTCCTATTTTGTAAAAGCACAGTTACAGGTAAATTATTATCAATCAGGTATCTTAAAAGAACAAAGTGACACAATCATTTTGTGTTTAAAACCAAATCAATCAAAAAAAGGGAGTAAAAACAAATTAAATTTTTCAGCGGGTCAGTTTTCAAATGCAGAAATCAATGATGCTGCTTTTACATATGAGGTTTATCCTATACAAATAATTAAAATGCGTAGTTGTAAAGAAAATAAATAAGTACCATGCAAACCATCATTCAACTTTTTGAAGAAAGTGTACAAAAACATGCCAACAATCCGTTACTAAGAGAAAAAAAATCAGAGCAATACGAATTTATTACTTATCAGGAAACTTACGATTTGGTATATAGGTTTGCCGCTGGATTACTGAGTATCGGTATTGAAAAAGGGGATAAAGTTGCCCTTATTTCCGAAGGCAGGAACGATTGGTTAATCAGTGAACTTGCAATTTTATATTGTGGTGCCGTGAATGTACCGCTATCTGTAAAGCTGATTGATGCATCTGAAATAAAATTTCGAATCAATCATTCAGAAAGTAAATACATCATCGTTTCACAAGGTCAGTCCAAAAAAATCAAGGAAATACTTTCAGAATGTCCATTTGTTGAAAAAATCATCTATCTGGATCATCAGAATCATTACAATGATGATGAAATATCCAAGGACAGTATATATGAAATTGGAGATGCATTTTTAGCTACCAGGGGAAGCGATTTTGAAAAACGAAAAAATGCGGTTCAACCTAACGACCATGCTAATATTTGTTACACTTCAGGAACAACTGCTGATCCAAAAGGAATTGTATTAACCCATCGAAACTATACTGCCAATGTTGAGCAAGCATGCACTTTGATGACGATTCCTCAAGACTATTGTAATTTATTGATATTACCATGGGATCATTCTTTTGCTCATACAGCTGGTCTTTATAGTTTTATATTCAAGGGAGCAAGCATTGCATCCGTTCAAACCGGAAAATCTCCAATGGACAGCCTTAAAAATATACCTATCAATATTAAAGAAGTAAAACCCAACTTAATACTCAGTGTGCCAGCACTTGCCAAAAATTTTAAAAAAAACATTGAGAAAAACATTCGAAATCAGGGAAAATTAGCTGCGTTTATGTTAGAGATAGGATTAAAAACAGCTTATTTATACAATGCTGAAGGATGGAACAAAGGCAAGAATTTTCGTTTTCTATTAAAACCATTGGTAGACCTTTTCGACAAAATACTTTTTTCAAAAATACGCGAAGGATTTGGTGGCAAACTCGATTTCTTTATAGGAGGCGGTGCCTTGCTTGATATTGATTTACAAAAGTTTTTTTATGCCATTGGAATTCCAATGATGCAAGGATACGGATTAACGGAAGCTTCACCGATAATATCTTCCAATGCATTACACAAACATAAACTAGGATCTTCGGGTTATTTAGTCCAACCTTTAGAATTGAAAATTTTAGATGATAATAACAATGTACTTCCTTATGGAGAAAAAGGTGAAATTGTTATATATGGTGAAAATGTAATGCAAGGTTATTGGAAAAACGAAACAGCCACTGAAGAAACCATCAAAAAAAAATGGCTTCATACCGGCGATATGGGCTTTCTGGATAAAGATGGGTATTTACATGTTGTTGGTCGTTTTAAAAGTTTACTCATAGGCAATGATGGTGAAAAATACAGTCCTGAAGGAATTGAAGAGCAACTTACTGAGCATCTGATCTATATCGACCAGATATTGTTATACAATAATCAAAATCCTTATACAATAGGTTTGTTTGTATTAAACAAAGAAGCTGTCAGACATTGGATTAAACACAACAAACATCATCTTTCAGATAATATTGAAGATAAAGCCAAGCATTTCCTTCTTCATTTAAATAATGAAATTCAACATATGAATAAGGCCGGAAAGCACAAAGTTATTTTTCCTGAAAGATGGTTGCCTTCTGCATTTTTAATTATAGAAGAAAGTTTTACAGAGCAAAACCGTATGCTCAATTCAACGATGAAAATGGTAAGAGGAAGGATTACCGAAACATATCAAAAAGAAATTGATTACTTATATTCACCTGAAGGAAAACAAGTTACAAATAACAAAAACCTTTTAATCCTCCAAAAAATGTTGGAAAATTAAATTAAAAAAAAATCACACATTCAACTTTTTTGGTACATAATAATTTATACCTTTGTTGGAAATTTGCAAACAACAAATAACATATTAATTCAATCAATCACAGTAACATGAAAAAACATAATTTTAATGCCGGTCCCTGTATTTTACCAAAGTCAGCGATCGAAAACACAGCTAAAGCAGTTTTGGAATTAGATGGAATCGGGATGTCATTACTTGAAATCTCTCACAGAAGCAAAGAATTTCAAGCTATTATGGACGAAACCGTTGCTTTATTTAAAGAACAACTGAACATTCCTGAAAATTATCATGTATTATTTTTAGGTGGTGGTGCCAGTTTGCAATTTTGCATGATCCCATTCAACCTTCTGAACAAAAAAGCCGCCTATTTAGAAACCGGTGTATGGGCAAAAAAAGCCAACAAAGAAGCTAAATTATTTGGTGAAGTAAACATTGTTGCAACTTCAGCTGATAAAAACTTTAATTATGTTCCTAAAACGTATACTATCCCAACGGATGCTGATTATTTCCACATTACTACCAACAATACTATTTATGGAACAGAACTTCATACTGATATCGATAGTCCTGTAACTTTAATTGCGGATATGTCATCAGACATTTTCAGTCGTCCTGTTGATGTAAAAAAATATGCAATGATTTATGGTGGAGCTCAAAAAAACCTGGGACCAGCCGGTGTTACTTTTGTAATCATTCGCGATGATATTCTTGGCAAAGTAGACAGAACCATTCCAACCATGCTTGATTACAGAACACATATCAAAGAAGGATCTATGTTCAACACTCCTCCATGTTTTGCAATCTTTACCATTAGAGAAACTTTGAGATGGATTAAATCATTGGGTGGCGTTGAAAAAGTTTACGAAATGAACATTGCAAAAGCCAACTTATTGTATAGTGAAATTGATCGTAATTCAATGTTTAAAGGTACTGCAGAAAAAGAAGACCGTTCCATTATGAATATCTGTTTTGTAATGAACGAAAAATATCTTGACAAAGAAGATGCATTTATGGAATTGGCAAAAGCAAATGGAATGATTGGTATCAAAGGCCATCGTTCTGTCGGAGGTTTCCGTGCTTCTACATACAATGCTTTACCTATCGAAAGTGTTCAAGCATTGGTTGATTGTATGAAAGAATTTGAAAAAACAAACGCATAATTTTCAATAAAATAAAATAAAGGTTGGAAAGTTTATAATACTTTTCAACCTTTTATCTTTATGAAATTTATAAATAAATAAAATATGACAAAAGTATTGGTAGCTACAGATAAACCTTTTGCAAAGGTAGCTGTAGATAGTATTAGAAAAATTGTAGAAGATGCCGGTTTTGAATTGGCTCTGCTGGAAAAATATGCTGCAAAAGCAGATTTTATCAATGCAGTGTCTGATGCTGATGCAGTAATTATCCGTAGCGATATCGCTGACAAAGACATTATTGAAGCTGGAACAAATCTTAAGGTGATTGTACGTGCCGGTGCCGGTTACGACAATATTGACCTTGCAGCTTGTACTTCAAAAGGAGTAGTTGCAATGAATACACCTGGTCAAAACTCAAATGCAGTGGCCGAACTGGTAATAGGTATGATGATTATGGCTGCCCGCAACAATTTTGATGGATCTTCAGGTACAGAATTAAGAGGCAAAAAACTCGGTCTTCATGCTTATGGAAATGTAGGAAAATATGTTGCCCTTATTGCCAAAGGTTTTGGTATGGAAATTTATGCTTATGATCCATTTGTAAGCAAAGAGAATATTGAAAAAGACGGTATTAAATGTGTTACTAACGTTGAAGAACTTTATAGCACATGTCAATATGTAACTTTGCATATTCCTGCAAATGAAAAAACAAAAAAATCTATCAATTTTGAATTGCTTTCTAAAATGCCTAAGAATGCATGTCTAATTAATACTGCCCGTAAAGAAGTAATTGACGAAGAAGGCTTGTTGAAAATGTACGCAGAAAGACCCGATTTTAAATTCGTATCAGACATTGAACCTGCTTGTAAAGCAGAAATAATTGAAAAATATGCAGGCCGTTATTTTTTTACACCAAAGAAAATGGGTGCACAAACCTCTGAAGCCAATGTAAATGCAGGAATTGCTGCAGCTCATCAGATTTCTGATTTTATTAAAAAAGGTGACAAAACTTATCAAGTAAATAAATAAAAAAAATTCTATTTTATTATTAAAAAAGAGGTTATTCTGATAAAGAATAACCTCTTTTTTAATATAACTATCAATAAAGTAATTATAAATTATGTGAAGGACTATGTTCAAAAATATTTATAGTGATTTCAAAACTTCGCCCAGGATCAATTTTATTCATGATCATAACATCACTTTATTATTTAAAGTGCATTAATTAAAGGTTGAGTAGTTTTCGTGATTTTTTCCATAAATATTATTGATTTTCTATTTTATCCTTATTGATAGACCAACCTGTTTTTAATCCGATGACAAATAGTGCTAAAAAAATTGCTCCGATTGCAAATATTGTATCACCGATAACTCTTAACCAACGTAAAGTCTCCATAGTAGGCTCCTGCATAAATTCAGCCGAACGTGCAAACCACATGCCGTATTTAATACTTGCAATCGTTTGCAATACTCCCACGGGCAAAAGACTTAATAATGCCATCAATAAAAGACCAATATTAATTAACCAAAAAGCAATACTAATATATCTGTCTTTCCAGACATATTTAGTAGTAAGTCCTTTCAACACAAACAACATCAATCCGATTCCTAACATCCCATAGACACCAAAAAGTGCAGTATGACCATGAACTGCAGTGGTATTAAGCCCTTGCATATAGTATAATGCAATGGGAGGATTGATTAAAAAACCAAATAAACCGGCACCTACAAAATTCCAAAAGCTGACTGAAATAAGGAAATAGATTGGCCATTTATAGGTTTTTACCCATAAAGTTGCTCTGCTTAATCTCATATTATGATAGACTTCAAATCCAATCAATACTAAAGGAACTACCTCAAGTGCACTAAAAGTTGCACCCAATGCAAGAACACCAGTGGGCGTTCCAGTAAAATATAAATGATGAAAAGTTCCTAATATACCTCCAAACAGATATACTATTGTTGTAAATAAAACAGCTGATGTAGCAAATTTTATATTTAACAATCCCATTCTTACAAAAAGAAAAGCAGCAATAACAGTTGCAAAAACTTCAAAAAAACCTTCCACCCATAAATGAACCACCCACCATCTCCAGTATTCAGCAATTGACAAATGAGTATGTTGTCCCCACATAAGACCGGCACCATAAAAAGCTGCAATAGCAACGGATGAAATCAAGAATAGCGTCAATAATTGCTTGTTTTCAGAAGGTTTCCTCAATGCTGGTAGCAATGCCCTAAACATCAATATAAGCCAGATTAGCAATCCTATAAACAAAAATAACTGCCAGAATCTTCCTAAATCAACATATTCATAACCCTGGTGACCAAACCAGAAATTGGTTGCATATCCCAGTTTTTGCATTACTCCCATCCATTCACCAATGAGTGATCCTACAACAATAATTAATAATGCTATGAATAAAAAGTTAACGCCAAGCCGTTGAAATTTTGGTTCTACACCTGAAACTGCCGGAGCGATATATAATCCGGTTGCAAGCCAGGAAGTCGCTATCCAGAATATTGCAAGCTGAACATGCCAGGTTCTGGAAATAGCATAAGGCATAAAAGCATCAAGATTAAAACCATAGAAACCGGTTCCTTCTACACCATAATGTGCAGTTATTATACCAACAATAATCTGAACCAAAATCAGAGCGGTTACCACCCAGAAATATTTTAAAGTAGCTTTCATTGATGGAGTAGGATGAAGACCTATCAACGGATCATCTTTGGGAAGCAATGATGCTTCCAGTTCATCGGATTTGTTTTGTGCATAATAATATACCAACAGCCCAATAGCAACCAATAGCATAATTACACTAAACCCTGTCCATAGCATAATGCCTGCTGAAGGTTTATTACCAACTACTTCATCAGGAGGCCAGTTATTGGTATAAGTAATTGCCGAGTTAGGCCGTTCGGTAATACATGCCCAAGCTGCCCAGAAAAAGAATGCATTCATCTTTTGCATCCGTTCTGAATTCTTAATTGAATTTGCAGGTATTGAATACACATCCCTTTCTTTTTCCATAGCCGGATTATCCATAAAAAGTCCTGCATAATACGCTGAATTAGCTTTTATTGCTTCAGCTCTTTCATCAGAAACAATAATTTCTCCTGTATTATTGTTATAGGTATTTTGACGTACCAATTTCTGAAGTCTTGTTTTTAAGGCTGATTGTTTTTCGGCATCGATGTTTGCAAAAGAAGTATTAAAATCTTTAATTGACCATTTTTCAAGCAAAAAAATTGCTTCTTTATGAATCCAGTCAGCCGACCAATCAGGCGCAAGATAAGCTCCGTGTCCCCAAATAGTACCAACCTGCTGTCCACCTATCGATTGCCAAACATTCTGACCATCCTGTATATCTTCTAGGGTAAACAGCACAATTCCGGATTTAGTTACTACCTTTTCAGGTAAAGGAGGTTTTTCTCTGTATATTTCGTGACCAAAAAAGCCCAAAACAGAGAAACAAATAACAAGAATAGCTATAAAGCTAAACCAAAGTTTTTTTGCATTCATTTTTTTTGTTTTAGTTAATAAAAATTGGATTGTATTTCTGTGTATTGCGTATTTACAAAAAAAAAATCAAGAAGATTTCAACAATGTTTTTAATGTTTTAATAAGTAAATCCCCTTTTTCCATTAAATCAAAATTAAAACCTGAAAGACTCCATTGGTTAATAGTGAGACGTACACTTCCCATAATTATAAATGCAATTTGCTCACTGCTGACATCATTCCTAATCTCACCATTTTTCGTCCCTTCATCAATTATTTTTATAAAAGTTGCTTTTGCAGTTTCCATAATATTAAAAATCTTATCTTGCAAAATTTTTTCATTTTTATATAAACCATCCGATAATATAACCGTTGCATAAGGTGGATTTTCTGAAAAAAGATGAAACTGCTCTTTTATAATACTGTTTATTTTTTCAAAGGAATGGGTGTTAAGTTGAAAAATAGTATTGTAATTAGAAGTTATAACACTTCCCAGAAAATCGAGCAATATACTAATTACTTCCATTTTACTCTTAAAATGTCTGTATATGGCTGATTCGGAAATACCAATTCCGGAAGATAAATTTTTTATAGTAAGCGCTTGTATGCCACCTTCTCCAATAAGTTTTATGGCTGTTTGAATAATTTCCGATTGTCTTTTACTTAGTTTTGCATCCATCATTAAAGAATAAAGAATCTGGTAAGAAAAAAAACGAGTTAGTATTCACTCACATCTATAAATATCAACAAAGCTTATCAAAAATTGTTTATAAAATTCTAAAAAAAATGACAGCTGTCATTTTAGATTAAAAACAGCCATACTTCTCTCCTATTAACTTTATAAAAGAATTAGTCCATAAATAAAGTTAAAATTAATTAAAAAGGATGGGTACTCCATCTTTTTTTATTATAGTATATGCTTCAATTTTAAAGTTGGTGATTAAAAACAGCAATTTCAATATATTTTGTTTATTATCAGAGCTACTATGAAATCTAGATGACTTAATAAAAATTATTTCCCATCTATTAACAATTGAGAAAGTCTTTTAAATAATCTTGGAGAAAAAGTTTTTCCGATATTCATGGATTCTTTATATATAATTTCTCCAGTATTCCCGTTGGTTATAGTTATGATATTGGTTGTAACAATTTCATTGCAATAAAGAGTATAAAGATTAAAATAAAAAAAGTCTTCTTCAGAAGTCTGAATCATTTGATCAATTTCGGAATTAGGAATTACTTCAAATTTTCCCGGGTATTTGTATTCTTTAACGACTTCGCCCATTTTGTAAAAATTTTCTACCGGTTTTTTGGCATCCGAAAAATATTGTCGTAATAATTCGGATGGAATATATAAAATATTGGATTTTAATTTAAAAACCTCCTTCTCATTATAAAAAGTTTCCTTTTCTTGAAGAAAAATCTCTTCTTTTAAGGATGTTTGTAAAAATTGCAAATAATTTTTAAGATAGCCAGAACCACTGGTTAAAATAAATCCTTTCCCCATAAAATCTGATTCTAATGGTTCATTAAACATAAATTGTTTAGCATCATCAGGTTTCAATTTTACATAGGCAACTTTTGTAGCAATTTCATCTAAATTCATATCCTGTATTCTTGAAGAATTACGATTTAGTTTTTTTAAAAACGAATTCTTCGGAGTATAAATAGTTAATTCGTAATTAAACGCGGATCTTGAATCTATTGTATAGTTCGTGCAACTTGAATAAAATGAAACGCTCATGTTCATAAAATAAGCACCGCTTTTCATATATTTAAATAAATCTTTCGGTTCTATAATTTCATAAGTACAATAAGTCCAATAATTTTTAAATATATCTATATATTCATTGTTAATGTCTGTTTCCTCTGTTGACATCACTACATAGAGTTTAGATTTTTTTAGGCCGTCTATTTCTTCACTATCAATGAGGTAGGGTTGTGCAGCTAGGTTGAAAGAAAGAGTAAGTAATGTTAATAATGTGGATAAAATTGTAACCTTTATTTTCATAGCAAATTAGTTTAACTTAATAAGTAATTGAATTAGAATATCTATAACAAAATTTGTTTAAAGTGAATATAATTACTGCTGCCTTTTTCCTATAGATAAATCGTCTAAAAATGGACAGTTATGAAATCTGAGTTGTTTACAACAAATCAAATTTAATCATATTTTGCAAACTTACAATAAAAAATATCTCTATCAAAAATATATTAGAATAAACAATTCTTTGCAAACAGAAATCATAGCTTTATTTGAAAGATGAGGGGTTTTGATTAAATTTGTATATTTGCAGCAAAAATTATTGAATTAAAAATTGCTACTGCATAAAAGTAAAGTACCTAAAAATATCAGATGAAAGACTCAAAAATAAAACTTGAATTAAGAATCGACTGGAGTGAAATTGACTTGTTTGGTCATATCAACAATTTATCGATTTTAAAATACATCCAATCAGCAAGAGCAAATTATTTAGAAGCTATTGGAATGATGCCCATGCAAGTAGAAATTAAAGCAGGGCCTATATTGGCAGCTACCAATTGTCAATTTCTGAAACCATTGTTTTATCCTGGGCAAGTTATCATTTATTCAAAAATAAACAATATCAAAAATACAAGTTTCAGTATTCAGCATGTAATTCTAAACGACCAGTTTGAAAAGGTTGCTGAAGCACAGGATATCATTGTTTATTATAATTTTAAACAAAACACAAAGCTTAAATTGTCGGATGAAATGAAATTAAAACTGAATGAATTTGATGAAAATCAATCAGGTATTTCAGAAGATTAGTTAAATATCATTCAAAAAAAAAGCTGTTTCATAAAGAAACAGCTTTTTTAAAATTAACCCAGATAAGTTTTTAAAATTTTACTCCTGGAAGTATTTTTAAGCCTACGAATGGCTTTTTCTTTGATCTGTCGAACTCTTTCGCGGGTTAAATCAAATTTTTCTGAAATTTCTTCCAGTGTTAGATGTTGACAACCATTTAAACCATAGAAATACCTAATAACATCCGCTTCTCTTTGTGTTAAAGTACAAACAGCTCTTTCAATTTCTTTGCATAACGAATCATAGAGCAAATCAGTTTCTGGAGTAGGATTGTCTTCCATTTTAAACACATCCAGCATGGTTGTATCTTCTTCTTGTACCAATGGAGCATCCATCGATAGATGCTTGCCTGAATGGCGCATAGTGTCCCTAACTTCTGTTTCTGAAATTTCAAGAAGTTTAGCTATTTCACCATCATTGGGCGGACGTTCAAATTCCTGTTCTAGTTTAGCAGAGGCTTTCTTTATTTTATTGATAGACCCCAGTTTATTCAGGGGTAATCTTACAATTCTGGATTGTTCAGCTAAAGCCTGTAAAATAGATTGACGAATCCACCAAACAGCATAAGATATAAATTTGAAACCACGGGTTTCATCAAAACGTTGTGCGGCTTTGATTAAACCTAAGTTTCCTTCATTAATTAAATCAGGTAAACTTAACCCTTGATTTTGGTATTGTTTTGCCACAGAAACTACAAATCGCAAATTTGCTTTGGTAAGTTTTTCAAGAGCTGCCTGATCTCCAGCTCTGATTTTTTGTGCTAAAATCACTTCTTCTTCGACAGAAATAAGCTCAACGCGTCCAATTTCCTGTAAATATTTGTCAAGTGAAGCAAGTTCACGATTAGTAACTTGTTTCGTAATTTTTAATTGCCGCATTGTATTTTTTTATTTTATAAAGCCGGATGATTTTATGAAGACTAATGATTAACGTTGTTAATTGAAATTTGTTACAAATAAAAATAAAATTTCACAAAAGCTAAAATGCTGTACTTTCAAATATCAAAAGTACAGCATAATATATAACAATAACAAATTACTGATTTCTTTCAGGACGAGGTAATAAAGCCTTGCGGGAAAGTTTTAATTTGCCGGTTTTTTTATCAATTTCAATTAACTTCACTTGAATTTTGTCGCCAACTTTCAGAACGCTTTCCACATCTTCTAAACGTGTCCAGTCAATTTCAGATATATGCAATAAGCCATCTTTTCCAGGTAATATTTCAACAAAAGCACCAAATGCCTGGATGTTTTTAACAACACCATCATAAATTTCGTTGATTTCAGGTAAGGTGGTAATTCCTTTAATTCTTAAAATTACTGCATCAATAGAATTTTTATCCACTGCAACGATATCGATAATTCCGTATTCTCCTACTTCTTCGATAACAATTACAGCGCCTGTTTCGCGTTGCATTTCCTGAATAATCTTTCCACCGGGTCCAATAATAGCACCAATAAATTCTTTAGGAATTGACATTTGAACAATGCGTGGAACATGTGGTTTATAATCTTCGCGAGGTTCAGTTATTGCTTTGGCCATTTCACCTAAAATGTGCAATCTGCCTTCTTTTGCCTGACTTAAAGCTTCAGCCAAAACTTTGTGGGATAAACCATCCACTTTGATATCCATCTGACAGGCAGTAATACCATTTTTGGTACCTGTAACTTTAAAATCCATATCACCTAAATGATCTTCATCGCCTAATATATCAGAAAGAATTGCATATTTACCGGTAGCTGCATCCGTTATTAAACCCATGGCAATACCCGAAACAGGACTTTTAATTTTAACACCTGCATCCATTAAAGCCAATGTACCTGCACAAACTGTAGCCATTGAAGAAGAACCATTCGATTCTAAAATATCAGATACAATTCTTAAAGTATAGGGATTATCAACAGGTAAAGTAAATTTCAAAGCTCTCATGGCTAAATTACCATGTCCAACTTCTCTTCTGCTGGTTCCTCTGTTAGGTTTTACTTCTCCGGTTGAAAATGAAGGAAAGTTGTAATGTAAAAGGAATTTATTTTTTCCTTCAAATACAACACCATCTATGATTTGTTCATCTAATTTTGTTCCTAAAGTAATAGTTGTTAACGATTGAGTTTCTCCTCTTGTAAACAACGCAGAACCATGAGCGGATGGTAAGAAATCTGTTTCACAGGATATAGGTCTGATTTGATTTAATTGACGTCCGTCTAAACGGGTTCTTTCATTTAACATCATATCTCTCACTGCATCCTTATGAATATCGTGGAAATAACGTGAAATTTGGAATTTCTTTTCTTTTTCTTCGTCGGTTAATGTTTCTACAAAAGCTGTTTTAACGGCATCAAATGTATCTGAACGAAGATGTTTATCGGCTATTCCTTGTTTTGCAATTGCATATAACTGATCATAAACAGCCAATCTCATTTTTTCTTTAAAATCTAGATCGTTGTTTTCGTGACAGTATTCTCTTTTTTTGGTTTTACCAACCATTTCAGTTAATTCCATTTGTGCTTTACACTGGATTTTGATCGCATCATGAGCCACTTTTAAGGCTTCAATCATATCTTCTTCCTGTACTTCTTTCATTTCGCCTTCTACCATCATGATGTTATCATAAGTAGCAGCTATCATTAAATCAAGATCTGCGGTAGGGATATCCTGTAGAGATGGATTTACAATGAATTCACCATTAATTTTTGCTACACGCACTTCTGAAATAGGACCGTTGAAAGGAATATCAGAAACGGATAAAGCAGCAGATGCAGCTAATGCAGCCAATGCATCAGGAGCAGTATTTTTTTCTCCAGAAATAAGTGTAATCTGAACCTGCACTTCAGCATGAAAATCACTTGGGAATAATGGACGTAAAGCTCTGTCGACTAAACGTGAGATTAATATTTCATATTCTGAAAGGCGAGCTTCTCTTTTAAAAAATCCACCAGGGAAGCGACCTAATGATGCATATTTTTCCTGATAATCAACTGAAAGTGGCATAAAATCTACGTTTTCAGCTGCATCTTTTTTTGCTACTACTGTAGCCAGTAACATGGTATCACCCATGCGTACCAAAGCCGATCCATCAGCTTGTTTAGCCAACTTACCGGTTTCGATGGTAATAATCCTACCATCACTTAATTCAATTTTCTTTGTAATTACTTGCATAATAGCACTTTTAAATTTATTTCAATACAAAAAAAGGCAATTATAAGTCTAATTGCCCTTTAAATTTTTGTAAAAATAAGAATACTTATTTTCTGATTCCCAACTTCTTGATAAGTTCTCTGTATCCTTCGATATTTCTACCTTTTAGATACGCTAACAATTTACGCCTTTTGCCTACTAATAAGACTAATGAACGTTCAGTTGCAAAATCTTTTCTGTTTACTTTTAAATGTTCGGTAAGATATTTTATTCTGTTTGTGAATAAAGCCACTTGACCTTCTGTAGAGCCTGTATCAAATTCTGATTTTCCGTACTCTTTAAAAATTTCCTTTGTATTTCCTGTTTTGAATTGCATATTCTAAGATATAATTTTGTTTGGTCTTAAAAATGAGTTTGCAAAGATACACATTTTTTAATAATTAAAATGTTTTTTGCTGCATTTTTTTCAATTTATTGTACTTTTTAATAATTCGCTGTAATTCTGAGAGATGAATAATTACTTAAACTTTTCCATCTATTGTATCTTTTAACCTTAAAAATTGTTTTACTTTTGCTAAAAATTATAAAATGCATTCATGAACATAATTATAACAGGTAGCAGCCGAGGTATTGGATTAGAACTTGTGAAACTATTTTGCAAAGATACGAATAATTGTGTAATTGGCATCTCCCGATCCATTAATAATTATTCCTCACTGAACGAAATGGGAAATAATACAAAATTCATTCCTTTAGTTTATGACATTTCTTCTATAAATAATACTTTCATAAAAAAAATTACAGAACATATAAACAAGGTAGATATTCTAATAAACAATGCAGGATATCTAGTTAATAAGCCCTTTGAAGAATTGTGCGATGAAGAATTTGACCAAATGTTCAATATAAATGTAAAAAGTGTATTTAAAATTGTACAGCAATTACTCCCTTTGTTTATAAAAAATGCACATATTGTCAATATTAGCAGCATGGGAGGCTTTCAGGGAAGTGCAAAATTTAAGGGATTATCATTGTATAGTGCCAGCAAAGGTGCATTAAACACACTTACTGAGTGCTTGGCAGAAGAATTGAAAGAAAGAAACATAAAAATCAATAGCTTATCATTAGGTGCCGTTGATACTGAAATGCTCAGATTAGCATTTCCTCTTTATAAAGCTCCTATACATCCCTTGGAAATGGCATTATTCATCAAACAATTTGCAGAAAATGCCCATCATTATATGAATGGGAAAATTATACCTGTGTCAATTTCTACTCCATAAAAGTTAAATAAAAACGATGAATACAGAAAAAAATAATATCTGTCACAATGGTATCATTCAAAAAATAGATGAAAAATTTATTTATGTAATGATTGTAGCTAAATCGGCCTGTTCATCTTGTCATACTCAAGCAATGTGCAGTATGACAGAAATGAAAGAAAAAGTCATTGAAATTAAAAAAGACCATCCAACAAAATATAAAATTGGTGATCAAGTTGACGTAATCATGAGTCAATCAATGGGAACCAGAGCTGTTGTATTAGGTTATCTTCTTCCGTTTATCTGTATGATGATTACTATGCTTACCACTTTTAACCTAACGAATAATGAAGCATTAACAGCTTTGTTTACAATTGGTATATTGATTGTTTATTATTTATTGCTTTTTGCTTTCAAAAAACAAATTGGTAAACACTTTTCTTTTCATATTCAAAGATAAATTTACGTATACTATTGAAAATCAACAATAAATTCTATTGTTAAATTTATAACAGTTCTAAATTAATTTACAATTAACAAATTGTCAATTAATTAGAAATATTTTTATTATCATTCATTTCGATATATTTTGCTAATTCCTTGATTAGCTGTCATTATACCATATTTAAAAAATCCTTAAAAAAAGATAGATTTAAATAATTTGTTTCTAATTTTGCCATTTATTACAAACAAAAGTCTTATTTTATTTAAAAGAGGAGATTTCTAAGTGAACCAGGTTCTAATTTATGCCATAATTGCTATAAGTTCTATAGGAGCTATATCAGCATTCATACTCTACTTTGTAGCTCAAAAATTCAAAGTAATTGAAGATCCCAAAATAGATGAAGTTGCAGATAAACTACCAGGCGCAAATTGCGGTGGTTGTGGTTTTGCAGGTTGCAGGAATTTTGCTGAAGCCATTGTAAAAGCAGGTAATTTTGAAAATTTACAATGTCCGGTTGGAGGCAATACAATTATTCTGGATATTGCTCCCATATTAGGAATCGTTGCAGACGAAAGAGCGCCACAAATTGCAGTAGTAAGATGTAACGGCTCAAATACAAATGCGCTAAAAAAAGTTAAGTATGATGGTGCATCTACTTGTTTATTTGCAAATAACCTGTTTGCAGGTGAAAGTGGATGTCCTTTCGGTTGTCTTGGATTAGGTGATTGTGTATTTTCGTGTAAATTTGATGCCATTTATATTGACGAAACAACAGGTTTACCTGTTGTAAGTAACGAAAAATGTGTAGCTTGCGGAGCCTGCATGAAAGCATGCCCCAGAAAAATTATTGAAATCAGAAACAAAAACAAAAAAGACCGCAGGATTTACGTTTCTTGTATCAATCAGGAAAAAGGCGGTCCTGCCAAAAAGAATTGTGAAGTTGCGTGTATCGGATGTGGTAAATGTGTAAAAGCTTGTGCATTTGATGCGATTACCCTCGAAAAAAACCTGGCTTATATTAACTTCGAAAAATGCACATTGTGTCGCAAATGTGTTGAAGAATGTCCTACTCATGCAATTGTAGAGTTGAATTTTCCACCACGTAAAGAGAAGAATGAGATAAAAGCAGCCATAAACATTGAAATATAATATTATTCATAATCATAAATAAGCAAAGAGGAGGATACAATTTGAAAACCTTTAAAATAGGCGGTGTTCATCCCGAAGAAAACAAGCTGGCTTCAAACAAAGCAATTGAAGTTCTTGCCATCCCTCAAAAAATATGCTTGCCAGTAACCCAACATTTAGGAGCTCCTTCTACATTGGTTGTCGAAAAAGGTGATTGCATAAAAACAGGTCAATTGATTGCAAAAGGCGAAGCATTTATTAGTGCGAATGTTCATTCTTCGGTTTCTGGAAAAATCTCAAAGATTGATACAGTTACAGATACCAGTGGCTACAAGAAAACATCTGTATTTATTGATGTTGAAGGCGATATTTGGGATGAAACAATAGACCAGTCAAGTACAATTTTGAAAGACATCCTTCTTTCAAAAGAAGAAATCATTACCAAAATCAAAGAGATGGGAATCGTTGGTTTGGGTGGTGCTACCTTCCCTACCCACGTAAAACTGATGGTACCTGAGGGGAAAAAAGTTGAAGTTCTTTTAATTAATGGGGTAGAATGCGAGCCCTATCTTACTTCCGACCATAGAATAATGTTGGAAAAAGGAGAAGAAATGCTTATTGGTATTTCTATTTTAATGAAAGGTTTAGGTGTTGATAAATCTATCATAGGGATTGAAAATAACAAACCTGATGCCATAAAACATTTAACTGAACTGGCTAAAAATTTCAATGGTATCGAAATACATGCTTTAAAATTAAAATATCCTCAGGGAGCCGAAAAACAACTCATCAAAGCATTGCTCAACAGAGAAGTTCCGGCTGGTAAACTTCCGTTAGAAGTAGGATGTGTTGTTAGCAATGCAGGTACAGCTTTCGCTATTTATGAAGCCATTCAGAAAAACAAACCACTCTTCGAAAGAGTGGTATGTGTAACAGGAAAATCAGTAAAAAATCCATCTAATTTTATGGTTAGATTAGGGACATCAATCAGCGATTTGATTGAAAAAGCAGGTGGTTTACCCGAAGATACAGGAAAAGTGATCAGTGGAGGACCGATGATGGGAAAAGCATTAAATTCTTTAGAAGTTCCGGTAGTCAAAGGTACTTCTGGAATATTAATCATGACCAATAAAGAATCCAAACGACACGAAATCCAGAACTGTATCCGTTGCGGAAAATGCATTACAGTATGTCCGATGGGACTAGAACCTTATCTGCTTGCACAGACTTCAGAAAATGGCAATTTTGAATTGACTGAAAAAGAAAATATCATGGATTGCATGGAATGTGGTTGTTGTCATTTTACATGTCCATCGGGAAGACCATTGTTAGACTACCTAAGAGTTGGAAAATACAAAGTGGGTCAAATAATTAGAAACAGAGCAAATAATTAAAGCATGAGTTTACTAACAGTTTCAGGATCTCCACACATACATGGAGATCAGTCTTTAAAGAAAATTATGTGGGGTGTAATTTTCGCACTAATACCTGCAATGCTTGTTTCTTTCTGGTATTTTGGTTTACCTGCCATCATCGTCACATTAACAGCTGTGATATCCTGTTTGATTTTTGAATATTTAATTCAAAAATTTTTATTAAAACAAACACCGAGCATAACCGATGGATCAGCAGTAATTACAGGTATTTTGCTGGCATTTAATGTTCCAAGCAGTCTTCCGTTATGGCAAATGATTATTGGTGCATTGGTGGCAATTGGTATTGCTAAAATGTCATACGGAGGTCTAGGAAAAAATCCTTTTAATCCCGCATTAGTTGGACGTGTTTTCTTATTGATTTCATTTCCTGTAGATATGACCTCATGGCCACTTCCAAAACCTATCTGGACAATGATAGATGCAATTTCAGGACCAACTTCGTTAGGGATATTAAAAGAAGGAATTGGTAAAGGAGAAACTGTTTCACAATTGACCTCACAACTCCCCTCCTATCAGGATTTATTTATAGGAGGAATTGGAGGATCATTAGGTGAAGTTTCTGCTGCAGCCTTAATTTTAGGGGGATTGTTTATGATTTATAAGAAAATCATCACTTGGCACATACCTGTATCATTTTTACTCACAGTTGCAATCTTTACCGGAATAATGTGGCAAATTAATCCAGATCATTATATAGATCCTGTATTCCATTTATTAGCCGGCGGATTATTATTAGGTGCAATTTATATGGCAACAGATATGGTAACCTCTCCTATGACCTATAAAGGAATGTTGGTTTACGGAGTAGGATGTGGAGTATTAACCGTACTTATCAGATTATGGGGTGCTTATCCAGAAGGTGTTTCTTTTGCAATTCTTATCATGAATGCAGTAGTACCATTAATTAACAAGGGTTTTAAACCCAAAAGATTTGGGGAGGTAATAAAATAATGGCAAAATTAGAATCAAACTTAAAAAATATGGTACTTTCCCTTGTATTTATATCCATGGGAATGTCAGCAGCTTTAGGTTATGTATATCTTAAAACAAAAGAACCTATTGCGAAAGCAATTAAAGAAAAGGAAATAGGTGCTGTAAAAATGGTTTTACCTGAATTTGACAATGATCCTGTAAAAGAGATGAAAGTTATTGAAGGTTTAAGTTTTTATCCGGCTACCAAAGGCGGACAACCTGTTGGATATGCTGTAAATACATTCACAGATAAAGCTTTTTCAGGAAAATTCACATTGATGGTTGGTTTTTTACCTGATGGAACAATTAATAAATCGATGGTTTTAGATCAAAAGGAAACACCAGGTTTGGGTACTAAAATGAAAGAACCAAGATTTTACGCTCAGTTTGAAGGAAAAAATCCAGCTCAATTTAAAATGACGGTAAAAAAAGATGGAGGAGAAGTAGATGCTATTTCTGCTGCAACAATTACATCAAGAGCTTATTGCGATGCAATAAATAAGGCATATTTACTTTTCATGCAAGAAAACATGAATGCAACTCCGATTACTGGAGATACAACTATGATAAAAAATGAAACAGTAACTAATAAAAAAGAAAACTAGTTATGAGTAATTTAAAACATTTAGTAAATGGTCTATGGAAGGAGAATCCTTCACTAGTATTGGTTCTTGGAACTTGCCCTGCTTTAGCTGTTACAACAGCCGCCATAAATGGTCTGGGAATGGGAGCTGCAACCACTTTTGTATTGGTTTTCTCTAATCTATTTATTGCTTTGTTAAAGAATTTAATTCCGGATAAAGTAAGAATTGTTGCTTTTATAATTGTAATTGCCTCATTTGTAACCATTGTAGATTTAACAATGAAAGCTTTTACTCCTGATCTTTATAAAACTTTAGGTATTTTTATCCCATTAATAGTTGTAAACTGCATCATTTTGGGAAGAGCAGAAGCATTTGCTCAAAAAAACAAAGTTTTACCGGCAATTTTAGATGGAATTGGAATGGGAATCGGATTTACTTTAGCATTAACCATAATGGGTGCTGTAAGAGAAATTCTAGGAAACGGGACCATATTTGATATTCGATTAGTGAGTGAAAATGCAAAGACAATGCTCATTTTTATATTACCTCCGGGAGCCTTTTTTACTTACGGATACTTTATCGCCATTAAAAACAGATTATCAGCTAATAAATAAAAGGAGAAACAGAATATGGATTATATTAATATAATAATTTTAGCCCTTTTTGTAAACAACGTTGTGCTAGCTCAGTTTCTTGGAATTTGTCCTTTTTTAGGAGTTTCCAGCAAAGTAGAAACATCATTGGGTATGGGAGCAGCTGTTATTTTTGTAATGGCTTTGGCAAATTTTGTCACATACATGATTTACTTTTTTATTCTAAAACCTTTGAACATCGAATTTATGCAAACCATCTCTTTTATTCTGGTGATTGCATTTTTGGTTCAGGTTGTAGAGCTTATTCTAAAAAAATCAGCACCTTCACTATACCAAGCCTTGGGCATTTATTTACCATTAATTACAACCAATTGTGCTGTTTTGGGGATTGCTTTGTTGGCAGTTCAAAAGGATTATAATATGGTAATGAGTGTGGTTTATGCCAGTGCCACTGCTGTTGGTTTTACGATAGCTTTGGTATTGATGGCAGGTATCAGAGAACAATTAGAAATTACGGGTTACCCGAAAGGGATGAAAGGATTTCCGATTTCACTCATCACAGCAGGTTTATTATCTCTTGCATTTATGGGATTTTCCGGATTGGTTAAATAATTACCTGTAATACAATTCATTAACTATCTGTTTTCATTGAAATAAATAGAATTAAATAATTTATTCATTTTACAGAATGTAAAAAACACCATTCTGATTAGATTAATAAAGCAAAGACGTCGGTAGTAATGAAACTATCGACGTCTTTTTGATTAAAGGTATTCAATATACAATATTTATTCCCGAATCAAAACCCGTGTAGTCTTCACATTTTTGCCGGTATACATTTTCAAATAATAAATACCTGGTACTGTTTTACCTTTCAACAACAAAGGTATACTGTATTTACCTGCATGCTGGTTACCATCAAATAAGACATTCACTAATTTTCCTGTTACATCATACATACTTATGGTTATATCAGATAAATCATTTAAAGAATAATTTATTACAGATTGATTGGTAACAGGATTCGGAGAAATTGAAAAAATGTCAGTTTCGTATTTCTCAGCAATTCCCAATCCAGCAGGAACCCAACTCAACGTAATATCTGTCAGATTCGCAGAATTTGGTAGAGTTTGAATGTCAGATCCCAATCCTTTGGTAAAACTAAAAGGTTCAACAGTTTTACCAGTTGTTAAACTTGAAGCCCATGCAAATTCTATCCAGACTTTGTATATGCCATCTGCAACAATTGCTGACGAAACATTGGTTCCATTCCATACAAATGTCAATGGTCCATTTGCTGTCCTTGTATTTCCTGTAATGGCATCTACTACGTTTTCTCCTGATTTAATAACCCATGTATCCAGATGATCAAGATTGCTACTGGAACAATACTTTAGCTTAGTTTTTATAAATACACCACTATTGGTTTCAATCCATGCTGCCAAAACATTTTTTGGTGAAAATCCACCTGTTGAAACAGTTGTAAACGAACACGTTAAAGTTCCTGCAGTTTGACTCTGCGATACGGTACTTAAAAATATTGGGCACATAATCAATATTATACTAAAGAGTTTAATTTTCTTTTTCATTGTTATAATTTTAAATTGTTTTTAAATTCAGTAATTTAACTATTTTCGAATAAATGAGGAAAGCAATATTATAAACACTTTTTCCCAATCAAGTAACAATCTAATTCGTTTTTTGTTCAGCATTCTTTTATTCAATCTCATTTTTATTAATATGATTTACCTGAATTTTAGCAAAACCAGAATAAAATTTGAAATTATTGAAGCATTATTTCTACAGATATTTTTGTCCATACCAGAATGGTTCTTAGGGACAGAGGATAAATGAAAAAAAAATAATTGAGTAAGTTTTGTCAATAAAATCAAAAAATTATGCACGTATATGCTCTATTCTGTATATTTAGACTAGAGCATATATGTGCATAAAATTGATTTTTGAACAATAAAAAATTGTTGAATTATTTTTAAAAATTAATTCGCTATCTTTTTATAAAAAAACATTATTGATATAATACTGCATGACAATCCATACAATTAGATTCTTTCCAGGCATCGCCAATATCGACCGGATGTGTAAATTCTAAAGCACCATTGATACCAATATATTTCATATCACTAGATGCTCCCTGAGCAACTATTGTATGACAAAGATTACAATTTTTGGAAATCACTTTACCTGATTGTGATTTAAATTTATCATTATGGCATCTGAAACATCCATTGGTTTCGAGGTGTCCGATATGTCGTGGATATACACTGTAATCAACTTTCATTTCAGGAAAGGCATTCTTTGAATAAGCCCCAATAACATCCTTAATTGCAATGATTATTTGTTGATTATACACTTTGTAAAAATCAGTGTAATTTTCTTTGTAATAATTTATAATTTTATTTTTTATTCCAGAAGTAGCTGAATCTGTTGTTGAATATGATAGTTTAAGTGCTTCCATGGCAGCAGTTTTAAACCATGGAATAGAAGCAATTTTGTTGGGAGCAGCAAGCAAGTCATTCACATATTTGGAGGGAGAACGGAATTCATGTGAAGGACGGTTATGACAATCCATACAATCCATACTACGGGCAATTTTTTTATTAAAATCAGCTGGTTGTATTTTTATTTCTTCATCTTTATAAATGGTTTCAACTCCGGATTTGATGTTGGTTTTTTTAACCCAATAAATAGTGTCTCTTTTTGCATTCGATTTATACTCAATATTTATATCAGGGTTGATGTGCCAGTGAATTCCTTCAGTTAAACCCAAAGCCTGGTAGTTGGCTCCGATTTTCATATTTAAAGTAATATTCCATTCGGTATTTGCCGAATCGGCGAGAAAATATTTTTCATTTCGTAAAGCATTGGTATAGAACTTTTGTGGCCAATGGCATTTTTCGCAAGTTTCTCTTGCTGGACGTAAGTGTTCTATGGGGGTAGCAATAGGTCTGTCATAAGTTCCCAACATATATTTAAAAACCTGACGCATACCTGACATTTTAGATTTCACATAAAAATCGGCACCTTCGCCCACATGACATTCTGCACATTTAACTTTAGCATGTGGTGAGTTTTGATAAGCAGTATATTCCGGTTGCATTACCTTATGGCAAAGCTTACCGCAAAATTCAACAGATTCGGTGTAATGAAAAGCTTTATAACTTCCAACAATAGTAGAAACTACAAAAAATACTGATACCACAGAAAATATCAATATGGCATTTCTTGTTTTTGAATCATTCAGATTCAGTACAAATAATTTATCATCTGCAATAGGAACTCCCTTTTTAAGTTGTTTCCTTTTGCGATACATTCCAATAGGAATCAATAAATGTCCCAAAACTAAGAAAGCAGGTGTAACTACAAATGTATATAAATCGAAATAAACATTATTTATATTAAAAAAAGAAATCTGAATAACAAAAATTATCAGTGTAATCCAGGCTATTAAAGCAATAATAGTTCCAAGATATGAAATATAATTGTAATAAGTATTTGGCAATTTCATAACAAATAGTTTTAGGTATATATTTAAAACTGATAAAAAATTTCACATTCCGTAATTATTACGGAATGTGAAAAAGTTTTTTAAATTTTAATTCTTTGATTAAGAATTAAAAACTATTTAGGATTTTTATGCGAAATCATTGCATTCATTTTTGCAAAATCGAAACCTTTAAAAGTAGGACTTTCAGAATTATGACATTTTATGCATACTTTTTCGTTTGGAACAATCAAACCATTGCTAATGCTTGCTTCATGGTTTCTCATGATTGCAGGTGCTTTATAATCGCTACCAGGTCCATGACAAGTTTCGCAAGAAACACCTTCTTCTTTGGTTATTCCAGCAATTAACTTGGCATCAACAATAGCTGCTGTTGAATGACATTTCAGACATTTAGCATCTGTAGAAGGACTTGCAATACCTTTTTCTTTTCCAATTTTTAAGGCAGCTTCACTTTTTAAGACTTCAAAAGCCATGGAATGTTTAGAAGCAGCCCATTGTGGGTATTGTTTACCTTTTGACATGTGGCACATTTTGCAATTTTTAGCACCTACATATTTGTGTTGTGCTAACACAACATTACTTAATAAAAACAGCATACAAGCCATTACAATTGATAATTTTTTCATTTTGTTTTTTTTTAGTGAATAATAAAATTTAATTTGAATTTAACTGATTGTTTTTCTCTTTTATACCTGCAACTATAATAATTATGATAATAACAAATATCGTGCCCCAAGCCCATAAAGGGAAAATAGGTGTATCGCCAGCGCCATAACTATGCATTCCTTTTGACAGATAATAATTAACACCGATAAAGGTCATAATAACACTTGCAAAACCTAGTACTGAGGCAACATTAAAAATATATTTTGTGTTAAACCTTGGAATAAACCTCATGTGAATAACTATTGAATAGGTTAATACAATGATAAGTGCCCAGGTTTCCTTTGCATCCCATCCCCAGTATCTGCCCCATGATTCATTTGCCCATACAGCACCAAGAAAAGTTCCCAGCGTAGCTAATACAAGACCAATGATCAGATTCATTTCAATGATGTATGAATTTTCAGCAACCAATAAATCAAGCCGGATTGCATTCTTTTTGGATTTAAATAAATAGATAATCAAATTCATTATACCTAAAATAAATCCCAGTCCAAAGAAACCGTAGCTAATAGTGAGTGTAGCTACATGTATAATCAACCAATAAGATTTTAAAACAGGTTGTAGATTTGTCAATTGAGGATCGTAACTACTATGACTTGCTGTCATTAATACAAAAAATGCAAGCAGTGTGGTTGCTGCGAGAGTAATTTTTGAAATTCTGGCAAAACTAAAACCAGCCAATAAAGCACCCCAGGCTACAAGAATTAAAGCTTCATATCCATTGCTCCATGGAGCATGATCAGTAATATACCATCTAAGTCCCATACCAATTGTATGATATATAAATGCCAATCCCAAAAGTATCATTAAAACATTTAAAATATATCCAATAAATTTACTTTTTTTAGTTTTTACATTTTCAATAAAAGCAAAGAGTAGTAGGAAAACAGATAAAACTGCATAGACATTTTTTAGCACTATAAAAATATTTGCATCATTATAAAATATCTCTGCTTTTATTCTAGTATCTGACGGAAGTATGCTTTCATCTGAATTTATTTTTTGAATATCTGTAATATAACCAATAATTTTATCAGCTTTTGAATAATCACCTGTTTGTATAGCTTTTGTTACTTCAAAAATATACGCTTGCATAATGTTTGAATAATTAAAACTTTTCAATTGCAAATCTTCGTTGATCACACTGATGGCACCTGTTAAAGGGACTAAAGAAGCTTTATCGTCCCAACTTACCCATTTATTGTTTACAGATCCTTGTTCGGGAAATATCTTTAAAATACTCCCGTTGATAATCATGTTAAAGATATTTAACCGTTCATCAACTTTTAAAATTTCTTTATCAAATTTATTTTTCTCATTTTGCTTTTTCCTAAAAGCTTCATTGATATATTTTTCAAGTTTATATTGTGAATTTGCATCAAAGAAATCAGTAAAAGAAGCATATTCCGAATTGATTCCAATAATATCCCTGATCGCTTTCTGAGGAATGTAAATTATTTTTTGTTGTTGCCAGAAAACAGGTTCTGCCATCATATCAATAAATGCCTGCATCACATTCATTTTACCTTTACCTTCAATCGAAAAGTTTTCTTTTTTAGATATTTTATGCATTAAATCCAGCGCCAGGGTATTCACTGGTGCAAAACGGCCATCGTAAGTTTGTGTGAGTATGTGTCCAAAATTATTAGCATGGTTTAGATTAACAACTTCTTTTCCAACATTTTGCGAAAATAAAAATCCATTGAATCCAATTATTAAAACTATTGTAAGTGTTATTGATTTTCTTTTACTTCTAACTTCGGCGATCATTTTTCTTAATAATTGAAAACGTGAATTTTTATTGAATAAAGTTATCAAAAAGCCTAATCCAAGTAGAAAATATCCAAGGTAAGAAACAAAAGTACCCCAAAAATCATGGTTTACTGATAAAATTGTGCCTTGTTCATCATTATCATAAGAGGATTGAAAAAACCGATATTGATTATAATCCAATACATTATTCATATAAATGCTATGATCTTCTTTAATATTTTTTCTTTGATCCATTAAAGTAACTTCACTTTTATAAGATGAAGGGCTTTCAGATCCAGGATATTTTTCAAAAATAAATTCTTTCAGATACAGTGAAAATGGTAATACAACTGGTGTATTGCCAAATGAGAATTTAATATGTGTTCCATCAAAATTAAAATCCTCATATTCTGACGTATATCCTGAGTTATTAAATACATTTGCATTATATTGCTTGCCATTTATTGTAATATCAAGTACAATTGCATCTTCTCCACTCCCACCGTCTTCCATTGTTGCAGGAAATAGCTTCTTTTGAGCATTTTTATATAACTTAGTAAATAAGAAAATCTCACCATTGGAATTATAAATAAGATTTTCTTTAAAATTTACAATAGTATCAATTGGTATTGTATCAATCTGAGAATTATCCATAGTAGATTGAATAATTCCGAATGGAGATTTGATAAATAATTCCCCATCTTTATTATTGATAAGTACTGCATCTTTATTTTCAGTGTTATTATATGCAATATAAATATTCCCGAGGCTTTTCACTTCACCATTTTCAATGTCAAATGTTTTTACACCTTGACGTGTTATCATTGAAAGTTGTATTATATTTTTTCCACCTTCCACATTTTCTTCAATTTTTGAAACAGCATTTCTTATCAGTTCTTTGTATTTAATATCAATTTTATCATTGTTTCCGGAAGGTATACTTGTTTGAAAAGAATTTTTATTGATAGTTCCATTGCTAACAGGAAAATCGCGATTATAGTTTATATTATTGTCAGAATAGGAAATCCTTAAATAAGGCTGTGAACTATAAACTACATTAGAAGATTCGCCCTTACGAATATGCATACTTCCTTCAAATCCGAAATATCTTGTGATACCAGCGCCAAGGATCATTACAATAAAAGCAAGATGAAACATTAAACCACCTGCTTTTTTCCAGGACAACAAATTATATGTTTTAATATGACCCAATAAATTAATTGCAAGTAAAACAAAAAGAAACTCAAACCAAAATGTATTATAAACTAAAATGGCGGCTGTGAGTGTATCATATTTATCCTCGATAAATGTTGCTGCAGCCATTGCAACTGCAAGAATAATGAGTAAAATAATTGTAGCTTTTGAAGATAAAAAAAATTTAAAAATTTGTTTCATTTGTATTTATTTGTTTTTTTTATAAAAATACTCTTTTTTTTTGTATTGTGTTATTTTAATTTCGTAATTTTTTGCTTTCATTTCAATTGAAAAAAATGCAAATTCAATTATTTTATTTTATTTAAATTAAACTTTTCATTTTAAATCATTCAATTCATTATAATTTCATCTAAATTCAATCTTTATGGCAATATTACTAATAAAAAAGGACACATCTATTAACTACTTGTTAATTTTCAAAGTAAATATATTGCATTTCAGTAAAATATATATTAAATTTTGAAATAATTATTTATATAAACAACTATAATAAAGTATATTACAATTAAATATTAAAAACATGAAAAATATTTTGTGATTAATATCAGTTCATTTCAGATAAATATCATAATAATCAATGCTAATCACGCATTGTCCACTAAAATAATCAGTAATGCTTTCAAATGAAAGACCGAAAGTTGATTTTACACATTTATATTTCAGGATTCGCATACTAAGCTGTATTTTGGTCAACTATCAATTACAATCTGATGTTTTATAATTTTTTTCTTGTAGAAAATTAAATAGGAAAATATAAAAATCTAATAATGCCAATCAAGGTTTGAAAACTATCATTTTTTACAATGTTAGATTCCTCATTTCGTTCGGAATGACAACTTTATCTTTAAAAAGTGAGGAAAAATGGACGGCTTCGCCGTCCATTTTTCCTCATTTAAACAACAATTGGCTGTCATTCCGAATGTAGCGTAGCGGAATGAGGAATCCTTTTATTCTATAGAATGTCTCAATGTTAATGTGTTTGACAAATTGCATCACTTACTTATTTAATTTTCAACTCTTGATTCGCATTAATAACTAATTTAATGAAAAAAAAAATCTCAAATTTTAACTGATAAATATCAACAATATCAAATGTTTATATGAGTTAATTTATTATTACTATTTGATTGTTAATCTATCCGGAGAATTGTCGTTATCACAAAGTTAATATTTCTGTTACTTCATTTATATTTTATGTATGTATTATTCAAATTATTCATTACTTTTGCGGCATTAAACATTTAAAACAAAGAAATTTACTATGAAAAAAATTTTCTTCTTATCAGTAATCATCGCTTTTGTATGTATAAATAACAGCGGCTGCAAAAACCGTGATCAGCAGAATGCTGATTCTACAAAAGTGAGCAATGTAATGACTGTTGACAGCTTTTTGATTGCTCCCGACAAATGGGAAGGTAAAGAAATTGTATTGACTGGAACCATTTCCCATATTTGTAAACACAGCGGCAAAAAACTATTTCTATTCAGTAACAACCCTGAAAAAACCGTTAAAATTAATGCTGGTGGCGATTTTTCAACTTTCGATATTAAACAAGAAGGATTGGATGTTGAGTTGACAGGTACAGTTATAGAAGATGAAAAAATAGATGTAAATTATTTAAATGAATGGGAGGCGGAAATCAAGTTATCTTTGACAGATAAAAACCAGAAAGTGTGTACAGAAGAAAACAAGGCTATAAGTGGTCAAACCAGTGAAGAAAAAGTATCCAAAGAAGTTGAAGAAGATCCTTATGCCAGAATTAAAGAATTTCGTCAAAAACTTGAAAGCAGCGGGAAACCTTATATTTCAATTTATGCCGTTGATTGTAAAACTATAAAAGAGATTAAAAAATAAATCCAATCTATTATTAAACTATGGCATCAAGTAATTTGAAAATTTTCCGGAAATGGAATCGTATTCTTCATCGTGATATTGGATATTTCTTTTTTGGTCTGACCATTATTTATTGTATTTCTGGAATTGCGTTAAATCACAAAAAAGACTGGAATCCCAATTACAATATCACTTATACCGATTTTGCAATTTCTGAAAATATCACATCTTCCACAGTAACTACTGATTGGGTTTTGGCTTTATTAAAGAATTATCACGAAGAAGATCATTATAAAAAATATTTTTTTCCAGATAATAAAACATTGAAAATCTTTATTGATAATGGTTCTGTTTCCCTCAACATGGAATCGAAAGTAGGTTATATTGAAAAAATATCCAAAAGACCTGTTTTTTTTGAGGTTAATTTTCTTCATTACAATCCTGGTAAATGGTGGATGTGGTTTTCTGATATTTTTTGTCTGGGAATGATCATTGTCGCAATTACAGGACTGTTTATTATTGCGAAAAGCAAAAATAGCCTGAGTAAACGAGGAGTATGGTTTGTAATTGCTGGATTTGTAGTTCCTGTTCTGGCATTGCTTTTATTATAACAATTGTAATTCAATTGCAAAAAAAACATTTTATAAATTAAAATTAAATTTTCACAACTAAAAATTAAAAAAATGAAAACACGTTCAAAATATTTAAAACTTATTTTTGTTGCTTTTGTAGCTTTGGTAGCTTGCAATTCAAAAAACACAAAACAGGCTGAATTATTAAAACTGGGAATACATTCAGTTATTGTACAGGAAATAATTCAAACCAGTCAATATACCTATCTTCGTTTGATTGAATTTGGTAATCCAAAGGTCAATGAAAGTGATACCATATGGTGTGCTGTCACAAGTATGGAATCTTCAAAGGGTGATACATTATATTACAAAGGAGGATTTCCGATGAAGAATTTTGAAAGCAAAGAATTAAAGAGAACATTTAAAGAAGTTTTGTTTTTGGATGATTTAAGTAAAACAGATGATTTTGTTAAAAAAGAAATGGCTGCACAACCTTCCCATCAACAGATGTCTTCAGACTCAACTTCTGGAAAACCTCAAATCAGTAAGATTGAAGTAAAAATTGACCCTATTGCAGGAGGCATTACAATAGCAGATTTATATGCCAAAAAAGCAAGTTATTCAGGTAAAACTATTAAAGTAAAAGGAAAAGTTACAAAATTCAGTCCTGAAATTATGGGCAAAAACTGGATTCATCTTCAGGATGGTACCGAATCTAATGGAAAATATGATCTAACTATCACAACTGATTTAACTGTAAATGTAGGCGATATCATTGTACTTGAAGGTAAAATAACACTGGACAAAGATTTGGGTTATTCTTATTTTTATGAAGTGCTAATGGAAGATGCTAAAAAAGTTAAATAAAGATTCCTTATGCATAAAAAAACTTTATTCGGTTTATTCATTATAACATCCTTGATTATAACCATTTCCGGTTGTAAATATGAAATTCAAAAAGATGCTGTAAATCAGGATAAAGATTTAAGTGTTTCAGCTGAGATATTTCCAACTGACAGTTTTGCTTTTTACGAAAATATACTATTAAAAGATTCGTTGAATACTGAACTTCACCTTGCTATAGCCAGTAATTATTATGCAGAAAAGCAATTTGACAAGGCTATTGAACATTTGATTTCAGTATGCAGAATAGATAACAAGAACACAGAAGCGTTTATTACATTGGGAAATGTTTATTATGATACTGAGCATTATGAAAAAGCTGTTCAATATTATGAAAAGGCACTTTTACTGGATCCTAATAATGTAAATGTAAGGTGTGACCAAGCAACCTGTTATCTGAACATTCAAAATATTGAAATGGCCTTTAAACTTTTAAAGAAGAATATTGAAATAGCTCCTGATCATGCTCAATCGCATCATAATTTATCTGTTGTTTATTCTCAAATGGGTAAATCAAAGGAAGCTGAAGAGGAACTTCAAATATTTAACCGGTTAAAGAGTAAAAATTAAAGGATTGAGTATAAAGGATAAAGTAGACTGAGCTTTTGTTCAGTCCGAGCTACAATTTCCGCTAAGCGACAGCTTAGTCCCGAACTACAATTTCTTACGAAGTAAGTTACTGAGCCTGTCGAAGTATGAGTTAGAAATTGTTTATTCGGGAAAGGAAAAAAATCAGCACATTTCGTTTGACATTTATCTCTTGAACTATCATTGATAACTGATAAAGATAACTGAAGAATATAAATATTACTTCTATATACAGAAACCCTTTGAACAAATTCAATGGGTTTCTGCATTATATACTTAGCAGTAAGAGGAAATATATTCAATAAGCCGGCAGTTTGTAGATCTTCTAATCTCCACTTCACTTATCTATTTTCTTTATTCTTAGATAATATGTTTTTTTTGCACCATATACGGCACTTAAAATTAGCAAAATACTTAATCCTCCATCCAACGGTGCACCTTGCTGATCTCCGGTAGAGCCATGACTTATTGGAGGTGGTATTGGTTGTGCAAACAATCCGAGACTAACAATGGCAAATAAAGCAATTAAAATTAGTTTTTTCATATTTTTCACATTAAACGCTCCACATAGAGCAAATTCTTAATTTTTCTTTCATAAATATATTTAATTAAGTAACTGACCATTAAGTCAATTACCTTTTTTAAAAATTGTATTTTTTTAAACGCTTATTTCACTATTCCTATTAAAATTATTTCTCTTCATCTTCTTTTTCATTTTTGCGTTTTCTTTTAACAACATTTGTTCGAATTGTTGTGATAAGTTATCAAAATTTTCTTCTTTTGAAAGAAAATATTCAGCATCAATAGGAAACAGATATTTGTTATATTCTTCATATCTGTTTAATGTAAACATAATGAAATGGATGCTTTTTTTCTTTAGTCCAAGTTTAAGCAAACTTGGATTTTCTATTGATTTTAGTTTCATGATTTTGTGATTTTTAATAATTAACAAGCACTTTATGGAATAAGGGATATATATTCAATATTAACAAAAAATACTATTTAACTGAAACCATATTTTTTTTACTGTTGTTAAATTTTCTTCGTTTCCTTAAAATTTTCAGCTTCATTTTTAAGTTAGTCTTTTCCTCTACCAGTATATCTGCCAGCAACGGAGATAATTTCTCAAAATCGTCAGCCTTTGAAAAAAAATAATCGGCACCTGCCTGTAATGCAAGATGACGATATATATCTAATGACCGCAAAGTAAGTATTATAACTTTGAGCTGTTTATTCTCTTTCCTTATTTCCTTAAGCACTTCCAACCCGCTTAAACCAGGCATATTGAAATCAAGGATGGCAAGATCTGGCTTCTGGTCTCTAAGTGCTTCGAGTGCTTCATATCCGTTCCGAAATGCCCCTTTCAATTCAATCTGAATAAAACTTTTCAATATTTCCTGTAGGCGTTCCAAAATTAAAATAGAATCATCTGCTAGTAATATTCTCATAAAAATTAGAATTTAATATCTATTGAATGTGTAAAATTACTATGTATAATGATAAACACCCTAAGTATAAAGATGTAAAATATATGTCAAGAATCATTATTTTTACTAAGACTAAAGATGTAGGAGTTTACACTAAGATTTGCGATTTGGTGATTAGTTTTTGGTTATTAAGTTATTATGTTATTAAATTTCTGGGTTACTGGGTTACTGAGTGTATCGACGCTAAGCGATAGCTTAGTCCCGAGCTACAATTTCTTACGAAGTATGAGTTAGAAATTGTTATTCTGTATTGGGTCATTAAGTTGGAAGGCAAGAGACCAAAGAACAAAGATAAAATAACTCCAGGCACTGGGTGAGGACAAAGTATGGACACTGAACATTACAAAGTATAGTAATACAAATTGTTATAAATTTTGAATTGAAAAAGAATGGGTGATTAATGAATTTGAGGTTTGAAGAATTTGAAACAAATGAGGTTATAACAAAATGATTAATTTGTCGGCACCATTTTCATCGCTCATCATACTTATAAACTTCTTATAAAAATAAAAGCTAATTTAAAAGTTGTGCTTCTCTCCCCTATTCCTACTTAATAGCATTCTTATTTTTTGAACTGTGCATTAATAATTATTACTTTTTTTTTTGTTTAACTCAGATTTAAATACTTTCTCTGTACTTAGACTAAGACAGATTTGTTGTAATACCTGCAGTTCACTTTCGGTAAGATCTCTCTTTTCAAATGGTTTAAGTGAGCTATTTTTTGTTGATCTGATGATAATTCCTTTCAACATTTTCTCTGGGAAGTAGTATTCTCCATTCATTACTTTTTTTATTGCTTTTTCAAAATCATTAAGGCCATTTGACTTAAGAAGGTATCCCTTCACTCCAAGATCTATCATTTTCATACAACAATCTTCATCTTCATACATCGTAAAAGCTATGATCTTTAAATTTGGCATGAATTTCAATGCTTTTTGTGAAGTTACTATTCCGTTCATCCCTGGCATATCGATATCCATTAGCACAAGATCGGGTTTCACAAGTGTAATCAGTTCCAGAAATTCATTTCCATTGGATGCAGAACCTACTACATTAGCAATTCGTTCACTGCAACAAATTGAGATCATACCCTGACGGAAAATCAAATGATCATCGACGATGATTATATCCGGTATTTTATTAAGATTCGTAATCATATTTTTTTTTTTATATACTATCTATATATCTATATTGTATTCTCATTTTTGAATAGCAAAGTTATATTAATAGAAAGCATTTATCGTCCTTATAAAGTCGTAATCTTTATAGATTAAACCGATTTTTACTAGGACTAAAGGAGGAAAAAAAAACAGGGTTGAGTGATTAGTTATTGAGTTATTGGGTTATTGAGTTATTGAGTTATTGAGTTATTGAGTTATTGGGTTATTGGGTTATTGGTTATTGGTTAATAAGATATTAGTTCAATAATATATTCACTGAGCAAAGTCGAGGTACGATCACATCGGCTTTGTTCAGTAAGTATTTTTATAGTAATTTAATTGCCTCAACTTACATCCACCATTTTATTTTTAATGGCGAAAAGTATCAACTTAGGTGTATTACTGCATTCTGTTTTTTCAAGGAGATTCGATTTATGACTTTTAACAGTTTTTGGGCTGATACAGAGCTTTTTTCCAATTTCTTCTGCAGTTAAACCAAGACAAATCTGTTGCAAGACTTCTATTTCTCTATCTGAGAGACCTGTGTATTTAAGGAAATCCTTTTCGTTTTCTTGCTTGAAATTATTGATAACTTTTCTCAGCATATCGTTGGAAAAGTAGGTATCACCTTTCATTACAGAACTTATAGCTTCCTGGAGCTCATCAATACCACTTGATTTGAGAATAAATCCCTTCACACCAAGATTGATCATTTTAAAATAGTATTCTTCATCTCCGTACATTGTGAAAGCAATAATCTTCAAATTGGGCATCATTTCCAACGCCTTTTGAGTAGCTTCCATTCCGTTCATCAGTGGCATGTCAACATCCATTAATACCAAATCTGGTTTAATATGTGTAAGTAAATTAATAAATTCTTTTCCGTTGGATGCTTCTCCAATAACAGTCGCAATATTTTCATTGGTAAAAATAGAAATCAGACCTTGTCTGAATATTTGATGATCATCAACAATAATAACTTTTGGTTTTCGTGTAAGATAGGCATCCATAGCACAAAGTTTTTAATTTAACATATTATTTTATCCTTCAACAACTGAGAGAAATTTAAATCAGTTTTTGGAACAGTTTCAATCATTATTCTAATAATATTGATGACAAATATAATAAATAAAATCTAATTAGGTTAAATTATAGTTATTAATTTATTTTTAAATTTCTTTTCATTTTTATCGGAACAAGATACAAAATACAAAGCATTGACCAGCAGTTAATTATAAAAACAATACAAAATAAAAAAATAAAAAATCTCACAAACTTTCTACAATCATCAGAAGACTGAAAGTAGAAAAAAGCCATAATACCTGCTAATTTTTTTAAAATTCAAATTTCATGAATCATAATTTGAAAGAAAATATTAATAAAAACTTTTTAGCATTTAAAAATGTCTAAATAGTAAATGTATTATACTATAATACAATTTAAAAAAATATTTTTTCGATTTGGAGATATAATATATTGCCATTCCGTTTTCGGATGATACTATAAAAATCACAAACAAGAACATTTAAAAGTGCAATAAAGGAAATTAATTGCATGAGGGGTTTCAATTAAATTATTTAATGTAAATTTTATTAAGGATAGTAGCGATGGCCACTGAGTACCATTTTGACAGCTTTTTCAAAATCTTCTTTTCCGGAAGATTTTACCAAATAACCTAAAAATCCTGCTTTTTTCATCGATTTAAAAATGGTCTTGTCGTTATACATTGTAAGTGCCAGTAACTTTAAGTTAGGTTTTATTGCTTTTGCTTTTACACAAGCTTCCAATCCATTCATTACCGGCATATTAATATCCAACAATACCAGATCAGGATTGTATTTTCTTAATAAATCAAGTAATTCCAGACCATTTTCAGCTTCTGCAATAACTTTTCCCAATCCTTGTATTTCAATAAGGATTTTCATCCCTTCACGAAACAATGTATGGTCATCAACTAAAATTATTTTAACTTTACTTTCCATATAATTATTCTGATTGCATAAGCATAAAACAAAAACAATTATTTCTTTCTATTCAATAATTTTCCGATTCTTAATTTACTTAATGATGATTTTCAATTTATTAAAGAATATGGGATGTATTAAATATTCTTTGATATCATTGGCTGGAATTACAAAAATCAAAGTACAAAGATAAAATTATACTCTGTGTTATATATTAGGATAAACCCTGAAAAGAAGAATTAAATCCCTAAAAAAAAGCCCTACTCTTATTGTGTAATTAATGGCCTAATTTTAAAAATAGATTTGTTATTTTTGAAAAATTTATATTTTCATTAACGCTAAATTTGCGTACTTTTTCTGCCTGTAACGAAACTTTTTATTGTATCGA
This sequence comes from Bacteroidales bacterium, assembly GCA_038204725.1. Lineage (GTDB taxonomy): Bacteria > Bacteroidota > Bacteroidia > Bacteroidales > JACABE01 > JACABE01. Next base: position 8,779 of record JBBRCQ010000002.1, on the reverse strand, counting down.
ATTGCAAAAATATCTCAATTACAAAATATGTTTCTTTATCAATCAATAATAAATTCTCATCAATAGAATCTGGAAAAATGTTTTTTACAAATAAGGGGAAAAAAAAGGAAGGAAAGGAAATATTCAGATACAAAAGGAATTTTTTATTTTCATTTTTATTCAATATCGCTTCATCAGAGATATTGAATCAAAATAACATTCTATTTTTCCTAAAAATAAATAAGTATAAATTAGCTATATATCTATCCTCATTGTCATTGAGTTTCAAGATAGATAGCTCATTTATTTTGTGAGTTCAAATTGTTGTTCAATGTTAAAATTAATCATCAAAATTTCTATCAACTTTTTTTATTATCATCATAGCTTTTTAAAAAAAAATATTCAGCACCATCAAAAATGGTACATTGAGGATAATGATTAGATGCATAAAATGATAGAACAAAGAAATTTACAGCTATTTCCTTTTTCCTGATTTCATTTAACACTTCAGCTCCACTTAATCCTGGTATCCTAATTTCAACGATGGTCTTGTCGGGTTTCAGAATTCTTAATGCTTCCCATTTTTTTGTATCTTTTTTTATACTATCAATAACTTCAATCTGACTGAAGCTATTGATCATCTCCCCTATGTTCTCCAACATTAAACTTGATTTTTCAGCTACCAGTATTTTCATGATTTTGAGTTTTAAATTTTAAAATAAAAATGTCATTAAAAACCTTTAAATATATTCTATGATTTAAATAAATTAATTTGGAAAAATAATTTTAAAATAATTTTCTTTTCAATTATTGTTATTTTTATTGAAGTTATAAGCAAAGAAATAATTTTTATCAATTATCTAATGGGTTTTGCAAATATTCTATTTTTAATAACAAAACGGAATAATAATCAAATACAAAAGTAAACCTTTAGTTTTTTTAATCTATAGGGGAAACGCTATAAAAGACGAGGGTAAACCCTAATAATTATAGCTATTTATCCTATTTAAATTCATTGTAAACTATTTTCATCGTATTAATGGTAATCTATTTGCGATTCATTTTGTATTTAAATACAATCTAACTATTCATTTCAATAATATATTGTTTTAATTGGAGAAATATCTAAAATAGATAATAAATAGGGGAAAGCAAACAAGACGCTTTCCCCTATTTATTGATATTATTTGGTTTTCACCAATTTAATAGTTTTTATAAAATTAGAGGTTTTGCCATTAATATTAATTTCACAGCTATATACACCAGCTGCGAAATCTGAAGTATTTAAGTTGTATTTATAATTACCATCCGTTTTATATTCATCTATCAATACTTCTATTCTTTGACCTACAGCATTGTAAATGACAATTTTCACATTACCTGGTTCAATGAGATTATATTCAATTTCAGCATTATTTTTGAAAGGATTTGGATATATATTGACACCATAAGTTTTGGAATCTGTTATAATACTATTTACCTTTAAAGTACTGAAAGCAATAACATTACCGCTTTCATCTGCAAATTCCGAATTGTCACCAAAGCTGAATAAATCGGCTGAGCTACTCAGTTCATCTTTTGCTTTTACTTTTACGGTTAATAATACATCGTTGGTTTGTAATAAAACAGGATTCGTATTAGCCCATGCAATCATTATTCTGCCGTTGCTAATTTTGTATTCAAAACCGGTTAATGGAGAAGTTATTCCAGTAACGTCTATTAAATTTTGATTGAATGCTAAATCTAAAGTTACAGCACCTAGGTTCAATATATCGTTAACACGGATAGGAAGATCAACCTCTTTTCTATTGTTGGTCAATACGACACCTTCCTTTTGCAAATCAGTATAAACAACAGCTTTGTATCCTGTTGAAGGTATATGACTCCTGTTTACATCACCGGTTGTTAATGCTTTAATGTTAGCATTTATAGTACCGATTCCGGTATAAGTACCAATATTCAAACCATTAAATACCCAATCACCTGCAGCAAACTGATTGATCAGTCCAACGGTACGCAATTGAATCAATAGAGCATCCGTTGCATTAATAGTATTTGACTTATTTGGATCTGCAGCTATTAATGGAAGAGGATCCAATGTTATCAAACCAATTGTGTTAAGTTTTATCCTCAATGCATCCGTTGCATTTACACCACCCCATGGTTTATTAGTAGACGCTCTAATGGTATAAGTGCCAATAGGAACAAGATTAAACTCATAGTAACCAAGAACAGGATTTAATGTATCAGTATAAGTTGTTGTTGTTGTTGTAGCTACTACAATATTTATATTATTAACCAACTGCAATGTTACTCCATTTAATGGAGTATTAAATGGTGCGTTATCATAAGTAACTTGCCCGAAAATAATTTTATTTGGACCTGAAATAGATACAGAAACACAACTATGTCCATTACATCCATAAGGAGTTGTAACATCAACACAAACTATGCCCTGACAAGCTATACATGAATCCCAATCCCATGAAACTACAATTAAACAGCTTCCAAGACCACTAATAATAGTCCCCCCTTGAACATTCCATGAATAGAAATGACCAGGGATACAAGGCACTGAGTAAATTGAATTCGTATCGGTTTTTAATACATTTAATGCTCCTGTAATCACAGGATTAGGTGTAGAAATTACACCTACCTGATAAAGCATTGTACTTGTAGAACAGCCTGTTAATAAATTAGTTTTAAGAAGTTGCACCCATCCAGAAACACAATTACAATTCCAAATTACATTTATACATGGTGAGTTAGCTCCATAAGTAATTAACCCTCCAGAAATGTTCCATTCATAAGAAAAATTACCGATATCATATGTTGGATTTGGTTGCAAACTATTATTTTGGGTTGGAAAGCTGTTTTCATCACAATATATTACAGTAGTATTACAACAAGCAGAATCAAGTCCAAAAATAACAGGATTAGGTCTTGGATTAATGGTAATCGTATAATTATAAGCAGATATATTACCTGAGCAATCTTCAATAGTAAATAAAACATTCGTTATTCCTGAATTAAATATAATACTTGCTAAAGAATTTGAATAACTTCCTACTGTTGCACCAGTTAATACATATAATACATTATCAATACAACAATTGTAAGAGTAAATTGGGTTGAATTCATTACCAATAGTTGTATATGTTGTAAAAGTTGTTGTTGCACATCGGATTTTGTTTTCCAGATGTGTAATTGTTGGTGGTACTGTATCCAAAACTTTTACAATCTGATTACAACTGTTTGTATTACCGCATGCATCAATAACTGTCCATATTACAGTGTTAACACCTAATGGGTAAGTAGTTGAAGGATGATTATTAAATACCATCGGAGTTGTACAATTATCTGATACTTGAGGTATGCCAATATTTACACCTAATGCATTACAACCTGAATCCGTAATATATACAATTTTTACTAAAGGGCATTCAATATTGGGTTTTGTGGTGTCTGTTATCGAGATGATTTGCGTGAATATAATGCTGGAGTTCAAACATGCATCTCTGGCTATCCATGTATTGGTATAACTTCCGGTTAATCCACATGAGCCTGGTACAAATGAACCTGAAGTTTTCATATAGGTTACATAGCTACAATTGTCTGTTGCAACAGGAGTAAGACCCTGTGCAGTTGTCAATCCTGATGTATTTCCACATTCTACTGATATATTCAGCGCATTTGTTAATGTAATCCAGTTTGGTGCAATTTCATCTGTGATTGTAATAATCTGTGTAAAAATAGTACTTGAGTTCAAACATCCATCTTTTGCTATCCAGGTGTTGGTATAGGTTCCTCCGCATATTCCCGGGACAAATAAACCTGAAATTTTTGTATAGATTACACTATTGCAATTATCTGTTGCCACTGGCACTAATGCCTGTGCCGCTGTTAATCCAGCTGTATTGCTACACTCTACTGAAGTATTTAATGCATTTACTGCTGTAACCCAGGTTGGTGCAGTTACATCTGTGATTGTAATGATCTGTGTGAATACTGTACTTGAGTTCAAACAAACATCCTTTGCAATCCAGGTGTTGGTATAAGTTCCTCCGCATGATCCAGAAACAAATACACCTGAGGTTTTTGTATAGTTTATACTGTTGCAATTATCTGTTGCTATCGGCGCTAATGCCTGTGCCGTTGTTAATCCAGCTGTATTGCTACACTCTACTGAAACATTCAGCGCATTTGCTGCTGTAATCCAGGTTGGTGGTGTAACATCTGTAATTATAATAATCTGTGTGAAAATAGTACTTGAGTTTAAACAAACATCCTTTGCAATCCAGGTGTTAGTATAAGTTCCTCCGCATGATCCGGGAACAAATACACCTGATGTTTTTGTATAGGTTACACTACTACAATTATCTGTTGCTAGCGGCGCTAATGCCTGTGCCGCTGTTAATCCAGCTGTATTGTTACACTCTACTGAAACATTCAGCGCATTGGCTGCTGTAATCCAGGTTGGTGCCGTTACATCTGTGATTATAATAATCTGAGTAAATACAGTACTTGAGTTCAAACATCCATCCTTTTCTATCCAGGTGTTGGTATAAGTTCCTCCACATGATCCGGGAACAAATACACCTGATGTTTTTGTATAGGTTACACTACTACAAATATCTGTAGCTATTGGTGCTATGGCCTGGGCTATGGCTAACCCCAATACATTGCCACATTCTACTGAAATATTAAGCGAATTTGTTGCTGTAATCCAGGTTGGTGCCATTGTATCCGTGATAGTTATCATCTGTGTGAATAAAGTACTTGAGTTCAAACATCCATCCTTTGCAATCCAGGTGTTGGTATAGCTTCCTCCGCATGTGCCGGGTACAAATACACCTGAGGTTTTTGTATAGATTACACTGCTACAGTTATCATCTGCTATCGGTTTCATTAACTGAACAGTTGCTAATCCTGATGCATTATTACATTCTACTACTGTATTTAGCACATTTGATGCTGTAATCCAGTTAGGAGCCGTTGTATCGGTAATTGTAATTATTTGAGTGTATACTAAACAAGCATTATAGCATAAATCATAAGCTATCCATGTATTGGTATACGATCCTGTTGCGCCGCATAATCCGGGTACAAATGCACCGGAACTCTTAACATAACCTACATAGTTACCACAATTGTCAGTTGCAATCGGCACCAATGATTGGGCTTCTAATAGACCTGATCCGTCACTACATTCTACATTTCTATTAAGCGCTCCTATAAATGTTGTCCATAAGGGTGGTGTTACATCCGTGATTGTAATGATCTGTGTAAAAATAGTACTTGAGTTCAAACAAGCATCTTTTGCTATCCAGGTGTTGGTATAAGTTCCTCCGCATGATCCGGGAACAAATAATCCTGAGGTCTTTGTATAGGTTACACTGCTGCAATTATCTATTGCTATAGGTGTCATTTGCTGAACCATTGTTAATGTTAATAAGTTACCACATTCTACTGAAGCATTCAATGCATTTGCTGCTATTGTCCAACTAGGTGGTGTAACATCTGTAATCGTAATAATCTGTGTAAATATTGCACAAATATTATTACATCCATCCTTTGCTATCCAGGTGTTGGTATAAGTTACTCCGCATAAGCCGGGTACAAATATACCAGCTGTTTTTGTATAGGTTACACTGCTGCAATTATCTGTTGCCAATGGTGCTAATGCCTGTGCAGCTGTTAACCCTACTGTATTGCTACATTCTACTGAAACATTCAATGCATTTGCTGCTGTTGTCCAACTGGGTGGTGTTACATCTGTTATTGTAATAATCTGTATGAATATAACACTTGAGTTTAAACACCCATCCTTTGCTATCCAGGTATTGGTATAGGTTCCTCCGCATGTTCCTGGTATAAATAAACCAGTTGTCTTTATATAGCTCACAGTTTCAGCACAATTATCCGTTGCTACCGGTGTCAATGCCTGTGCCGCTATTAATCCAGCTGTATTGCTACATTCAACTGAAACATTCAATGCATTTGCTGCTGTAACCCAGGTTGGTGGTGTAACATCTGTGATTGTAATGATCTGTGTGAAAATAATACTTGAGTTCAAACATGCATCCTTTGCAATCCAGGTGTTGGTAAATGTTCCTCCACATAAGCTGGGAACAAATACACCTGAAGTTTTTGTATAAGTTACACTGCTGCAATTATCGGTTGCTACTGGTGCTAATGCCTGTGCGTCTGTTAATCCCGCTGTATTGTTACATTCTACTGAAACATTCAGTGTATTTGCTGCTGTTGTCCAGGTTGGTGCAGTTACATCTGTGATTGTAATGATCTGTGTAAATATAGTACTTGAGTTCAAACATCCATCCTTTGCTATCCAGGTGTTGGTAAATGTTCCTCCGCATAAGCCGGGAACAAATAAACCTGAGGTCTTTATATAAGTTACACTGCTGCAATTATCGGTTGTTACTGGTGCTAATGCCTGTGCCGCTGTTAATCCAGCTGTATTGCTACATTCTACTGAAACATTCAACGCATTTGCTGCTGTAATCCAGGTTGGTGATGTAACATCTGTAATCATTATAATCTGTGTAAATACTGCACACATATTATTACATCCATCCATTGCAATCCAGGTGTTGGTATAAGTTCCTCCGCATGATCCAGGGACAAATAAACCTGAAGTTTTGGTATAGGTTACACTGCTGCAATTATCTGTTGCTACTGGTGTTAATGCCTGTGCCGCTGTTAATCCAGCTGAATTACTACATTCTACTGAAACATTCAGCGCATTTGCTGCTGTAACCCAGGTTGGTGGAGTAACATCAGTAATTGTAATGATCTGTGTGAATATAACACTTGAGTTCAAACATCCATCCTTTGCAATCCAGGTGTTGGTATAGGTTCCTCCGCATGTTCCTGGTATAAATAAACCAGTTGTCTTTGTATAGTTCATAGTTCCTGCACAATTATCTGTGGCTAACGGTGCTAATGCTTGTGCCGCTGTTAATCCAGCTGTGTTGTTACATTCTATAGTCCTGTTCAATGAGTTACTTTCTGTTGTCCAACTAGGTGGTGTAATATCAGTAATTGTAATGATCTGTGTGAATATAATACTTGAGTTCAAACATCCATCCTTTGCTATCCATGTGTTGGTATATGTTCCCCCACATGATCCTGGAACAAATACTCCTGAAGTTTTTGTATAGGTTACACTGCTGCAATTATCTGTTGCTACTGGCGCCAAAGTCTGTGCGGCTGTTAATCCTGCTGTATTGCTACACTCTACTGAAACATTCAGCGCATTGGCAGCTGTATTCCAGATTGGTGCAGATACATCTGTAATTGTAATGATTTGTGTGAAAATAATACTTGAGTTCAAACATCCATCCATAGCTATCCAAGTATTGGTATAAGTTCCTATAGTTCCACATGACCCAGGAACAAACACACCTGAGGTCTTTATATAAGTTATACCGCTGCAATTATCTATTGCTACTGGCGCTAATGCATGTGCAGCTGATAATCCTGCTGTATTGTTACACTCTACTGAAGTATTTAATGCATTTGCTGCTGTCGTCCAGGTGGGTGGTGTAACATCTGTAATAGTAATAATCTGTGTAAAAATAATACTTGAGTTCAAACATCCATCCTTTGCTATCCAGGTGTTGGTATAGGTTCCTCTTGCTCCACATAATCCGGGAACAAACACACCTGAGGTCTTTATATAAGTTACACTGCTGCAATTATCGATTGCTAACGGTGCTAATGCCTGTGCCGCTGATAATCCAGTTGTATTGCTACATTCTACTGAAGCATTCAATGCATTTGCTGCTGTAATCCAGGTTGGTGTAATTTCATCTGTGATTGTAATGATCTGTGTGTATATAACACTTGAGTTCAAACATCCATCCTTTGCTATCCAGGTGTTGGTATAGGTTCCTCCGCATGTTCCGGGAACAAATAAACCTGAAGTTTTTGTATAGGTTACACTGCTGCAATTATCTGTTGCAATCGGTGCTAATGTCTGTGACGCTGGCAATCCTGCTGTATTGCTACATTCTACTGTAACATTCAGCGCATTTGCTGCCATAATCCATGTTGGTGCCGTTTCATCTGTGATTGTAATGATCTGTGTGAATACAGTACTTGAGTTCAAACATCCATCTTTGGCTAACCATGTATTAGTATAGTTTCCTCCGCATAATCCTGGGACAAATATACCTGAAGTTTTCGTATAGGATACATTGCTGCAATTATCGGTTGCTATAGGTGTCATTTGCTGAGCCATTGTTAATGCTAATAAGTTACCACATTCTACTGAAATATTCAGTGCATTTGCTGCTGTTGTCCAACTAGGTGGTGTAACATCAGTAATTGTAATGATCTGTGTGAATATAACACTTGAGTTCAAACATCCATCCTTTGCTATCCAGGTGTTGGTATAGGTTCCTCTTGCACCACATGAACCGGGAACAAATAAACCTGAAGTTTTTGTGTAGATTACACTGCTGCAATTATCTGTTGCTACTGGTGCTAATGCCTGTGCCGCTGTTAATCCTGCTGTATTACTACATTCTACTAAAGTATTTAATGCATTTGCTGCTGTTGTCCATGTTGGTGGTGTAACATCTGTTATCGTTATAATCTGTGTAAATACTGCACACATATTATTACAACCATCTTTGGCTATCCAGGTATTGGTATAGGTTCCTGCAGCTCCACATGATCCGGGAATAAATAAACCTGAAGTTTTTGTGTAGGTTACACTGCTGCAATTATCTGTTGCTATCGGTGCTAATGCCTGTGCCGCTGTTAATCCAGCTGT
>JBBRCQ010000001.1:0-178249 GCA_038204725.1 Bacteroidales bacterium | reverse complement strand
ATGCTCAGAACCTGAAGCAAAAGCAAAAGAAATTTATGATAAATTAAAGTTCAAATATGCTCCTTTTATTCGTAAAAAATCTGTAGTGCCCAAACCGAATCCTGAAAAAAAATTACACTCAATTTATCAGCAACTTATAACGTGATAGCTGCAAAATGGGTTAAAAAAGGGAAAAGTAAACTGAATAAATTACTTAAAAATAGGTGATTAAGTAATGACTATCAAAAGTATACGGAAAAACAAAAAGAGCGGAATTAACAGCTAGCCCTTTTTTAATAATTGAGATTACTTCTTTTTATAGCTTTTTAGTATAAAAGATTAAAAAAAGATAAGGAATTATTTATCCATCTAAATATTTTATTATATATTTGCATTTTAAATTAATAAATTAATTAATAAAAAATAAAACGATGAAAAAGATTTACATGTTTGTGGCTTTGCTTTTTATAAGTGGAGTTGTACTTTCACAAGTACAAAGAGCAGAAGTTGGTACACTTTCTTCTGTAAAAGTAGTAAAGGAAATTAACACGATGTCAGTTTCCAATACAAAAGGTGTAATTGACTCTTTACACTATGATGGTGATAACAGTACAAGTATTGGAACTGGTGCTGCTGCTAATTTTGGTGTATATGCATTTTTTCCTGCAGCTACATTAGCTTCTCATGCAACTGCCAATCATTATATTCTTTCAGTAAAAGTTTATATTAATGTTGCATCCAATGTTTCAGCTTCTCAAATACGTTTTTATTCTGATACATTAGCAACTGCAATGGTTTATAGTCAGAGTTTTACTCCTGTTGATGGATGGAACAATGTATTTCTGTCAACTCCTTTTGCAGTACCATCAACTGGTAACTTATATATTGGATATGATATTACTGCAACAGCAGGACATCCTGCAGGTTGCGATGCCGGTCCGGCTAATCCTAACGGAAACTGGATTAACATGGGTTCATGGGCACATCTTGTAGATTTATCTCCTACATTGATAGGTAACTGGAATATTAGAGCAATGTGCGGAACTTTACCAACTGCACCTTCAGCAATATGTTCCTCTAACGTTTGGGATGCTGGTGATGTTCTTATAAGTAATTCTTCAACATCCAGCACTTTTGTTTTGACAAATACAGGTATCGGTACATTAACATGTAGTGCTATTACCGGTTTAAGTGTACCTTTTAGTACATCATTGGTTCCTGCTACTGTAAGTTTAACAACGGGAATGACTAAAACATTTACATTTACCTATACTCCTTCAGCAGTTACAACAACAAATCAAACTGTTGTTATTGCTACCAATGGTGGAAACATTACTATTAATCTAACAGGTGCAGGTTATACTTGTGGAACTGCAATCAATACTTTCCCTATGACCGAAAGTTTTGAAAATGCTGTATTCCCTTCTTCTTGTTGGACAAAAGCAAGCCCTGATGCTGGTACAGGCTGGGCGCAGATTGCTTCAGGAACAACTCCAATCCCAGGATTTACAGGTGGAACTATGACAGTTCCAACTGGTGGTGGTTTAAAAGCAGCTTATTGCACATATACCACTGGTGGACCAACTTCTAATAATCAATGGTTAATTACACCAAAAATTGCTGTTCAAACCAATCAGTTATTAAGCTTTAGTTTATTTTGGTTTGGTAACTATCAGGATAAATTAGATGTTAAAATTTCTACAACTACAAATGCTGTTGCAAGTTTTACTGCCACCCTTTTAGCTGCTGATACCAATCAATTTACACAGGGAGCATGGAAACAATTCAATCTTCCTTTGACTGCTTATGCTGGTCAGAATATTTATATTGCTTTCAACGAACATATTGCAGATAATGCAGTTGATGGCGCATTTATAGCTATTGATTTAGTGAAAGTTGATGTTAATACAGGAATTGCAGAAAACAAAGAAAATTCTACTTCTGTATACCCAAATCCTGTTAAAAACGAACTGAACATTTCTTCTATTGCTACTTTGAAAAATATAAAAATTATCAATGCAATCGGACAGGTAATTCTCAATGAAAATGTTACTGGAAATCATTACAGAGTAAATACTTCTTCTTATAAAAACGGTATTTATTTTGTTCAGATTGATTCTGAAAAAGGTAAAACTACCAAAAAATTCGTTGTAAACGAATAATCTTATTTTTATTTCTTAAAAAAGGGCTGAAATTTCAGCCCTTTTTTTATGCCCAAATTTTTTTATTGTTTTAAGATAAATTGCCGTGGTTTTTCTTACTTTTGTTTTTCTAACTTTTGTGATATGAATAAAACATATATAATTTTCATTTTACTGTTTGCATTGCCTTTAATGTCGATGACACAAGATACAGTGACTTATACAAAGTTTTACTATGAAAACGATACAGTTTCAAGTGAAGGCTATCTGAAAAACGGGAAACCGGATGGCTACTGGAAAACGTATAACGAAAAAGGTGTATTGAAATCAGAAGGGAATCGTAAAAATTTCGAATTGGATAGTGTATGGAAGTTTTACAACGAAACAGGAAAACTAACCATGGAAATCAATTATGAAAAAGGGAAAAAAAATGGAATTCGCAAAAGCTATTTAGAAAAGGAAATCATTGAAGAGCATTTTAAGGATGATATAAAACAAGGATTTACAACATATTATAATGCAAATGGCAAAATGATGCAAATAATTCCATTTGATAATGGATTGGAACATGGTATTTCAAAAGAATTTGATGAAGACAGCACCATCATTTCAATAACTGAATACCGCAGAGGAATGGTAATCTCGCGTGAAAGAATGAATCGAAAGGACAAAAACGGGATGAAACAAGGTTTGTGGAAAACTTTTTGGGACAACGACAAAACCCGAACAGAAGGTAATTATATCAACGATAAAGAAAATGGATTCTTTAAAACCTATTCCCCGGAAGGAAATTTAATGCTAATTGAAAAATACATCAACGGCGAAAAACAGATGAATGTACCTGAATTAAGGAATTTAGAGGTAAGAACCGATTATTACCCTGATGGTAAAGTGAAAATAGTGGCAAGTTATGATAATGGAGTGGCCGAAGGTGTGCGGCGCGAATACACTAAAGAAGGCAGCATAGCGCAAAGTTACATTTTTAAAAAAGGAGTGATCATTGGGAAAGGGATTGTGGATGAAAACGGTCTCAAACAAGGAGTGTGGTCTGAATTTTATGACAATGGCGCAAAAAAAGCAGATGGAAAGTATAAAGACAATAAAAAAATAGGATACTGGAAATATTATTATGTAAATGGTAATATTGAACAAGAAGGATTGTATAACAACAAAGGCAATACCGAAGGAGAATGGAAATGGTATTTCAACAATGGCAATGTATTACTGGTTCAAAATTTTATGGATGGTATAGAAGAAGGTCTCTTAATTGAATATGATGATACCGGTAAAGTAATTACAAGAGGCGAATATATTGAAGGTCAGGAAACAGGCGAATGGTATTACAATATAAGTAATTTTATAATTCAGGGTAAATATGTTGATGGCAAAAGAGATGGTGAATGGAAAGAACACTATCCTGATGGAAAACTCAGATTTTCGGGTAGTTATATTGAAGACAATCCCAATGGAAAACATGTTTACAATTGGGACAATGGTAAAATAAAAGAAGTTGGAAATTACATAATGGGTAAACGCGAAGGTGAATGGCTGAAATATGATTATGAAGGAAATTTATTCCTTAAAACCTATTACCGCAATGGAAAAGAATATAAATATGATAATGTGGTACTGGATCCTAAAATAGAAGAGGATGAACAATAATGTTGCAGGATGACATAAAAAAAGCTGACTCAGTTGAGTCAGCTTTTTTTTAGATTCTTTCTTTCTTATTCTGCTTTTATCAGTTTATGAACGGAGCGATGGTTGGTTGAATTGAGGTGAATAAAATAAATTCCTTTTGCAAGATGAGCAGTAGGTATGGTTATTTTTTGGATATTGTTAGCGGATGAAGATATAACAGATGCAGACGTAATTATTTGTCCAACTGTATTATAAACTTCAACTTTTGCATTTTCATCATTGTTGAATTCAACTGTAAATTCCTGGTTGAATGGATTTGGGTATACTTTTACTGTTGAAAAATTGTTTTCGTTGATATTTAATGTGATAATATGTAATACATTAGAAGATAATGAATAACATGAATCTGCATGTAAGGTTTTAGCGTAAAAATTACCAGTATAAGTTATTGTATAAGTGTTGGCTGTGGCATTTGGGATGATGCCATTATCGTCGAACCATTGATTCCCGGTGGCTGCATCCGAAATCAACTGATTTCCAACTTGAGTAATTGTAGGTCCGGCTCCTACAGGTTTTACATATATAGTAAAGGTAGCATTGCAAATCGCATTGCTGGCATCACTCACTGTTACATTGTAAATTGTAGTGGAATCAGGATTTACAGTTGGATTGCTGCCGCTTAATGCAGTAGCGGTTTGGTTGGCTGTATAGGTGAAAACATTATTGCCTATACCTCCATTTACGATTGTTTGAAGTTGAATGGAGGTGTTTCCGCAAATAGTGTCGGCTGTTGCCGTTAACACACAGCTTAATGGCGTTTTACTTACAATTCCTGTTGGAAATTTTATATTATCCAACCAGGCACAATCGCTGCCTTCTAAACCATAGCTGTCTTTTTTATATTGCCATTTCAAAGTATGAACACCGGTAGTTATTGCAAAAGATGATTTCGACCATGCTTCTTCTCCATCCCATCTACCCATAGATACATTGTCAATCAAAAACTCCAGATAATCATAGGATGGAGTGTTAGGTGTAGCATCTTCACACGATACTTTTTTATAAAATGAAATAGTATCAGCAACTGTAACATCCACCAGTACTGATAATGTAGAAGTTTTGCTGTTTCCGATAACTCCGGATTTTGCAGAATAGCTGCCTTCATTTGGATTCAAAGTTGTTATAGTCCATGGTGTATTGCCACCTTGTATCCAGTTGTATTTCGTAAAATTTGCAGTTTCAAAATCTTCATAAATCAAACCAATGGATTGATAGTAATTAGCAGTTGATTGATAACCTGCTGTTGATAAATGATAATTTAATACAACAGTTGTTCCGATAGGAGTGATAGAATCTACTTTGATTATATAAGTCGTATTTATACTATTGCCTTGAAGAATTGAAGGAATAGTAATTACTGAATTGGAAACTATCGTTATATATGGACTTACACAAGATAAAATACCTGAAAGATTTGTACTATTGCTATGACCTGTATTTATGGAAGGAATTATAATAACTGCGGTTTCGTTAGGATCTAATTTCCCGTTGTTATTCCCGGCAATGGTATCTTTTATAACCATTGCTCCTGAAGTAAGCACAGGTGCGTTTAAAACGATGTTAAAACCGGAATTCCAGGTATTGGATGCTCCATCGGTAATGTTTAAATTAAATTGAACGGGATGTTGGTCTGTTAAATTGTTTTTTACTGTAATTGCAAAAGCATTGTTAAGGATTGAAATTGCATTGGCTGCAATGTTTCCCCAGTTATTCTGATTATTAGTGATGATAACATTTGTATCTGATGTTGTTATAGTTGCTGTTACACTATTGGCAATAGCAATTCCCAGGTTTTTTAATTCAATATTTAAGGTAATGCTTTCGTTGTAATCAGCCTGAGAATTATTGTTCCCGTTTATGTCATTAATTTGCGTAGCGTTTATTTGAATATACGGACCACTTGGAACAATTACAATGACCTGTCCGATATATGGGATGTTATTATAAGCCGTAACAACTACGGTGAGTGTATCAAGGTTTGTTAATGCATTAAAACTGAGTGTTGCAATTCCGTTGATGACCAATGCAGAACCAATGGATAAATTGTTGATACTTAAGGTTACCCTTGCTCCGTTTACATTGCAATTTACATTCAATGTAGTAGCTCCTAAAAACAAAACGGGATTGTGGGTTACTGTCATTGTTTTGGCAGTATCTGTCCTGACCATTATCGAAGGATCACCGAATATATTCCAGGTATCAATCATTTCTTCGCCATTGGTTGTGTAATTATCAATCATTTTCATGCAACCATTCATGGTTATACCGCCAAATGTACGTTTTATATTTGATTGATTAGATTCTGTGAGGATGTCTATCATTTCATCCTGTGCACACATAGGTGGATTCCAGCTTTGGTTAATGGTTGACATTAATGTTCCAATGGCACCCGTAGGCTGTGAATTATAGGTTGCCCGCATCCATGCTTCAGCAAAACAGGTACCTGCGGTAAAATTACCATTTACACAAGCTACTGAAATAATAAAGGGCCATGCAGTTGTATTTGTAAGGGTTGATATATTTGTATTGGAAAAACCGGTTGTTCCCCATGAATTATCAGAACCATGTCCAGTATAATACATTATTCCGCTTCCATTGTTTACGTCGTTGCTAACCATTGTTGTTGAGGGACTGCCGGTTGCATCCATACCTCCCTGGTTTCCGTCGTATAATTCGGAACAGGATATGTATTGATAATTTAATAATTTTGAACGGATGTTCCGAATGTGTTGATAGTCGTATTCATTATTATCTCCCGGTCCCTGATCGGAACCAATGCCTGTACCTCTGTTCATCCAACCGTTTCCATTGGATGGGTTTTTTTCATAAGTAAGTAACTTCTGAACCTGTGTTTGAACCTGAGTGATATTTTCAGCTGAAATACGACCGGTAAAAATTTCAGGATAATGATCGTTTCCAACAAGATAACTGTAAGTATTGTCAGACCCACCACCAGATACTGTGAAGGTAGGAATTTGGGCCACATCGCCCACCAATAGAACAAAAGTTAAACCGTGGGTGGAATAATAATTAGAAATGTAGCTTTTTATGGCGGCACTGGTGCTTCCGGCAGCAATTACAGAGACCATTTCTGTTGGGATGCCCGAAATATTTTTCCAGTGAACCAAAGGTAACATTGCCGGCATAAATGCTTCAGGGCAAATAATAAGCATTTTACCCTGTTCACTCACAGCTGTATATTTACTGTTTCCGGATGTATTGTTTAAAAATTGATTTTTATAAATATTACTGAATTCATTGTCAACTTTAATAAAAGGTTTGGTGCGGCTGATTGTATTTACATCGCTGATTCCAACCCTTGATAACTTGACTGTTAAGTCGTGGTAAACTCTCAAAACTTTGGTTACAGGGTTGTATTGAAAGGGATAAACTGTAATGTTTTGTCCTCTGTAATCTCTTAAGATGTATGAAGGTTGCAATTCAGCTAATTTTCCGGGAAAAAAATCATTGATGGCGTATTTGTTCCCGTAAATAAAAGGAACTGTGGAAGGATCAATATCTCTGTATAGGTTTCCTTTTGAAGGAGCAATTGTAATGTTTTGATAATCTGTATACGATTTGCTGATAATTTCTGCCATCATTTCGGCATCGTCAGGAATGATAAGAGAAGCCGAAATCGCTAATAAATCTGGCGCTCCTGTAATTTGCATCGGGAAAGCGCCCTCCAGATTGATTTTTTTAGCGGTACCATTCGGAGTTTGAACATTGGTAGTTTTGTAATTTTCAAATGAAAATCGTACTACAGAATTTTCTAAATCAGAGGAAATAAGTTCAACATTAGCAGATGAATGATTTCCTGAATTTTTGATTTGAGCAATGCCGGCATTTGGAAATAAAAAAATGATAAGCAAATAAGTAGATAAAAATATTTTCTTCATTTATCAGTAGTTATTTTGTTAGAATTAATTTTTGAGTAATCACTTGATGATTGGTTTGTAAACTGATAAAATAGATACCTTTGCTTAAAGAGATTGCATTTAAATTTACAGTATAATTACCTGCACTTTTTTCACTGTTTACTTCGCTGTAAACTTTTTGTCCGTTCGAATTGAATATTGTAAGACTGACGTCACTTTTTGCAGATAATTGATAGGATATATTTATCTGATCATTGGCAGGATTGGGAAATATAAACAGTTGGTTTGTATTTTCAACACGCATTTCGTCAATTCCCAAGCTAATTGTTGTATGTATTGCAGGCAAAACAATAAAATCAACCCAGGCACAATCGCTGCCATTAGCGGTAGATTCATCTTTTGAATATATCCATGATAACAAATGATTACCGGTTGTAATAGGGAAACTGACTCTGGTCCATGCTTTATTTCCTGACCATCTTGCGATCAGATTTCCATCAATTTTAAAGTTTAAATAATCATAATTAGATTCAGAGGAAACTTTTCTATAAAATGAGATACTATCATTGCTCAAAACATCTATAGAAATTGATAAAACAGAAGACTGGTTGTCACCTATAGTACCTGATTTTGCAGAATAACTGCCTTGATAAGACAGTGTGTTAGCTATCGTCCAGGGATTCAGATCCGTTGTGTCCCAATTAAATTTTGTAAAGTTATTGGTTTCAAAATCTTCTGCCATCACTCCAATCATGCTGTTAAAAGTATATTGAATCATATATGGATTAGCATTTACATCCAGCGTTAGTTCGAAATTTGCACCATTCAGAACTGATGAAATGGCAGATACGGCATAAACGAAGTCAGTGGTTGTCCCTATGTTGAAAGCAGTCTGATTTAAAGTGGCATTTGGGATGTTGATAAATGCATCGGGTGATGTAAGATTTAATATTGCATTTGTAGTATTGCTGTGTCCGGTATTCTGAACTTTAAACCTTACATTGATGGTTTCTCCCGGATCTAATTTGTTATTATTATTAGCTGGAGCATTGTCTTCAATGGTTACACTCAAAATGTTTAAAACCGGTGCATTTAATAGGATGTTTATGGGGTAGTTCCAGCTTGTACCGTATGCATTTGATATCTTAAGTGTAAAACCTGCCATGGTTTGGTCAGGAATATGATTGGCAACTGTAAAAGTAAATGCATTGTTTACGTTTTTTGAATTGCCTGCATCGATAATCCCGTAATTTTCAGTACTATCGGTAATTGTAATGAACGGATTCGCAGTTGATAAAATGGCAGTCAGATTGCTGTCGTTGGCTATCCCAATATTTTTAAGGTTGATATTTAATTGTATGGTTTCACCATAATCTGCCAATGAATTGTTGTTTCCGGAGTTATCAAGGAGCAAGTAATTGTTGAGGGTTATATACGGACCCGTTGGGGTGGCTGTTGGAATGGTTGTAATCAACGGTTGACGATTTTGTTTTGTAATAACCAAATCAGCTGTTCCTGTTGTTGTAAAAGGAACGATACTGACTATTGCCAGTCCGTTTGAATCTGCCAGTGCAGAGCCATGCAAAACACCATTCATTGAAATGCCTATAAATGCATAAGCTTCTGTATTAATTGTAAATGTGTTACTACCTAATGGGAGTAGTGGCATATAGTTGGCAGAAAGTGGAAGTGGGATTTTAAAATAAGGCATCAGTGAAGGGTCGCCCATTAAGTGGTACATTTCCCAATAATAACTGTAACTTGCAGGAGAACCCTGGGTTACAGCCAGATTGCCTGCATTTACCATTTGCCCCTGACTTACATACCATTTCGAAAATGGTTCCCCATTGGTATGCATGATTCTGTCAAAAGCCCCTAAACCTGTTGAAGCATAGGTTGGATTGGCAGTAACTGTTCCAACTCCGCAAGCCCACCAAAAATCTTCGTCCCAATATGAATTGTTGGAAGCTCCGATATAACCAATGGCTCCTTTGTTGCTGGCTCTCAATAAAGCTTCTCCAAAACACTCAGGTTCATCGAACTTATTGGTTACACAACAGTTGCCTATCATTAAAGGATATTTTCCCTGATTTTGCAAAGTAGCTACATCTGTAACACTAAAACTAGGATCTGCCCAACCACTGGAGCTTCCATGAGCTGAATAATTGGCAAATCCTACACCCTCGCTCACATTCTGGATAATTTGCGCTGCACTGTTTCCTGATGCAGGGTATAAATAGCTTGAACAGTTGAATCCATTGGCAGTGTTAAAATAGGAAGAGGTAGCATAATTTACCTGCCCGTTTGCATGAACCGGAGCCCAGGTGGCATCTACACCTGCCACCATTACAACATTGTTCAGGAAAGTTTTATTAGGCATTAGATATTGTTCGTATTCGAGTGTTTTGTTTATTTGTGGCTGTAATTGAGCAAGGCTGGTTGCTGAAAACCTGCCATAATACATTTCAGGGAAGAAATCTCCTGTATATTCGCAATAATATAAATCAGTTACATGTGTTCCTGTACTGCCTGCAAAGGAAGGAACCTGAGCTACATCACCTACAAATAGCACATAGGTAGGCGCTGGATCACTTGATGTGCCAGCATTATACAATGACTGGAGATATGCTTTTATGGATGTTGTGGTAGTTCCAACAGCTGCATTGTTGGTATAGGCTTCTATCACTTTAAATCCCTTTTTTGTTTTCCATTGGATAAAAGGCTGTAATATAGTTTGAAACATAGGATCGGAAACAATTACATACTTAACTGGATATTTCGAAAGTGAATCTTTTGCATTGCCACTTGACAGATTATTGATGAGCTTTGATTGGAAACTACTGAAAAAAGGAGAATAGTTTTTTGCTTTAATAGCTTTGGTTGCTGCTAAATCAGCATTTTCGAAATGAATTTCGGTTTCGATATCGGTATAAACTTTAATTGTGTTGGTTACAGGATTGTATTGTACTGGAGAAACATTCAGGCGGGCAATTCTAACACCGCGCATAATGCCCAATTGTTCTACATTAACCAATGGTAAGGATAATAATTGATTTTTTGAATACACATTTTGATTGTATATCAATTCTTTTTTCTCTTTGTCGTTTTTAGAAACAGGTGGTTGAGCAGGGTATAATTTCCCGGTATAGCCCAGTGTATTGAGGTTGTATGTTTTGACCTTAGCGTTTCTAACAGTAACAACTGCTGTAGCACCTTCAGGAACTTCAATAAGATTCCTTAAAACAGGAAGTTGCGGGCTACCGATTTCATTTCCTGTAGTATATCCCGGCAATTCAATCTTTGTAAACATTCCTTTGTCAGTGATTACCGTGGCAAAATTTATTTCAGCCAGCGTGTTTTTTACTACAAAACCGGTTTCGGTATTGTTTTTAACAACAAGAGCTGATTTTTCGGGTATGCCTGTTTTAATTGTCTGAGCATACAAATAATTAAATGAAACTGTAAAAAGGAAAACATATAAAATTAATAATTTTCTCATTTGATGCTATATTTGGTGTAAAAAATTCGTATAAAATGATTGTTTAAGTCAAAAAAAACAATTAACTTACAAAAATACAATTTATTTCATTCGAAATGTGTTAATTGTATTAAAAAACAGCTTTTTAATAATGATATTATTAAAAATATAATTTCTGATTAAAATTATATTGAAATGGATTTAGTTCAGTTTAATTATCATATTCAATATCCTGATCATAAATATGGATTGAACGAATGTAACAAGCTAAAAGTCATAAAATTAATGAATATTTCAATAATTAATTTAAGATAATGAGATATGTGTATTGTTTTAATCTTATATTCTGTTTAAATAAAGCAAATAAGTTAGAGTCATAAAGTTTCTTATAATTGGATTTATTAATGATGAAAATTAAGTGTTTTTTTCCGTGGTTATATATTTTTTAAGTACATCTACATATTTTTCAAAAGCAGTTATACCTGTAAGCGTAATTTTGCAGGTAGTTAGTGGATAATTATTCCGGAATGTTTTTTCAACCGAAATATATCCTGCTTTCTTTAATTTATCAACCTGAACGCTTAAATTACCTGCCGAAGCTCCTGTTTTTTCCTTCAAGAAACCGAACTCTGCTTCTTTAACCCCGATTAATAGTGATATAACCGCTAATCGGAGTTGAGAATGCAATAACGGATCTAATTCTTCATATATCATTTTTATTTTTTATTAAATTCTTTTTTTAATAAATAACCGGGAACAATGTATGAACATATAAGCGATATAACCAATAGAAGCATCTGTAAGTCAAACGAAACCATAAATGCAACAATGGTTATTAACCAGCAAATAATACCACCGTAAATTAATGGCTTGAATTTTAATAAACTTCCTGACAAAAAAGATCCAAAACCATATAGTAAAATGAGGATAGGGTAAACATTGGTTTTGTAGCCTATCTTAAATCCAAAAAACAAAACAATAAACAGACAAATACCAAAAGTTAACCATACTCTACCCATCATAAGATCTATCAATGTTTTAACTCTTAAAATCCTGCGTTGTTTGTATCCGTTTATTGCTGAAACAATCCCTCCTAAAGGCATTAAAATTACCCAGGGAAGATACATTAATTCAATATTAGTTTTCATCAAAATAAATTGCACTACTATTGATATGATTACCAACCATCCCCAGAATAGATACTGGAATCCATTTTCCTTTATTTCGTTTTTTGCTGTTAAAATCATTTCTTCAATCAATTGAAGACTCTGTTTTTCATTTAAATTTTCCATAATGTATTTTTTAAATTATTTTGCAAATATAAACTAGTTTATAATATAAACCAAATAAAAATGAATTTATTTTTTATAATTAACTTTTGCAAATTTAATTAATTCAAAAATAAGTTGTTGTGAAAGCTAAAATGGAATTTAGATCTCAGATAGATGATTAATAAAATATAAATATTATATTTGTCGGATAAATAAGAATGCATTTCCCCTTTGCCATCTGAATATTAGTAATTTGTAAATATAATCCATCCTATGCGAAATAGAAGTCCATTGATGATCGGCTTGATCCTTTACATATTTTTTGTGATCTCTTTCCTTACCAATATACTGGGGCCTATCATCCCCGACATTATCAAAAGCTTCAACCTTGGTTTGGGAATGGCAGGGTTTTTACCTTTTTCTTTTTTTGTGGCTTATGGTATTATGTCAGTACCTGCAGGTATTCTGGTAGAAAAATATTCCAATAAAAAAGTAATAATTGTTGCATTTTTGCTGACTTTAATCGGCGCATTGTTTTTTGCAATATTTCCCGGATTTAGTGTAGCCCTGTCTTCTCTTTTTCTGATAGGAATTGGGATGGCTATGTTACAGGTCACTATAAACCCATTGTTAAGACAATCGGGAGGGGAAGAACATTTTGCTTTTTACTCTGTACTTGCCCAATTTGTATTTGGGCTGGCATCGTTTTTGAGTCCCCAATTGTATAGCTATCTGGTTATCAATCTGCATACTGCAAAAACTTCATGGTTGCTAAATTTATTAAACCCCATTGTTCCTTATCAACTCGAATGGGCTTCGTTGTATTGGGTGTTTGCGGCAACGGTATTACTTATAATCATTGTAATTGCCATCATTCCTTTTCCTAAAGTTGAACTAACTGCCAGCGAAAAAATAGAAACCGGAAAAGTCTTCAGAGACTTACTCCGAAACCGTGAGGTAGTGTTGTTTTTTCTTGGAATATTAGCCTATGTTGGAACCGAACAGGGCATTGCAAACTGGGCTTCTAAATTTTTGCAGACGTATCATGGAATTGATCCGGTCACCACAGGTGCAAACGTGATATCTTACTTCTGGGGTATGCTCACGCTGGGTTGTCTGTTGGGTCTTTTGCTGCTAAAGTTGATCGACAGCCGGAAAGTGCTTATTGTTTTTTCGGCTGGAGCAATTATTTCACTTGCGCTGGCTTTATTTGGTTCGGCAACGGTTTCCATTTATGCTTTCCCTGCATGCGGTTTTTTTGCATCCGTTATGTGGTCGGTTATTTTTTCGCTGGCACTGAATTCAGTGGTATCCCATCATGGAACATTTTCCGGAATACTCTGCACTGCCATAGTAGGAGGTGCTATCGTTCCTTTGGCAATTGGTGGAATCGGAGAATTGATAGGTCTGAAATATGCAATGCTGCTCCTTTTCGTCACATTGGCATATATTTTAAGTATCGGTATTTGGTCAAAACCATTGATAACGAACAAGACTTTTTAAAAACAGCCAGTAAATCAGAAGACAGATACTTCCCTTAATTGCTGGCAATTTTTATTGCAATTTTATTGCAATGCTTTCCTTGCTTTTAAAATATATTTAGCGGTATCCAAGGGACTAATGCCTTTAAAAGCTCTTGTAACGCCTTGTTCGTCGCTACATTCACGATAACTGTGAAATTGAGTGGAGATTTTTGCCTTACCCCCTGAACGTGAGCTTAGTTTTACAGGATAATCAAGTGAAGTAGCTAGTGGCAACAAACCTGTAAGTATAAATCTTCCGTTATCCATTTGTGGACTTTCGAAATTTCCCCGCATTTGAGTGATATCGCTGGTGATACTTCCCAATAAATCTTCTGTTGAAGAAATCTTAAAAGAAATCATTGGTTCGAGCAGTGTAGTCCCGCTATTTACCAAACCATCCATAATGCCCATAGGAGTTGCCACCACAAAATCTCCGGGATGTGTGTGCATTTCATGGTCTTCACCTGCTATCAATGTAATTTTTAGATCTGTAACTTCCCAACCTTTAATCCCTTGTTGTAATGCAACAGGAATCGTACGTTCCACTTCATTTTGATATTTTTGCAACACATCGTTGACACCGATTTTGCTTTCATATTTCACACCACTGCCTCTTTTGCCGGGTTCTATCCTGAATTTTAAAATAGCCCAGCATGGTTTAGGCATCCAATACCTGACGTATCCTTCGGCAATCATTGAAGGTGTTTCTTTATAAATGACAGTTGGATTTTCAAATTTTGCTTTTATTTGAAAACGGTCTTCGATAATTCGCTCTAATACTTCAATTTGTATCCAACCCATAATTTTTACATGCAGTTCTTTTTCATCTTTCAGCCATTGAAAATCCAGTGAAGGATCTTCGATACTCAATTCCTGAATAGCTGAAGCTAATGCAGCATAATCTTTTTCGTTCAATGCTTTTAGCTGAACTGTCAATAAAGGAGTACAAAGACTGATTCCATGAGAAATAAAAACGGAATCTTTACCTAACACATCACCTGTCTGTGCTGCGTTGAATCCACAAATTCCAATTACATCACCGGCAAAAGCATTGGCAACATCTTCATATTTTCCATTACTTACTTTTCGGATCCTTGTAATTTTCTCCTGTACATTCCGGCTGGAGTTGTTTACAACTGCTCTATTGGAAATACTCCCGTCAAAAATTCTCACATGAGCGATTTTCCCGATATTTTTGTCATATTCAATGCGATAAACCAGAGCAGATAAGTCTTTTTTTTCATCTCCTTTCGGAGAAGGAAAATATAAAACTGCCGCATTTAATAAAGCTTCAATCCCCATATTATTTTTTGCTGAACCCATCAATACAGGATACAAATCACAACGATGAACAGCTTTTGCTAAATAAAGATCAGCTTCATCAATCGTTATGGTTTTGCCATTGATATATTTGTCCAGCAAAATTTCGGAAGTTGTGGCAATGGTTTCAATTATATTTTCATTGCGTTTAGTTGCATCCCAGCAGGAAAAGATAGCGGCATCATTACTACCTTCATTTATTGTTTGCTGCAGCTGTATTGTGTTTTTCGTTAATTCTTTATGAATTTCATCTAGTACATTTTCAGTATTGGCGCCTATCCGGTCAATTTTGTTGATGAAAATAAGGGTAGGAATTTTATGGACTTTAAGCGCTGTCCATAAGGTTTCTGTATGTGCCTGTATACCTTCCACTGCAGAAATAACTAAAATAGCAGCATCAATGACGCTAAGAATACGCTCAACATCTGCCGAAAAATCAACATGTCCGGGCGTGTCTATCATATTAATATGCACATCGTCCCAAATAAATGCAGTATTGGCAGAGCGCACTGAAATTCCTCTTTCTTTTTCAACATTCAGAAAATCTGTTTGCGAAGTCCCGTTGTCCACGCTTCCCAATTTTTTGGTAGCACCACCTGCAAATAAAAAATGTTCGGTAATGGTAGTTTTTCCAGCATCTGCATGAGCCAGTATTCCTATGTTTCGGATATTTGAAATCATTTTAAATATTTTGGGAAAATTATTTTACCCTGGTTTACATCCATTTCTTGTTGGTAGATTCGGTGCAATATAAAAGGTAATTATACAATTCTATTGCGATATCGTGTTGTATATAAGGAATTTTAATTTTTTTACCTCCCGAAATGCTGATAACAAGCGATGCTAATTTTCTACGTCTTTGAAAAAAAGTTTGTTTGAAGATGATGGTTTGAATCTTAAAATTAAAAAACTGTGAAAACTCCTGTTCAATGGTTCCTTTGGCAGTTTGAAGGAATTGTGGACTGATTTTAAAATATCTTTTTTTGAAGGATAAATAACTTAAAATTGCACTTATAAAAATCCAACTTCCAACAATTGCATATGTTTGCCAATATTCGTAAAAAAAGATAACAGCTGGAATGGCCAACAAACAAATTCTGAAAATCCATAACCGGATAAAATAAATTGGATGCGATAAATGGGTTGTCCAAACAAAACTTTCGGTAAAGGGAAATATTTCGTTACTGATGTTATTTAGCTGTTGAGTATTGCAGCCAGGAATTATGATAGCCTGTTTCTTGCTGATGTTAACATTGGATGCCTGCGTAATATTTACAGATACAAAATCCATCCATTTACGGATGGGATTGGTTTCCCATGAAACAATCTGGATTTTGGGAAAGGGGATGACAATGTCTTTTTTGTTGATTAATCCTGATTTCAGTATAAAAGCTCCATCCTGACGGGCAAAGTTCAAATCAAAATATCTGAGCATTATCAAAAGTACAGAAAAAACGATGAGCATCAGTAAAATGAAAATTACAAAAAAAGTAATAAACAGCATCCCCGAGTTTTCCAAAAAGCCACCGGCCTGCTCGGAAACTGCATCCACACTAGATTTAAAAAAATCTTGTAATTGCTGATAGATTCCATTTACAAAGATAAAGATGAGCAACATACTTTTTAAATGGTTTTCGCTGATACCAATTTTTATCAAATCAAATGTACTCAGTTGTAAAATGGTTTTTTTCTCTCGGGTATCACTAACTTCATCAACAGAATTTTCAGATGGATGAACGATAGTGAATGCTGAGAGTTTTAGTTGAAGTGCTTCGGTGCATTCTTTGGTGAGGGCAATAAATTTTAGCTCCTGACGTGATGATCCGGCTGTATCTATTTCAAGTGTAACCACATTCAAAAACTGCTGTATGAAATTTTGCCGGGTATTAATGGTTTGAATTCTGTCTAATGGAATACTTATTTTTATTTTTTTCAGATAACCTTTTTCAACAACAATCTCATTGTCTTTTATATAGTAAAAAAAATGTAGATAAGATAAAATAGCGTTGACAACAAGGATTAGTAAAATCAGGATTATAAGAGCATAGATCATCCATTGTTTTTGATCATCAATTGTTTTAGATTTAAATAAATATAGCACCAGTATAGGCCAAAGCGCATTTAATATTTTTCTGAGTGTTAATCCAAAAAATAAAAAAACACCTTTGGGTGATTGCCTTTGAGGAATTGAAAAATCGATGTTATTCATGTTGATTCGCGGTTTTACTCAAAAAGTCTTTTAATTGTTGAGCAGTTTCGGGGGATAAACCATGAATAAAAAGTCCGCTTCCTTGCCCACCGGCTGTAAATATTTTAAGTTTTGAAATGCCTAATAATCTTGCAATCAAACTTTGACGAATTTCGCTGTGTTGAATGCGGTTAAATGGAACTGTGGTTGTTTTCTGATTAATAAAACCGGTTTTGTAGACAATATCATGTTCACGCAATGCATAGCCTTTCATTGGGAACCCTAA
Organism: Bacteroidales bacterium; assembly: GCA_038204725.1. Taxonomy (GTDB): domain Bacteria; phylum Bacteroidota; class Bacteroidia; order Bacteroidales; family JACABE01; genus JACABE01. The sequence continues at coordinate 160,484 of JBBRCQ010000001.1, read as the reverse complement.
ATGCGTAATAAGTAAACTAAAGAGATAAGATAAAATAATGATTATATAATATACAATCAGCCACCATTCTTTTAATTGAATTTTAAAAATCGGCTCAATGGCAAAAGGAAGGATTAATAATAGAACAAAAAATACCGACCAATTAAAAAATAATATTTTTTTATATGCTGGTTTTAATGTTTCAAAATTAAGATTATCTTGTGTAGGAAGTTGTTGAATAGCTATATTGTTGTTTTCAAAAAGCATAGGAATACGGTTTATAACAATTATAAGCTGCAAATATATCATTTAAAAGTAAACCCTCCAACGAATATTTTGATTTTCATCCGAAATTTGTTTTATGAAAGCTAAGTATTCTTTTGATGAGAATATTAAATTCATCAAAAAAATATTATTATCTTCGCAACGGAATATGAAAAAATGTTTTTTTGGAAACTCCAAACTCAATAACAAAAAATGAAAAAAATAGTTGTAAATTGTCTTCTTTCTTTAATGTGTTTATTAAGCGTTTTGTCAGCAAATGCTCAACCCTATCTGTTTGACAATAAAGAACTTCCAAAGTTAAAAAAAGCTACCCTTTATGTTATAATGGATACCAAAACCGGTAAGGATGACAAATATTATGATGTTTTTAAAGAAGTCTGGAATTATTGTGCTTATGAAATTATTGAACCTTCGGAAGTGGGTAACTATTTGAGTCCGGATGCTTTCTTTATCAACATTCATGTTACGATTTCTCAAAATCAGCTTGAATATTCTCCATTGTACAAATATCTTCAGGTTTATGAATTAAAAATATGGAAAATAACGCCCGCATATGCTAGAAAAATGGACAGGAAGAATTTTCGCATGCAAGATATTAATTTGGTTGAAAATTCAATTACAGTTGCAAAAATAAGATTGAAACCCGATGATTCGAAAAGGTTCTTTGTATCGGATATGTTGAAAAAGAGCGATTTTTTGGGAGCTCCTTATATGTTATATACCGGACCCGGAATTTTTAAAAATTATCTTCAGTATTTGCAGACTTTATTGAATAAACAGCTGTTTTATAAAGAAAGGGAAAGTATCTGCAATTATAATGAACTGGATAAATTGAAAAAAAGCACATTGTACATTCCGAAAACATTGTTGAATGAATACAAAAAAGATAAGGCATTAACAGATCAAAACAAAATTGCAAAAATATACGATCCCAAAGAAATATTTGAGGATTATCCGGGTAAATATGAGTTCATTTCAATCGCTGATTTGAACAATCGTATTATGGAAGCGGATGAAACCATGTATTATGCAAGCATATATTTATCATTGGAAACGCTGGTATACTCTACCATTACGATTACAAACAGTACTACCGGTGAAATTATTTTCAGCGAAAGTATAGTTTCAGGAAGAAGCTTTCCACCCAAACTCATTAAGATATTGTCGGAATCAATGAATAAAAAGTAAAAACTTAAAAAAGCATCCATGAAAATAAAAATACACTTAATTGCTATTATTTTAGTTCTTGTTTTTCGTTCATTTATTTCAGATGCACAACCTATGGTGCTTGATGTCAAAGTATTGAAAGAAATAAAAAACGCCACATTATATATAGTAATGTCTGAAAATGAAATCAATGATGCTTATATTGATGTTTTTAAAGAAACCTGGACATATTGTCCTTATGAAATTATTAACGAGGATCATATTTTAGATTTTATGCATAAAGGGTCTTTGTTTATGCAATTGATACCTAATTGTTTAGGGAAGGATATAGATAAACTTAAGAAAATAGAATATAATAAAAATACAAAATATTCGATTACTTATAATCTATATTTTTACACACCTAAAACTGAATTTTTAAAAAAATTGGAGGGTAATCAAATAAAATCCCAGAATTTTAATTTGAATGAAATTGTAACTATTGTTGGTAATATTAATTTACAACCGGATGATTCAAAGAGATTTAAAGTTTATGATCCGATGACAACTGATTTTATGGGGAAAGGGTTTTTAATTACCTCTGGCCCTGGTATTTTGAAAAATTATTTGCAGTTTTTCCAAAAATCCATGGAAGAAAAAATATTTTGGTTTGAATCCACAGAATTTTTTAATGAAAAAGAAATTAAAAGAGTAAAATCTAAAACGTTATATATTCCGGAAGAATTATTAAAAGGCTATGACTGGGATGATTATCGTGAAAATGAATACGTTATGGATGAAATCGTAAAACAGGCGGACTATCCCGGTGAATATAAAGTGATTTCAATGAAAAAACTTAATGAATTAATCCTTAGATCTGATGAAGCATTTTTTTATATAAGTTTTTACTCTTTCAGGCAAGACAGTAATGCAACTCTTTCAATGACTGTTACAAACGGTCTTACAGGGGATATTATATCTAAGGAATTTGAGTTTTCTAATAAAAGTTTTTCTGCAAAATTATTTAAAAAGCTCTCGAAGCGAGTGAGCAAATAGTGTTCAATGTATTAACAAATATAATTTTTCGAAAATAAATATCAATAATTAAAACAAACCTAAAATGAAAAAAATTTTCAATCCGATTGCAATAGTATTGCTTATCATAGCAGTATCAGCATGCAATCCAAAGTCAAAACAAACGGCCACTACGAATGGCGATTCAACCAATGTAAACATGAAAGAAAAAATTGCACAGTTTGCCACTGTAAAATTGACCACTGACCTCACAAAACTTAGCGAAAAAGAGAGACAATTGCTTCCTGTTTTGATTGACATCGCTAAAATTATGGATGATTTGTACTGGATGCAAACCATAGGCGAAAAAAATGCCTTCCTCGATACCATCAGTGATGCTGACCTTAAGCAATTTGCAAATATTAATTATGGTCCATGGGAACGTTTGGGTGATAACAAGTCATTCATGCCTGCTTTTGGTGAGAAACCCAAAGGTGCCAATTTCTATCCGAAAGATATGACCAATGAAGAATTTGAGCAGTTTAAAGACAAAAACAAAAAGAGTCAGTATACCCTTATTCAAAGGAATGCTGACAAATCTTTGAAAGTAGTCTGGTATCATGAAGCTTATAAGGAATTGCTTACAAAAGCTTCTGATTTATTAAAGAAAGCTGCTACATTGGCTGAAGATCCGGGTTTGAAAAAATATTTTGAATTGCGTTCAACAGCTTTATTAACAGATGATTATTTTGTCAGCGATATGGCCTGGATGGATATGAAAACCAACGGAATTGATTTTGTTGTAGGTCCCATCGAAAATTATGAAGATGCATTGTATGGATATAAAACAGCCTATGAATCTGCTGTTTTGGTGAAAGATAAGGATTGGAGCAAGAAATTGGAGAAATTCTCAGCCATGTTGCCTGCATTGCAAAAACAATTGCCTTGCGATGCTAAATACAAAAAAGAAATCCCCGGTTCAAACAGCGACCTGAATGCTTATGACATCGTTTATTATGCCGGACATTCCAATGCAGGTGGGAAAACCATTGCAATCAACTTACCGAACGACGAAAAAGTTCAGTTGAAAAAAGGGAGTAGAAGGTTGCAATTGAAAAATGCCATGCAAGCTAAGTTTGATAAGATACTTGTCCCAATTGCCAATGCATTGATTGATAAATCACAAATAAAAAATATAACATTCAATGCATTTTTTGCCAATGTAATGTTTCATGAAGTAGCACATGGTTTGGGCATAAAGAATACGATTAACAATAAAGGAACTGTAAAAGAGGCACTGAAAGAGAAATATGCTTCTTTTGAAGAAGCCAAGGCCGACATTTTAGGTTTGTTTATCGTTACCAAATTGATTGAAATGGGAGAATTAAAAGATGTTACCATTGAAGATAGTTATGTGACTTTTATGGCAGGCATTATCCGTTCGGTTCGTTTTGGAGCCGCCGATTCGCATGGTAAAGCCAATATGATGTGTTTCAATTATTTTGAAGACGCAGGTGCTTTTAGCCGCAACGCTGATGGATCTTACAAAGTAGACATGGGAAAAACCAAGTCAGCAATGAATGCATGGGCTGCCAAAGTAATTCAGTTTGAAGGTGAAGGCGATTATGAAGGCGCATCAAAATATCTGGAAGCAAATAGCAATATCCGTAAAGAATTGCAGCAAGATATTGCAAAACTTAAAACTGCCAATATTCCTCAGGATATCATTTTCGATCAGGGTAAAGAAGCATTGGGAATTCAATAATTTATAGCTTAGAAAATGGATTAGTCAAAGGATGACTGTGAGTATCCACTTGAATTTATAAAACAATTAAAAAAGGCTGTCTGAAACTTATTCAGACAGCCTTTTCTAATTCTATTAGCTAAGTCTTATACCCTTTTTCGACAACCAACCTTACTATCGAATTTAACCAACTGAATGGGATTATCTTTTTTAACTTCAACACCAGAATAGCTTGTATGCCTGCAGGATATCTTAACCGGTAGCTGCTATCTGTTGCTGCCTGATAAATCTTCTTTACAACTGCTTCAGGACCGGGAGCTTTGATCCCAAATTTTTGTGTGTTAGCATAAGTTATCATTGAATAGCTATTGTAGTCTGTAAGTCCTTCTTTATTAAAATAATCCTGTGAACGGCTGTAAAAATCTGTTTTTATAGTTCCCGGTTCCACGTTTTTAATGCGGATATTAAACGGACGCAGTTCAAACTGCAAAGCTTCTGCAAAGCCTTCCAACGCAAATTTTGAGGCATTGTAAATGCTGTAAGTGGGGAATGTGATAAATCCGGCAATAGATGAAATATTTACAATACAACCCTGTTTTCTATTCCTGAAATATGGAAGGATTTCGCGGATTACATTCATTACACCAAATACATTGGTATCAAACTGACATTGAATTTGTTCTTTTTTTGCAGCTTCAAAAATCCCGACACCTCCATAACCGGCATTATTTATAATTACATCAATACTTCCAAAAACATCCAGTGTATCGGCAATTGCTTTTTTTATGCTCTCGCTATTGGTAACATCTAATGTAAATAATTTTACATTTTCCAGCGTATTCAATTCAGTTTCTTTGGAGGGTTTCCGCATGGTAGCAGCAACATTCCATCCTTTTTGTGCAAAATATCTCACGGTAGCTTTCCCAATTCCGGAGGAAGTGCCTGTAATAAGTACTGTTTTTCTCATTTTAATCAGATGTAAAATTATCTTAAACTATCAAAATCCACACCCAATGGTTTGTTTTCAACAAAATCGAAAAGTGTAAGTTTGCGCATTTCGTAATAGGAATTCCAGAAAGATCGCATAGCTGCAATGTAATCTTGTGTAGCTCTGTCTTTTTCAGTCATGGCGATATTTAATTCAGTAATATCCACTTTCCCTATCATATAGCGGGCTTTGGTAACTTCAAACCTTTTTTCGCCAATAGTATCTGCTTTAGATGCTATTTTTAACTGATGGTATTGCATGTTGAACTGCATTACTTTTATCAGTATGTGTTGGTCGAAATCAATTTTTTGTTGTGCAACCTGTGTAATAATTAGTTCTTCGTTCGATTGGGCCATTTTTATTTTGGCTTTGGCAAGACCCCAATCTAAAATTGGAATTTGTATACCCAATGATAACTGTTGTTGATTTTGTGGATTTTTATATGCATCTGTAAACTCAGTCGCACTTTGCGTTAAACCATACAATGCAAATAGATTGGCATTAAAACGGTTTTCTAATTTTGCTTTGTTTACCATACTCTGAGCTTCCAGTAAACGACGTTGGTAAGAAATAATTTCAGAACTGTTGCTTCGGGCTTCGGCAATGGCTTTTGTAACATCTATTTTATACTCCGGCATTGGTTTTGGAATTACAAGTTCTATTTTTTCATCACCCCTCATTCCTAAAAATGATTTTAATTTGAAATGATTTACTTCTACATCGTTGCGGGTTTGTTCAACCTGTAAATCTGAATTCAGTAAACTTAATTCGAGTTGTAGCAATTCGTTTTCGGCAATTTTACCAAGATTGTATCGACCCTGTGCAATTTTGTAAAGTGTATCGTTATTCGACTGATTCAGACGTGCAATATTGGCTCTGATTTGTGCATCCAATAAATCGAAAAACATATTGGCTGCCTTCATCGAAAGTTGCTCTCTGTCTTCAACATATACCTGCTTTGCTTCATCGTAAAGTTTCGGTTCAATCTTACGTTCCCATCGGTAAGGATTGTAATTAAATATCGGCTGACGATATCCAACGGTTACAGGTGTAGACAGATATGAGGTAATTGTGGTACCGTTAAATATATCCAGTCTTTGAATCCCTGAATTCATAAACAACTGCCCCCCTGTAATTCCAACTGTTTTTGATAAACTCATTTGCATGGAATAATTTGCAGAACGCTGGCTTTGAAACACTTCAGTTCCATCAGCCAGGGTAATTTTTGAGATACTTCGGTTGATATTTGGAATAGTACCATCCAATGTGAGCATTGGCATATAAAATGCTTTGTAACTCCTGTATTTCCAATAGCTTCCCAGGTATTTGTTTTTGGCAACCAATCCATCCGGCGATTGTTTGTGCGCAATATTTATAACATCTTCAAATGTAAGAATTTTAATATTTTCCTGAGCTTTAACTGTAAAACTTAAAACCAGAATGAGTGTAATAATTGAAAAATAGATTTTCATTTTCTTATTTACTTTAAACTTATTCATGTCGTAAGGATGTTACCGGATCTTGCATAGCAGCCTTACGGGCAGGCATATAGCCAAATAAAATACCCACTGAAGCTGAAACGAAGAAAGAAATAACAATCGATAAAGGTGAAATAATGGTTAGTATTCCTGCTACTTTGGTAATAATTTTGGCCAAAGCTATGCCCAGCATAATTCCGGCAATTCCTCCACTCAGGCTGATGATAGTGGCTTCCGTTAAAAATTGAGTAATCACATCTCTTTGTGTTGCTCCCAATGCAAGACGAACGCCAATTTCTCTGATTCGTTCCATTACCGAAGCAAGCATAATATTCATGATACCTATACCACCTACAATGAGTGAGATGCTGGCAATTGCACCCAACACTATATTGAAAATATCTTTGGTTTTTTGTTCCTGTTTAAGCAGCATTTCAGGCACTTTGATTTCATAATCCTCCACACCGGCATGCCTGCGCTTCATCATCTGGGTAAGAATTTCGGTGGTAGCTTTTATGTTTTTTGAATCATCCACCTGGATTACAATTTTATCAATTTGGTTATGATTGTCTGCATCTTCCATTCCTGAAGTCTCTTCATCAGATCCTGAATTTAAGGAAGCTGCTGTAATGAGTGAACGGTCTCTGTACCTTAATAATAATGTTTGCAAAGGAGCATAAATAAACTTGTTGTATTCACTAATTCCAAGATTTTCAGAAGCCGATTGACTCACATTTTTGGCTTGAATTACACCAATTACTTTCATCCAAATATTGTCGCATTTGATGTATTTTCCAATAGGATCTTCTTTGGGGAATAACTTGGATTTAACTACTTGCCCGATGATACAAACCTGTTTGCCTTCATTCAATTGAGTTTCGTTAAACATTTGACCCTGCGCAATTTCCAGATTAAAAACAGTAAAAAAATCAGGTGTAACACCCGAAAGCTTTGCCGTACTACTAATGCCGTCTTTAATGATGCTGGTTGCATATATTACTTCCGGACTTACTAATTTTACTGTGGGCACAATCGCTTTGATACTTTCTGCATCTTTAATTGTCAACCCCGGTGAAAACTTATTTTTATCCTTATCAGATTTGCCGTTTGATGATTCATCTGCTGATTTTTCATCACCTTTTTCTTCAATTTTTGGTGATATAATAATATTGTTGACACCTACCAGTTTGATTTGCTCCAAAATTTCCTGTTGGGCACCATTGCCAATGGCCATCATTGCAATTACGGCTGCTACTCCGAAGATAATACCCAATGCGGTAAGCATCGACCGGAATTTATTTGCCAGTACCGCTTCAAAAGCAATATTCAGAATATATGAAAATCTGTTGGTTTCTTTTCTTATAAAGAATTTTCGATAATTCATGGGAGTTGTTCGAGTTTGAGTTTATCAGCATTTTCAGGTGGTAATAAATAAACCTTGTCTTTATCGGTAAGTCCTTGTGTGATAATAATTTCGTTTTCGTTACTCTGACCTGCTTTTACCTGTTGTTTTACTATTCGTGAACCTTCGGATTTAAAAACATAAGTTATGCTATCATTGGTATGAACACTTTCGATGGGGACAAAAATAACATTAGGAATTACAGCTGTAATGATGGTGTTTTTAGTTGTCATGGCAGGACGTAAAATAGAATCAAATTCGTGAACCAGTATTTTAACTTCAAACACTTTAGCATTACTCCCTCGCATTTGTTCCCCGATGTTGGCAACTTCGGTAACTTCACCGGTAAATTTCTTTTCAGGAAAAGCATCTACACCTATTTCAACTTTTTGACCTTTTTTAACTTTGCTGATATCTATTTCGTTGATATATGTTTTTGAAATCATTTTGGATAAATTGGGCAAAGTTGCAACTACATTGCTCCATGCGCTGATGGTTCCACCTACGCTTTGTTTTTTTCCATCCCAGTCTCTTTTATAGATCAACATCCCTGTTTTAGGAGCTTTTATTGTAAAATCCTCCAACACTTTTATCAATGTTTCGTATTTACGTCTCGATTGATCGTAAGATGCTGTTATTTCACCTATGGTAGCTTTGGATTTGCTGTATTTTAATTTATAATTTTGTACTGCTTGTTCATAGTTACGTTTTGATTTTTGCAGGTCTATTTCTGCCTGGCGAATGCTGGCAGGTGGTTCGTATTTTGATTGGTCAAGGGTAATTTGTCGTTCTTCTACAGCAAATTTCAAATTGATCAATTCGTCACGGGCACTTCTCAATTCAAGGGTTGTATCTAATCTTGTACGGGTTAGTTGTGATTCAAGTTTTTCCAGTTCTGTCTGAATATCTTTAAGCTTACTGCTGATTTCCGTTTTGTCGAGTGTTGCCACATATTGGCCAGAATCAACTACAGTTCCTTCAGGTATCATTTCACTTATTTTTACCTGCCATATTCCAATGGTTCGTAAACCATCGGGTCCGTAAATTTCCTGAGAGCTTTTAGCATCCAGTTCGCCTGTAGTAGTAACTTTTATCTCAAAATTGCCATTTTTAACCGGAACAATAACCAAATTGTCTGTTTTATCAGTGTTTCCGGCAAAGAACAAAATCACCAACAGCAATGCTATGCCAGTAAAAATAATAATCCATTTCTTTTTCTTCATTATAAATTGAGTCTTTTAAAGTTCATCAAACGAAATATTTAAACAATAAAGTATATCTATATTTATTTTGCTCTTATTTTGTGTCCCCAAATTGCATAATATAAAATGATTAAATAACATGGGATGGCTATCAGGTAAGCTTGTTGTGTACTTTCCAATACGTGGGTTAACCATCCGTAAAGTAATGGAAGAATAGCTCCTCCGGCAATGGCCATTATCAATAGAGCTGATCCTAATTTCGTATATTTTCCGGCTCCGTTTAAGGCAAGAGGCCAGATAGCTGGCCATACCAATGAGTTTGCTATTCCTAATAAGGCTATAAATAAAACGGTGTAGGGTATTGTTAAGTTTACAGCTTTAAATGTAACTAAATCGATAAATGGAATTTCAAAAGCTAAAGCTGAAGGCACCAAAACTGCAGCCATCGTAAGAATAACGCCTAAAATAGAACATAGCATCAAAGCCGTTTTCTGAGAGATCACTTTTGGAATCAAAGCTACTCCAAAAAAATAGCCTACCAACATAAAAACCAACATCAACGATGTAAAATATTTTGCAGATTCCATGGCTATGCCCAGTGAATCACCATAGCGGATGATAGTATCTCCTGCAATAACTTCTACACCTACATAAAAAAACAAAGCAACTACGCCTAGCAGTAAATGCGGATAATTAAAAATGCTTGTATGTTTTTGATCCGATGTGTTTGTTGTATTATCCTCTTCCACATTAATTTCCGGAAGATGCGCCAAACGAATCATTAATGCCAAAGCTGCTAACGAAAAAGCCATCAGTAAATAGGGGACGATCATGCGTAAAGCCAGTTCGTCGAGTAAGCTGGATCGTTCAGTTATATCGGTCAATGATGCAAGTTGTGATTTAATAGCTTCTGCATCTTTTAGTAATATTGAAGCTAATAATATCGGTGCCAGTACTCCTGCTATTTTGTTGCAAATACCCATAATACTAATACGTTTTGCCGCACTTTCGATAGGCCCTATAATAGTTACGTATGGATTAACAGCTGTTTGTAATAGTGCCAGACCTGTACCCATCACAAACAAGCCTGTTAAAAACAAAAAGTAAGAACGAGCCATCGCTGCAGGAATAAACAGAAATGCTCCAAGAGACATTACGGCTAAACCCAATGTCATTCCATTCCGAAAACCTATGCGTTCAAGTATTTTGGAAGAAGGAACAGCCATTACAAAATAAGAGATATAAAATGCAAAAGTTACAAGGTAAGCCATTACGTCGGTAAGTTCGCAGGCTGTTTTCAAAAAGGGGATCAGGGCTCCATTGAGCCAGGTAACAAAACCAAAAAGAAAAAATAGCAATCCAATCAATGAAATGGAAAATAGGTAATCAGATTTACTGTTTAAACGTGAATTATTAGTCATACAATCTGTTATTAAAATGCAAACGTAAATATTTTTTGGGAATAATCGGGTAAGGAGTTTGCATTTTATTTTTATTAAAAGTGAAGATCTTTGATTATGAAGAATTAACGCAATGTTTTTTAGGATTTGTCCTGAAAAAATAATTAATTTTGCAGAATCATTCAATTTACAATATTTCTAAAGGTACAATACACTAAAAAATTGCAATTGTCTGATTTTTATTTTTTTTGAATGATTTGCTATACAGGGTATAAACGGTCAATTAATATAATAAGGATACTATTTCAGGATAAATATGGAACAGAAGATACAAAATATTGAGCTTGCTTTTTTAACGATTGACGATTATCAGGAATTAAAACAGGCGATGATAACAGCTTATCAATCTATGCCAAACTCTTATTGGGAAAAAGGCGAAATTCAGACCTTGTTAAGAAAATTTCCTGAAGGTCAGATTGTGATTAAAGTAAATGGAGCTATTGCCGGATGTGCATTATCCATTATTATTGATCATGATAAGTTTGAAGAACGGCATACCTATAAAAAAATTACAGGAAATTATACTTTTAATACCCATACTGATGAAGGAGATACTTTGTATGGTATTGATGTTTTTGTTAAACCAGAATTCAGAGGACTTCGTCTTGGACGACGGTTGTATGAATACAGAAAAGAATTATGCGAAAAGCTCAACTTAAAAGGGATTGAATTTGGAGGTAGAATTCCCAATTATCATAAGTACGAAAGTGAAATGAGTCCTAAAGACTATATTGAAAAAGTAAAATCCATGGAAATTCACGATCCAGTGCTTAACTTTCAATTGTCAAATGATTTTTATCCGGTTAGAGTAATCAAAGGTTATCAGGAAGGCGATAAGAGTTCTTATGATTATGCTGTATTGTTGAGGTGGGAAAATATTTATTATGAAAAACCTTCCAAAACAACCAGAGAGATAAAAAAAATTGTACGTTTAGGATTGGTGCAATGGCAGATGCGACCTTATAAAAACATAAATGAACTCATGCAACAAGCGGAATATTTCGTAGATACGCTGAGTAATTACAAAAGTGATTTTGCACTTTTCCCTGAATTTTTCAATGCCCCATTGATGGCAGAGTATAATAAGATGAGTGAAGCTGAAGCCATCCGAAAACTGGCTGAATATACTGCTTCCATTATTCAGGAATTTTCTAAATTATCTATTGCTTACAATATCAATATTATCACAGGGAGTATGCCCGAATTAATTGACGATGTACTCTACAATGCAGGTTATTTGTGCAGACGAAATGGTTCGGTGGAACGTTACGAAAAACTTCATATAACACCCGACGAACAAAAAGTATGGGGCATGAAGGGTGGACATAAATTAGAAACCTTTGATACCGATTGTGGGAAAATTGGAATACTGATTTGTTATGATGTCGAATTTCCAGAATTAAGCCGCTTATTGTCAGATGAAGGAATGGATATTTTGTTTGTTCCTTTTTTAACCGATACACAAAACGGATATTCCAGGGTTCGGTATTGTGCCCAGGCAAGAGCCATTGAAAACGAATGTTATGTCGCTATTGCAGGAAGTGTAGGTAATTTGCCCAAAGTTCACAATATGGATATACAGTATGCGCAATCCATGGTTTTTACACCTTGTGATTTTGCTTTCCCCACAACAGGTATTAAGTCAGAAGCAACTCCCAATACTGAAATGATATTGATTTCGGATGTGGATATTGATCTTCTAAGAGAATTACATAGTTTTGGAACTGTAAAAAATCTAAAAGACAGAAGATTTGATATTTTTGGCTTAAAAAAAACGGGGAGGAGACCAAAGTTATAGTAGAAATGCAAAGTTAATAGTAACGGAGGTTTAATTCTAAAATCGTTCATCACAAATTTTTTTTTGATTTTAGAACAACGATTAACGATTTTAGATTTACGAAGTAGAGACAAATTGCACTTTCTCCTTATTTCTTACTTTTTTTTCTTTTTAAATATTACTTCTAAAAATCGTTAATTGTTAATCACAAATATTATCTACCCCTCTCTTACCTCTCCTAAAAGGGGAGGTAAGAGAGGGGTGTAAGATTGATAGATCTTTGCTTTCTTTTTTCTTCTTCTTCTTTCTTTTTAAATCGTTAATCGTTAATCGTTAATCGCAAATATTTTTTTGAATATAGAAGTTCAGCCATTTAACTCCATTAACCATCAACCAACCATTAACCTTTCCCCACCGCTTTCTCCCATTCCCAGGCAGAGCGCATCATTTCTTCGAGTGATCGTTCCGCTTTCCAGTTGAGTTCTTTATTGGCAAGCCTGGTATCGGCATATACTGCTTCTACGTCACCAGCGCGACGGGGAACAATCTCATAGTTTATTTTTATACCGGTTGCAGTTTCAAAGGCATTTACAATATCCAGTACCGAATAGCCGATGCCTGTTCCCAGATTGAACACCTCAATGTTTTTGTCTTTATTATTCATTAGACGTTCGATAGCGGCAATGTGAGCAATGGCAATATCCACCACGTGAATATAATCTCTCAGACAAGTTCCGTCAGGTGTATTGTAATCGTTTCCGAAAATTCTCAGTTTTTCGCGTTTTCCGGAAGCTGTTTCGGTTATATATGGGATCAGATGATGAGGTATGCCATCCTGGAATTCGCCGATCAAAGCAGTTTCGTGCGCTCCTATCGGGTTAAAATAGCGTAAAAGTATACAACGGATATCCGAAACTTTTGTGGTGTCACTTAGGATATCCTCGCAAATTTTCTTTGTATTGCCATAAGGCGATAGGGCTGGCTGTATGGGTGCAAATTCATCCACTGGAAGTGTAGCAGGTTCACCGTAAACAGTGCAGGATGAGGAAAATACAATATTTTTTATTTTGAATGCATTCATGCATTGCAGTAAATTGAGGGTCGACAAAAGGTTGTTGTGATAATATTTCAAAGGATTATCTACCGATTCGTTGACAGATAAAAGCGCTGCAAAGTGGATAACCGCATCTATATCAGGATATTTTTTGAAAAGGCGTTGCATCTCTTCCATATTGCACATTTCTAACTTTTCGAAAACAGGACGGCTGCCGGTAATCTTTTCGATGCGATCGAGTACCTCAATATCTGAGTTTACAAGATTATCAATGATAATCGGAGTATAACCGCGTTTCATTAACTCTACAACTGTGTGAGAACCAATATATCCAATTCCACCTGTAACTAATATATTCATGTTTTACTGTTAAAATTATATCGAGAAATGCTAATGGAAAATATTCTTCTTCCTTCTTTTTCCCCTTCTTAAATCTTAAATCTAAAATCGTTAATCGCAAATATTATCCACCCCTCCCTTAGCTCCCCTAAAATGGGAGGTGATTGAGTTGTGTAAGATTGATAGATCTTTGCTTTCTTTTTTCTTCTTCTTCTTTCTTTTTAAATCTTAAATCGTTAATCGTTAATCGCAAATTTTTTTTGATATAGAAGTGCAGCTATCTTTTTCCATTAACCATTAACCATTAACAATTATTTCTTCAAAAAAGGATGATAGTCTCCTGTTAATCCAAGTGCAACTTTGTGACGGATATCGTGCACAATTTGAATTGAATTACGGGCTTCAGACAAACCAAAACCATTACCGGATAATATTTGTTCATAGGATTGGGTGTGCAAATCGGTAAATCCACCACTAAATTCAATTTCCTGATTTTCAACTGTTATTGAACGATAGGTGCGTTGTCCTGTAGCTTTAATGTTTTCGGGGATATCATTGTAATCAATACTTAAGAACCAACGAACACGCGCCTTTTTAAGTTCCAGGTATCCAGCTGCTTTATCAGTTTCATACTTGTGAACAATATTTTCTTTTATTTCGCCAAATATCCAGGTAAGCATATCAAAGAAATGTACACCTATATTGGTAGCAATGCCTCCTGATTTGGCATTATCACCTTTCCATGAATAATGATACCAACTTCCTCTGCTGGTAATGTATGCCAGATTTACATCATAAATTTTGCCCGATGTATCTGCATCAATTTGTTGCTTTAGTGCAATAAGTGAAGGATGCAAACGCAGCTGCAGAATATTAAATATTTTTTTCCCGGTTTCGTTTTCGAGTATCTCAAGGGTATCGATGTTCCAAGGATTGAGTACCAAAGGTTTTTCGCAGATAGCATGAGCATCGTTGCGAAGCGCCAGACGGATATGCGAATCGTGTAAATAATTTGGGGAACAAATGCTAACATAATCAATTTTGTTTTCGCCTTGACGGCGGAGTTTATCCAGATGACGGTCGAAACGTTCTGCTTCCAGAAAGAAAGCTGCATTGGGAAAATGACTGTCAATAATTCCAACACTGTCAAATTTATCTAATGCGGCTACCAATTCATTATTGGTTTCTTTAATCGCTTTCATGTGGCGGGGAGCAATATAACCTGCTACTCCAATTAAGCCAAATTTAATGGGATTACTATTCATTTTTGTTTAATTGAATTTATTATGTTATATGGATGATCATTCATCAAAAATACCTCTTTGTATTAATGATGTCATCTGATTGATAGCTTCTTTGTTCAGTTTTTGTAATCTCTCTGATTGACCAATGCCATTTTCAATCTGAATCTTATTTATACGATCCAGATTTGACAAAACAACCAATTGTACTATAGATGCATAATCGCGGATATTCCCATTCGAACATGGATGTTTATCTTTCCATTGTTTTGCTGTATGTGTAAACAAAGCCATGTTTACTGTATCATCTTCCGAATTATAAACAGTGTTCAATTGGCTTGTATTCAGTTGCATCGGAATTAAATTTTCTCTTACAGTTTCAGAATGTAATTTGTAATTATTTTTTTCTGCATCTGTCAAAATATCCAGTTCGATTTTCAGACGATTGTTCTCCTCGTCTTTCATCCTTTGGAATTCTTTGATAAGATATAGTTTAAATGAAGGATTGATCCAAGAACCAAACTCAAAAGCAATGTCTTTATGGGCAAAAGTATTTCCACCATATCTTTTTGGGTTTGATAAAATCCCGATGGCATTTGTTTTTTCAATCCATTTATTTACAGTTAAAGTAAACCGGTTCAATCCTGCTTCATTTTTTATGATTGTAAATTCAGTAAAATTAAATTTCTTGTTTATAATCTCTTCCCAAGTACCGATAAACTCAATTGTATTTTTGTTTTGCAACCATTTGTCTATTAAAAAAGCACCATCTTCAATATTTTTAACCATATCGGTTAAAGAAATATAATCTTCTTTATTTTTTTTTATGATAGCGATATCAATACCTCTGACATTTATTTTATCATTTTTCAACATATTAAAAATTAGATAATATTTATATTTTATTGAGAGTTAAATTTTAAAAAATAAATTGAAGTTAACCTATTTTACTTACAATTCCATTTACTAAATTATACTTTTCATTGCTTTCGGGACAAACTGCAAAGCCATCTTTATCAAAAGTCAAACGCTGACCATATTCGCTCATCCAGCCAATCTGACGGGAAGGATTTCCAACAATCAACGCATAAGCTGCAACGTTTTTAGTTACCACTGCTCCTGCTCCGATAAATGCAAATTCACCAATGTTATGCCCGCAAACAATTGTAGCATTGGCACCTATAGTTGCTCCATGTTTAACAATTGTTTTAGCATATTCGCTTTTTCGGTTTACAGCACTTCGTGGATTGATAACATTTGTAAACACCATCGAAGGACCTAAAAACACATCGTCTTCACATATAACGCCAGTATATATCGAAACATTGTTTTGTACTTTTACATTTTTACCTAAAATTACTTCAGGCGAAACTACAACATTTTGTCCGAAATTGCAATTTTCACCAATGATACAATTTGACATAATATGTGTAAAATGCCATATTTTAGTGCCTTTTCCTATCTTACAACCTTCGTCGATAATGGCAGTTTCGTGTGCGAAATATTCTTTTTGCATTTTATTTATTTTATACCACTAAGACACTAAGACACAAAGAAATATTAAAATTTATTTATGCTAAAGTACCTTTCGGTAGGTTAATGCCCGAACTATAGACATTATTTTAACTATAAGTATTCTTTGACCTTTATGCCTGATATTTTAGGTACATCTAAATCTTAGATCACATCAAAACTTTGTAACTAAACTTATTTATTTATAAATTCCAATACACTGTCGGTGATGAATTTTAATTGTTCATCGTCTAATTCGGAGTGCATGGGCAACGATACCACAGATGCACAAAGAGCTTCAGTAGTTGGAAAATCACCAGCCGTGTAACGTGAGTCGAGATATGCTTTTTGCAAATGCAAAGGTACAGGATAATAAATCATGGCAGGAATATCTTTTGCAGACAGAAAGTTTTGAAGTCCTGTTCTATCAACATTATTTAAAACCATTGTATATTGATGGAAAACGTGGGTTGTATTTTTGGCAGTAACGGGTGTAGTTATTTGAGGATGATTGGCAAAAGCAGTATTATAGTAATGAGCAGCATAATTGCGTGCTTTGGCATATTCGTCCAGATGTTGAAGTTTAACCCTTAAAACAGCAGCCTGAATGCTGTCGAGTCTTGAGTTAATGCCAATATAATCATGATAATAACGTACAACCATACCGTGGTTCACTACAATTCTCATTTGTTTGTCCAATGCATCATCATTGGTAAAAATAGCACCTCCATCTCCATAGCATCCAAGATTTTTAGATGGGAAAAATGAAGTACAACCAATATGACCAATCGTTCCGGCTTTTTTTCTGCTACCATCTTTAAAAATATAATCAGCTCCTATGGCCTGGCAAGCATCTTCGATAACATATAAATCATTTGCTTTGGCAATTTCCATAATTGCTTCCATATCTGCACATTGTCCGAATAAATGAACGGGAACGATGGCTTTTGTTTTTGGAGTAATTGCTTTTTTAAGCGATTCAATGGACATATTGAAAGTGTCAGCGTCAACATCCACCAAAACAGGTGTAAATCCCAATAATGCAATTACTTCTGCAGTAGCAATAAAAGTAAAAGAAACCGTAATTACCTCGTCACCTGGTTTTAAATCCAGAGCCATCATTGCAACTTGTAAGGCATCTGTTCCGTTGGCACAAGGAATCACATGTTTTACATCTAAATATTTTTCCATTTCAACTTGAAACCCTTGCACGGCAGGGCCATTTATAAAAGCACAAGTATCTATAACTTCCTGTATTCCTTTATCTATTGCGGGCTTAATTTTTTCATATTGACTTTTCAAGTCAACCATTTGAATTTTTTTCATTGTTAAAATGTATTTTTGTAAAAACTATGATTCCTGAATAATATTGCAAAAATAAATAATATTTTGAACGATCAGCTATATTATGAAATATAATTAATATTTAATAGTGATTTATAATGATTTTAGTAATTTTGCGTTAGCTTTCTTTAAAATGATTGTATGAAAAAAATTGGATTGATTTTTATTGCTATATTGTTGTTAAATATTTTGTCTCCACTCAAAGCACAAGTTAACTTAAAAGATTCGTCTGCTTTTGCAGGGTTAATTTCCCTTTCCTATTCTTTTTATTTTCCGGGTGGTGATCTGGCTGATAGATATGGTAACAATTCTTGTATAGGACCTTCATTTTCAATTAAAACCAAGAGTAATTGGATACTGGGTGTAGATTTTAATTTTATTTTCGGCAACAATGTTAAGCTCTTTGATCAAATTGTAAAATCGGTAGCACCGCCTGATGGATCTGTTATTTCAAGGGATGGTTTGATATCGGATGTTAAGATGTTTGAAAGAGGTTTTATAACTACATTTAAAGTAGGCAAAATTATACCTGTATTCAACATTAATCCGAATTCAGGTTTGTTGGTAATGGGAAGTGCAGGGTATATGCAACATAATATCCGTATAGAAGTTGATAATAACAATACACCTCAGTTGATGGGCGATTATAGCCGTGGTTACGACCGTTTGTCGGGAGGGTTAGCAATAAGTGAATTTTTAGGTTTTATTTATTTAAGTGAAAGAAAATTGACTAATTTTTATGCAGGCATTGAATTTACGCAAGGATGGACTCAATCGATGCGAGAATATAATTTCGATACCATGCAAAAAGACGAAAGTCAAAAATTTGATCAATTGTTTGGAATTAAAATTGGTTGGATTTTCCCTTTGTATAAACGTTCTGCCGAAAAATTTTACTATAATTAAAAAATGAGAATTCTTTACAATCTGGGACTCTATCTTTACTATTCCGGTATCTTTATCTTTTCTTTTTTTAATGAAAAGGCTAAAAAATGGTGGGATGGTCGAAAAGACCTTTTGCAAAAATGCAGTCATTTATTCAGCGAAAATGACAAAATTGCCTGGTTTCACGCGGCTTCTCTGGGAGAATTTGAACAGGGACGTACCGTGATTGAAAAATTCAAAATTCAAAATCCGGATTTCAAAATTTTAGTGACTTTCTTTTCACCTTCCGGTTATGAAGTCCGCAAAAACTATAAAGTAGCTGATTTTGTGCTTTATTTGCCGATAGATACACTTTATAACGCCAGGAAATTTATTGAAATCGTAAATCCGGATATTGTATTTTTTATCAAATATGAATTCTGGTTTAATTATCTTAAAATACTGCATTACAGAAAAATACCTGTTTATTTAATTTCAGGTATTTTCAGACCGCAACAACATTTTTTTAAATTTTATGGTAGCTGGTTTCGCGCACAGTTAAAACATTTTACACATTTTTTTGTGCAAAATGAAGTTAGCAGACAATTGTTGTTGTCTGTCGGAATCAATAATGTTACCATAAGTGGCGATACCCGGTTCGACAGAGTAATTGAAATAGCTGTCCACAAAAAGTCTTTTTCGCTTATTGAAGAATTTAAGGGATCACATCCGATGCTATTAGCTGGTAGCAGTTGGGAAGCAGACGAAGAAATATTGATTGATTTTATGAAAACCGGTCATCAGGATTTGCGTTATATAATTGCACCTCATGAAATTCACAAAGAGCGTATCCAGCAATTACAGGAAAAATTACCCTTTCCTTCGTTGCTTTTTTCAGAAGCAAATCCTGCGAATGTGAAGCAAACAAAAATATTGATTATCAATAATATCGGTATGCTTTCCCATTTATACCAATATGCTACCCTAGCCATGATTGGAGGTGGCTTTGGGAAAGGAATTCATAATATATTGGAAGCTGCTGCTTTTGGAATTCCTGTTTTGTTTGGTCCCAATTATCATAAATTTTCAGAAGCTGTTCAGCTCATTCAATCGGGAGGTGCATTTGAGTTTATTGACAGTAAGGGTTTTGATCATAAAATTCAACGTCTTTTAGAACATAATAATAGATTGGAACAAGCCCAAAAAGCATGCATTGATTATGTGAATAAAAATAAAGGAGCCACTGAAATAATAGTACAATATACTCAATTACAGTAACTAATAAAATAATTATTTAAATATTTAATAAAAAAAGAAGTATTTTTTTGAAAATTAAAAAAAAAGAGTAATTTTGCAGTCTTATTATAAGGAGGCGTCGTAGCTCAGTTGGTAGAGCAGAGGACTGAAAATCCTTGTGTCACTGGTTCAATTCCAGTCGATGCCACCACAAAAAAAAAGGGTTGGAAAATTTTTCCAGCCCTTTTTTATTTTTAACTTTTATTGGATGATTCAATCCAGTTACATTCTGTATCAAACAGATCTGTAATATCTTCCCGTTTGATTAAATGATGTGTGAGCATGCCTGTTTTTCCTGCTGCTTCTATGTGTTGAATGGAATCATCAATAAACAAAGTCTCTTCGGGAATAAGTTGTTGTTCATTGATGACTAACTCAAAAATTTCTTTATCAGGTTTTCGCATTCCCATTTCATGAGAAAAATAAGCTTTTTCAAAAATAGCATTAAAATCATGATAACCAAGTTTTTGTAACAATGCAGTATAATTTTTATAATGAATCTGATTGGTATTGCTCAGCAGAAATATCCTGTATTTCTTCTTCAGTTGGTTCAATAACGAAATTCTTTTTTCCGGAAAATCCAGTATGATTTTATTCCAGGCATAATCGATCCGTTCATCACTTAGGTTTTTGCCAGAGACTTCACGAATACCGTTTCTGAAGGTTTCCGGGCTAATACTACCTTTCTCTAAATTGTCAAATAAATAAGTTTGTTCGGCTTTAGAATAAGATGCTTCAAAATCGTCGAAACCAATGGCTTTAAATGCATCCACGTTCAGTTGATAATCGATATTAAGGATAACTCCGCCTAAATCGAAGATGATATTTTTAATATTTTTAATGTTTTGCATTATTTATTTAAATTAAATTTGGTATTCATGTACAAATTCGTAATTTTGCAAGCTGAATAATAGCAACAGCTATTGGTCCTATAGCTCAGTTGGTTAGAGCAACTGACTCATAATCAGTAGGCCCCTGGTTCAAGTCCAGGTGGGACCACGCATATGTATTGATAATCAGCAGTTTCCAAAGATTGCTACGACAAACGCTACGGTTTTACGAAAAAAAGAGGCAAGAAGTGATGAACTGATTGCCTCTTTTTTTGCTTTGCAAAATTAGGATTTTCTGATGACAATCTGTTGCTTTGCGATAGATTTTTATCTTTTTTCAATGGCAGAATAATTTTTTTTTATTAAAATCCAATAAACGTAACTTCCTGATCCATGTACCGAAATTCTTGGGGAACAACCCTGGATGCGATTTAATCAGCAATTGGTGAAATATATAGCTTGTTAAAATGTACGTTAAATGTGAAATATTAAAAACGCAAGAAGTGTGAATCATGTAACATATTTGTAAAGTTGTATAACATTTAAAGTGCTTTAATTTAGTACCTTTGAGCCACAATTTGAATAACCGGGTTTAGAAAGGACCTAAAAATACATCTTATGAATCTTAAACGAATTTTTGGTACATTGTTAACCTTGCTGGGAATAATCGGACTTATTTATACTGCAATAGTATTTGTGAACACTTCAGGTGGTACGCATGATATCAGAGCACTTATAATTTATGGTATCCTTGGTATTGTTTTCTTTGCTGCAGGTATAAGTTTGGTACGCGCAACAAAAGATGAATCATAAAGAATGGTAAATTTAGGAATTATTCTGAGTTTCTCTGTCCTTTTATTTTTCAATTTCCATTTTCGGTTTAAAAATCTGAAAAGATTACCCGTTAGGGATTCACCTAAGTGTACTTTCTGTTAGGCATGTAATTACTCACAGGATAAATATTATCAATCGTTTTCTTGAACAGACTTCTTCATTTGAGTGTGATAAATGCACCCTAACGTAAAATTAAAAAGTCTTTAATTATTTTCATCGAGTTTGAAAATATCATTAACTGTTGTATTGAAAATTTCGGAAATCTTCAGTGAGAGAGTAGTTGATGGAACATATCGTCCGGCTTCAATTGAATTTATTGTTTGAAATTGTAACTACATTAGGCGAAAACCAAAATGGAGATACCTTGTATGTTCGTAGATGTTCAGAACCAAATCAAAGTCTTCAAACACTTTATAAAGCTTTAAATTATAAATTCTACCCGTTTGTAAAACGAAAATCTGTAGTACACAGTTCGGAACTCAAAAAAAACGAAATTTCTTATTTACAGAATTTTACATCAGGTTAAGTGCAAAATGGGTTATGTTGATTGTTCTTATTCATAATTTTTTTTGCAAAGATCAGAAAATAGAATCATTCAAGCAAGATGCTCATTGGCGAAGGGATACGAAATAACTATCTGCTTTACAATGATGCTAATAATATTGATAAAATAGAGATTATTTCTGTCAGATAGTTTTTGTAAGTTTTTTAATTTGAAGTATTGGTAAGCATCTTGTTTTTTACAGGATCAAAAATCCGATATGCAAGTAGTTTTATACGGTCATTAAAAAGGAACCAAACTAAAGCATATCCCCATACAAACCCTGCCCATCCCCAACCCAGAGGTGTCATAAAAAAGCCATAAACTGCAATAAGAGTCGCTATGATTTGCGTACCGAGGACGGCTATCCAGAGAATCTTTGCAGGTTTAATTGACCAGAATGGACCTCGTGTTCGCGTAAGGAATATGGTAAGATGTCCAGCAACTGACAATTTTAAATACATCAGTGTCTGTATGTGTTCACGATCAATATGAAAGACACGCTCTGCAAGATAAAACAGACCGAAAGCTGATACAACACCAATTACACCCAGCACTGTAGATATGCCCAGCACCATGCGCATATTCCAGGCTTCTGGCTGATTTTTAAAATGAACATTGTCATAAGCAATAGACAGTATGGCCCCATCATTTAGTAACGCCAGCATCACTATCATCACTGCGGTAACCGGGTAAAAATTAAATACAAGAATTGATAAGGTCATGAACAACAACACACGTAAAGTTTCTGCTATTCGGTAAATGGCATAACTATTCATCCGCTGGAAAATGCGACGACTCTCCTTGATTGCATCAATAATCACAGACAAGCCGGGCGACATCAGCACGATAGCTGCTGCCGCACGGGCAGCATCAGTAGCATCCGAAACAGCAATACCACAATCTGCTTTTTTTAGTGCAGGGGCATCGTTCACTCCATCGCCAGTCATACCAACGATATGTCCTCGTTTTTGGAGAACATCCACAATATGGAACTTATGTTCGGGAAATACCTGTGCGAAACCGTCAGCATTTTCAATGGATTTGGCTATCTCAGCAGTCTCTTTCTTTTTGGAATCGCCTAGGCTTGCAGCATCAAGAATATTTTCGCCCATATCCAGCTTTTTGGCTGTTTCTTTGGCAATAGCCAAGGCATCGCCTGTGACCATCTTAATTTTAACGCCCATAGCATGAGCTGTTGCTATCGTTTGTTTTGCATCTTTTCTGGGCGGATCAAACAGAGGTAATACACCCATAAACTGCCATTTCCCGTTGCCCTCATCCCTTGCAACACCCAACGAACGAAAACCGCGTGCTGCGAATTCGTTGACCGCCTTTTCAACAACTTTTATTACTTTTCCAGAATTATCCGATAATTCTAAAATTACCTGAGGCGCCCCTTTGGTTACTTTAAACTCTTTTCCATCTTTTCCTTTGACGGTGGCTTCTGTACGCTTATGAACAGGATCAAACGGAAGAAAATGAAGCACTTTATAATCTTTCAGTGCATTTTTATCTTTTAAACCGCCAAGAACGGCCAAATCAATGGTGTCGTTATTTTCTGCGCGTGAAGCAAGTGCGCCATCCAGTATTATCTGATCAACAGGAATATCATTTACAGTGAACGGATCTCCAAGTGTCAGTTTGTTTTGAGTAAGAGTCCCTGTCTTGTCTGCACAAAGCACATCTACTCCCGCCAGTTCCTCAATTGCCACCAATTTGCTGACTATTGCCTTTTTTTTAGCAAGCAATCGTGCGCCGACTGCCATTGTCACCGACAATACAGTGGGCATTGCCACAGGAATAGCCGCTACAGTGAGCACAAGTGCGAATTGTAAAGTTGTGAGTATCGGGTCACCTCGGAAGATTGCAACAACTACAATCACTGCAACCAGAACTACTGCAAGTATAATAAGGTAATTGCCTATTTTTAAAACCGCTTTTTGAAAATGACTAACTGTGTGGGCTTCTTGTACCAATTGTGCCGTCTTACCGAAATAGGTGTTTGCACCTGTCGCATAGACCAGGGCGGTGATTTCACCCTGACGAATGATGGAACCGGAAAATACAGCTTCACCGGATTTGCGGGAGATTGGCAGAGATTCGCCTGTTAATGCCGACTGATCTACTTCAACCGAATCTCCATCTAACAGACGAGCATCAGCTGGAACAATGTCACCGAGTCGTAAGCGAATAACGTCGCCGGGAACAAGTTCTTTCGCTGCAGGGGTCATCCATTTCCCATCGCGTTTCACTCTTGCCTTAACCGCCAACTTTTCCTTTAAAGCAGCAATTGCATTCCCTGCCTCGTGCTCTTCCCAGAATCCAACTATTCCGTTCGCAATAAGCAAAAGAAGGATAATGAAAAAATCCGGCCAATGGCGGGCAACTGCCGAAAGAATCACTGCAATTTCAATCATCCATGGAATAGGTCCCCAAAAATAGCTAAGGAATTTCAGTAACATATTTGTTTTCTTTTCCTCAATCTCATTAGGCCCATATTGGGTTAACCGTTTTTTTGCTTCTGCTACGGTAAGACCCTCCGGTGATGATTCCAGTTTTTTCTGCAATTCTGCCATCGGTAAGGATTTGAAATCATCTTTTCCACTGGGATTATTAGGCTTAGATTCCATAGTCTTTGGAATTTTCTTTTTTGTTTTCATCCGAAAATATTTTTTAAAGTTGATGAATGCCATGCCTGTCGGAAGGCAGGGATATACTCACATCTTAAATTATTTTAATTCATTGTATTCGTGGTCTTCGTTTCGAATTCCCGAATTTTCGGGATGTTTGTTTCATCTCTCAAATTTTCTTAATTGTTCATTATTATACACATAGTCAACGAAGTGCTTCAACAATATCAAATTCTAAATCAAATTCATTTTTCAGAAATCCATTTTTTAGCCATCTCAAACTCAGCATTTTTATAAATCCTAACTTCACAAGACATCAAATATCCAAAAAATTTTGCAAATGAATTAATCATCTCATGATCAGAAACCAATGCAATACGGTCCCATGCCGACAAATGTTTCATACCTATCTTTGCATCGTCCAACATGGCTCCTAAATCAAAACCAGTAAAGTCGTTCCCCAACTGGTAGATCATCCTGATTTTTTTATTTGTTTTAAATTTTTCTTCTATAGCAGGTATTAAAAAATTTTCGTAATCTGCTGCTGTAATTTTTCCGTTTGCAATAGCTCCCAAAACATTATCGGGAAGTTCATTTATTATTTTTATCATATTATTGTTTTTAGTATTGAGTGAATATTTAATTTACTGAATTATACTTTTGCTTCCGGCGGATTGGCAACTCCTTCTGGTGGTAAAAAATCAGCCAGATCGAGACGTGCCACACCTATGCTGTTATCAGCCATTCCATAATAAACGTCAAAGCGGTCAGGCATGCCTATATCATCCCGTTTGTCGATTCCAGTGGGAAATACAACGTTCGGAACTATCCCAAATCTTTCCAGTGGCAACTCTGGCGTCAACACAGGCTCCACTGAACGATAGTGAATAAATTGAGGATGCTCTTTAGACAGCACCATCAGCCCGGCAGCGTAACATAAGTGATGTTTTAATTTGTCAGTTTCCTCAATCTCGCTTACACCATGATAAACGATGAGCCAGCCGTGTTTGGTAAGTATGGGAGGAGTACCGCCACCGATTTTGAGCCGTTCCCATGGAGACACGGGAGTAGCGAGTCTGTGATGCGAATTAAACAAGCCCAATTGATTTAGTTTTAACCCATCTAAAGCAACCGGACAGTAAGAAATCCAGATACTTTCATGATCGAGGTCTATTAAACGGGTCTCAGCCTTTTTGGCTGTTTCTTCGGGACGGGTGCCGGGGAAAAGTGGTCTATGCAAAATAGCCAACTGCATTTTTCCGGCATGATTGGGAATAGCAACAGGGAAAAGACTGGCATCCTTATTGTCTACATTAACAAAATCAATGTCATCGTACTTTTCAAAAGTTGCCAGTCCCAGCCGCTTCCAATGGAACAAATCATCCGACATCGCTAGGGCGATGCGAGGGCCGACGTGAGTATGCGCAGTATAAGTCATTACATAACACTTTAGCCGTTCCAAGAATGTAATACGAGGATCTTCACAACCTCCGCTACCATCAGACCGCAGTTCATAATCTGCTTCTGGTTCCAATGCAATACCCAACCTTTCAACTCCAACAGGATCTCCGGCTTTATTAAATTGAACCCGGGCAATGCCAATACGTGAATAATTGCCCTTTGCCACTAGCCTTGGGAAAAGGTAGAGATTTCCATCCGGGCCACGAACTGCAGCAGGATTCAGTACACCTTCAACTTCCATGGGATTACCCGGTTCGGGTTTCATGATTTGTCCAAGTCGTTGTAATTTTAAGCCACTCATTTATTTTTCTCCTTTTATTAACTTTTATGTAATAAACACTAATCCGCCAAACAAGCCACGATAGCTTCAATTACTCGTTTCGACTCATTAAGGTCGCGTACCATTATGGACAAAACGCCTGCTTCTTTAGCAGGATAATCATTGCCACCAGGAAATATGGCATCTCCGATAAAAATCATTTCATTAATTGCAATTCCAAGAACATCCCGAAGTTTTCTAATCCCATAAGCTTTATCAATACCATGTTTAGTGATATCGATAGATGTAGCACCTCCCAGTCGCACCGAAAACTCAGGAATAAGCTTATCGAGGAGAGCTTTCATCTTCTTTCGTTTAACAAAATCGGGATCCCATTTTTTCTTTTCTTTAATGGGTTCCTGCTGACCCAGTGCTGAAAAAGTTATCTGGCTTCCTCTGTCTTCAATTACTTCGCCCCAGACTTTTTCGACCTTGAAATCTACCTCTTCGATTACTTTCTTTAGTGAACCGATAATTTTTATTTTTTCATCATCGGTGAAATCTTCTGAGTATATTTTTTCCCAATCACCAGTATATTTGTAGAATTTTGTTCCACAAGTAGGAAGAAGTGATAGATTCTTCAGGCTTTCGTCGTGCGGAAGATTAGATAGCAGTTGCTTTTCAAACTGTGCCCAATTGCCCCCTGAAATCACCGCTACTTTAATGATGCCTATAAGTTCATGCAGCAATGCCGCCATTTCGGTATCAAGTGAAGTCTTGCTTTCGGCAAGTGTGCCATCCAAATCAAAAACGATGAGTCTTTTCATTATTTATCATTTCATTTTTTGTTCATAAATTAGAACTATTTTATTTTCATTTTTAGAAGTCGCAATGCATTGGCAATAACCGAAACCGAACTGAAGCTCATGGCTGCGGCAGCAATCATAGGGCTGAGCAAGATTCCGAAAAATGGAAACAGAATTCCGGCTGCAACAGGCACGCTGACGGCACGCCATTTGGCAAAACGAAGACCCATTTTTGAATATTGATTAAGACGATCGCGCAATCCATCCAATTCTTCGGTAATTTTTTCTCCCGGATGACCAGCCATGTCTTTTGCTCCTTTGTCGACTTTGATGCCAGGTATAATTCCAGCATCAATAAGGGTTTTTATAAAAAGTTTACCATTTTTCCCTTGCTGCCGGATTGTCTCGTCATAAAAAATAATACCACTTATACACTCACTGAGACCGAGAGTCGTTACAATCATTTCACGATAAGCACGCCTTGTCTCCTCGTTTTGAGGGATTCCCAACGCAGCAAATCGTTTGTTGCAGGTTGGATTGCTTTCATCTATTGCCAAAAGCCCCTTGTCGTCCGCAACCATCTTCTTCGCTGTGTTTATAATATCTTGCATATTCATCTTTAACGATGGTTCGTTTAAAATTTTTATTTGATTTACTAAACTACTGCTTTTAATTTTACTGAATTTATAAGTTTGTCGTAAGATGCGATAAATTTTTTCACACCATCATTTTCAAGTTTTTCGGTGATTTCTTTCAACTCAATACCAACTTCTGATAATTCGGATAATACCCAGCTAGCTTTTTCCACATCAGCTTCCAACAGAGGTTCAGGTTTACCATGGTCACGATAAGCTTCAAGTGTTTCGGGGGTAATCGTATTGATAGTGTATGGACCTATAACAGCTTCTACATATTTAATGTCGCTGTATTCATGATTTTTTTGGCCGGTACTTGCCCAAAGTAATTTTTGTGGCATCGCTCCAAGCTTGAGAAACGCTGCGCTTTCAAAAAATTCCTTATAAATTTTATAAGCAACTTTAGCGCTTGAAATGGCAACCTGTCCTCTTACCTTTGTTGCAAAAAGTGCCTGTTCGCCCACAGATGCAACAAAATCCGCTTCTTTTGGATCAATCACTTCATCTATACGGCTTAAAAAGAAACTTGCTACTGATGCAATATTCTTTACCGGTTTGCCTTGATTTACTCGATCGGTAATACCTGTTATAAAAGCTTCAATTACCTGCCTGTAGCGGGGCAGTGAAAATAGCAATGTAACATTCACATTGATTCCTTCGCTTATCAATTGCCTGATAGCAGGCAGCCCTTCATCCGTTGCAGGAACTTTGATAAGAATGTTTGGTCTGTTTAGTGTTTTCCAAAGCAGTCGAGCTTCTTCAATGGTTTTTTTGGTATCGTGTGCAAAATGCGGGTTGACCTCCAGACTGACGTATCCATCTTTGGCATTTGTTTTTTTATATATCATTTTGAATATATCAGCAGCATTTCCCACATCGAGCTGGCTTATTGTTTCATAAATTTCATTGACATCTTTTCCCTTGAGCGCCATTTCCCTAATATCCTTGTCATAAATATCGCTTTGATCTATTGCGTTCTCAAAGATTGACGGATTCGAAGTCATTCCACTTAATCCATCATTTTCAATCAACAGCTTTAATTTACCACTTGATATTAAATCACATCGGATATAGTCGAGCCAGATTGACTGTCCCAGCTCTTCCAACTTTTTTAAAGAATTATTATTCATAATTTTATTTTTAATGTTCTTATTTGTTAAACTATTTATTTGGCTCATTTTTGAATTTTCAAATTATAATATTGCTTCGTTTAATTATTTCTAAATTCTCTATATTAATTAACCCCTCGGTGAAACGTGGAGGTTTCTTCACGCTCAGATTTTAATGTTAGTTCGTTTCCTTTGAGAAATATGATCGTACTTGAAGTAATTCTGTTCCCCAAAGCTTCCTTTTTTGAATTAGTGATTATCAGGGTAATAATTACACCTGCAATTTTCCAATTTCAACTAACCATTCTTGTCCGGCTTTGAGAAAGAGTATTGGCAACAAACCCCATAAGACGTATTTCACAAACGAAAGCATTACCAGGGTTGAGATACATGGTTTCTTTCGAAGAACCTACTGTGCCTTGCCAGTGCCCGAGGATTTTTGTCGCATATTCTACCTCCGGGACTATTTTAGAATTATCCTTACAGCCTGCAAACCAAAATCCAACTATGATTATCGCAATTATCTTTATCAAAATTCTAAGATACATTTTCATCCATTGATTTTAATTGTTTAAATTAAGGAACTGCGAGATTAAATATGCACTTTCATTTCTGTATTACTCCATTTCCAATTTCTTATTTCAGGCATGTCTATCCCATTTTTGTCAACGTACTTTGTGTGTTCGATGAGTTTATTTTCTATCATCTGTTTCAGTTTGGCACCTTTTTCGCCCAATTGCGGTAATTGCTTTATTGCATCCAATACAAGATGGAACCTGTCAAGACCATTTAAAACCGTCATGTCGAAGTAGGTTGTTATGGTTCCTTCTTCTTTATAGCCATGAACATGCATGTTCTTATGGTTGATACGACGGTATGTCAGGCGGTGAACCAGTGAAGGATAACCATGGAATGCAAATATTACTGGTTTATCTCTCGTAAATAGCGCATCGAATTCCAGCTCATTTAAACCGTGAGGATGTTGAGTATTCGATTCTAGTTTCATTAAATCCACCACATTGACCACACGGATTTTTAGGTCAGGTAAATGCTCGCGAAGGATGGAAACGGCAGCCAGCGCCTCGAGTGTAGGCACATCGCCACAGCATGCCATCACCATATCGGGTTCTTTCCCATTATCGTTGCTTGCCCAATCCCATTTACCAATGCCTTGTTTGCAATGCAGGATAGCCTCATCCATAGTCAACCATTGCGGCGCCTGGTATTTGCCTGCTATCACAACATTGACAAAATGCCTGCTGTTCAAACAATGGTCCCAAACCGACAATAAGCAGTTGGCATCGGGCGGAAGATACACACGTATGATTGAAGCTTTCTTGTTTACCACATGGTCAATAAAGCCCGGATCCTGATGGGTAAAGCCATTATGCGCCTGCTGCCATACATGAGAGGCAAGCAGGTAATTGAGTGATGCTATTTTTTCCCGCCACTTCAATTCCGCCGTCACTTTTAACCATTTAGCATGTTGATTGAACATCGAATCAATGATATGTATAAAGGCTTCATAACAGTTGAATAAGCCATGCCTTCCGGTAAGCAGATATCCTTCGAGCCATCCTTCACACTGATGTTCGCTCAGCATTTCCATTACCCTGCCATCTGTGGCAAGAAACTCATCGTTATCCTGTGTACGGGCTTCCCACTGCCGGTTGCTTACCTCAAAAACGGCATTCAAACGGTTTGACAGTGTTTCATCAGGACCAAAAATCCTAAAATTTCTTTGTTCACTGTTGAGCTTAACCACCTCACGCAGGAACTCTCCCAATTGATGTGCATCAGATGCTTCAACTGCCCCGGGCGACGTTACATTTACCCCATAATTCCGAAAGTCAGGCATAATCAGGTCGTGCAATAATAACCCCCCATTGGCATGAGGATTTGCCCCCATACGTAGTTCAGCTTTCGGTGCAAGTTCAGCTAGTTCATGGATGAGGTGTCCCTTTTTATCAAAGAGTTCTTCCGGCTTATAACTTTTCATCCAATTTTCAAGAAGTTGTAAATGCCCGGGATGTTCATCATCAACAATCAGTGGAATTTGGTGTGCACGAAAAGTACCTTCAATTTGTAATCCATCTACTACTTTTGGACCTGTCCAACCTTTGGGCGATTTCAGAACAATCATAGGCCATCGTGGACGGGAAGCATCGTGGTTGCTTCTTGCATTGTTTTGGATGACCAGTATATCTTCAATCGCTTTTCCCATCACTTCAGCCATGAGCTGATGCATTTTTTCAGGATCATCCCCTTCCACAAAGTAAGGACTCCAGCCACAGCCTTGCAGGAATTGCTCTAATTCTTCATGCTCTATGCGAGCCAATAAGGTTGGGTTAGCTATTTTATAGCCGTTTAGATGCAGGATTGGCAGCACAGCTCCATCTGTAATCGGATTGAGAAATTTATTTGAATGCCATGCAGTCGCCAATGGACCCGTTTCTGCTTCTCCATCGCCTATAACACAAGAGACTATCAAATCCGGATTATCGAACGCAGCTCCGAAAGCATGGCTGAGAGAATACCCTAATTCGCCGCCCTCATGGATAGAACCCGGCGTTGTGGGTGCAACATGGCTGGAAATTCCACCGGGAAAAGAAAACTGTTTGAAAAGCTTTTTTATCCCGGCTTCATCCTGTGTGATGTCTGGATATACTTCACTCCAGCTACCTTCAAGGTAAACATTGCCCACTATTGCAGGACCACCGTGACCAGGACCTGCAATATAAATCATATTCAGGCCATACTTTTTAATGACTCTGTTTAAATGCACATAAATAAAGTTCTGCCCCGGTGTTGTACCCCAATGCCCGAGCAGCATAGACTTCACATGCGACTGTTGAAGTGGCTCCCGAAGCAAAGGATTGTCGCGGAGATAAAGCTGACCAACTGAGATATAATTAGCAGCACGCCAATAAGCGTTTATTTTTCTCAATTCTTCAGTTGATAATGTTGTATGAGTCATAATTTATTTCTCCTTTTTCCCAATAAATAAAGTTTTCTAAATAATAAATTTTATTATTATTTCTTGTTACTTTCAAGTTCTGCCACTTTTGCCAAACGACGACAATGGCGTTCTGCACCGCTAAGCTCTGCGGCAAGGAATGTTTTTACCAATTCCCATACAAGCGCATAGCCAATTACTATTTAGCGTCTAATGTGTACCCTTTTAGTGTTTTTGCTTTGATTAACATAATTGTTTTAATTAATATTTATCATCTTTCTGACTGTTTTGGCAATCATTAGTTCTTCATCAGTTTTAATAACACGCACCGTTACTTTGCTTTTATCCGATGAAATAAGGCCTGCAGTTTCAGCATTGCGTGATTCATTCATTTCGATTCCGAGGAAATCAAGTCCTTCGCATATTCGTGCGCGAACTGCTGGTGCATTTTCGCCAATACCACCTGAAAATACCAATGTATCGAGTCCTCCCAGGACTGCGGTATAAGCGCCAATCTGTTTCTTCGCCTGGTAACAAAACAGCGTAACAGCTTCAGCTGCACGTATATCTTCTGTTTCCCTTGACAACAGTTCACGCATATCAGAGCTGGTTTCAGATACTCCCAACAATCCAGACTTATGGTTCACCATGTCATCAAATTGAAACGGGCTCATCTTTTCACTTCTTGCCAGAAAAGAAACCAAGCCGGGATCCAAATCGCCTGAACGGCAACTCATCATCAAACCGGCAGCCGGAGTAAAAGCCATCGTTGTATCAATACTGTGTCCGTTGACAACTGCTACCATGCTTGCGCCGCTGCCAAGATGAGCAAGAATAATGCGCCCTTTCGCAACCCTAGTACCTGCCAGACGAGCGAGTTCTTCCATCAAATAAGTATACGACAAACCATGAAAGCCGTATCGTTGAACTCCTTTCTCATCGTAACACCGTGGAATTGGAAGCATTTTGGCAACACGTGGCATGGTTCGGTGAAAAGCCGTATCGAAGCAAGCAATCTGCGGAAGTTTCGAATGTCGCTGAATAAATTCCTTAATCAGTTCAATCTCTCCGGGTAAATGATCCGGGTCGTACAATTCAATGCGATGCAGTTTATCCAGCAATTCTTTGGTGATAATCTCCGGATCCAGTTGATTCATACCATGAACTACCCTGTGTCCGATGGCGCATATTGAGGTAAAATCATGTTGCCCTTCGAGCCAATCTATTAGATAATTCGCTACCGATTGATGATTGGAAACTTTAAGACTTATGCTTTCTTGTTTATTTTTAGTGTAGTCATTAAATGTCAGAATTGTACCAGGCAAACCGATTCTGTCAACTTTGCCATAAAGTTTTTTTTCCAGTTGCTCGTTTGCTTTGTATATCGAAAATTTAATGCTCGACGAGCCACCATTGATGGTGAGAATATATGAGACGGCGGTGTTCATGACAATATTCTTTTGTTATGCTGTAAACCAATCGAAGTCAGTTTCTCAAGCGTTGACTTATAATCGGTGTGGTGAATACCATTAATACCTATGCCTTTAGCGACCTGCACAAACATAGGCTGGTTATCTATAAAGACAATCTGGTTTGCCGGAACCTGAGTAAGATCCAGTGCCAAACGAAAGATATCTGCATCGGGTTTGCGTATATGGACAAAACAGGAGGAAATATAGAAGTCCACGAAATTATCCAGTTTGAATTTTCGAATCCGATAGTCATTCAATTCTCGAGCTTCATTGCTAATTACCACTATCTTCAATCCATACTCAACTTTGAGGTTTGTTACTAACCCGATCATATCAGGGTGGGGCTCAGTTTGAGCGAACAGGAAATTACGGAATTGTGGCTTGGTAAAAGGTCTTTTTTTATAGAAGATCACAAGGTTTAAATATTCGTCCATCGTGAGTTTTCCTTCTTCATAAGTTTCAAAGATCAAGTGATGCCGATCCTCCATTTCGGGCATATCAAGGTTGAACTTAGCGGCTGCCCGTTTGCGGGCATGATAATCCCAACCGTCGGTAAGAATGACACCGCCTATGTCTAAAAACATACATGTGATTGCATTCTTTTTTATCATGATTTGACCTTCCTATTCTTTTCTGATTTAGCGGATTTTTTAAAAATTTTTGGTTCTACTCCCTCATTTTCTCAAGTATTTTATATGCCATCAAGACTGCACTTTCCGGAACTGCACCTGTTACGAGGGATTTTCGGAGACTCGTCAGTAAATCGTTGAACCCTTCTTCCCTTTGATTCCGAAGGACATGATGTGCACCTTGGCGAAGCATAATTGATTCCGCTCCTCTGTCAATTATTGCCTCCATTAGTTCTTTCCATGCAACTTTCCTAAACTTTTTCAAGGCTACTCCAGCCAGCCATGCCACATCGGATTCTCCATTGTCAAGCGCCTGCACAAGTGAGGGTATTGCTTCCACATCAAATATTGCACCAAGCGCCTTGGCAGCCTCCCAGCGGACTTTGTTTTTCTCGGATTGCTGCAATGCGCTAATCAAAAATGGCACAGCATACTTTCCTTTTGCAACAAGCGTTAAGCGGGCTTTTTTGCGCACTTTTACATCTTTGCTTTCAAATAAACTGATTAGGGATATAATGTTTTCTTCTGTTTTTTCCTGGTTGTTCATAAGTACGTTTGCATCCGTAAATAATTTTAATTTTAATGGTCGTATGCCTTGTTCCGATTCATCGGGAGAACTACTCCATGGTTGCTATTTTTATTGGTGATTGTCCCGAAACTTCGGAATCTTTGTTTCCAAAAATAATAACATATTGGGTGTAAATAATGTTCAAAATTTAAAGATTAATGTTCATTAACTTCAATATGGTTTCCATGTGTATCAAGAATCTCATGAGCTAATTTAATTTCAACATCTGTACCTTGAACAACCACTAAAAAGTTTCCTTTATTCAAATGATTTTCATATTTATCATAATCTCCGATATTTATACCAAGCTTGGTTAGTATAGACACAATACCTCCTTCGATTAAGCCAATATCAAAACCGGCTAAAGCTCCTACAATCGCACCAGCTCCAAACAAAAAACCAAAACCAGGAATAGTAAATAATCCAATACCGGTTAAAACGCCAAGAACTGTCCCTGCAACAACCCCAATACTTACTTCCGCTTCTGTTAAGTGCATGTGATCGTTTGTAATTTTGCCTTTGTTATCAATGATATTTGATTTACGAGAAAACCGCCTTCCTTAATTTTTTCACTTGTATTCTTTGCATTTAGGTGTGAATCATAAACACCAATTGTTGTTTTCATATACTGGATTTTTTAAATAAGAATTTGTATTTTGAAAAATTAACAAATAAACAAGGCTATTATTTTATTTAACAGAACTTTCTCTTTATACTTCATATTCGTATTTGTTCCAGCCATCTCTAGCTTTACGAGCCCATGTCAATAAGATCAGTATGCAAATGTTTGGCTGTTTTCAGAATAAAATGAAACTACTAAAACCAGTTTGACTCCCTATAATCACCATAGGTTTCAATTAAAAAAGGCTTCACTTAATAGTTGAAAATAAGAAGGTATAGATTAATGCATGAATAGCCAGAAAAAATATACAGCATCAAATTGAATAAAAAGTTTAACCAGAAAGGAGATTAATACATTTTTTTTGATAATATGTGATTATTGGATTTTTCTGATGTATATTTGTGGAGCTTCTTAACAATTAATGATTTCCATTTTAGAAAGCCTGTAGTCGTGAGATTACGGGCTTTTTTTATTCGGAATTAGAAAAAGTGGAGCTTGATCTACAAAAAAAAGACGCCCATCTTAGCGCCTTTTTTGTATAAACTGTATTTTAATATTTAACATCGATGATGTTATTTAACTTTCGGATGGTCATAGTCTACTACCTGTGCCGGTTGTCCTTTTTCATCGTAAAACTTCCATTTACCGGCTTCTTTTCCGTTTCTGTATAATCCTTCGTAACGTTTATGACCGTTTTCGTACCATACATTCCGTATACTGTCGTTTTCGCCTTTGGTATAATAGCCTTCGCTCCAGGGTTTTCCGTTTTCGTACCAGTAATTCCATTTCCCTTCTCTTTGATTGTTGAATGAAGTTCCTGTCATCTGCACTTTGTAGCTGGGATAGAAAAAAATCTCAGTAACCATTTGTTCACTTTGTTTCGTGTAAATTACGTGATAAGGTGAGCCATTTGGATAAATTTCGGTTACTGCAACCTTATAGGAGGTTGACATATAAGGAGATTCATCTGGTTTTGATATTTTCCATGATTGCGTTGCAATGGAAGGCGTTATTTCTGTTTCTGCAAATTGTTTGCCATTTTCGTACCAATACGACCATTTTCCGGCTCGTTTTGCATTTTCAAATTCACCTTTGTACATTTCTTTCTGACTCTGATAATAGCCTATTTCTCTGACTTTTACCTTAACATCCTTTTCCTTTTTGAAATAAGTAACCACTTTTGGTTTGCCATCGGGATACTTTTCGGTTATTTCCTTGATTTCGCTATTGCAAGCTGACAATAAAACCACTGTCAGTAGTGAATATACAATTTTTCTCATGTTCTAGAAATTTGACGGCAAAGTTATTTAAAAAAACTGGAAATCATTCTTAAAATTATTTAAGATAAACCGATGTAGTATAGAATAATTATTTTGTACTTTTAAAACTTCCTTTATCTTTGCCAAAATTAAAATATTAAATATTAATTATGAAAAAACTTACTTACCTGACCGCATTCGTTCTTTTTGTTTTTTTTAATTCTTCAAATTGTAATGGACAGTTTTATTTCGAAGGAAACTTTAAAGACTTAGATTTACTAAAAAAATCTACTATTTATGTTGCGATAGATCAGGATGCGCATGTAAATAATCCTGAATATGCTAAAATATTTAAAGATTACTGGAAGTATTCAGACTTAGAAATTATTGAACCCGAAGAAATAGGATCTTACCTTAAAGAAGAAAATTACTTTTTTACATTGTCAGTTACGTATGAAAGTGGATTCAATAAAGATAAATCTGCAGCATTACAACGTTTCGAACTTACTTTATGGAAACCAGATCCAACCTACCTTAAGGAAATTAAAAAAGAGAATGATCCCGATATGGAAATAGATTTTCAACAATTATCATATCGAGTGGGTGGTTTTTTATTTGTTTTCGACAAATCTGCTGATTTTAAAATTGAAGATGTGATGAAAGGTGAATATTATGGGAATGGTTTACAACTATATACTGGTCTCGGCATTTTTAAAAACCTGATTCAGTATTCTCAGATTGAACTGGATCTCTTGAATAAGGATGAATTGAGAAAACAAAAGTTGAGCAAACAGGAACTGAGAAAAGAAGAAAGGAAAGAAATCAATAATAACAGTAAAAGTAAAATTTTATATTGTAACAAAGCAGAAATAAAAAAATTAAAAACTGAAATATTATATGTTCCCACATCAGCATTGGTCGATAATTCAGGATTTACACTCAATAGTTATAAAAAAGGGGGAAAACCGGCACTAAAAGCAAGTTCAATTTTTGCAGATTACCCCGGAAAGTACAAAGTGATTAACCTCAATGCATTGAACGAAAAAATTCTTAACAGCGAAGAAGCTTTTTATTATGTTACACTACCTTATGCAAATGCAATAAACATTGTGAACAGTAAAACCGGTGAAATTATATTTAAAGAAGTAAAAGTTGGTTGCAGCAATATGTTTTGCCCTGACCATTTATATTCGTTGATTGATTACATAGAAGGGAATGTTGAATAAACCCTAAAAAAGTTTCAGCAATTGCTCACCCGCACCGATTTTATATCCGTTTGAAAGATAAATAATTTCACCCTTTTCGTTTATAACAACTATTAGTGGCAGATTGTCAGCAAATTTAGATTGAGTGATGGTTTCTATTTCTTTTAAAACATCACTTTTGTCATAAGCCAGCACAGATTGAACGGGCATTTCGCTGATTAAAAGGTCATCAAAGGTTTTGTTGTAATTTTTGGGTAACAATAATACAATATTACCACCCCATTTTGCGAAATTGGTTTTCAGTTTACTGATGTCTACAATAGCATGTTTGGTGGGTTCTTTCCCCGGTTCCAGCCAGATCAGAATGCTGTATTTGTCATTGATTTGTTTGTAATTGAATAATTGATGGGTTTTGTAATTCTCAAATGTAATATTCTCATTAATTTTACCGTAAACTTTGTCTGCTTGCTTTGATTGGCGTAGTTTTACCGGTAAATCGAGGGTTTGGCTGGGTTTTAAATTAAAGAAACGTAAGGAAGCCATCACAGAACCATCCTGTTTGCGGTTGCCACTAATCAGCAGATAATCTCCGGCGTCAACAGTTAGCTGACAAGGAAATGTTTTCAGACGATTGTCCATTTCGTAATCCAAGGTATGATATTTACCGTTATTAAATTTTTCAAGGGTATAATGTATTGAATATTCAGGATTTACCAATCCATTGGATGAATCGTTTAGGAGCACGATGGTTGATTTTGAAACTTTATTTTCATCTTTTTTCTCAAAAACCATATTGTTCCAGTTATTTT
This sequence comes from Bacteroidales bacterium, assembly GCA_038204725.1. GTDB lineage: Bacteria > Bacteroidota > Bacteroidia > Bacteroidales > JACABE01 > JACABE01. The sequence goes on along the minus strand of JBBRCQ010000001.1, from coordinate 121,731 downwards.
TGTCGTAATACTGAGGCACTTTGGTAGCGGGTTCCAGTCGTGCAGCAATCCCAAGACTTCTACAAATTGCTACAAACAGTACGTCTCTGGATGCTGCATCACTGATACCCATTTCCAGGGAAGCTTTTGGAGTGATAGGTATACGGTAATAATTGGCTGCATTGTCAATTTTAATGTTGGTTTGTATCCAATCAGCTATTTCTGCTGCTTTCAGGTATTTTTTATCTGAAAATATTGTCTGAATATAGCTTTTGTAAGGTTTTATCATCTCATCGCCTATGCGGGGATTGATGATATAATTTACATTCAGGGAAGTGTCATTTTTGTCTGATAGTATGGCGTTGTACAAATGATCATACAACACCTCAACGGTGACATCATGCAAATCTTTTTCCGAAATAGCTGCTAGCAATGGTAAACATAAATATTTAAACTCCGGTTGGCAATAAATTAGAAATGCCTGGATTTCACGACCATTGCCTCTGCTTTTTTGTAGTATGGTTTTTGTTTTTTCTACATCCAAACCATTTTCTTTTGCCGTATTTTCAGCCATAATGCTATCAACAAATGTATTTTCATAAGATTTGCGGATACTGTCTTCGTATTTTATACGGCTATTATTGAGTTCTCGGGCTTGTTCACTTACTTTAACCTCAATTTCGCGGGGAATGGGAGGTGTAAGATCCAAATCCAGCGAATAATTCTTTCCCTGTATTTTATCCAAAACAATGGTCAGTGTATCTTTGTTTTCAACCGTTATTTTTTCATAACCAAAAGCATTGCCTTTATTTGCCCAGATCAACAAATCACCAAAACCGGTTTTTAAAGATACATAGCCATTTTTGTCGGTAGTTTTAACTGCAAGTGGGTAAAATTCAGCATAATTATACAGTTGAAATTCTACCTTAGCACTATCTACTGGTTTGTGAGCCGCATTGATAACTTTTATAAAAATAGTTTTAACCGGAGCATAATTGGCCAACAAATTGATTTTTGTAAAGCGTTCATCTTTCTGTAATACTTCTTCATCGCCCATATAATTGCCAAAAACAGTAGTATTTACCATCATGCAACGTTTGGAAGGAGCGGCAAACCAACCTAAATCCAGATCGGGTTCGGGCTCACAGGCTCCCAGGAATTGCCATTTGCCATCTACCCATACTTCCACCCAAGCATGGTTATCGTCGCTGTGTGCCCAGCGCGGTGTATAGCACTGCCTTGCAGGTATACCCACTGACCTTAAAGCAGCCACCGTAAAAGTAGATTCTTCGCCGCAACGACCCAAAGCGTTTTTAACAGTTGACAAAGGTGCGCTTGTGCGGGCATCACAGCCCTGATAAGCTACTTTTTCGTGACACCAGTGATTCACTTCCAATGCTGCCGCTTTCATGCTCATTTGACTGATTCTGTCTTTGAGTTCTTTGAAAAATACAATTCTGGCCGTATCCATATTTTCGTTGTTTACACGACAAGGCAATACAAAATGCCGGAATATAATTTCGGGTATGGTTTTCCCCCACGAAAATGCCTCCCTTGCTGCAAAACTTGCTTTTACCTGTTGTAAGTAAAAATCGCCGGTATAATCGGCTAAATCACTCAAAGGCATATAGGCATATAGGAAAATGAGGGCTTCACGTTCTTCAGTATTCAGTTTTTGATTAAAAACAGTAAACAAATCTGCATCCCGTTTCGAAGCCAATTGTTTCTGTTTCTCAAACATCAAAAGGGTTTGCTTGCGGTAGGCTTCGTCGGTTATGAAATGTTTTTCCTGCGCATGAATAGCCATAGCACTCAATAAAAAAGCAATCAACAATATTTTTCTCAATGGAATAAGAGTTAGAAAATGAAGTGGTAAAAGTAAGGAATTTTTTTAAAACGATTTAGATTTTGGAAATTAGTTAATTGTTAATTGTTATTAGTTAGTTGGTTACTAGTTGCTGTATACTTAGCTTTTGCTTAGTTCAGGGTTACAGATTCTTACTATCGACGGTTACTGTATGAAATTGATGTAATCAAGAAAAAATTATATCAAAGCACGAAGTATCGTAATCCGTAATTCGTAATTCGTAATTCGTAATTCGTAATTTGTAATTGTTCACTGTTCACTCTTCATTCTTCACTGTTCACTATCCACTGTTCACTGTTCACTGTTCACTATTCACTATTCACTGTTCACTGATCACTGATCACTGTTTAATCCGTTTTCCCTTATAATATTCAGTTCGTTGGCACTGAATAACTTTGCCTGGTGCAGATTCATGTATTCATCCGAAACCGACTGGTTAAAAATCATGATATCATCCGAATTTATGGTAATTACAATGCCATGGTCGGCCAATACTCTTGCAGGATGGGTTTCAAGATTTTCAACTCTGCCAAGTAAAACGTTACTGCTAGGACAGACGTTTAAACGGATATTATTATCACGCAGCCACTTCATCACTTCGGGAGAAGTGGATGCAGCGATGCCGTGCTGTACTTCATCCAATTCCAGTGTTTCAACTGTATACCTGACCGATTCGGCAGTACCGAATTCCCCTGCATGCGATTTAAGTTTTAAGTGGTAGTTTTTAGCCGCTTTGTAAATGGGAACATAATGTTTCGCATCTCTGAACAATTCATCACCGTAAAGATCAATAGCTTTAAAATAACCACTTTCGATGCAGGGATACAGTAACCGTTCTGCTTTGTCAATTTCCATATTCCGGCTCAACCCAATTTCCGGATTGTAAAGAATGCCGGGAGCTTCTTCTTTGTGAATTTGCTTCAACAGTTTTATAAACCCAATTTCTTTGTTTTCAAACATTGTTACAAAAGAACAATCCACACTCATTTCCAGTTTTTGAATGCCATCTGTTATAGCCTGACGAAAAGCCATTCTAACGGAAGTTTCAAATCCTCTCCGGTTGAAAATATGTTCGCGCAGATGAACCATAATGTAAGCATCCATTTCGGCAATAGTTGTAAGTGCTGTAGGAGGTGGCTCAATTTTACTTCCAACATTTTTTTCAAAATCGCTCAAACGGCTTCCCAATGGAGCATGATTGTGCAGATCGCTTTTGGGGATGGTTTGAAGCAATGTTAAGTCTGTGTTTAACATAGCTTTTTGAAACAACGCTGCATCATTTATAATTGGTGAGGATTTTCCCGTGAGCATGGTAAGGATATTAATTATTATTTGGCAGATTTAAAATTACATAAGAGAAAAAAATATAGACATAAATGTTCGATTCTATATTGAACACATTGTTATGGTTATGGATAAAAAATTCTTGTTTTATCGTTTGGGTTATTCTAATTTTAATGAGATTTTACAAGCAAATATTTTGTTATATATTTTTATTAGTATTTAGTAAATTAACAATAATTCGTTAGTCATTTGTAAAAAAATCTGCCATTAATTCAGCTTGTTTTAAAACTGTTTCTATTGCTTTAGCTTGTTTATCGGGTGGATAACCCCATTTGGTAAGAGTACGTTTTACGATGACCATTAGTTTAGCCCTGGCACTTTCTCTTATCGTCCAGTCAATAGTTGCGTTGGCTCTCACTTTATCAGTAATTTCTCTTGCAATCTCTTTTAACTGATCATCACCCAATATTTTAACTGCACTGTCATTTACTTCCAAAGCATTATAAAAAGCAACTTCATCCTTAGTTAATCCCAGATTTTCAGCTTCTTTGTCTGATTCTTTAATATCTTTTGCAATGTTGATGAGTTCCTGTATTATTTCTGCTGTTGTCAATAAATTGTTTTGATAGCGCTTGATAGCTCCTTCAAGCATTTCCAGTAATTTCTTGCTTTTTACCAAATTATATTTTGCCCTGGTTTTTATTTCATCGTTCAAAATCTTTTTCAGTAATTCAATGGCTAGATTTTTATGCTGCATTCCCTTTACTTCCAAAAGAAATTCATCGGATAAAATCTCCAGACCAGAAATTTCAGGTTTTTCCATTCCTGCAGCATCAAAAATATCAATTACCTTATCACTACTCAAAGCTTCATCAACTATTTGTTTGATGGCAGTTTCAATGTCAACATCAGATTTACCGCCTCCTGTTCCTCCAAATTTCACCAGCCTAGCTTTTACCGACTGAAAGAATGCAACTTCAGGTAAGAAAATATGTGTTTCTTCTCTGGTAATGCAAAGTGAGAGTGCCTGACTTAATAAACTAACTTCACGAATAAATCTTTCTTTCCCTTCCTGCAATCCCAAAATATGTTCTTCAGCTTGCAAGATAATAGATAACTTTTGCTTTGAATCGACGCTTAAAAATCGTTTGTAATTAAACTTAAAACTGTTTTCATAATACGAATCGGGTTCTTCTATCAAAATATCATTTCGTGTATTGCTATCTTCAGCAAACATTTGTTCAATCACTTCCATTTTTTCCAGAAAAACTTCAACAGCCTTTTCAATATTTTCGGCTGGATCGCCTTTACCGCCGGCAGTACTATAGAAAGAAAGTGCTTTTTTTAGATCAATGCCAATACCCAAATAGTCAACTATTAATCCACCGGGTTTATCTTTAAAAACACGGTTTACCCTGGCGATGGCCTGCATCAGATTATGCCCTCGCATGGGTTTGTCAACATACATGGTATTCAGACAGGGAGCATCAAATCCAGTAAGCCACATATCCCTTACAATCACAATTTTCATCTCATCAGCAGGATCTTTCATCCTTTCTGACAAATCCCTGCGTTGTTGTTTAGTGGTGTAATGCCTGGCAATTTCGGGTCCATCTGCACTATTGCTGGTCATTACAACCTTTAGGACTCCTTTCGTCATATCTTCATTATGCCAATCCGGGCGTAAAGCGATAATTTCTTTATAAATATCTGCTGCTATTCTCCGGCTCATGGCAACTATCATTGCTTTGCCATCAAATACGGTCTGACGTTTTTCAAAATGAGTAACAATATCTTTTGCCAGATTTTTTATTCTGTCTTCATTCCCTACAATCGCCTCCAATTTTGTCCATTTGGCTTTTGCCTTTTGTTTTTCGCTAACTTCATCATCTTCATCCAATTCTTTGTCAAACTCTTCAATTAACCTTTTTCCTGCTTCATCTAGATTTACCTTGGCCAAACGGCTTTCGTAATAAATTTTCACGGTAGCACCGTCTGTAACTGCATCTTTTATATCGTAACGGTCAATATAATTCCCAAATACCTGAGGTGTGTTTACATCGGTTCCTTCAATAGGTGTGCCTGTAAAGCCAATATAAGTGGCATTAGGCAAGGCATCACGCATATATTTGGCAAAACCGTAAGCAATGCGTTTTCCGATTATTTCTTTCGTATTATTATCAATATCATCCAGGAGTTTTGCTTCAAATCCATATTGGGTTCTATGCGCTTCATCGGCTATTACCACTATATTTCTTCTGTCTGACAATTGTTCATATATGGAAGTTGTGACAGTATCTGGCATAAATTTCTGAATAGTGGTAAATACTATCCCTCCGCTAGCAACTTTGAGCAATTCTTTCAGATGCTCTCTACTTTCAGCCTGCACTGGTTCCTGACGAAGCAATTGGACGGAAGCAGCAAATGTACCAAACAACTGATCATCCAGATCATTGCGATCCGTAATTACCACTATGGTTGGATTTTGCATTTCTATTGCTGTTATCAGCTTCCCAGAATAGAAAACCATGCTCAGACTCTTACCTGAACCCTGTGTATGCCATACCACACCACCTCGTTTATCTCCATTAATTCCGGATGCTGTGATAGAGGATTGAACTGCCTTTTTTACAGCATAGTATTGGTGATAAGCTGCTAATTTTTTCTCGGTAAAAATTTGTGTTAAACCAGTTTTTGCATCTACTTTTTTTGTTTTCTCAAATACAATAAAATTGCGTATTAAATCTAATAGGGTTGCAGGCTGCAACATACCTTTCAGTAAGGTTTCTAATTGTGGTTTAAAGCGGGAAGCTTCTTTCAATCCATCAGATGTTTTCCAAGTCATGTAGCGGCTCAAATCTGCCGAAACACTGCCGGCTTTACATTCCAATCCATCTGAAATAATACAGATGGCATTATATGTAAACAGACTTGGAATAATGGCTTTGTAGGTTTGTATTTGTTTGTAAGCACCCATTATATTGGCATTTTCATCTGCCGGATTCTTTAGTTCAATTACTACCAATGGCAAACCGTTAACAAAAAGCAATACATCGGGTCTTTTATTTCGGTTGTTTTCTATAATGGTATATTGATTTACAACTAGGTATTGATTATTTGTAATATTATCAAAATCTATCAAAGCTACTTCATGGCTGCGTTCATAGCCATTTTGCTGATAGGGTATTTTTACCTTTTCAACCAGCAATTTATGAAACTCTTCGTTGTTGTGCAACAATACTGGAGAATAAATACGCATCACTTTCTGTACAGCTGCTTCCTGGGCATCAGCCGGAATATGAGGATTTATCTTAGCTATAGCATTTCTCAATCTATCCGTTAAAACAATCTGGCTAAAACTTTCCCTTTCACAAAACAAACCTTCAGGTGATAGTTCTCTGCCATTGGCATATTCCCAACCTTGCGATTGCAGCATTTCGATGGTGGATGATTCTAGGATATATTCGGTTATTGGTTTCATAGTTTAAAAAGTTAAATCATTATCAATAATTATTCTATCTTTTTCAATAGATTCCATTTCAATTATTTTGCCTCCAATAATAAATTTAGCTCTTTCATACAACTCATCATAAGTTATTATTTCTATATTTCGGCTGTCTCTTCTGAAAAGTTCAAATGTTTTTTTCTTAATCTCCTTTTCTAATTCATTTGTAACATCATTCAATTCCTTCCAGTGTCCAATAATTAATACTACTTTTGAATCATAAGTTTTTTGCTGAATAATATCACCATTAGACGTAAATTGTTGCTTATCAAGTTTTATTAACCCAGATGCTTTTTGTTCTAAGATTTGAGAAACAGAATATATCAGATCTTCTGAAAGTGTCCATGAATTTGATCTATTTTTCGCTTTACCAAACATTGGAGTTGAAGGTTTTTTTATTTCAACAAAAGTTGTAAATAATTTATCTCCTAAAAGATAATCAGAGATAACAGTATTAGAGCCATCTAATTCAATCTCAGAAATATGGGGTTCTCTTTGTAAAATACTTAAATATCTATAATCTAAACCATAACCAAATATCCATTCATTTCTTTCAAAAAAAAACTGCCATACCTTTTCCTCTTTACTATTTGAAAGATTATTTTCTGATGCATAAGTTTTCCAATAATCTGAATTATCTATCAAATTTTTAAATATTTGCAATCCTCTTTTACGAAAAGATGTATTTACAATATCTTTTGATGAAATTATTCCTTCGTTTATCAATGTTTCTATTATTTCACCACCTCCCTGCTTGGATAAAAGCGTTTTTAATGTTTTTATTGTCTCAATATCCAATTCTTGTTCATCAAATAACTTTAAACGTTTATCTGTAATTCCTTTTAAATCTATTTGACTTATAAATGATAAAAAAGCTTTGAGTTGAGCAAAATTGAATTTATTTAACTTAACTTTTTGTGTCTCTTTATCACTAATTAACTTAATTATTTCAACTCCTTCAATATCATCTTGTTCTTTTACATAAATAGCTTTCAGCATAGTTCTTGGAGCTAGCTTAATCTCAAATCCATACTCATCGTCATGAACAACTTGAAAAAACCTACCTCCTTCAAATTCATGTTGATAAAGCATATTCGGTTTATGACCTCTTATTATGTCTTCTTCTGTAATATTAGAGTCAGGAATGTCCATAGTATTTATTGTTTTTTTATTTTTCCACCCTTACTTCTCCATTCATCAGCTTTGGCAATAAGGTATCCCTTAGTTGTGTGAGGCTTTGAATTTGGTTTGTATTTGATTTTATTTTTTGAAAAGAACTTTTTGTAGCATTATCAAATTGTTCAATTAAAATTACTGGTGGTTTTTGGAATGTAAGATTAAAAATATCTTGAGGGTTCACTCTTTGATGACTCCCACTTGTGCCACTTGCAGATCCTGTTAATTCTTGAGTAACCTGATAGGATTTAAGAAAGCAATAAATAAAGCTATACCATTGATTGTTTTTAGGTTTCACAACTTGAAATTCAGTAGAAGAAATTGCATTTTTTTCATTAATATTTCCATACAAACCCCATATTCTTGGTGTACGTGGATTTAATTTTGAAATCAAAATTGAATTTGAAACTACCTGATATTTGCCACTTAAAATACCTTTTCCTATTTCTTCTTTTGGTTCTTTTCTATCATCAAAATTAGGTAAACTATAATGCTGAAAAAATTCTTCTGGATATTTTGAAGGATTTATAGTTTGTTTAAAATGAATTGCAATTTCAGATAGAGAAACAACCTCCCAACTCTCCTCAGTCTCTTCCACAAACCACTGCCTAAAAAGCGTTTCTGCCAATTGCTCAAGCGTTTTATTTTGGCGGTGCAGCAAATCTATTTTATCATCTAAGCTGCTGAGTATGGAGGCAATTTGGATTTGTTCGGGAAGTGAGGGGAGTAAAATCTTAATTTGATCAAATGTTTCTTTTGTTATTGTATCAAAAACAGCTCCATAAGAATTTGAAATAAATTGAGGAACATTATCTTTTAATAAATAATATAGGAAATCATTTGAAGTCAACTCTTTTTTTGCATCTATTCCATAATTTGATTGATTAAAAGCCATATCTCTACCAAGCATTGAAATTACACCAACTGTACCACGAGCTGAAATTATAATTTGCCCTTTCTTCAAAATCTTAGTACTACTTTCTTTTAAACCCTTTTCTGTAATTTTTTTATCCGCATCAATACAATATTTTCTTCCTGTATTAAAATCAGTTACAGATAGCCATGGAATACTCCCACCCCAATATTCAGAAACAGTTGTTTTCGGTGTACCGCCACCTATTAGTTCACACAATTCTGAAACTCTATATTCCTTCCACTCACTCATATCTTAAATATTATCAATTATATTACAAAGCACATTAAAATGATCTAAACCATATAGAAATGAAGCTTCGTCAATCTTCATCCATTGAAAAAGCTGTAGAATAATCACATAGTGTTGTTTTGCATAAGCAGTGCTAATAATTGGGTATCCAATTTGAAAGCAAACAGGTTCGTGATGTGCTAAACGATTACGCATCTTATTAATTTTCTCAAGTTCGTTAAACACAAATCGTTGATTATAATTTACTAAAGCTGAACTTCGAGGTTTATCCGGAAATATATTAAGCAAAGATTGTCCCGCTGAATAAAATTGAGGTTGAGCAAATAAATAACGCCAAAATCCGAAATCCATTTCTGCAATTAGTTTATAATGAGAGTAATTAGCTCCAAGAAATCTAATAGTCGCATTAATAATATCAGCAGTATGTCGACAATTTCTGTTATCAAACATACCTCCGGCAGTTGAGGAATTTCTCAGCCAATCATTTCCAAAATGAAATGTGTAATTTTTATTTATTGCATTTCTCAATGCAATCTCAAAGCAGCTTACAATAGTAAATAATTCTTGTGTTAAACGTAGATTTAATCTATACAAAGTCATCGCTTTTTTTGTGTCGTTAAAACAAGCTAAGTTGTACCTATTCATCCTTTGTGAAGACATTATATTTTCAAATTCCAGATATTTCATAAAATGTTTTCAATTTTACTTGTTTTTTATAAAAAATATTGTATCTTTGTAACATATTATTCCCGGTAGCCCCTGAAGCAATTCAAGCTATCGGGTTTCAGTTTTTTATATGGTTACTATTAAAATTTTCTCTAATTCCAAAGAAATCCAAGATATATGGATTTTTAAAGGTTTGTTGTGCCAATTCTGATTGAACAACAGCTAATGTTTCTTTAAAGTTTGTTATTGCTGTTCCTATTCGTAGATGCAATTTGCTTTCAATCTGATGCACCATTATATCACGACTCCATCCGTTTTCTATCGTTTTATGTATATAAAACATTCTTGTTTCTTCAGCTTTAACTTTATCAAGTAATGTAATATGATGATACCAGCTTAATTGTGCAAGTACACCTTGCACTAATTCAGATGGTTGATTTACTTCATTTTGTATTTCCGCAAGTCTGCCTTGCGTAATTATCTCCGATTTATTTTCAGGTAATTCCGCAAGTGTCACTTGCGTATATAAGAAGTTTGGATAGGCATTGGCAAACGTCTGCATATAAACCAAATTTCTTTCCGAAAGACCTTTAAAATCAGGAAATTCTAATTTTAAATCTTTGGCTAATCTTGTTGTTACTTTAGACCCCCAACCTTCTTCTTTTTGCTGTTCTAAAATAGAGTTGCCAATTTCCCAGTACAATTTCAATAATTCAACATTAACAGCAGTAGCAGCTTTATAGCGGGCTTGCCGTATTTTATCCTTTAACGAATTTAAAATGTTGATATAATTATTTTGTGGTAACGCCATAATTAATTTTACTTAAGTTATTCATTATCTTTTCATTCAAATCCGCTTCTTCAGCAATTTGTTTTTCAAGTTCGGCTTTTAACGCAATAAAACGTTCTGCAAAATCAAAATCGTCTTCATCATCAGCCAAACCTACAAATCTACCGGGAGTTACCACATAATTCAATGCTTTTACTTCTTCTATGCTTACGCTTTTACAGAATCCCTGTATATCTTCATACCCTTCGACTTCGCTCAGGTTACTATCGTTATTTCTCCATTTATGATAAGTATCTGCAACTTTAGAAATATCTTCATTTGTAAACTCTAGATTCTTACGGTTCTTCAAAAAACCTAGATTACGGGCGTCTATAAATAGAATTTCACCTTTACGCTTCTGTTTATTTCTACTCAAAAACCAAAGACATGCAGGTATTTGTGTATTTAAAAATAGTTTCGCAGGCAGGTTCACAATGCAATCTATTAAATCATTTTCAATCAATGCTTTGCGAATTTCACCTTCATTGCTTGTTTTGGTAGTGAGCGAACCTTTTGCCAATACAAATCCGGCTTGTCCGGTTGGTGCTGTATGATAAAGGAAATGTTGTATCCATGCATAGTTTGCATTTCCGGCAGGTGGTACACCATATTGCCAGCGGGCATCTTTTTGCAATAATTCTCCACTCCAATCGCTATCGTTAAATGGCGGATTAGCTATAATATAATCCGCTTTCAAATCTTTGTGTAAATCATTCAGAAAGCTGCCCTCATTGTTCCATTTTACATTGCTACTATCAATGCCTCTGATGGCAAGGTTCATCTTCGCCAATCGCCAAGTAGTTTGATTGCTTTCTTGCCCATAAATAGAAATGTTATCTGTAGGATTCAATGATAATTTTTTAGATGCTAAGCCTGTAGAAGTATGCTTTTTATAATAATCCTGATGGTGTTTAATAAATTTTTCACTTTGTACAAACATACCACCACTGCCGCAGCATGGGTCAAATACTCTGCCTTCATAAGGTTCCAGCATTTCAACCAAAAGTTTTACAACGCTACCCGGTGTATAAAACTGACCGCCTTTTTTTCCTTCAGCCAATGCAAACTCACCAAGGAAATATTCAAAAACCCTGCCCAATAAATCTTTACTTTGTGCTTCTTTAGTGCCTAAAGTGGCTGTACTCACCAAATCCACCAAGGCGCCCAAACTGGCTTTATCTAATTTTTCCTGTGCAAAAACTTTAGGCAAAACACCTTTCAGCGAGGGATTGTCTTTTTCAATGGCATCCATAGCATCGTCAATATCTTTGCCAATTGTAGGGAGTTTAGCTCTTCCTTGCAACCATGTCCATCGTGCTGTAGGGGGTACATAAAAAACTTTTTCAGCTTTATATTCATTCCGGTCTTCCGGATCAGCACCTTCATTTATTTCAGAAGTAAGTTTCTGAAATAATTCTTCGAAAGCATCCGAAATGTATTTTAGGAAAATCAAACCCAAAGCAACATGTTTGTATTCTGCTGCATCCATATTTTTGCGGAGCTTATCGGCAGCTTTCCATAATTTTTTCTCTAACGGTTCTTCTTGTTCTATCTTTGCTGTTTTAGCCATTATGTATTTATAATTGATTCGATTATAAGTAATATTTTTCTTTTATTTCAACGCAGCACATGCTATTAAATAAAATAGAAGTTAAGGAATATACTTATGTCTTCTAAACATAAACATCAATTCTATTTAAAGCCACGAGTGTTTTACATTTTATTAGCAAATTTATACTAAATTTATATGCAAATTGTATAAATTTATAATTTAAATGATTGTTATCAATAATTGTATACTCTGACTGCTGGATGATGTTCTGAAGAAAATCAAAAAAGCCGGACTATTACAGACCGGCTTTTTAAATTTATATTAAAATGTAAAGCTTAGAGTTTGCGTTTTACTTCGGTTTCTTCGTAGCCTTCTACAATATCACCGATTTTTATATCGTTGAAATTGTCGATATTCAATCCGCATTCATAGCCGGTACTTACTTCTTTTACATCGTCTTTAAAACGTTTCAGCGAACCCAGTTTTCCGGTGTATACGACGATACCATCGCGTATAATCCTGATCTTGTTGTTTCTGCTCAGTTTTCCGTCGAGTACCATACAACCTGCAATGGTTCCCACTTTGGTAATATTGAATACTTCACGGATTTCGATGTTACAGATGATTTTTTCTACAATATCCGGAGAAAGCATGCCTTCGATAGCAGCTTTGATTTCGTTGATGGCTGTATAGATAATTGAATACAAACGAATATCGATCTGTTCCACTTCGGCCAGTTTACGAGCACTCATTGATGGACGTACCTGGAAGCCGATGATGATAGCTTCTGAAGCAGAAGCCAGCAATACATCAGACTCAGTAATCTGTCCGACTGATTTATGAATAACCTGTACCTGTACTTCTTCGTTGGATAGTTTTAACAATGAATCGGCCAATGCTTCAACAGAACCATCCACATCACCTTTCACAATAATATTCAGTTGTTTAAAATCGCCAATCGCAATACGACGGCCAATTTCGTCGAGTGTAATGTGTTTTTGAGTACGTATACCCTGTTCACGTTGCAGTTGTAAACGTTTGCTCGAAATTTCCTTGGCTTCACGCTCGTCTGACATAATGTTGAATTTATCACCCGCCTGTGGAGCACCATTTAATCCTAACAACAATACGGGAGTGGAAGGTCCTGCAGTTTTTACCAAAGCATTGCGCTCATTGTACATGGCTTTTACTTTTCCATAAGTAGAACCGGCCAATACTACATCACCAATTTTGATAGTACCATCCTGAACCAGGATTTTGGCTACATAACCACGACCTTTATCCAGCGATGATTCTATAACGGTTCCTGTAGCTTTCTTGTTGGAATTTCCTTTTAAATCGAGTAATTCAGCTTCAAGCAATACTTTTTCAAGCAATAATTCAATATTAATACCTTTTTTAGCTGATATTTCCTGACTCTGGTATTTTCCACCCCAGTCTTCTACTAATATATTCATTTGAGCCAGTCCTTCTTTGATTTTTTCGGGATTAGCGTTGTCTTTATCAATTTTATTGATGGCGAATACAATGGGAACGTTGGCTGCCTGAGCATGGTTAATGGCTTCAATGGTCTGAGGCATTATTTTATCATCTGCAGCAACAACAATAATAACCACATCCGTTACTTTTGCACCACGTGCACGCATAGCTGTAAAAGCTTCATGACCCGGTGTATCGAGGAAGGTGATTTTTTTACCATTTGGCAATTTTACTTCGTAAGAACCAATATGCTGTGTGATACCTCCGGCTTCTCCGGCTATAACATTGGCATGACGGATGTAATCGAGCAAAGAGGTCTTGCCATGATCCACATGTCCCATAACTGCAACCACAGGTGCTCTTGGCAACAGATCTTCTTCATTGTCGGCTTCGTCAGAAACATGGATTGCATCCAGTACTTCAACACTGACAAAATCAACTTTATAACCAAATTCATCTGCTACAATGTTGAGTGCTTCAGCATCCAGCCTTTGATTGATAGATACAAACATACCTAACGACATACAGGTAGAGATAACACTGGTAACGGGTACATCCATCATACTGGCCAACTCGTTGGCAGTAACAAATTCAGTTACTTTGATTACTTTCTTTTCTTCCTGTTGCTTTTGCTGATCATCCTGGAATTGCTGACTTACCTGACTTCGTTTCTCTCTACGGTATTTCGATGTTTTCGATTTACCCAATGGATTCATACGAGCCAGTGTTTCTTTGATTTGCTTTTCGATTGCATTATCGTCAACAACAGCTTTAATAACTTTGAATTCGCTTTTTCTTTTGCCTTTGGTTTCTTCTTTAACTCTGATTCTAACGCTGTCGGTTTTGGGAGCATCGGGCTTTTTGTTTAAAGCATTGATATTTTCAACTGCTTTATTTTTTTCCTTGATGCGGGGTCTCTTTTTATCCGTTTGTTTATCTGTGGATGAGGCAACCGGTTGTTTCTTGATCTGAGGTTTGTTAAATTCAGAAAGATCAATTTTTCCTTGTATTTTAGGACCTTCTAATTTTTCGTATTTCGTTTTTATGAAATTTTCCTGCATAACACCATTGCTGTCAATAATGCCTTTTGCTTTTTCAGGAACTTCAGCAATCACTTCTTTTACTGGTTCAGCTTCAACTTCAGGTTTTAGTTCCCGGTGTTCAACTTTAGGAGTTTCTTTGTGTTTGACTTTAAACTCAGATTTTTTCTGTTCTTTATCTTTTTCTTTTTCAGCCTTTGATTTCTTGTCGGGTTTTGTTTTTAGATTTATTTTTGATAAATCCAGCATACCGACAATTTTTAATTTATTGTCTGAATCACCGTTTTCCTGTTGATCATCTTCATCTTGAGATTGAACGGTTTCTTCATACAATATTTCTTTAACAGCTGCTACTTCTTCTGTTTTAACTTCAGCTATTTCTTCTTCAACGATTTCAATTTCTGGAGTTTTTACTTCTATTACTTCCACCGGAGGAACTTCTGTTTCGGGAGCTGCTTTTTCAATCACTTCTTCCGGAATGGCTTCTTCTTGTGCTTTCACAGGCTCAATGGGTGCTTCGGGAATAACAGTGGGTTCAATAATAACTTCTGCAACCGGGATCTCTATGATTTCCGGCTGAGGAGTTTCAATAACAGGTTGTGGAGCAACTTCTTTCACAGTTTCTGTTTTTGGCTCAGTTTTCCTGAATTCTTCAGCTGGGAAGCTCGTTTTTACATGAATTTCGGGATAGTCTTCTTCATCATGCTTTTGTTTCTCTTTTTCAAGGGTTTCGATGGACAAAGTTTGACGATTGGTAAAATCCAAACCAATTTTTTTGGCTTCTTCTTTTACATTTTTTTCTGATTGAAACTCTTTGAGCAAAAGATCATACATGGTATCCGAAATTTTTGTATTCGGATTATTCTCCACACTATGTCCTTTCTTTAAAAGAAATTCAACAATAGTAGTCATACCAATGTTAAATTCTTTTGCCGCTTTGATCAACCGGATGTTTTTATTTTCCTCTGCCATCTTTTTATAATTTTTATTCCCTGAACCTGCAGTTTTTATATTTAAAATGCCTGTGATATATGTGAGTATTTTCAAGGATTATTCAAATTCTGATTTCAAAATCCTAACTACTTCATTAATCGTTTCTTCTTCCAGATCGGTTCTTTTCACCAATTCTTTCACGGTGATGTCGAGCACGCTTCTGGCAGTATCACAACCAATATTTTTTAATTCATCAATGATCCACTGATCGATTTCATCAGCAAATTCTTGCAAGTCCACATCTTCTACATAAGAATCTGTATCGCGATAAACGTCAATTTCGTAACCTGTTAATTTTCCTGCCAGTTTGATATTGTAACCCCCTTTTCCAATGGCCAGCGAAACCTGATCGGGTTTCATAAATACATCGGCTCTTTTGGTATCTTCATCAATCTTGATGGAGGATATTTTAGCAGGATTCAATGCTCTTGTAATATAGAGTTCAGGGTTGTTGGTAAAGTTGATTACGTCAATATTTTCGTTGCGTAATTCTCTAACAATTCCATGAATACGACTACCTTTCATCCCTACGCAGGCTCCAACAGGATCGATGCGGTCGTCGTATGATTCAACTGAAATTTTTGCTTTTTCTCCTGGAACTCTCACGATATTTTTAATGGTGATGAGACCATCAAAAACTTCAGGAACTTCAGCTTCAAACAATCTTTCCAGAAAAACAGGAGAAGTTCTTGATAGTATGATATGAGGATTGTTGTTGCGCAATTCAACCTGAAGCACAACTGCACGAATGGCATCCCCTTTGCGGTAAAAATCAGATGGAATCTGTTCTGTTTTAGGTAGTAATAATTCGATGCCTTCGTCGTCCAATACCATTACTTCTTTCTTCCATACCTGATAAACTTCACCGGTGACGATTTCGCCTATTTTTTCGCTGTATTTTTTGTAAATATTGTTTTTTTCGTATTCCTGAATTTTTGAAACCAGGTTCTGACGGATCGCTAAGATTTCTCTTCTGCCAAAGTCTTTCATTTTGATTTCTTCGGTAACTTCTTCACCTATTTCAAAATCGGGTTCAATTTTTATTGCTTCAGAATATTCGATTTCCAGATTGTCGTCTTCCGACATGCCATCTTCTACAATAATTCTGTTGCGCCATATTTCTAAATCACCTTTGTCGATGTTTACAATAATGTCGTAATTATCATCCTGACCGTATTTTTTAATCAACATGCTTCTGAACACATCTTCTAAAATACGCATCATGGTTTCACGATCAATATTTTTAAATTCTTTAAATTCAGAAAATGATTCTACTAAATTAATATTCTCCATTTTAATTCTTTTTTTAAAATGTAACTTTCAGTTTATTTATAAGTTATAACAACTTTTGTTTCTTTCATATCTTTAAAATCAATGATTTTTATAGGATCGATGATTTCATTTGATTTCTTTTTCTTTTTAAGCGGAAGCAATTCCAGTGTAATGTTGAGGTCGCTGACGGCTTGCAAAACACCGGTAAATTTAGTGCCGTCGATTAATTTAACGTCAACCGTTCTCCCGATATTATTAACATATTGACGATTTACCCGCAAACCAATATCTAAACCACCCGACGAAACACTCAATTCAAAATCTTCAATTTCGCGATCAAGGTTTGATTCAATTTTACGGCTCAAAGCGATACAATCTTCGATGGTTACGCCATTATCGCCATCAATAAAAACAATGATCTGATTGCTTGCGCTCACGCTGAATTCAACCAGGAACTTATCGGTTCCGGTTACATATTCTTCAATCAAATCGGCTATTGTCTGTTTGCTAATCATACTTATTTTTGTAATAAAAGAGGGGACATTTAGTCCCCTCTATATCTTTTCTCTGCTGATATTCACTTAAAAGTGAGATTTGAATTCCACTCCAAATCGGCTGCAAAGATACTAAATATCTTTTAATTATGGATGAATATTTAAAAAAATAAAAATTTTCATGTTTTACTATTTAATTTTTTAAAATAAAGACCTTACTTAATTGATTTTAAATAACTTTTTAATCATTGTAAGCATATTCCTAAATGACTGTAATGCATTGCTTAACAGTATAAATCGTTGCTGACATTAATCCACCGGGTATTGTAACAATAGCTCCTTCAATATTTTGAATGGCTTCAACATATACACCTCCTCTGATTACAGGTATCATTTTCCCCGGATCATCCTTTTACGGAATTTCTTTAACTAAATTGGATTATTTTTAAAGGGATGATTCAATCAAATACAAAATGAAATTCAAATTATTCAGAAAGTAATTATTCAGACTTATTTATTATTTTCCTGATCAACAATCCGTTGTTCAAACGATTGACTTTAATAAAATAATTCCCATCTTTAAACAAACTCATATCAATGGATATATTTCCAGAGTTTTTTCTAAAAGATTTTATAATTTGATTGATTATCGAAACGATTTCTACATTATAAAAGGCTATACTTTTTAGAATATGTTAGATATTCTTTTTCTAATAATTCCCGCTTAATAGCTCTTCCAAGTCCCGGTAGAAAAAGAGTACATGTTGTATTCAAAAGTTTATTCCAACTGTGTATCATTTTTGGAATATCATCCGCAAAAGGAGGAAATATGGAATCATGGATTGTTCCCAGCATGGCATCTCCAACAATTGCAATTTCATGATCCACTATAATGCTGAGCGAACCTTGAGAATGCCCATAAGTGGAGATTATTTGAATGCTAAAATCATTTTGCATCCATTCTAATTGATTGACTGCCAATATATCGGGAAAAACGGAGTATAACCAAATCTTTTCTTGCCGATAAGGTTTCCTAACCTTGAAATAAAACGGGTTAGCTGAAAAGTTCCGTCAGGTAAAGGTGTATAACCGGTTTTTGTAAATGCAGCTTCTTTTTCGCTCATTAAAATCAGACAATGTTCATGTTGCTGTATCGCAAAGGCATTTCTGCAATGGTCGAAATGAGAATGGGTTAAGATTAATAAGGAAATATTAGTAGATGCTAATGACAAACTATCAAAGTTTTTTTGCAACCGATGATAAGAAACAAGATTTCCGGTATCGACCAACTCATTTATTTCATCTTATCCTGATTTGTTATCCTTTTTTGCATCACTTTCCAGGTAGGTGTTATAAGAAAACTTTCGTCCATGTAACCTATCAATGTTTCGAACCGTTTCATGGGAATGGCAAATGAAAGCTGTCCTGCTTGCACATGTGGACGAGCCGAAGCATCAAACATCCCCAGTATGCAATCAGGATTTTCATTTTGGTTTTCAAGCAATGGATATTGGATAATGGAACCGCAACCTGCACAAAATGGTGTTTTCACCCCATAAAGGTCGGTGCGGTCGTAATTGGCAAGGGTAAATAATCCTGCCAAAACGTCTGGAGTAGCAAAAAATAGTATGATTTCCGGTTCATCCTCCGCTTCCAGCAATTCAAAAGGTTTGGCGATCAGCCATGTAGCCGGAGCTTTAAGTATAGGTGCTTTTTTCATAAGTTCCAAAACCGTTTCCGGGTCTTTTTTGTAACGTTCTCCTTCCATTTTCCCTTCGATGCCATAAGAAAGGAAAAATTCAAACCCGGGTCTTAATTGATCTGCAAATCCGCAGTATCTCAAACCTCCGCCACAACCGATATTGTCAGCGTTAAATGCCAGCGATTTACCACGGAATACAAGTGTAAAATCTGCAATCATGCAGTGATGATTCTGAAATTTCCTTGCAGGCTCTGCTTTGTGCAGTTCATTGCTATAGAAAAGTGCTATCGGTAAAGAAGCGTCGGCAAAATATTTTTTCCAGCGATGGATAAATGAAGATTTTAGCATTTCGTTCATAATTATTTTTTTTAAAGATTTTAAATATCCTGAATTAGAAAATTTCTACACATGATTTTTCAACTAAAATAGTATCCATTTGTCCCTTAAATGATTTAAAATGTACTGAAGCAGTATGATCGTCTATTGCTTGCTGGTTTTCATATACTTCATAAAAAATAAAGGAGTTAGGATTTCCCACTTCCTGATAGGTTTTGTAAAGGATACACCCTGGTTCTGCATTGCTCTTTTGAACCATTGTTGCTGCTAACGATAGAAATAGATCTAACTTTTCTGGTATTACAGTCATTCGTGCATTGATAACTTTTTTCATAGATTTTTAGCCTTGTTTGATATTATTATTTTATGGATGTTTGCTGTTTGATACTGAAATTATTTATCTGATAAAATGCATATATTCTTTTTTTTCAGCTTTGGGAGCTTGCAGGGTTGCAGAAGTTGCTTCTTTCATTTTTAACAACCATGCCATATTTTTACCTAATACCCGCATAACTTGTTTGCCTTCTGTGTCTTGCAAAACTTCTCCTTCGCTTCTGCCATGTAGGATATTCCAGTAACTGGAAGTGGCAATAATCATTTCGGAATAAGTAAGATAATGATTCAAACTGTCAAAAGTTGCCGAACCGCCTGACCTGCGAACCGCTACTACCGCTGCTGCAACTTTTTGACGGAACAATCCACCGTTAGCACCTGCTACATAAAATAAACGGTCTAAAAAACTTTTCATGGTTCCAGCTATTCCGGAATAATAAACCGGAGAGCCTATGATGATACCGTCAGCTTTTTTGATTTTTTGTATCCATTCGTTCAATTCATCGGTTTTAATGACGCATTTTTCATCTTTATTTTGCACGCATTTTCCACATGCTGTACAACCATGAATCATTTTATGACCAATGTGCAGGATTTTGAAATCAATACCTGATGCGATCAGTTCATCACCCACCATCTTCAATGCATGATAAGTATTTCCTTCTTTTTTGGGACTACCGTTTATTGCAATTACCTTCATCTTATTTTTGTTTTTGTACCGGATGTTTAATTTTCTCAGCAAAAATAAAGATAATATAGATAGGTAATGGCATAGATTTTATAAAAAATACCGATCATTGTTTCGATATTTACTTATTCAATAAAGTAAAGCTATTGCTTTAGCGTAAATATCTTTATGGTGCAGTCTTTCAGGCTTTATAAAGGAAGCAGCAATGATAAAGCTATTAATATTATTTTCAACACTTATGCATCATCGTTTATTTTTTCAGTAAATCGCGAATTTCTCTCAATAGTATTTGCTCTTCAGTTGGAGGAGGAGGTGGTGCCGGAACAGTTTCTTCTTTTTTCTTTGATTTGTTCATCGCTTTGATAAGGATAAACATGAAAAAGGCAACTAAAGTAAAGTCAATCAATATGGTAATAAATTCACCATACTTTATGGCAGCTTCTGCTTTTATAATTTTGCCTGCAGCATCCATTTCTGCTGCCGATAAAATAATTTTAAGCGAACTAAAATCTACACCGGCAGTAACCATTCCCACAATAGGCATAATTAAACCATCAATAAATCCGCTGACTAATTTTCCGAAAGCAGCACCCATTATAAAGGCAACAGCCATGTCAACAAGGTTGCCTTTCATAGCAAACTCTTTAAATTCTTTCATCATACTCATAATTGTTTATTTTTAAGTGTATTGTAAAATAATTAAAAATTATATGAAAATCCGATTCCAATTACTTCTTTAAATTGAATGCGGGGGCCATAAGAGTCTATGATTCCATCCCCGTTATCATCGATGGCAATTTTAATATCGTCATCATAAACCAGTTGAGTCGTAATAGTTGCCGAAAAATATTTATTTATTTTGAAGCCGATGATGGTTTCCCAATTCACATCAATATTTTGTGGATTGTGAATATAGTTTGAAAAAAGATCCAGTTTCGTCAGCAACGAAATGCTTTTGTCTTCGAAAAAAGTGGTTTGATAAACAATTCTGAGATAGCCTCCAAATTCACTTTTAAATTTCTTGCCATGTGTAATCACAACGCCGGAAGTGTCATAGATTGCTTTATCAACCCCAAAAGCACCTGCATCAGCTAATTCGGTATTGTTCACAAAAGTGTTCTTCAAATTTAATGGCGCTATAAAAGCTGAAAAGTGTTCGTTTGGTTTATAATCCATGCCCAATGCAAGTAATAAATAGGCTGGTGCAAATCTGGTGGAAATTTTAATTGAATCGTTGGGATAATTATAACCCGGAGCCATTTGTGTTTTAAAGTTTAAGAGAGCTGCATAATACCAGTCTTTGGATGCTTTTCTTCCGTATTTTGATGTAAAATCAATCTTATCATCTGTTTTGATAACCTTTCCTTTCCCTTGTTGTATGAAACCGTAGCCCGCATCCAGCATATTGTCCCAGAAATAGTTGGGCATTTTATAATTTGCAAAAACACTTAAAATAGAATTGAGTGAAATTGAATTTTCTCCACCGGCAGCCCAGTTTGTAAAGGAAGCCTGAGAAAAATTTAATCCGATAATGCCACCTCTTTTCCAGCCATGTATGGTGTCGATAGTGATTGTACGAAGTTTTTTTTCTGCTTCTGTTGGCTGTGAATATAACAGACTGCTCAGCATGCATGCAATGAATATTAAAATAATGATATTTTTCATAATGATTATATTGAGTTAATAAGGACTGTTAATAAATTTTTCTAAAAAAATAACATTACAATAGTTCAAAGATAATGTCATTTAAAAGTAAAATCTAATATTTGTAAAAATAAATTTAAAATATCGTTTAATAAAGTTGATTTTCTTTTTTATAAGTTGGATTCTGATTGAAAAATGAATGTGAGGATAACAATCAAATGCTCATTAAGAAGTTATAAATTTGGAGTTTAGAGGATTCTGTTATATATTTGTTTTAAAAATGAAACCTACAAATGATTATTTAGACTTAAATCCATTGAGTGAAATGTTTTCGGGAATTTATATTAACTTTGTAACATTAAGAAAACAAATTGCTTTAAACATCTAAAATATTACGGTTATGATGGATTCTGATAAAATGCATGATGATGAAAGTTTGAAAAATTACAAAGAACTAAAAAACAAACTTGAACAAACGCTGGGTAAAGTTAAGAAGACTACTGACTTACGCGAAGCCAAAGGGTATTTGATTGAAATTCAAAATGCTTTTAAAGGGTTGAAGCTTCATCGCGAAGACCGCGAAGAGTTATACAATAGACTCCAGCTTAGTTTTGCCGACATCAATCAGAAAATAAATGATGACCGTTTGAATTTTGAAAATGAGGCAGCATTGAATTACTTTACCATCAAAAATAAAGTGGATGAAGCTGTTTTTATGGCGCATCATACAAAGGATACTAGAGAATGTTGGGATTTTTTGATTGAGGTACAGTCGCTTTTTAAGGGTGCCAAATTGCAACGCGAACACCGTGAAACCCTTTATGCCAAGTTACAGGCTGCTTTTATCACTTTGAAAGAAAAACAAAATACCGAAACTTCAGATTTCGTATCAGAAGTTGCAGAGAATTATGATGAGTTAAAGCAAAGTGTGGAAGAAGCGATTACGTTTTCTAATACTACCGATGATACCAGGGCAGCTAAAGATAGCTTGATTCAAGTTCAGCTTGTATTAAGAGATGCAAAACTCAGCAGAAATCAGAAGGATGAGTTGTATGCTAAAATTCAGGATGCATTCACCCTTATTACTCTTCGTAAGGAAGAAGAAACGGAAAAGAATTCTACGCTTTCGCAAAGCCAGTATGATGAATTTAAACCGAAAGTTCATGAAATACTGAGTCAAGCTGAACAGTCCACTGATTTTAAAACTGTGCGCGAACAACTCAAAGAGCTGCAAACGCAGATAAGGGAATCGGGTTTATTGAGAGATCAAAGATTAGAGTTGCAAGCCATCCTACAGCAAGCTTTTGAAAAACTGAATTTCCGGCAGGACGAAGAAAGAGGAAGCTTTACCAAAGAAGCATCTGAAAACTATAAACGCATAAAAGCTTTGGTAAGCAAAGGACTTGCCCAGGCAGAAGAAACACATGAATACAAAGATACCCGTGAATTTCTCAAAAAAATACAGTCTGAATTTAAAGGTATTAAGATGATTAAAGAGGAAAGAGAAGAATTATATGCTCGTCTGCAATCTGCCTTTGAAATACTAAATACTCGTGTTGATGAGTATTTTCATACCAAGAAAAAGAACTGGGAAGTGAGGATGCAATATAAATTAGCCGAAACCAATACAGAAATCCATCAGTTAAAATCAGAAATAGAAAAAGACGCTGAAAATTTATCGGAATTGGAAGATCATCTGGATATTTTGGTTTCATCGGGCAAGGACAGTACTGCAAAAACAGGCATAGAAGCACGTATTATCTCTGCCCGGAGCGGTATTGAGAAGAAAACACGTGAAATTGATAGGCTGGAAGCAGAAATGCTTGAACTTAAAAACAGAATAGAGCCGGAAGAGTAGAGAGTCTGAATATTAATTATCTTTTCTAAGCTGTATCAATCTGAAATTTCCATGAAAATCAGCATCCATATCAGATAGAACAGTGAATCCGGAATGATTTACTATTGATTCGAAATTTCTTGTAATGTCACTAAAAAGCAGATTGGTAATCAGATTTAAAGATTTCCGTAATTGTGATACTTTTTGATTTTTATGGACAAATTTATCAAAGACAGCCACTTTTCCGCCTTGTTTCAATACACGCTCTGCCTCTTGAATACACGAAACCGGATCCGGGATTACAGCAAGTATCAAATGAAGTATAACTATATCAAATGTTTGATCCTTAAATTCAGTGGCTTGTCCGTCCTTAACCAATGCTTTTAAATTAAGCTGCAGGATTTTATTGCGGTGTTTGATTTTTTCAATCATGGAAGGAGTTATGTCAATAGCTGTGATTTCGCAATCGATAGGAAGAAACTTAAGATCCAGACCTGTTCCGGCTCCGATGATCAATATTTTATCCCTCGGTTTTATTCCCAAAGCATCAATCGACTTTTTTCTTGAATTATTGAAATAGCTGGCTATTAAATCATAACCGGGTGTATATATAGTGTATCGTATTTTGTTCCAGGTATTTGTATTAATATTCATACCACTAGTTTTTTGCAATATTTCTGATCATCCCCCTGAAAATAAATGCGTGGAAAGGGAGCATGCAATACCAATACATTCTGCCCCACAAACCCAAAGGTCTGAAAGTAGCTGTTTGTATCAGTATGTTCTGTTCATCAATTTTAAATTCTATCCAGGCTTCTCCGGGTAATTTCATTTCGGCATACAATAATAATCTTTTTGCTTCTTTATCTGCCAATAGAACCCTCCAAAAGTCAAGAGCTTCTCCTGGCGAAATTTCTGTATCACTTTTCCTGCCCCTTCTCATCCCAACACCACCCATCAGCTGATCGAGAAAACCTCTGATTTCCCATAACCAGTTGCCATAATACCATCCTGTTTTTCCTCCTATGGCCCATATTTTTTTAAGCACCTCACTTACATTTTCAGCCGGTATTTTATGGATATCTTTATAACATCCATTTACAGGCACTTCAATGTATTTTGAAATTCCTTGTACAATAATATCACTCGTTTGAGCATCTTTCCAACTGGATAATACTTGATTTTGTTCAATCTTATCAAATGCAAGCTGTATGGAAGTATCATAATCAATCAATGAAATGCCAAGCAATGATGATAAATTATTGGGTTTGCAAATAACTTCAACTTTCATGCTATTGACCAGGTTTTTTGCCAGCGCAAAAGAGGTTGCAGTTACAAAATAGAGCCAATACGATGAAATCTTTGGTGTCATCACGGGGACCACTATAATTTTTCGCTTAAGATTTCTAATCCTGGCAAATCTTAACAGCATTTCTTTATAGCTTAAGATGTCAGGACCTCCAATATCGTAACTTTTATGAAAAGTCTCAGTGTTTCCGATGACTCCGCTTAAATATTCTACAACATTACGAATAGCTATCGGTTGACATTTTGTATTCAGCCAGCGTGGTGTAATCATTACAGGTAATTTTTCAACCAGATCTCTGATGATTTCAAAGGATGCGCTGCCGGAACCTACTATTATTCCAGCTCTCAATGTGGTTAATGCAAATGTGGCAGCTGACAGTATTTCCTCTACCTTTTTTCGGGAAGATAAATGTTTGGACAATTCATCTTCGTTAACAATTCCGCTTAAATAAATAACTTGTTGAGCCCTAGTTTTCTGGATACATTCTTTGAAATTTTCAGCACAGATGGCTTCCATTTTCTCGAAGTCACCAGCTAGAGTCGACATCGAATGAATGAGGTAATAAGCTACATCAATATCTTCCGGAATTTTGTCAAGGCTCTTTTTCAAGAGGAAATCAGCTTCTATTACACTCAGTTTGTCAGAATTGTATTTATGGATATTAAACCGTTTTTGATCTCTTACGCAACAGACAATCTCATGCCCATTTAGTAGTAATACCGGTAACAATCGCTGTGCAATATATCCGGTTACTCCGGTAAGCAGAATCTTCATTATTCACTTTTATTGATTATACAAGTAGAACAATTAAAGCTATATTAAGTTTCTTAACAAAATTAAGCCTTTTCAACACCTTTGTCACCTACAAAATTATCTTCTTTGTTTTTGAACAAAACATTGAAAGTAGTCAAACTGCCATAAATACGGGTAATGTATTGCTGCATTTCAACTTTTTCTTCGTCGGTGAGTTTGCTTGAATTCAGTTTTTGTTCCAGTACCCGCACTCTGTCTCGAATCATCACGATTTTGTGAAAAAAGGCATCTATGGGAATTTCCTTTTCTTTCAAACTGTTATCGCCGGGAAACATTACCAGTCTTCCACCTGACCACTTAACGCCCATCGGCACGGTTTCGTGAATGTCGCTGAATCGACGGAGTACACGTATCATGCTTTTCTCAATTTTATCATACGTAAGAAAATCGTCAGGAGTTTCTATGGCTTCAATTATTTCAAGGCCTTCGTAATCACGCATAATTTGACGAATGCCGTTTTCGATAAATGTAATTTCATAGGCATCTGAGCGTAGTTGAACAACAACGCCTTTGCCAAACTGCGGATGTTTTACCCGCGATCCGATTCCAAGTTCTAATTCTATCATGTTTTTTGTTTTTTAGTTTGAAGACGGAATTCTAAAATCCGAAGAAATTCTTGGCATTTTTCAATAATTATAGAATCTATTTTAATTTAATAAACTCACAACTTTAAAATAGTTACAACTAACTTCCGGCTTCGGTCTTGCGACTTCTGACTTTTTATTACAATTTTTCCAACAATTTTTCCAGATAATGGAATTCAATACCGTGTATCTTCTTGATATTCTCGATTTTTTGTAAAATATCAGGATTTGGAATTGTGACATTCTTTTGATTTACGCCCACAATCAGTACATTTTTGGGCGTATGTTCTGTGGCAATAAATTCAAATACTTTTGTTTTGTAACCATAGGCTTCCATTAACAAGGCACGGATTCCATCGGTGAGTAATTCAGCTTGGCGTTCTTTTAAAATACCGAATTGGCTGATATAACTTAAATCGTCCGTTGGATTCATCTGTTTCCTGACTTGTTTGTGGCAACAGGGAGCACATACAATAATTTTTGCTTTAGATTGTATTCCCCGGAATATGGCATCATCGGTAGCCGTATCACAGGCATGCAGGGCAATAAGCATATCCGTTTCAGGAAGCTCAATTTCTTTGATAGTACCTGTTTTGAAACTTAAATTTTTAAAAGATGATTTTTGAGCAATCTGATTACAATCTTCCACTAATTCTTTTCGTAGTTCTACACCGATAACGTGTGGTGTTTTTTGTAATACATTGTACAAATAATCATACAGTGCAAAAGTGAGATAGCCTTTGCCGGCTCCCATATCTACCACATTAAAGTCCGCTTCCAGTTGAGTATTCTTCAGTATTCCGTCAATAATTTCAATGTATTTATTGATCTGGCGGTATTTATCCTGCATGTTTTTCTTTACTTCACCTTCTGCAGTAGTAATGCCCAGTTCATTTAAATAAATATTGCTAATTGGGGAAATCATCCGTTGTTTTTCTTTATCGTGTTTGGGTTGAGGTGCCTCGGTGATGCTCGAAACTTTTTGTCGTATGCTGGCGGTATTGTTTTTATGGATGGTTAAATAGTAATCAGCTTTCAGTGTAAATAAATCAGCTTGCAGGAAATCTGTTTTCAACAATTGTTCAACAATAACAGCACTTTCCTCAAAACTGTAGTTTTTGGTAATATCCTTGGTTGGATATCTGTATACAAAAGAAAGTTTAATGCCGTCTTTAACCTCAATCCGTTTGGCAGTCACGGTATTTAATTCGTTGGCTTTGTTACGTTTGTTCATGATTGCCAATTTAACGAAGCTTTGATTGGTAAGGCTTTCGTTCATCAATTGTATAAACTGTTGGATATTATCTTCACTCATGCTGTCTGTTTTTCAAAATTTATACTGTGGAAATACATTTAGAAATTATAAGAACTTTTAATCCGGCAAAGCAGTCTTTTCCTTTATCTTTTCCCTTTAATCTTTCTATTTGCTCTTCCCCTGATTCGCAACTGCTTCCATCAATTTTCTGATTTCCTCTTTGTCACCCAAAAAGTAATCTTTTTGTAAAATCAAGTTATCATCAAATTCAAAAACATAAGGAATACCAGTGGGCAGATTGAGGCTTACAATGTCTTCATCGCTGATGTTTTTCAATACTTTAATAATTCCACGCAGGCTATTGCCGTGTGCTGATACGAGGACTTCGCCACATTCAATCAATTTTTTGGAAATGTTCTGTTCCCAGTAAGGTACGATTCTTTCCACTGTTTCTTTAAGGGATTCTGTTAATGGGATCAGCGATTGATCAATATCCAGGTACTTTTCGTCCAGACGGGGACTGCGTTCGTCAGTTTCGGCCAATGGTGCAGGTGCGATATCATAACTGCGGCGCCAGATATGAACCTGTTCATCTCCGTATTTCTGAGCTGTTTCTGCTTTGTTCAAACCTTGCAGTTCTCCGTAATGTTTTTCGTTCAGTCGCCAGGTTTTTTCGACAGGTAACCACAGCAGATCCATTTCTTCCAACATGATATTGAGTGTTTTAATGGCTCTTTTCAAATAGGAAGTATAACAGTATTTAAATTTAAAATTATTCTCTGATAATACCTTACCGCCTTTTTTGGCCTCTTCTGCACCTTTTTCAGATAAATCAACATCTGTCCAGCCTGTAAAACGGTTTTCTTTGTTCCAGATACTTTCGCCATGTCTGACCAATACCAATCTTTTCATATAGTTATATTTTAATGTATTTTAATTATTCTGTCAATTAATTTAAAAGTACTTAAAGTGCCTAAAGTATTTGGAGTACTTAAAATACGTAGTGAACTTAAGCCAATTATTCCTTTTTTATTATTTCTTTATTCTTTAGTTACGTAATCTGCTCCGTTATATGGCTTACCCAGTTTGTTTTTCAACGATAAAACCAGAATTGCAATCCCTGCTAAAACAAAAGGAATACTCAGCAATTGCCCCATATTCAATGCCATGGTTTTTTCAAAATCAACCTGCGTTTCTTTTAAATATTCCAATACAAAGCGAACGGTAAACAATGCAATCAGAAACAGACCGAAAATCATTCCGGGTTTAGGTTTTCCGTCATTTTTATAATAAATCCAAAGCAATGAAATGGATATTGCTAAATAGCACAAGGCTTCATAAATCTGAGTCGGATGCCGGGGAATAAGCATTTTGTCGTCTCTTACAAAAATAAACCCCCATGGCAAATTGGTGGCATGACCATAAATTTCAGAATTCATCAGATTACCGGTTCTGATAAATAACCCGGCTAAAGCAGTAACGATTACAATACGGTCGAGTACCCACCAATACGATATTTTTGTATTACGGGCAAAAAGGAAAAGGGCAAAAAGAATGCCTATGGCAGCTCCATGGCTTGCCAATCCACCGTGCCAGATATATAAAATTTCAATTGGATTACTTAGATAATAATCTGATTCATAAAATAAACAATGGCCTAATCGTGCACCTATTACTGTAGAAATAATCATATACATGGCTAATTTGTCGAGGACAGGCAATGGAATACCTTCTTTCTTGAAAAATTTTTCCATAATCAGATAGCCAACATAAAACCCCATGGCAAACAATAAACCATACCATCTTACTGATAATCCGCCGATATGGAATATTTCGGGATTTACATTCCATTGAATAAAATTTAATATCATAAGCTTGAATTTAAGAAAGCAAATTTAGGAAACATTCTGTAAACAAATAAACTATCTTAACTTTTTTTATGATAAAGAAATACAGGCTTTTTGTCATTTTTTCCCGATATTTGCAATTTATATATTGAAGAGGATACCAAAACATGCCTGAAGAAGTAAAACCACGGAAAAAGTGGTTGATTAAGCTCAAGAACAAATACAGACTGGTTATAATGAATGACGATACTTTTGAGGAAAAGTTATCGTTTCGTTTGTCCAGACTCAACGTATTTGTTGCCATTGGTTCTGTTGCTATCCTTCTTGTTTTTGCAACCACCTATATCATTGCTTTTACGCCACTCAGGGAATATATTCCAGGTTATACCAATCTGAAACTCAATAAAGAATCATATATCAATGCATTAAAAATTGATTCATTACAAAACGAAGTTAAAAGCAGAGAATTGTATTTGAAAAATTTAAAAATGATTATCGAAGGTAAAGCCATCATTGATCCGGCAAGTACTCTATCAAAAGATTCTTCTTTAAAATATGGGAATATAATTATCAAAAAGTCTAAAGAAGATTCCATTTTACGCAGACAGATTGAAAGTGAAAACAAATACGATTTATCTTCACAGGATTTAACAGTGGATGCAACTGAATCGCCCTCTGTAAATACTTCTATCAGTAGTTTTTTTTATTTTACTCCACTCAAAGGGATTGTTATCAATGGATTTGATGTTGCAAAACAACATTATGGTGTCGATATTGCAGGTAAAAAAGATGAAGTGATTAAATCAGTGCTGAACGGAACTGTCATTTTTGCGGACTGGACATTAGAAACAGGTTATATTATCGGGATTCAACACCAGCACAACCTGATTTCTGTATACAAACACAATTCGGCTCTATTAAAAAAGTTAGGTGAATCGGTAAAAGCCGGTGACCCGATTGCTTTTATCGGAAATACAGGCGAATTAAGCAGTGGACCTCATTTACATTTCGAATTGTGGTACAACGGAAATCCTGTGAATCCGAACGACTACATCCCTTTCTAAATAATAACTATGAAAAAACGAATAGCTATAATGGGTTCTACCGGCTCTATTGGAACTCAAGCCCTTGATGTTATTAAAGCCCATCCTGATGACCTCGAAGTTGAGGTGTTGACCGCTCATTGCAATGCTGATTTATTAATCAGGCAAGCACTTGAGTTTAAACCAAATTCAGTTGTAATTGGAAATGAAAAACTATACAATAAAGTTTCAGAAGCATTGCAACCACAT
The DNA here is from genome assembly GCA_038204725.1 of Bacteroidales bacterium. GTDB lineage: Bacteria > Bacteroidota > Bacteroidia > Bacteroidales > JACABE01 > JACABE01. The sequence continues at coordinate 90,790 of JBBRCQ010000001.1, read as the reverse complement.
GATATTAAAGTGTATGCAGGCGAAAATTCAATCAGTCAGATTGTTGATTCTACTGAAATAGACATTGTATTGGCAGCTATCGTTGGGTTTGCAGGTTTAAGATCTACACTAAAAGCAATTGAAGCCAAAAAAACCATTGCATTGGCAAATAAAGAATGTATGGTAGTAGCCGGTCAATTGGTTACCCAACTGGCCAGAGAAAATGCTGTAAATATTTTACCGGTTGATTCTGAGCATTCAGCTATATTTCAATGTCTGGTGGGCGAATTTCAAAATCCGGTGGAGAAAATATATTTAACAGCTTCAGGTGGACCGTTCAGAGGTAAAGACAGAAATTTTCTTGCCAAGGTAACCAAAGAAGATGCTTTGAAACATCCGAACTGGGAAATGGGTAGAAAAATCACGATAGATTCTGCAACGCTTGTCAATAAAGGGTTGGAAGTAATTGAAGCCAAATGGCTTTTTGCTTTAAAGCCGGAACAAATTGATATCATCATTCATCCTCAATCCATAGTGCATTCTTTGGTGCAGTTTCAGGATGGATCTATGAAAGCACAGATGGGACTTCCCGATATGAAGTTACCGATTCAGTATGCATTTAGTTATCCTTACCGTTTTAAAACAGATTATCCGCGATTTAACTTTATGGATTATCCACAACTTACTTTCGAAAAACCGGATACAGCCACATTCACTGGTTTAAATCTGGCTTTTGAAGCGATGCGTCAGAACGGGAATATGCCATGTATTTTAAATGCTGCCAACGAAGTGGCAGTACATGCATTTTTACAGGATAAAATCGGGTTTTTGCAAATGGCTGATGTAATTGAAAGCTGTATGCAAAAAATAAATTTTATAGCTGAACCGGAATTAGAGGACTATATTCAAACAGACCGCGAAACCAGAAGAGTAGCTCACGAATTAATATGATTTTGTGAAAAGCTCACTACAGATGAGACTCTCACTAAAATGATTATCTTTGCACTTTAGAATTTAGTATAAATTCATTCATTAACAACATATATTAAAATGGGCATTTTAACGCAAGCTTTGGGCTTGATTTTAAGTTTATCTATACTTGTACTCCTTCACGAGGCAGGACACTTTGCTTTTGCAAAACTTTTTAAAACCAGAGTTGAGAAATTCTATTTGTTTTTCGATCCTTGGTTTTCGCTTTTTAAGTTTAAAAAAGGGGATACAGAATATGGTATTGGCTGGTTACCTTTGGGTGGTTATGTAAAAATATCCGGAATGATTGACGAATCTATGGACAAAGAGGCCATGAAACTACCCGCACAACCCTGGGAATTTCGTTCAAAACCAGCATGGCAACGATTGCTGATTATGACAGGTGGTGTAATCGTTAATTTTTTACTGGCAATGTTTATTTATGCCATGATTTTATTTGCATGGGGCAGTGAATATTTACCTGCTAAAAATGCAAAATTTGGGTTGCAATTTAATGAAATAGCATTAAAAGCCGGTTTTCAAAATGGCGATAAAATATTAAAAATCGATAATGTCGATGTTGAAAATGTGAATGATATTCCTAAACGTATTTTAATTGATGCTGCTAAAACAGTTCAATTGGAACGCAATGGAGAATTGATTTCGGTTACTTTACCTGCCGATTTTACCAAACAATTACTTTCGTCAAAAATTAAAACTTTTATAGAACCTCGTTTCCCATTTGTAATTGAAGAAGTAACCGCTGGAAGTCCTGCTGCTGAAGCTTCTTTGCAAAAAGGCGATCAAATCATTGCAGTTAATAATGACACTACCCTCTTCTTTAATGATTTTCCTGCTACAGCTGCAAAATACAAAGGAAAAGAAGTGGAAATCAGTTTTTTGCGCAACAACATCGAACAAAAGGCAAAACTCACACTTTCAGATGAAGGCAAAATTGGAGTGGCAACTAAATTACCTTCAACATACTTTGAGACCAAAAAAACGGAATATAGCTTTTTGGCTTCTATACCTGCCGGTATCAGCTTAGGAGTTGAAACCTTAGGTAGTTATGTGAAACAAATGAAACTGGTTTTTACAAAAGAAGGTGCCAAACAGGTAGGTGGATTTGGAGCCATTGGTGGTTTGTTCCCTACAACCTGGAGTTGGGAAGTTTTCTGGAACATGACTGCTTTGTTATCTGTTATTCTTGCTTTTATGAATATACTGCCAATTCCTGCTTTGGATGGTGGACATGTAATGTTTTTGCTTTACGAGATTATTTCTGGCCGCAAACCCAACGATAAGTTTGTGGAATATGCCCAGATTGCAGGTATGGTGATTCTGTTCAGTTTGCTGCTGTTTGCCAACGGGAATGATATTTTTAAGCTGTTTAAATAAAAAGATAGTTTAATCAATAAATACAAAAGCCAGTTGTGAAGCTGGCTTTTGTATTTAAATCCCTGTCTTTTTTTGAAAACAAATGTGTCATCGGAATAGATGTCATTTTTGAAAGCTGAGATCTATTTGATTTTCAAACTCAAATCTTTTATGAAGCCTTCATTGGTAATATATAATTTTGTATTGCCATCCATACTTTCCAGTTTTGCTTCGTATTGCGTTTCAGCAATCATAATACTTAGCTTGTATTCTTTTGCATTGAAAAGACTATAAATGTCATTCCCGAGTTCAGAAACCTCAGCTGTGTATTTTTTATTTTTTTCGAAGTACACTTCTTCTCTATAGAATACAGCCCATAAAATACGTTTTAAGTTTTCTTCTTTTGGGAGTATAAATTCTTCCTTGTTCGTTCCTGCTTTATTGTTTGAGAATTTCAGATAGCCATATCTTTCCGGCATGTGCATACTGATAACGCCAACCGGTGACCAAACCCAGTTGTGTTCAGGCAGGGGATTGCCTTCTTTGTCGTTGAGTTTGATATATTTCCCGTTTTCCCATTGAGTATCCCATTCTACACGCGAAAAATTGATTCGCCATAATTTATCCGGATTTGGTTTGCCACTATCCAGTCCAAATGACAATGAAGTAAATGGAATGGCAAGTTCAATGCACCATTTTTTATCTTTATCATTCCCATTGTTAAGGGTTCCATCTATTTTTACTGCCTTTTTAATACCTTTAAAATCCCAGTTATGCAAAGCAAACGATGAATGCCGGTAGGGGTGAGGCAGGAATAAATCAAATATAGTTCCTTTTGCGTTCATTTCAAATTCAAAATAATTGTTGGCATCATTGTCAGGATCAATAAATACTTCAAAATCATTGTCTCTAAAAATAATATCATCATGATTTTCGAGATAAGCCCATATATGATCTTCGTCAATTTGTGCCGCTATATATAAATAGGTGTTGTCCCACAACATTTTTACCTTCGTTTCCTGGGTTGGTTTTGGCTGTTTATCACCCTCTATATCTACAAATAAATCCGTCCATTCAGCCTGTTGCCACGCATTCTTTTCCAGATTACCATCAATCACGATAGTTTCATCGGTTCGGTAACAGATATAATTTTTGGGTTCTGTCATTAAGAATTTCAGATCATCTTTTAATAGATCTTTCGTATCGTTATTTTCTGTTTTTTGCTTACATGAAACCATGCCTAAAACGATTGCTGTCATAAGAAATAGCTGTTTTGTATTCATCATTGTGTGTATTTATATTTTATGAGAAGTTTTATTCCTGATTTGAAATTATTACCCTTCTTTATCTTCACCTAAAAGTTTAATTCTCTAAATCACTTACAGCTTCTTTTTCTTCTTTTTTATTTCTGTCAACAAATCCTGAATCGCTGTGATCGCGAATATTGTGACGCAATGCAAAAATCATTTCCTTTAAATTTTTAAAACCACCAATGGTAAACCATACTGTAACAATGATGGAAGCGGTAAGGAATATGTAGGTATAAATCATCCAGAAATCCATCCATTCGGTGTTGGTGATTTTCCTGACAAAGAAATTGTAGAGGGTGCCAACTATAAAAACTAATACCCACATGGCTGTCCAGCCCATTGTTACTATGTAAATGATTTTATCACCTTTTGTAAATTCTTTGTTAGTTCCTAATACTTTCCAGCCTTTAACCGGTTGAGCATCTTCATCTTTTATCTCCACTTTATCAGCATAAATACCTCTATGCAACATCTGGTCAAGAATAATTGCAGGTCTTTTAGTAAGCAACGAAACAACTATATAAACAACTGTTGCTGCAATCATTGCCAGGAACCAGCCCCATTGTCCGTTTATTGGGAAGTCTGTAATAATTTTATTTAAAAGTATATTAAGCGATGCAGTTAGAGCGCCGGTTATCATAGCTGCCCATGCAGCAGCCGTTGTGCCTCGTTTCCAGTATAAACCACCGATAATTACAGCACCCGAACCTCCTACGAAAATTGCACCGGAAATATTAAGGAATAAGAATACAAGATCCTTCGGCTGGAAAATAATACTGAGCACAAAAATTGTAATTCCAACACCCAAAATGGAGAGTTTAAGGTATTTCAAATGTTCTTTGGGTTCAAAAGCTTTTTTTCGCAAAGGCATGATACAATCCTGAATAAAAATACTACCCCATGAATGCATGTAGGTATTATGACAAGTGATAGCTGCAGCAAGCATAATGGCAACAAAAGCTCCCTTTAACCCAACCGGTAAAAGATAATTTAAAGCCATGGGCACTCTTAACTGACTTTGCTGAGCAGTATTGCCGGCAGTGGCAAGTGTTGCATTGATAGTATCGGCTATACTTTTATAATCAGCATGGTGAAACAGCGTATAAGCTACAATAGGAACAAAAACCAGAAATAATCCCCATTGCGGAACGAGCCTCCAATTGCTTAAAACATCTGCCATTCTTGCTTCATGTGCACTCTTGGCTGCAATGTTAAAGGAAGAATTGCCCTGCCACGACATTTTGGTATAGATTAGTCCAAACATACCTATAAAAAAGAACCAGGGATTAAAATCCTGCACTTTACTCGCATCAAAAGGATTAATGAGCGATTTCCCTGCTTCTGCACTGGAAATGGCAGTTGTTATGTGAGCCCAGTCAACTTTGATTAGTAATAATATAACGATGAGTACAAAAACTATATTTACAAAAACACCCTGGATAAAGTCGGTAAACATTACTGCAATGTGCCCGCCGGTAAATATAAAATACAGAGGAATTAATACCATTACTGCAGTTACTAAAATAAATGTTATTGAAAAAGAACCAATGTGTCCAATTTCAGGAATTCCGCAGAAATAAATAAAGAAACGCGAACTGACGGAAGGGAAAATTACCATATTGAATACACCTGAAAAAAAGGCAAGAAAACCAGCAAATATTCTAAACGTGCGACTGTATCTTATTTCAAAAAACTGAGCCATCGTTAAAGCTTTGGTTTGCCTGAAACGATAAATTACCCAGCCTGTAACACTCATTGTAACAAGAATCACTGCTGTGGGCATTTCCCACCAACGTGAATTGAAACCTGCATTATAATTTTGCTCCATGGCACCTACTACTGTAATGGCTCCTAAAGCAGCAGTTCCCTGAAACATGGAGATAATATACCTGCCACCTGTTCGTCCGGTAGCTAAGAAGTCGGAAACACTTCTTACCAGTTTTTTGCTAAATAATACCATTCCTACCATCATCGCCAGTAATGTCAGTACAATGGCCCAGTCTATTGTTGAAAGATTCATATTTTTTGTAGTTTAGGCTTCGAGGCTATCAGGTGTTCAGGCTGTTAGGCTACTAGCACGTTGTTATTTTTTGTTCCTATTATCTTATCTTAAACTCCTCACTTCATCTGCAAGTTCAAATGCCCTAAGTTTTGTATGATCTCTCATAATATTTACGTTACTATTTTTTTCTTCTTCCTAAATGTCTAAACCAATAAAAGTCTATCTTCTAAACCCTTACTGATAACATTTTTCAATCAATTCTCCAATCGTTGTTACTGCCAGACCCACCGAAGTATCCGCAGCTCCGTAATATACATACACTTCACTTTCGAGTAAAGCAAAGCCTTCATCATCATATTCCATCACTATCATTCCACTTGGAAATGTAACATTGGGAACCTGTCCAACCATTTCATAAAGTTCACGGGGTTCCAATATGTTGCACCAGCTTCTTGCAATTACTTTTGAGGGATCTTTAAGGTCTAATAACATTACTCCGGCCTGGTAGATGTTAGAACTTCCAAAATGACCGGCCACACCATGATAAATGTGCAACCAGCCTTTTCGTGTTTTAACAGGAGGAGGACCTGAACCGATAAATTCATCCCAGTAATGGAAACGTCCATCAATCAAAGGAGCCAAAGGTTCCCAGTTTAATAAATCAGATGACTTTGAAAGCCATATCGTACTCCCTGAGCTGGTTCCATTATCATGACGGGATCTGTTAGGGCGATCCATTCTCAAATAATGACCATTTACTTTTTCCGGAAACAATACTCCATTTCTGATATCTTCATTGGAAGTAATACCCATGAAGTCAAAATGTTTAAAATCCAGTGTTTTCCCAAGCCCCAGCTGGCAGCCGCCATCCATATCCATGGCAAACATAATGTAATAGACCTCTTCAATTTTTGAAATCCTTGCATCGTAGATATGATAAATCTTTTCTTTAATTAATTCAATGCCTTTGAAATCCACGATTTTATTATCAACTTTAAAGTCAATACCATCATTGCTTTCAGCCATTACCATATATGTTTCGCGCGATCGGCTTTGGACTCTGAGCATCAATAAGTATTTATCCTTGAATTTGATGGCACCAGGATTGAATACCGATGTAGCATCCACCAGTTGAGGAAAAATGTCAGGTATGTCATCTCTGGTTAATATCGGACTATTGGTATGTCTTTTCATATTATTTTTGTTTTAAATCTAACATAATTTTAAATGTCAGATTTTGTATTTATCAAAGTTTGAGTATATTTACTGCAACAGGTCTTTTTTTACAATTCCTGTTTCTGCTTTTGTTTTATTAAAGCTTATCTTTTTATCAAATTTAAATTCTATTTTTTCAGTTGGTTCAATAAATGAATAAACAGCAGCTGCAATCAGAATGAATAAACTTCCCAATAATGCCATTGGATACATGGGAAACCAGAAACCTGTTAAACTATAAATTCTGGCATCGCTGAAATCTGATTTATAAATAACTTTTACTATATCGCCACATTTGTATACCCTTTCAACATCTGTTGCTCCTTTAAATGTAAACAGCATAGTATCAAATTTACATTCAACTACAGGAACATAATTTGTAGATCTGAACTTTCTACCTGTTTCCCAGGTGTCAAATTCAACAATTTCACCTGTAGTCATTTTACTCCCGATATAAAAACTTAATCTGTCAGAAAGTAAAAATAATATGAAGATGAAAATAGAAATTAAAAAAATCTGATTTCTGTTTAATTTAATGATCATTTGAAATAAAATTAAAAATATCCCTTACAAGGGTTTAAAACCCTTTCAGGGATGGGATCATCCCATTATTACTTTAACAATACATTCTTTTTCTATTGAAACCGTCAGTATATTTCCTTCTATCTTATTCCCATCCACAAAGATCTCTTTAACCCCCTTTTCAACATGATTTTGATTGATTACCTCAATAATATAAAGGCATCCGCGATACATTCTTTTTGCTTTGAAGCCCTCCCAATGAGAAGGAATGGCAGGATCTATCAATAAGCCGTTATAAGTGGGTCGTATTCCCAATATATAATCAAAACTAACCCGATACATCCATGCTGCAGAACCTGTCTGCCATGAATGACTGGCACGTCCGGGTTGTGAATGTTCGTTGCTGGTGATATACTGAGAAAATACATAAGGTTCGGCTACAAAAATATCACTATCGATACGGTTGGGCAGCATTTTTTTGAAATAATTAAATGCCTGGTTACTTCTTCCAAGCATGGTTTCTGCCTGAATTACCCATGAAGTAGGATGACAGAATACTGCTCCGTTTTCTTTCTTTCCCCATACACAACGGGTAACCAGCCCTATATTAGGATCAATTTCTTTCCAGGCTGGTGAACATTTTTTAGGTCCTTCAGGTGAATCAAGGTAGGTTTTAACACTATTCATGGCGGTTACAGTGCGTTCCTTATCAGGGAATCCTGCCAGTACCGGCCATATTTGTGTGTTTAGAAATATTTTTCCGTATTTATTTTCTTTTGAACCTACTTTGCGGCCTTTACCCCCAAAAGCACGGATATACCATTCACCATCCCAGCAATGGTCTTCCACCGCTTTGATGAGCATATCTCTGACTTTAATAACTTCTTTTTTTTCATCGTCTTCCTTCAAATAATCAAGCAATTCGATAAAAAGATTCAGCATGGCTGCATAAAACATTGCTCCCCAAACACTTTCACCACCTTCCGCTCCACCAATATAATCAAGGGTATCGTTCCAATCTCCTCTTCCAAATATAGGAAGTCCATGAATACCAAGGTTATTTTTAGCATAATTTACTACAGCCAGCATGTGTTCCAGCACCGATCCTTCAATACCTTCATCAATAAATCGTTGTTTGTTGTTCAGTAAATTAAAGTCACCGGTTTCCTTAAGGTATTCGCAAACTGCAAGCATATACCACAACGGGTCATCACAATGTTGCGTAAATTCACCCTCGCCATCTCCGTGGAAATGATGATAAACCTTGCCATCCGTTCGCATTTGCCGGGATAGAAGTAGGATACGTTCTTTTGCTTTTTCGGGATTTGAAATGGTAACAGCAATGGTATCCTGAGCTGTATCTCTAAATCCAAATCCCCTGCCAATACCCCAGTAATAAAAACTTGCAACACGTCCTACATCAAAGGCAACTTTTGCCTGATAAGGAATCCAGTATTTCATAAAGATATTAACGTCTTCATCGGGTGTTTCAACGGAAGTATGGGCAAAATAATCATCCCAGCTTTTGTTGAGCTTTACAAAAGCGGCATCCACTTGTGCAACATCTTTATACTTGTTAACCTGTTTTTCTTTCAGCTCCTCAAAGCGTAACTTTTCAATTACACCCAATGTAAAAATAAGGTCTTTGGTTTCACCGGGTTGCAATTCGATATCTATTTTCAATGCATTGATGATATTTCCAAAATCAGTATCCTTACACGAAAGATTATCCTGTTCAATGCTTATTGGATTATTTTCGTTGCGATACAGTCCCAAAAAGCGTTCGCGAACCGTTTCAAATCCGGCAGCAGGATGATTGGCTGTAAAAAAAGTCCATTGATCCCATTCTTTGTTTTCCTGTTGCTGTGTTCCTTTACTCTGAGTGACCCAATAGGTCTTGGTAGAGAATATCGCATTCAGATTTTTTTCAAAATGCGAACGGTTGAAATGCTGATCGTCGCATTGATTGATTAAATCTACCAATGCATGACCCAAAGCCAGTTCAACATATCCATAGATGGATAATTTCCTGGGTTTATCTGTTATATTTTTTAATGTAGTTTTCCACAATTCCTGATTATCGTCCTGTGGAACAAAAAAGAGTACAGAAGAATCAATACCATTGATAGTAGCTTCAGAACGAGTATATCCAAATCCGTGTGCCAGTTTGTAGGCTTCCAGATGTTTCCCAATAGGTTGCCAGGTTAAACTCCATACTTCACCGGTTTCATTGTCTTTTACATAAATATACTTCCCCGGACGATCATGTGGAACTTCATTGATACGATAACGGGTAATGCGTCCATGCAAGGGACTTTTAAAGTAACTCATGCCACCGCCATTATTTGAAATACTTGTAAAATAACTCCCATTGTATAGATAATTAATCCATGGACTGGGAGTATTCATTTTGGTAATAATATATTCTTTGCCGTCTTCCGAGAAATGACCGTATTGCATTTTAAATTGTTTTTTTTGAAATTAACTATTGATATCTTTTTGTTGCAAATGTATTATTTTTATTAATATAATGAACCCCTTTTTTTTAATTCAAATCATATATTTATTTGTTATAAATAACAGAAAATAAGAAAGTTAGCATTTTTATAGAAAATTTATCTAAATGCATTTAGTTTTTGTATGGATTTTTAATACAAATATGAATGAAAACTCAAAAATAATATAAATATGATATTGGTAAAATATTAGATTCAAATAATATTTTCTATTAAAAAAGGGATGGAAGTAATTAAAAGATATTTATATCTGAAAGAAAATATAGCTGTAACAAAATAGCAGACAGTATGAAAATGAAATTAAAAGCCAATTGGCTGGTTTGTTCTGATATCCTAAAGAGGAGAATAGATGATAACAAATATTGGAGTTAAGAAATACTCAATAGAATTTCTTGAATTGTTTTCACACGATTTTCATCGGTGATGCTATTCTCGTATTCCGAAATATGCTCGATTCCTCCCATCCTAATCGCAAGATTTCTGAAAATCATCTTACTGTCTGTTTTCGTTCTTACAGATACATGAAAAGATTTTGCATTTGTGAGCAAAGCAATTTCTTTAATATTGGATTCGTTGATTCCACTTCCGGGCATAATGTTGATTTTCCCGTTAGCTTGCTGAATCAATTGTTTGATCAGATGAACACCTTCAAAAGCTTTGGGTTGTAGGCCTGATGTAAGCAAATTGTCGAATCCCAATGAAATGATATCATTTAGTGAATTATAAGGATCAGATACCATGTCAAATGCTCTGTGGAATGTGGTTCGCATGGGGTAAGCCGATTCGAGCAGCTGATGACAGCTTGTTTTATCGACTTTACCTTCCCGCGTAAGTATACCAAAAACAACACCATCAGCACCCAACGTTTTTGCAACCATGATATCTTGTTTCATGATTTCCAGTTCAAGAGAAGAATATAAAAAGTCTCCTCCCCGTGGTCGTATGATTACATTTAAATCAATAGAAAGATGTTTCCTCGATAATGAAATGGCAGCTGAAGAAGGTGTAGTACCTCCTTCAGGTATACTATTGCACAATTCTACACGCTGAGCACCGCCTTTTTCGGCTGCTATGGCTGATTCTACTGAATTAACGCATACTTCTAACAGCATAGAATTCAGGTTTATTTGTTTTTTGCTTTTGTATAAGTTTCGTTCAATCCAACTAAGACTTCTTTTGTGATATTCAGACTGTCATTAGCAAACAATATTCCGCTGGTTCTTGATTTTTCGAGGATAAAAGAATATTTTGGACCTTCATTAAAACGTGTAATATATGCAAATATTGAATCCTGTAGTTGTATATTTTTGTTTTGTTTCACCTCGAGTAACTGATTTCCCAGACTTTTTTCCAGATCCATCAGATTGCTCTGCTTTTGTTGTAATACTGCTTCTTGTTTCTTTTGTTCGTTCAATGGTAAGGTAGCACCTATTTTCAGATAATTTTCATATTCAGCTTTAAAACCCATTGCTTGAGCTTTATAATTATTGGTAAGTTTTAGCTCCAAATCAGCCAGTTCTTTTTTTGTTGAGATTACAAATTCATAATTTTCCCAAATTGAGTCGCTATCAACGTAAGCGATGCTCAATGCTGTTTTTAAACCAACAGGTTGTACTATTTCTTTTTTATTTTGTGAAGTAAAGAACAAAATATATAAGCCAACAATAGCTAAACCGGCAAAAATATTGAATATCATTCCACAGTTTGATTTTTTGCAAGTAGTGGCGGAAGGTGAAACTTCGGTAATAGGAGTTTGTGTAATTGGTGTTTGTGCGTTTTCTTCCATATTTTCCACACTATTGTTTTCTTCGTTCATAAAAATGATGTTTTGTTATTAATATGTATTAATTTGATTTACAATGTAATTTTTTCTTTAACTGGAATAACTTATAAAATTCAGCATTTGGATACCTCAAAATTAATTTCCGATTTCAGACATGAATTTGACGCGCATCAAACGGATTTCTTCTTCTGAATATTCATTTTCGCCCAATTCAAATAAAGCATCCTGAATGGAATCTGATTCAGCTTCTCTGAAGAACTCATAGATCTCCTCCTGGTGATACATGTCTACACATTCATCAATGTAATAGTTGATATCTATTTTAGTCCCTGATGAAACGATACTTTCAATTTCTGAAAGTAATTCTTCCATCGTTAAACTCTTGGCAGTGGCAATATCTTCGAGCGATAATTTTCTGTCAATATTTTGTATAATATAAACTTTAAGTCCTGATTTGTTTATAACCGATTTTACAACTAAATCCTGTGGCCGTTCTATTTCGTTTTCATCGACGTAAGCTTTGATTAAATCAATAAAAGGTTGTCCGTATTTTGCAGCTTTCCCAATACCCACGCCGGTAATTTGTCTCATTTCTTCCATATTTATTGGATATTGTATGGTCATATCCTCTAAAGACGGGTCCTGAAAAATAACGAACGGAGGTAATTTTTCTTTTCTCGAAATTTCCTTTCTCAAATCTTTCAATAAAGAGAACAAAGTCTTATCGGTTGCATTTGAATGGCCGCCACCTAATACATCTAATAAATCATCATCATCGTTCAGGAAATCATGATCTTTGGCAATCATGATTTTATATGGTTTTTTAATATATTTTAATCCTTCCTGACTCACTTTTAATAACCCATAGTTTTCGATATCTTTCACCAATAAATTTTCGATAATAGCCTGGCGAATGACGGCATTCCAGTATCCTTCCACTTTATCAGCACCAATGCCGAATTGTGGAAGTTTATCATGCTTCATTTTTTTAAGGGTAGCAGAATTCTTGCCGATAATAATCTGAGCAATGTGTTTTGATTTAAATAATTGCTTTACAGCAATTACCGTTTCTATAGCAGTAACTACATCATCGGTTCCATCTGTTTTTTCTTTGGGATGATTGCAATTATCGCAAGTATTGCAGTTTTCCTGATCGTAATTTTCTCCAAAATAATGCAGCAATACTCTTCTCCTGCAAGCAGATGACTCAGCATAAGAAACGGTTTCGTTCATCAATTGCATGGCAATTTCCTGTTCTGAAACTGGTTTCCCTTTTAAAAACTTTTCAAGTTTAATAATATCTTCTTCGCTGTAAAAAGCAATGCAATTTCCTTCGCCATCATCTCTTCCAGCTCTTCCGGTTTCCTGATAGTATCCTTCGAGACTTTTAGGCATATCGTTGTGAATAACAAACCTTACATCCGGTTTGTCAATTCCCATTCCAAAGGCAATAGTAGCAACTATTACATCTACTTCTTCCATCAGGAATTTGTCCTGGTTTCCTGCGCGCACCACAGGATCTAATCCTGCATGGTATGGCAATGCTTTGATGCCGTTAACCAATAAGGTTTCGGCTAATTCTTCAACTTTTTTTCGACTCAGACAATAAATGATGCCCGACTTGCCCATGTGTCCTTTGATGTATTTGATGATTTCTTTGTTCACCTCTTTCGTCTTCGTTCGTACTTCATAGTACAAATTTGGACGGTTAAATGAAGATATGAACAAATTTGCATTCATCATATTCAGGTTTTTCTGAATATCTTGTTGCACTTTAGGTGTTGCTGTAGCTGTAAGGGCAATAATGGGTACTTTTTTTCCGATTGCTTCTATAATGGGTCGCAATCTTCGGTATTCAGGTCTGAAATCATGTCCCCATTCCGAAATACAATGGGCTTCATCAATTGCGTAAAATGAAATGGTGATATCTTTAAAAAATTCAATATTTTCTTCCTTTGTAAGAGATTCGGGGGCAACGTATAAAAGTTTTGTCTTTCCGGATGTTATATCTGCTTTTACTGCCTTGATTTCTGTTTTGGATAACGATGAGTTTAAAAAATGTGCAATACCATTGTCATTGCCAAAATTCCGAATTGCATCAACCTGATTTTTCATCAAAGCAATTAAAGGGGATATAATAATAGCCGTTCCTTTGCTGATAATTGCAGGTAATTGATAACAAAGTGATTTCCCTCCACCAGTCGGCATGATCACAAATGAATCTTTCCCTTCTAATAAGCTATTGATAATTTCTTCCTGATTCCCTTTGAAATTATCAAATCCAAAGATCTTCTTTAAATTTTTATGTAGAGAATCACTTTCCTTAGTCGCCATTTATGATTTTAATTAAATGTATATTGTTATCTTTTGTAAAATTAGTCAAATTTTTCAAGATTTGTAAAAAAAACCTAACGTTTTTTATAATTTTCTATTGTTGAATAAAAAAATTAATGTAGGTTTGTAATGTAAATGTACTGCAATTTTTGGAGTCATTTAATAAAATAATTTATTTACAAAATATTTAACATTGAAATCTTACGAAGAAATCCAGAAAATAGCAATATCAACAATTAACGATGAAGCTGAATCGGTTATTAATCTTAAAAATTACATTGATATTGAATTTGCAAAATGTGTCGAAATCATTCACCAATGCAAAGGTAGAGTTATAGTTTCTGGAATTGGGAAAAGTGCAAATATAGGCTCTAAAATCGTTTCTACTTTTAATTCTACAGGGACTCCCGCTATTTTTATGCATGCGGCTGATGCTATACATGGTGATTTAGGAATTATTCAAACTGATGACATCATTATTTGTATTTCAAAAAGTGGAAATACACCAGAAATCAAAGTTTTGGTACCTTTGATCAAGTCAATGGGGAATAAGCTGATTGCAATGCATGGCAACACGAATTCATATCTTGCTTCACAGGCAGATTATCGAATCAATTGCAGTGTTCAGAAAGAAGCATGTCCCAATAACCTGGCACCTACTTCCAGCACTACTGCACAGTTGGTGATGGGTGATGCACTGGCAGTTGCTTTGCTCGAATGCAGAGGTTTTACTACAAGTGATTTTGCTAAATATCATCCCGGTGGAGCATTAGGAAAACAATTGTATTTAAAGGTTGCCGATTTGTCGGTAAACAATGAAGTGCCAAAAGTAGGACCTGATACCGATGTTAAAAAAACCATTCTTGAAATTTCTTCCAAACGTTTAGGCGCTGCAGCAGTAGTAGAAAATAATATGATTATTGGTATTGTTACGGATGGCGATTTAAGACGCATGCTACAAAATGATATTCCTATTGAGCAATTGAAAGCCAAAGATATTATGTCGCTGCATCCAAAAACAATTCAGAAAAGCGAACTGGCAGTTACAGCATTAAATGTTATGCAACAAAATAATATTACGCAATTGCTAGTAGTTGACGAAAATGATCATTATACAGGGGTGATTCATTTGCATGATCTGATAAGGGAAGGGATTATTTAAAAGGAAAAAGGAAAAAGGAAAAAGGAAAAAGGAAAAAGTCAGAAGTCAGAAGTCAGAAGTCAGAAGACAAATAACTCAGGATTTACTTTTTACTTTTCTGAATAAACGCAACTACCAATAACAAAATACAATCAATAGTTGGTCTTCCAGTATCAGTCTTCGGACTTCCGGCTTAATAACCAATAACTAAAAATGAGCAAATTAATAGACGAATACAACGAGTATAGGCAACGGATGAATGAAAAAATTCTTGCCACGCACGATAAAACGCTCAAGCGGATTTATAATGCCGATACCAATGCTTACCTTAAAGGTGCATTGGACGTAAAAACGAAGGAAATAATGGGTTTGGTTGCTTCCATGGTATTGCGTTGCGACGATTGTGTAAGATATCATCTGTTGAAATGTGATGAAAATGGAGTAACTACCGAAGAGCTATTTGAGGTTTTCGGCATTGCCAATTTAATAGGTGGCACTATCGTTATCCCTCATACTCGTCGAGCATTGGAATTCTGGGAAGAAATACAAACAAACAAACAATAAATAACCGTTAGATTAGTTTAAATAAGTGTCAGATTTATAAAGCAATGATATTAAGAACTGAAAATATAGTAAAAAAATATAAGAGTCGTACAGTTGTCAACGGCGTTTCGGTACAGGTGGAACAAGGAGAGATTGTAGGCTTATTAGGACCCAATGGTGCAGGTAAAACAACTACTTTTTATATGACGGTGGGCTTAATAAAACCACTTTCCGGAAAAGTTTACCTGGATGATCTTGATATTACTGAGATGCCCATGTATAAGAGAGCTCAGTATGGCATCGGCTATCTGGCACAAGAAGCTTCCGTTTTTAGACAACTGAGCGTGGAAGATAATATAATGGCTGTGCTTGAATTCACAAAACTAAGTAAAGAAGAACGCCGTCAAAAATTGGAAGTCTTGTTGAATGAATTTGGATTACAGAATATCCGTAAAAGCCAGGGCATTCAGCTTTCGGGTGGAGAAAGAAGACGTACCGAAATAGCCCGCGCCTTGGCAGTTGATCCTAAATTTATTTTATTGGATGAACCTTTTGCAGGTGTGGATCCTATAGCGGTTGAAGATATTCAAACCATTGTAAAGAAATTAAAAGAAAAAAATATTGGCGTCCTCATTACCGATCACAATGTACATGAAACACTTAATATAACCGACAGAGCTTATCTGTTGTTTGAAGGGGCGATTTTAAAATCAGGTACTTCCAGGGAATTGGCAGAAGATGAACATGTAAGAAAGGTGTATTTGGGTAAGAATTTTGAATTAAGAAGGAGTTAAAGGAAAAAGGTTAAAGGGAAAATAAAAAGTAAAAAGTAAAGAAAGCCAATGTATTGAAACATTGGCTTTCTTTTTTAAACTGTATAAAATTTGAATATAAATATCACAAATCCTGATTTAATATTTGAATCCAATGGTCATCATAATATTGCTGCCGGTTAATTCGTTTTTAGCAGGACTAAGTGGCACTATAGATGGGTCGTAGAAATAGTAATCTTCTTTTTGGATGGAATATGCATAGGCAAAGTCAATAAAAAATTGTTTTTCTCTGAAGCCTAGTCCAAAAGATATTGTGGATCTTTTGCCATCGTTAATGTCAGATTTAAAAGGACTTCCGTAATAAGCATATCCGGCTCTGAATGACAACGGGTTCAGTTTCCATTCGGTCCCTATTCTTAAGTTAGAAGTATTTGTATATTTTGTCTGGATGGCATCATTTTGGTCGAAAAATTCTGCATTGTCATTTGCTCTTAAACGTGCATCCGCATAATCCAGAAATTCATAATCTGCACTTATTAAACCATACTCTCCAAATACAAATGCAATACTTCCAATAACTCTCAAAGGTGTAGTCAATTCATACTCAAAACTTCCAGCGGGTGAATTAAAGTTATATCTACCCTTCGTTTCAAGATCGGAATCAATTTTCCGGCTGTATTCGTCCTGCATCGAATAATAATACGTTGGAGAGTGAAAAGCCAAACCAAATCTAACCATGTCAATAGGACGGTAAATGATACCGAATTTGAAATTAATACCGGCACCTGTTGTTTTTAAATCGTCAGAAACTGTAAATGAATTAAAGTCGTTAATGGTATCTTTTGTATCTGTTTCTTTATAGGTTGCATTTTCGTAATAGTGAAAGAATGGAAATCCCAAGGTTGCTCCAATGTATAATTTATCACTATAATTACCTCCTAACGACATTACTACTTCGTTCATTGATCCGCTGGTTGAAATAGTTTTCCGCTGCATCTGGCCACCATTTACAACAGAAGTATATTGTGTTGAATCGGAGGCTTTTGGATTAATAAGGTAAGCATCATAGGCCAGTCGGGTGTCAAAACTGTTGAGATCATCGGAATTAAATCCATTTGCATAAGCTACATATTGGTTCATCATCGAACTTGTAGGATTAAAACCTTCCATGATCATTCTGTTGTTGAAATTGTTTAATCGGTTGATCCCAAAACCAAACTGAGCTGCTTTAAAACCAGGTGCTTCAGCATAATTACCTCTTTTAAAAAAAGTATAGATGAATCCAATATTCCCCAGATTAAAATTGTATTTATAATCTTCTCTTTCAGGAGAACCCATAAATGTGGAATTGGTTTTGCCAATGTAAAAAGAAGGTGTAAAGGTAAATTCAGAAATCTTGTACAAGCCTATACCTGCAGGATTTTGACTTAATGATGAAAAATCAGCTCCTAAAGCTCCAAAAGCACCACCCAAAGCAGTTGACCTTGCAGTTCCTCCATAATATATCTGTGAATACCTTAGTGCATCTATTTCATTTTGAGCAAAAGTAGTTGAAATACTTGCTATTGCAAAAATTATTGTGATAACAATCGTTTTCATGTTATTAAAATTTTAAGTTTTTTTTTAAAATGATTTTTTAGATTAAATTTAATAATAAAGCATCAACTATCTCCTTCTTCCAGAACCTGAACTGTTTCCGCCCGAATTGGAGTTGTTCCCACCCGAATTGGATGGTGATGAATTAGTTGAACGACTTGGAGCAGGTGAACTGTAATTGCTGTTGTTGTTTGAAGGTTGTGAATAACTCCTTTTTTCAGTATTGGCAGGAGGAGTGTAATTCCTGTTCTGATTATTGGCAGGAGGTGTATAATTCCTGTTCTGATTATTGGCAGGAGGTGTATAATTCCTGTTTTGATTATTAGCAGGAGGTGTATAATTCCTGTTTTGATTATTAGCAGGAGGTGTTGAGTAGTTTCTCCTTGTGTTTGTTGGAGTTGTATAATTTCTATTGGGATTAGCCCTTTCAGTTTCATTGTAATTAGAAGGTTGTTGTTGCGAAGGTTTTGTATTGTAATTTCTTTCGCTTTTGTATTTAGGGCTTTCAAATTCCTGGCTTGAGCGTGGTTTAGAATATCCCGGTGAATTATAAGATTTTGGTTCGCTGTAATTATATGTATTTTTTGTGTTGGCAGGTTTGTCTGTTTGTTGTTCCTGATTAGAACGACTGTATCTCTGATAATTGTTTATGCGTGTATTGGGATTGTTTTGTTTTGTTGGTGTTGTGTAGCTTCTGGTAGTGTTGTTTTGTCTTTCAATTTTTGGTTGATTCTGATCAATCCTTTTTTCTCCAGTAGTAGGAGCTGTAGTCAAACGACTATCTTGTCCTGTATTGATAGCTTTGTTATCAGTAGATTTAACTGCAGCGTTATTAGGAGCTACGTCAGTACTTCTTGTAGCATCTGTAGGTTTTTTAATATTCCCTGAACCAACAGGATTTCTTGTAATATCGCTGTTGGCAGTTTTAACTCCGGATCTTCCGATAGCATCTGTTTCAGAAGAGAAACGTTGGTCTGAACTTTTTTTGGCACCGCCGTTTCCTGAAGTACTTCCTCTGGGTGTAGTTGTGCCATTAGAAGCGCCAATATAATTTCTGGAACCAAAATAACTGGAGGATGAGTTTCGGTAATCATTGTTGGATGAAGACCAATATCCATCGTTGTAGCCATGGTTGTAATTATGGGCATAAGAACCATATCCATAGTAACCATCCCAATAAGGTGTATTCCATCCGTAATATCCTATTCCGTAATAACCCCAGCCGTAACCAATTCCAAATCCGATGTTCCAGCCCCAATTATTATAATAGTAAGGATTGTAATAAGAATAACCCGGGCCACCCCAGTTGTAACCCAGATAGATGCTTGTTCCATAGTAATAAGGATCGTGGTTGTACCAATACATATTGGTATAATAATCATCGTAATAACTAGAAAAATGGTGTGGACTGTGAAATCTTCTTAACCGGGATGTATATCCATAATCGTAATAATCATCAGGGTCGTAGCTTGAATAGTCTTGGTTTTCTATGGGTTGTTCAGCATAGTTGTTTTCTACAGCTGTATTTTGATTTTCGGCCTGATTTTGTTTGTATTTATCATAACTCATTTGGGATTTATCAGATGTATCATCATTGCCATTGTATGATTTTGGGGTTGTTTCTGTGTAAATTACAGATTTTTGTTCAACCGGTTTTTGTGTTACAACATCTGTTTGTGATTGGGCTGAGTTTGATTTTTTTGATGAATAAACACCATCATCATCGTATGAAGATGAAAGCTGATTTGTAGAAGTGCATGCTGATAACATGAACAATGGAACTACTGCAAATTTTATTAGGGTTTTCATGATTTGGGTCTCCCTGTGTTTTATTATTTTTATTATTGTGAATCTTATGTTTATATTATTTAATTTTGCCACCTTAATCAATGATAAAATTTTTATAAATCAGAACAAATTTTATACCAAAGTAAAAGAAATGGCAAAAGATTTCACTAAAAGGGCAGATAATTACTCGCAATGGTACAATGAATTGGTAATTAAAGCCGATTTGGCTGAAAATTCAGCAGTTAGAGGCTGTATGGTTATTAAACCATACGGTTACGCGATATGGGAAAAGATGCAGGCGGCATTAGACAAAATGTTTAAGGATACTGGTCATCAGAATGCTTATTTCCCTTTATTTATACCAAAATCGTTTTTTACCAAAGAAGCCAGTCATGTGGAAGGTTTTGCCAAAGAATGTGCAGTGGTTACACATTACCGGTTAAAAACAGATGAAAACGGCAAAATTGTGGTGGATGAAACGGCAAAACTGGACGAAGAACTTATTGTACGTCCTACTTCCGAAACGATTATCTGGGATACGTATCGCAACTGGATACAGTCGTACAGAGATTTACCTATTCTGGTGAATCAATGGGCAAATGTAGTGAGATGGGAAATGCGAACCCGTTTATTTTTACGTACTACTGAATTTTTGTGGCAAGAAGGTCATACAGCTCATGCAACAGAACAGGAAGCATTAAACGAAACCAAACAAATGCTTGATGTTTATGCAACTTTCGCTGAAAACTTTATGGCAGTACCCGTATTAAAAGGGATTAAAACCGCCAACGAACGTTTTGCCGGTGCCATCGAAACTTTTTGCATAGAAGCACTGATGCAGGATGGGAAAGCATTGCAGGCCGGTACTTCTCACTTTCTTGGTCAGAATTTTGCCAAAGCATTTGATGTTAAATTTGTAACCAAAGAAAATAAACAGGAATACGTGTGGGCTACTTCATGGGGTGTTTCCACTCGTTTGATGGGTGCATTGGTAATGGCTCATTCTGATGATAATGGATTGGTATTGCCTCCAAAATTGGCACCCATTCAAGTTGTTATCATTCCTATTTACAAAAATGAAGAACAATTGGCTGAGATTTCGATCAAAGCCGAAGAAATCAAAAAAGCCATTGAATCCAAAGGAATCAGTGTAAAGTTTGATAACAGGGATACGTATAAACCAGGTTGGAAATTTGCAGAATACGAATTCAAGGGTGTTCCCTTGCGTCTGGCCATTGGTCCCCGAGATTTGGAAGAAGGTACTATAGAAGTTGCGCGCCGCGATACCATGGAGAAAGCAATTTATCAGCAAATAGACATAGAAACCAAAGTGGAACATCTGTTAGAAGCCATTCAACATAATTTGTATCAAAAAGCATTGAATTTCAGGGATATGTCAACTTATAAAGTGGATACCTGGGATGAATTTAAGGATGCCATTGAGAACAAAGGTGGATTTGTTTTGGCGCATTGGGATGGAACTACAGAAACCGAACTCAAGATCAAAGAGGAAACCAAAGCTACCATACGCACTATACCATTGAACAATCCGCTGGAAAACGGGAAATGTATTTTTACAGGGAAGCCTTCTACACAAAGGGTGGTTTTTGCAAAATCATATTAATAAATCACTTAGCCTCTTTATTTTCAAATAAAGAGGCTAAATTTTTTTAGATGAAACAAGCCATGAGAAAATAATAACATACAAGAGGATAATTATTCTGGCAAGTTCCAGATTTACAAATAAAATTTAAATAATAAACATTTGAAAACAGCAGGTTTTAGTTTCGTGAGAAATGCCATCAAATACGATTATCCGATTGTAGAGGCCATTACATCCATTTTGCCCATTTGCGATGAGTTTGTGGTTGCTGTGGGTAATTCTGAAGACGGTACGCTTGAATTAATCAAAAGTATTGCTTCGGATAAGATTAAGATTGTAGAAACTATATGGGATGATAGTTTGCGTGAAGGCGGGCAAGTGCTTGCCAATGAAACGGATAAAGCACTGCGTGCCATTAGTAGTGATGTTGATTGGGCTTTTTACATTCAGGGTGATGAGGTGGTGCATGAAAAATACCTGGAGGAAATAAAAAATTCAATGTTAAAATGGAAAGACGATAAAAACGTGGATGGATTGCTGTTTAATTATCGCCATTTTTATGGAAGTTACGATTATGTGGCTGATGCACCTAACTGGTATCGCAAGGAAATAAGGGTTGTGAGACCGACTCGTCATATTTCATCCTACAAAGACGCACAAGGATTTCGCAAAGATGATAATATAGTATTGAATGTGAAAGCGATCAATGCTTTTGTTTATCATTACGGTTGGGTGAAAAAACCGGAAATTATGCAGCAGAAACAGGAAAATTTCAACAAACTGTGGCATGATGACAACTGGGTTAAAAAAAATGTTCCCAAAAACGATAAATTTGATTATTCTTCGATCAATTCGTTGGCGTTATTTACCGAAACTCATCCTGAAGTGATGAAAGAAAGGATTGCACAAACGAACTGGAAGTTTGATTTTGATTTATCCTATAAAAATTACAGGTTGAAAGACCGGTTTAAATTATTTGTTGAAAAGCTTTGCGGTTATAGGATAGGGGAATATAAAAACTATAAGATTATTTAGTACTTGTATGTTTAAGTAGTATGTAAATTAAAGTGTCGTATTATTAATTAATTATTTTCTTGCAACTTTTTATTGATCAGTATGTTGCCTGGTTTGCAAAAAGCCAATATTACAAGTAAAATAAGAACTCCATAAGTCAACGTTTTAAAATGATCGTAAAATTGATTGAACTGACCCAAGAGAAAGTGACTGTTTGTTGAGATAAAGGCAATACTTAAACTTACGATTAAAATGATTTTTTTAGCCTTAAAATATCTGACATTTTTAAAGTTTTGATTGTTGAAAAATAAATAGATTAAATAATATATCAAATAAGTAGATGCAGGAAAAATAAAAAAAAATGCGTAGTGTTGTTGGTGGGGAAATATTAATGGAATGATGAGGCATAAATAACTGAATTCATATAATTGCTGGAGAGGAATGGTTGTGTTTTTAAAAGGTTTTGTATTTAAAAAATACAGGAAAAATAATATGAATGCTCCTCTGACTATATTGATAACGATATTTAAATTTGCCACTGTGATGTCAGCAATATTTCTTTTAAGGTGCAATGCTTGCCAATCGCCAGTATCTTTTACCAATAAAGTGGTCAGTAGTGTTGTTAAAGAATGGAAACTTCTTTCGGCTGAATCCAGAATATTGGCTTGATTTGCAGGATTGATCAATTTCCAACGTTCAAGTAAAAGAAAATTGTTGTATTCATAACCAATGAAAGCAATTGGTATTAAAAGCAATGCGATTACAAAACCCAACACAAAAAGTGCCGATTTCCATTGATTTCTATAAATCAAATAAGGTATTATTACAATAGGTAATATTTTGATTGAGATGCCAAGTGCAATGAGCAAGCTGCCTGTGATTTTTTTCCCCTTATTTATCAAAGATAAGCCTTCCAGCATTAAATATAAAATGCATATTGTAAGTTGCGACAAGTGGAAATTGTCACGCAAAAAGCTGATAATAAAAATAAAGGATAAAACAGTGAAAAGGATTTTGTTGTTTTTGTTCAATAATGACAAGGGAATCCAATCCGTAATTATTTTCCATATTCTGTATACAAAAAACACATTGAGTAACAGCCAGATTACTTTTACAATATACAATGGCAAGTAAGTAAAAGGGATAAGTACTAATGCAAACAAAATGTCGTAATAATAATGATACCAATCATTGTATTGAATTGTATAGATGTTTTTGCCCAATAATAAATCCCTTGCTGCGGAAATAAAAATATTAAAGTCTCCTTTACCCTGTGCTTCGAACAAAATGATAACAAGAATGATTGCACTCCCTAAACAATAAGCCCATTTTTTTCTCAAAAAAGTTATCATTGTATTTGCTTATTTAAACGATTGCATATCATGTAGTTTTTTGTACAAACCATTTTGTGCAATTAAACTGTAATGGGTTCCTCTTTCAACAATGGTTCCCTTATCGAGTACAATAATTTCGTCCATGTTGTAAATAGTTGAAAGACGGTGTGCGATGGCTATGGTAGTTCTGCCTTTCATGATTTTTTCAAGTGCATCCTGCACCAACCGTTCGGATTCCATGTCTAAGGCTGATGTGGCTTCGTCGAGAATTAAGATGGGGGGATTTTTTAGCACAGCACGGGCAATATTGATGCGTTGTCGCTGGCCTCCGGAAAGCAGACTTCCTCTGTCGCCAATAATAGTATCGTATCCCATTTCCATTTGAGAAATAAATTCATGTGCATTGGCAATTTTGGCAGCTTCAATCACTTTTTCCCCTGCTATGTTTTCGTTTCCGAAGGCAATGTTGTTGTATACCGTATCGTTAAACAAAATGGTTTCCTGCGAAACAATAGCTGTCAGTTTCCTTAGATCTTCGATGGCCATATCTTTAACAGGAATTCCATCTATTAATAATTGACCGGCAGTACAATCGTAAAATCGCGGAATTAAATCGACCAAAGTAGTTTTCCCGGCACCTGATGGTCCAACGATGGCAATGGATTTTCCACATTCTATGGTTAGATTGATTTTATTGAGTACTATTTTATCAACATCATAAGCAAAGCTAACATCGTTAAATACAATATTTTTAGAAAAGTTAGAGATGCTATGGGCATTTATCGGCTCTTCAATTACTTCATCTGCATCGAGGATAAATTTAATTCGATCGATGGATGCTTTCCCTTTTTGAATGAAATAAAATGCTGTTGTGAGGTTTTTTGCAGGATTTATTATCATCCCAAATATCAATAGATACAATATAAATGACTCAGCATTCAACGATGAATCTTTACTTAATATCATCGAACCACCATACAACAAAATCATCATTACAATGCCGGTTCCCAAAAACTCACTCAAAGGTGAAGCCATATCGGTGCGGCGATAAATAATATTTTTAATATTTGTAAACCCATCATTGCTCTTTCTGAATCTTTCATTTGAAAAATCAATGGCATTAAAGCCTTTGATGATTCGTAAACCTGAGATGGTTTCTTCAATTATAGATAAAATATATCCTTGTTTGATTTGTAATTTGGATGCAGTTTTCTTTAATCGTTTAGAAACCCTGCTAATTGCAAAAGCGCCTATTGGCAATAAAATCAAAGCAAATATTGTAAGTTTATAATTGATCATAAACAATGTAGCCAGATAAAAAACGATGGTCAATGCCTGTACAAATAATGCCTGTAATGGTTTCATGATAGACTCGTCCAATTCCTGCACATCATTGGTGGCACGCGAAATGATATCTCCTTTTTTATTATACCGGTAAAAACTTAAAGGCAGAATCAACAATTTGAGATAGATGTCGTTGCGTATTTTTTTTAATACACCATTGCGAACCGGAGCCAGAAAATAAGACGCAGCATAAGTAAAGAAGTTTTTAAAAAAATATAAAACAACGGCTCCTATTGACAAAAACAATAATGCATTTTGTTTTCCCTCTGTCCTTATAATTTCGGAAATAATAAAATAAAAATTATTTTGTATTGCTTCTGCTGTTAGTCCAAAAGGAACTGCATGTTCAACAACTTGTATTTTATCGAACAATAACATCAGAAAAGGAATAATCATTGAAAATGTAAAAACCGTCAGTACCACTGCAAGCAAACTCAACAAAATGCTGAATACAATTCCAAAAATGTAAGGAGTAAGGTATTTGTAGATGAAGTTGAGTTTGAACATTGGTTTTTGAGTTATTAGGTTATTAAGTTGGAAGCCGGAAGTCGAAAGAAAAACTAAGGACAAAATTGAATTGTTGGTTATTTAGTTATTAAGTCTCCTGCCTGCCGGTAGTCAGTAGCTCGAAGAAAAAACTTCTGACAGTGAGCAAAATAGATGTGTTGGGGTTTTAGTTATTTATAATATCTTATCATAATAATCAAATTATAATTCATAAATCGTAATTCCTACATAGTTTTGCGGTGTGATTTTCTTTAGTTCTCTTTTGAGTGAATCTGAAATATCTAAGTGGTCGATGAAATTTGCAATTGTTGATTGAGTTACTTTTTCATTTACGCGTGTTAACGATTTCAGGGCTTCGTATGGATTTGGATACGCTTCTCTTCGCAATACTGTTTGAATGGCTTCGGCTACAACCGCCCAGTTATTTTCAAGGTCATTATCCAGGGCTTTTTCATTTAATATCAACTTATTCAGGCCTTTTTTCAATGAGTTCATGGCAATAATTGTATGTGCAACCGGAACTCCTATGTTACGGCTTACTGTAGAATCTGTTAAATCGCGTTGCAAACGTGAAATGGGTAGTTTTGCTGATAAATGTTCGAAAATTGCATTGGCAAAACCTAAATTTCCTTCTGCGTTTTCGAAGTCAATTGGATTTACTTTGTGTGGCATAGCCGATGAACCCACTTCTCCTGCTTTTAATTGTTGTTTGAAATAATCCATCGAAATATACGTCCAGATATCGCGGCAAAGGTCGATGAGGATAGTGTTGATACGTTTCAGGTTATCAAAAAGGGCTGCAAGATTATCATAATGTTCTATTTGTGTGGTCGTTTGTGAACGATATAATCCAAGAATATTATTTACAAAGTGATTTCCGAATTGTACCCAATCTATTTCAGGATATGCAACATGATGTGCGTTGAAATTACCGGTAGCACCACCGAATTTAGCAGCATAAGGGATGGTTGTCAATAAATTTACCTGAAATTCGAGTCTTTCGATAAATACATATATTTCTTTTCCAAGAATGGTAGGCGATGCAGGTTGGCCATGTGTGCGTGCCAGCATGGGAATTGATTTCCATTCGTTCGCTCTGTTTTTTAACAATTGGATGATCTCGTGAATACCAGGAAACAAAACGTTTTCATTGGCTTCTTTGATAGAAAGCGGTTGAGCCGTATTGTTGATGTCCTGAGAAGTCAATCCAAAGTGTATAAATTCTTTATAGAGTTCCAATTGTAATATATCAAATTTTTGTTTGATAAAATATTCTACTGCCTTTACATCATGATTGGTTGTTTTCTCTATTTCTTTTACCAAAAGAGCATCCTGATCTGAAAAATTGATATAAATCTTTCTAAGATCCTCAAATATATTTTTATCAAATTTACTTAACTGAGGCAATGGCAGTTCGCACAATGCGATAAAATATTCAATTTCAACCAAAACGCGATAACGAATCAGAGATTTTTCTGAATAATAAGCAGAAAGTGCTTTGCATTGGTTGTGATACCTGCCGTCGATAGGCGAAATGGCATTTAAAGGGAATAAATCAGTCATTGGTTGGTAGTTAATGGTTAATAAGTTACTGAGCTTTTGCTCAGTCTTCCGAGCTGGTAGAAAATCTATCCATATATTAAAAAAATACTTTACAAAATTAATGATTTTGACAATATATTATAGATTAAGTTTTTTGTATCTCAATTGATTTGTACTTTTGCAACTAAAAAATCATTAGAATGACTGAAATTTTAGTATCAACGGCATACCTTCCTCCCATTGAATATTTTGCAAACCTCATTCGGTTCGAGAGCTGTAAGATTGAAAATTTCGAAAATTATATTAAACAGACGTATCGAAACCGGTGTAATATTATAACTGCCAATGGGTTATTAAATTTAAGTATTCCTGTTACCAAAACGAATGGAAACCACACTTTAACAAAAGACATCCGCATTTCCTCCTCGTGCAACTGGCAAATAAATCATTGGAGAGCCATTGAATCAGCGTATAATAAATCTCCATTTTTTTTATATTACAGAGATGAACTTGAAAAATTTTTCACCCAATCATTTGAATTACTTGTTGATTTTAATACAGAATTACTAAAATTTTTATTTAAAAAAACAGGGATTTCACTGGAAATAAATTTTACAAATAATTTTTTACCTGAAAATACTACGATTAATGATGTAAGATATTGTATTCAACCCAAACAGATTCGGGGTGAAAATATATTTCCTCATTATTACCAGGTTTTTGAAGAAAAGCATGGTTTTATACCTAATGTAAGTATTATTGATTTGCTTTTTAACGAAGGGCCTGAGAGTAAATATTATCTGGAATCTATAAAATGAATAAAATCATCAAAAGTTGATTAATTCTTTGTAAAGTTTTTGTGTTGGCAGACCCATTACATTAAAATAGGATCCTTCGATGCGTTCGATGCCCACATAGCCAATCCATTCCTGAACACCATAGGCACCTGCTTTGTCGAAAGGTTTGTAATTTGTTATGTAATAATCGATTTCTTCGTTGCTTAAATGCCTGAAGTAAACATTGCTGGTTGCCGAAAATGATTTTTGTTTCAAAGCTGATTTCAGACAAACACCAGTAATTACCTGATGCATTCTTCCTGATATCTGTTGTAATATATCAAAAGCATCTGCTGTATCTTTAGGTTTACCAAGTACTTTGTTACCGATTGCCACTATGGTGTCAGCTGCAATCAACAATGTGTTTTCTTTTAATTCGTTAGCAAAGGCATTTGCTTTTATCTCAGCCAGATACACAGGGATATCTGATATTAACATTTCTTCAGGATAAATTTCTTCCACATTACTAACCATTATTTTAAATTGGAGACCCATGCCGGTGAGCAATTGCTGACGACGGGGCGATTGAGAAGCGAGGATTATTTCGTATTGATTAAAATCTATCATGACTGTAAACTGTAATAAACGGCAAACATAGTTAAAACTCCTATTACCATTATGATTTTTGACAGATTACTTGCAAAATGGAAATCAGTTTTGTCTTTGGCAGACCAGATTTTTATACCTAAATAAGCAAAAGGGATCTGAACTACTATTAAAAGTATAACTGCAAAATAAACCATATTTAAATTATATAGTTTTAATTGAAAAAAACCTATCAATACAACACTTAAAAAGGAAAGTATAGCAGCAGTTTTTTTTGCATTATCAATACCAACAACAATAGGTAAAGTTGTGCACCCCCATTTGGAATCACCTTCCATATCTTCTATATCTTTTATAAACTCACGAATCAATGTGATCATAAATGAAAACAAAGCATAGGCCATCACAAAATAAGTAATGGACCAAAAAGCCTGTAATCCTTCTGTAAAAGCAATTCCGTTTTTTCTAATGGCGAAAAATTCAAATAACCAAATCAGGACTAGTAATAATGCCGCTAAAAGAGCAACAACAAAATTTCCCCATAAAAAAAGTCTTTTATATTTTAATGAATAAAAATAAAATACAGCAATGATAACTATAAAAATAAGACCAAGACTCAACGATCCAACTTTAAGTCCTAAATAGATACCACAAATCACAGCCAACCCATTCATGACAGAATACAATATATAGGCTTTCTTTTCAGAAATAAAGGTGTTGATAATTTTCTTATCGGGTTTGTTGATGCTATCTATCTGTACATCAAAAATATCATTGATTATATATCCTGCACCGGCTATTAAAACTACACTCATTACAAGTAGAAAAAAGTCAATATTATTCATTTGCAAAGATATATTTTGCAAATTGTAAAAAGGCTTTATAATAAAATATCGAACAAAATATTGCGTTAGCGCTATGATAATAAGGTTATGCCAGCGGATCAGTTTAAAATAATTCATTGTTTTCAATAATTGTGAACGGCAAAATTACAAATTTATCAATCATTTCCATCCATCAAATGTTAGTAATGGAATTAAAAGGGAAAAAGCCCGATTCTAAAAATATAATAGATATTGTATACTTTCGTTTTCAGGATTCTGAATTTCGACAAATATTCTTACCATGAATTTTCTTGCACATGTGTATTTATCAGGTAATAACGAAGCTTTGATTCTCGGAAATTTAATAGCAGATGCAGTAAAAGGAAGGCAAATTGAAAATTATATTGATGACATTATTAAAGGGATTAAACTTCATCGTTTAATAGATACCTATACCGACCATCACATTATATTCAGGAACAGTGTAAACCGGCTTGCACCAGTTTATAAAAAATATGCTTGTGTGATTGTTGATATTTATTACGATCATTTTCTGGCTAAGAATTTTCATAAATATTCTGCAGTTTCTTTGTCGCAAACTGCACATACTGCTTACGATATTTTAATAAGGAATTATGACATTCTGCCACCCCGAAGTAAAAGAATGATGCCCTATATGATTACCCAAAACTGGTTGGAAGGATATGCCAATTTAAGGGATTTACAGCGGGTTTTTAATGGGATGTCACGAAGAGCAAGCTTTGTTTCGGGAATGGAAAATGCCATTTTTGATTTAAATAAAGATTATACTGCCTATGAAAACGAATTCAATTTGTTTTTTCCTGATATTGTCAATTATATTCATAAAGTGCAGATTATACCTTAATTAAGTAAATAAAAGTATAAATACAAATGTATTTAAATTACTGACAGGAACGGAAATGCTTGTATGGTATAGAAAAAGGCATCAATAGATTTTACTGAATTTTATGACATTTTACATCAATAATCATTAATATTTGTATCTTCGCAAGCAGTTTCAGGAACCTTTTGATGAGTTTAAGCGGTTATCTGAATAATTTAAGAGAAAATTTAAAATTATGAATAAGAAAAATTATTTAATAATGATTGCAATCCTTTTTATTGCAATTGGAACAGGTTGTAAAAAAGATAGTGAAGGTAATCCTGTTATACCGGGTATCACAACCTCAATGACCGCAAAAATTGATGGATTGGATTGGTTTTCAGTAATTCGTACTTCTACTAGAAATGCAAATCTTATTGTAATAAACGGAGTTTCTGCTGATGGAAAGATCATTGAAATAAATATTTCACCAAATATTGGTACTGAAAATCTTGTAATTAATAAAGATTTTACAATTCCCATTACATCTTTTTACAAGAAACAAATTACAATAACTACCGATGATATTTATTTTGCAACTACCGGTACTGTGAGACTTACTTCATTTGATATCACCAATAAGATGGTATCAGGAACCTTTAATTTCAGTGCTATTTCCATAAATTTCGGTACAGCAACTATTGCTTCCGGAACCTTTACCAATGTTTCTTATGTTGGAAATTAAAAAAGACGAAAATATTTTTGTTGTTAAAAATTTTCATGAAAGATTCATTATCAGCGATTAGAATGTAATCTAACGTATTTTTATTTTTTATTTATTAACAAAGTGAACTGTCATAAAAAATTATTATTACTTTTGGTCTCTAATTTGTAAGTAAAAACTACTGTATACAAAATCAAGAATTATTCATTAAACTAAAAAATCAAAAAATGAGAAAACTAAATTATTTAATCGGATTAACGCTAATTGTGGGCTTAATGTCAAGTTGTAAAAAAGATGATGCAACTATTCCAGCACCTTCAGTTACTTTTCAAAATGGTATGACAACAATGGCATATACCGGTACAAATTTTATTGACATTAATGTAACATTTGCAGCCGAAGGCAAAATTGAATCAGTTGCTTTGAATGGTCCAAGTTTAACCGGTACAGGTACCACAACAACTACGATTACCAATAAAATGGGTACAACTGCAAGTGACAATGCGAATGGCGAAACATCTGCAACTTATTTATTCAAAGTTTCAGCTATTGAGTTAGCTGCTGCTTTTATTAACCATTCCATTTTAAGTTATACTTTTACTGTAACAGACAAACAAAATAGTTCTACAACCGGAACATTTACAGTAACAGCAGGCTCAGGAAATCCAGTTGCTATTTACAATGACATTCAATTAGGTTCTTACAACAACACTACTATCGGAAGTTCTTTTGCTTCTTTAGATGGAACTGTTTATGAATTAGTAGCTGCTAAAGCAAATTCATCAAAAATTGATGTTATTTTCTTTTATGGAGCTACCAATAATGCAACATTGTCAGCTCCCAGTAATTTAACCGATTTAAATGTATTATTTACAACTGGTAGTGCGCCAAGTACTTGGACTGTACTAAATGATACTAAATTATTAAAAAGAAATGATATAGATTTTGCAAGTGTAACCAATGGAAATGATATTCCAAATGTTCAATCTACAGGTTCTGTGAAGGTTAATAATCTTTCTGTTGGGGATGTTGTTGCATTCAGAACAGCATCAACTAATACAGCTTTTCCTAATAAAAATGGAATTATAAAAGTAACAGCAATTACAGGTTCTGGTGCTACTGCTGTTCTTAAATTCAATGTGAAAGTAGCTAGCTAATCATTCAAAAATTACTTCCCAAAAAGCTGTCTTATTAAACTGAGGCAGCTTTTTTTATTGGAATAAAATGGAGATAAAATATTGAAATTGTTATATTTGAATCAATGAATTTTAAGATGCTCTATTAGTAGAGAATATCATTGAAAATAAATCCTGATCATTTTTCTCTTCATTCAATTTATTTTCTTAATTTCGTTCGTTAAAATTCTTGTCAATTATGCCTAAAATAAATTGGGAAATAAGAAATCAGTATGTAAAAATTTACAAATTATTCCTGTTTATAGCCAGTATTTTCTTATTGGTGTCGATTTTTCCACGCGAAGGTACATTCAAATATGAATTTCGTAAAGGGAAATATTGGATGCATGAAGATTTAATTGCCCCATTCGACTTCGCCATTACCAAATCGGAGGATGAAATAACTGAAGAAAAAGAAGAGCTTTTGAAAAATGTGAAACCCTATTTTAAAATGGATATCACATTAAACATACAAAAGCGGAATGAATTTTCGAAATTACTCAACAAAAAATGGGACGAAAAATTTGCTTCATCTTCAGAAGAACATAAAAGTAAATCCAGGATAACAACCATTATATTAAATATTTATGATTCGTTGATGCATACTGGGATTATAGAATTTGTTCCTGAAATTGAAAATAAACCTTCTGATATTGGAATTTTATTGCTTAAAAACAATATTGCAGAAGAAACTGAACTGGGAAAGTTTTTTACAATAAATTTAGCTGATAAATATATCAGGACCGAAGTCAATAAACACAATTTAAATGAAAGTGCATTTTTTATATCATTGATAGAAAATGCTTTGTTTCAAAATGTTAAATACGATCAACTTACTACTGAAAAAGAAAAGCAAAACATCATTACCAATATTTCCCTTACAAAAGGCATGGTTGAAAATGGGCAAAGAATTATTTCAAAGGGTGAATTGATAACCAGCGACAAATTTCAGGTTTTACAATCTTTAAAAAATGAATACGAAATTCAACTGGGATCATCTACAAGATACTATTCAATATTACTAGGGCAAATCATTTTGCTTTCTATCTCAATTATAGTATTGGTTTTGTTTTTACAGGCATTTCGGAAAGATATATTGGCTGATAACAAGAAAAATATATTTCTGTTGTCGGTTATTTCTATCATGGTTTTTATCACCAGCATTGTGATTAAAACAGATGCCAGTTTTATATATCTGGTACCGCTCTGTTTGGTCCCCATTATCGTCCGCGTATTTTTTGATACCCGTCTGGCACTATTTGTACATTTGGTAACGATTATTATCATCGGATTTTTGGCACCCAATAGTTTTGATTTTGTTTTTATTCAGATGATTGCCGGGATTATAACCATTATCAGTGTTGTAAACCTTGAAAGAAGGGCGCAGTTTTTTATGACTTCCTTTCTGATATTCATAACATATTCATTAATTTACATCGGACTCACGCTCATACAGGCCGGTGATTTTACGCATGACTCTTTTAAGGTTTTTGTTATGTTTGCCGGTAGTTCCATGCTTACATTGTTTTCGTATCCTTTGATTTTTATATTCGAAAAACTATTTGGGTACGTAACAGATGTATCGCTTATGGAACTTTCGAATACCAATTCAAAATTGTTGCGAGAAATGGCAACCAAAACACCGGGAACTTTTCAACATTCAATGCAAGTTGCTAATCTGGTGGAAGAAGTGATTTTTGAAATTGGAGGAAATGCATTGTTGGCCAGAGCTGGGGCTTTGTACCACGATATTGGAAAGATGGAAATGCCGGTTTATTTTATTGAAAACCAGAATACAGCAATGAATCCGCATAACGAATTATCCTATGATGAAAGTGCCGAAATCATCATCAGCCATGTAAGCAAAGGAATTAAAATTGCACGTAAGCACAATATTCCTGAACAATTGATTGATTTTATAAGAACTCACCACGGGACACGCAAAACAACCTTTTTCTATCAAAAGTTTAAAAATGATTTTCCGGATGAAATTATAGCTGAAGAAGCCTATACATATAAAGGCCCGATACCTTTTTCAAAAGAAACTGCAGTTCTGATGATTGTTGATTCGGTAGAAGCTGCTTCCCGAAGCCTGAAAATCCCTGATGAGCAAAAGATTAACGACCTTGTAGAAAATATTATTGATGAACAGGTGAACTCCAGACAATTTGTGAACTCGAATATCACTTTTCGTGATATTGATAAAATAAAAAGCATACTCAAAAAGAAACTGGCAAATATTTATCACACCAGAATTGAATATCCAACTTTGTAAGGTGATATGTTCACCATGATCAGGAAAGATATTGCATTGAAGACACTGAAAATGATAGGTATACTAATTAATGATGAAAAATAAAATTGTTCATGCCAATTAACAATTAATTTCACAGTCTAAAATACTATAAAATAAGTATCTAAAACAATTCATCATATTTAGTCCATAAGAAATCGCCCAAGTTCCATGCTTTTTGAACTGCCTTTGTGCCCCAATCATTGGTATACTTTGTGAGATATTCAATAGCTTGTTTGTTTTTCTTTTGATTGAGCAACAATACAGCTTCATTTTCAATTTTTGATTGATTGGAAAATAAATCCTTTTGGAAAGGTTGCCATGTTTTATCAATATCGTGGCGCATATCGCCCCAACGGTGCGATGCAAGGGTTCCCAATCTGTTAAATGCCCACCATGCAGATTCCATATTATAACCTTTGTCTCTTCCAGGTGTTTTGTAAGATTTTGGTAAATCAGTAACACTGCAATATATAGGAATATAAACTGAAGTTACAACATTGTCCAATGCAAGCCATACCACGCCACCAACTTCGTCGGGAAGCCAGCTGCGGGATTGTGTAATGGTGGCATACATGGTATACCAGCGGGCTATTGGGCGTTCGCCGCGCCAGCCCCAGCCTCCGTTGATACGCAACATTTTATTCATATCATAAGGCATTTGGGGATTTGCCATGGGTGAGATTATCATTTTGCCGCTATCATTGGTTATTGTAAGGTCTTTGGTCATATCAAAAGGAGTTCCTTCGTAATAATCACTAAAAATTCGATGCATCCATTCCAACGTTACCAGTTTGTCGGGTTTAACCGAAAAAGGATAATTTTCAGCATTAGGATCCAGTTTAAGGGAAGGAGCCATCAAATCGAAAACCCTCCATTCTCTTCTTCTTGAAGCCAGAGAAGTGCGGCTTTCGGGTGCATAAGCATAGCAAAAACGAAAGGATTCCTGACCTTCATTGTACCACCCATTTTCTTTGGCTACGCTGTAAATATTTTCGGATGCCATAAAATAATCTGCATTCTTTAAATCTATTTCTTTGATAGTACTTGCATTTGCATTTACCGAAACATGATCATCAGCAACCCTTTGTGCTACCCAAACTGCGCCCATTTTGCCTTTGCCTGGTCCTACAATTTCGAAATGCCAGACTTCCTGTTTGTCAGCAATGGTAAGGCATTCTCCTGCATCGTTCCATCCGTATTTTTTGGTTAAATCACCAGCCATGATTATGGCTTCGCGTGCCGTGGTGCATCTTTCGAGCATCAATTGACAAAGTTGTGTACAATCAATCAGCCCTTTATTGGACTGTAAAATTTCTCTGCCTCCAAATGTAGATTCTCCAATGGCAAGCTGCTTTTCGTTCATGCAAGGATAAGCAGTATTGATAAATGCATATGTATTTTCAACCTGTGGAATTTCACCTGTTTTAATGAATTTATATGCCGGCATAGCTAAAGTATCGCAAGGAACTCTACGGTAAACCGCCTGCATTGTCCCGGATTTATACTTCTTAGCTGGCGTCATATCCATTTCTGAACGTGTGCGATGACTGTCATCAGTATGCGAAGTTTGAACACTCCCATCTACAGAAGCTTTTTTGCCAACGGTGATTGAGGTACATCCATCGGGAAAATTGCCTTCCCAATCGCTTTTATCAATCTGAGCAAGTCCAATGGTTTGAAATATTGTGAAGAATGCAAGGAGACAAAGGATTTTTTTTTTTTTCATTTTTTTCATTTTTTCAATGGTATTATTTGAGATTTTAATCACTTCAAAGTAATTAAAACTAAGAAGGTGAATCATTATATTAATGCTACAAACTTACAATAGATTTGCCAAACTACCAAAAAAAAGTGCCTAATGACTTAGAGAAGATGAATTATTTAACCTGTATTTCAGACTGATACATGATAACTCGTTTGGATATGTTTAAATACTTATTTTATTTGATACATTCTTAATATAAAGGGTTTTTAAATTTAGTTACAAGTGACATTTAATTTATAAAACTACGTAGCTCCCATAGTATGTTTCAATAACACAATTAATTACGGTTTTAAGTATACATTTTGTTGTTGATGCAAAATAGATGGATGCTAATAATTTAAAATCTCAGAGGGAGAAAGATTATTTATAAAACATTTCCTCTTAAAATAATTAACAAACTAATTTTGAGGAAAAATAATAATTCCTACCTTTGCACTCACAAAAACGTATCATTAAAAACAACATAATGAGACCCGATTTTAAAAATATTGATTTCAAATCTATAGCAGTAGAAGATAAATCTTTTGCTGAATGGGAAAAACAATCCGGTATTCAAAAGGATTGGAATACTCCCGAACAGATTCCTGTAAAACCGTTTTATGGAGAAGATGACCTCAAAGGAATGGAACACCTCAACTATGCTGCCGGTCTTCCTCCTTTTTTAAGAGGCCCTTATTCAACCATGTATGTGATGAAACCCTGGACGGTTCGTCAATATGCAGGATTTTCAACTGCAGAAGAATCCAATGCGTTTTATCGCAGGAATCTTGCAGCAGGACAAAAAGGATTGTCTGTGGCATTTGACCTTGCTACCCACCGCGGTTATGATTCTGACCACGAAAGAGTGGAAGGCGATGTAGGGAAAGCAGGTGTGGCGATTGATTCTATCCTCGACATGAAAATTTTGTTTGATCAGATTCCATTGGACAAAATGTCTGTTTCTATGACCATGAACGGTGCCGTTTTGCCTATTCTGGCTTTTTACATCGTTGCTGCAGAAGAGCAAGGTGTGAGTTTAGCTCAATTGAGCGGAACGATACAAAATGATATTTTGAAAGAGTTTATGGTGCGGAATACTTATATTTACCCGCCATTACCTTCCATGAAAATTATAGCAGATATTTTTGAGTTTACCTCTAAAAATATGCCTAAGTTCAATTCCATCAGTATTTCAGGCTATCACATGCAGGAAGCCGGAGCTACTGCAGATATAGAACTGGCTTATACATTGGCTGATGGATTGGAATATCTGAGGGCAGGCGTTAATGCAGGTATGGATATCGATGCTTTTGCTCCTCGTTTGTCTTTTTTCTGGGCAATTGGGATGAATCATTTTATGGAAATCGCCAAAATGCGTGCTGCACGTATGCTTTGGGCGAAACTTGTAAAACAATTCAATCCTAAAAATCCAAAATCACTGGCATTGCGAACCCATTCTCAAACTTCAGGCTGGAGTTTGACGGAACAGGATCCATTCAACAATGTGAGCCGTACATGCGTCGAAGCCATGGCTGCCGCATTGGGACATACACAGTCTTTGCATACCAATGCCCTAGACGAAGCCATTGCATTACCCACTGATTTTTCGGCACGTATTGCCCGGAATACTCAAATCTATCTTCAAGAAGAAACCAATATTTGTAAGGCTGTTGATCCATGGGCAGGTTCTTACTATGTGGAAACATTGACCAAAGAAATAGCCGATAAGGCCTGGGCTTTGATTCAGGAAGTGGAAGAACTGGGAGGAATGGCAAAAGCGATTGAAACTGGTGTTCCTAAAATGCGTATAGAAGAAGCTTCCGCCCGTAAACAGGCGAGAATTGATGCTAACAAAGATACCATTGTAGGTGTAAACAAATATCGACTCGAAAAAGAAGATCCAATTGAGACCCTGGAAGTTGATAATACAGCCGTAAGAATCTCTCAAATCGTAAGATTGAATCAACTACGAGCCGGACGCAACAACGAAGAAGTAAAACTCGCTTTAGAAGCATTAACCCAGGCAGCCGAATGCGGTCAGGGTAATTTGCTGGCTTTGGCCATTGATGCCAGCCGCAAGCGAGCCAGCTTAGGAGAGATTTCATCCGCATTAGAAACAGTTTATGGAAGGTACAAAGCAGTGATTAGATCCATATCAGGTGTGTATTCCCACGAATCAAAAGACAACGATAGTTTCCGCAAAGCTTGCGAACTTGCAGATAAATATGCTGAACTTGAAGGTCGTCGTCCTCGTATTATGGTTGCCAAAATGGGACAGGACGGACACGATAGAGGTGCCAAAGTAGTATCAACAGGTTATGCTGACATAGGTTTTGATGTAGATATCGGACCTTTGTTCCAAACTCCTGCCGAAGCTGCCAAACAAGCAGTTGAAAACGATGTGCATATTTTAGGTGTCTCATCACTGGCTGCAGGGCATAAAACACTGGTTCCTCAAGTAATTGCGGAACTTAAAAAACACGGACGTGAAGATATCATGGTAATAGTGGGAGGCGTAATTCCTGCACAGGATTACGATTTTCTATACAAAGCTGGTGCAGTAGCCATCTTCGGACCCGGAACCGTTATTTCAGATTGCGCCATCAAAATGCTGGAAATATTATTAGAAGCCAGAAAGTAATTTGGTGATTAAATAAAATGACCTGTCAGCTAGCTGTCAGGTCATTTTTATTATAATATAAATGGAAAATATAAATCAGAATTGTCTATTCTGTGATTGCATTTTGAGGACTATCTTAAATTGTAAGTTTTCTTAAATGAGTGCTGTAAAATGCAAAATGAATAAAAAAATATTATTTTAAAAATCGCAAAAAAACAAATATTTATTTGATTTTTTTTTAAAGCTGTATTATTTTTGGTATTTTAATTTATTAATTTTAAATCTCATCAAATTATGAAATTAAAAATATTCCATATCAGGCAAACAAAAGAACATCTCAATTCAGATGAAGAAGTTACAAATAATTTTCTTGAAAATATTGTGGTAAAAAATATTTCTACTCAATTTATTTCAGGACAGGTAAATTATTGGAGTATTCTGATATTTTATGAATTAAAGAAAAATGAAACAACAGATTTATCCAATACTTCCATTCCATATTCAAAAATTATGTTTCCTGCAAACTCAGAACTTATTGGAATAGAAATTGAGAAATTTAAAATTCTCAAAGAATGGAGATTCGATAAAGCAAAGGAATTGAACTTGCCGGTTTTTATGATTTGTAACAACACTGAATTAATTTCTGTCGTTAAATCAGGAATAACTACTATCGAAGAATTGTATACGATAAAAGGATTTGGAGACCAAAAGGTTCCAAAATTCGGTACTGAAATCATTGCAGTTCTGAACAGTATTTAATATTGACACTGTATATTTTCTGATTCCATAGCATTAACTATTTCTTCAGATAATAGTATAATCATTCATTTTTTTTCTTAATTTCAGATTTCTCCTTCTTTTCTGAATTTTAATAAAACAAAATAGAATATAAATTTGCGATACTTCAAAACCTTAAAGATTATTTTAAATTCTTACTTTTTATGTTATTTTCAAATAAAAGAATTAATTTTGTAGTCAGAAACTGAAAACTAAAAACGGTGGTCAGTAAACAATTATTTGGTATATAAATTTCATTTTTAGATACATAAAATTAAAATGGAATTTTTGCGTTATAAATTATTATTAATATTTTTAAATTTATCATATTATGGCTAAGATTAAAATAGCTATCAATGGTTTTGGTAGAATTGGCAGGATTACTTTTAGAGGTTTGATTCAAAAGGACAATGTAGAAGTTGTAGCTTTAAATGACTTAACCGATGCAAAAACACTGGGTCATTTGCTGAAATACGATTCTATACACGGAAGATTTCCAGGTGAAGTATCAGTTGAAGGTGATGTTTTGATAGTAAACGGACAACGAATTAAAATTTATGCTGAAAGAGATCCTTTAAATTTACCCTGGAAAGAATTAGGTGTAGATGTTGTAATTGAATCAACGGGTGTATTCCGCAACAAGGAAAAAATGGGCAAGCATATAACTGCTGGTGCTAAAAAAGTAATACTTACAGTTCCTGCTGATAATAAAGATGATGTGGATGCTACTGTTGTATTAGGTGTGAACGACAGTATATTGAAAGCAGACATGCAGTTTATTTCCAATGCTTCTTGCACTACCAATTGTCTGGCTCCTATTGCCAAAGTACTGAATGATAATTTTGGCATTGTTCGTGGCTTAATGAATACCATTCACTCTTATACCAACGATCAGATTATTCTTGATTCGCCACATAGCGATTTAAGAAGAGCAAGAGCCGCAGCTATTTCAATTATCCCAACAAAAACTGGAGCTGCAAAAGCTGTTGGTTTGGTAATTCCTGAATTAGCAGGTAAATTAGATGGTTTCGCAATGCGTGTTCCAACTCCTGATGGATCTGTAGTGGATTTAACTGTTGAATTGACTAAACACACTACCAAAGAAGAAATCAATGCTGCGATGAAAGCTGCTTCCGAAGGCTCTATGAAAGGTATTCTCGAATATTGTACTGATCCAATTGTAAGTGTTGATATTATCGGAAATAAACATTCTTCTATTTTCGATGCTCAATTAACACAGGTAATGGGTGGTAATTTTGTAAAAGTAGTTTCCTGGTACGATAATGAATCAGGTTACTCAAGCCGTATTGTTGATCTGGCTGTTAGATTGGCTCAATAAATTGGAATAATTTTTTTAGGAGAGGCTGATACTTACGTTTCAGCCTTTCTTTTTTAAAGGATATCCTACTTTTAAAATTTTTGTACAATAACAAATGGACACTATCGTTTAATCGTATCAAAATAATCGGTAAATTTGCCCATTGTTTTATACTTAACCTTTACACTTTACACTAAAAAAATGGTTGCTGAACCAGGAAAACTTTTATCATCTATAAACTATCCGGCGGATTTAAAAAAGCTGGATAAAACTCAACTACCTCAACTATGCGATGAGTTAAGGCGGTTTATCATTGATGTAATGTCTTACAATCCGGGTCATCTGGGCTCAAGTATCGGAACTGTTGAGTTAACAGTAGCTTTGCATTATATATTTAATACTCCTTATGATAAACTGATCTGGGATGTAGGTCATCAGGCGTATCCACACAAAATACTTACCGGTAGAAAAGATATTTTTTATACCAATCGCATGTATCATGGGATAAGTGGGTTTCCCAAGATGAGCGAAAGTGAGTACGATGCTTTTGGTGTGGGACATTCCTCTACTTCAATTTCTGCAGCGCTTGGGATGGCAGTAGCTTCGGCACTTAAAAAAGAAAACAACCGTCAGCATGTTGCTATCATCGGAGATGGATCTATGACAGGCGGTATGGCGTTTGAAGCCATGAATCATGCTGGTGTGGCCAATAGCAATTTGCTTGTCATCCTGAATGATAACGGGATTTCAATTGATAAAAATGTAGGAGCATTGAGTGAATATCTTACTAAAATCACTACCTCAAAGTCGTATAACCGATTGAAAGATAAAGTGTGGAATATGCTGGGTGGAAGCAGTCGTTACGGTAAGAGTTCCAGAGCAGTCATTAAACAATTGGGAAGTGCCGTAAAAACAACGTTATTAAAGAAAAGTAATTTTTTCGAATCTTTAAATTTCAGATATTTTGGACCTGTAGATGGGCATGATGTTATCAGATTGGCTAAATTGTTAAACGATTTAAAAGATATTCCCGGACCAAAATTATTACATGTTATCACTGTAAAAGGAAAAGGACTCGAAAAAGCAGAAAAAAACCCTACCGTATACCATGCTCCCGGCACTTTTGACAGGAAAACAGGTGAAATTATTGTTTCAGATTGTCAAGACCGATTGGCTCCAAAATTTCAGACTGTTTTTGGTAAAACAATTATTGAACTGGCTGAAGCCAATGCCAATATTATTGGCGTAACTCCCGCCATGCCAAGTGGGTGTTCTTTAAACCTGATGATGGTAAAAATGCCTGATCGTGCTTTTGATGTTGGAATTGCAGAACAACATGCAGTTACATTCTCTGCTGGAATGGCTGCACAAGGAATGCTCCCTTTTTGTAATATCTATTCCTCTTTTATGCAACGTGCTTTTGATCAGGTGATTCATGATGTAGCACTGCAAAAACTGAATGTTGTTTTTTGCCTGGACAGAGGTGGTTTGGTAGGAGAAGATGGTGCAACACATCATGGTGTGTTTGATCTTGCTTACTTAAGGTGTATTCCAAACATTACCATAGTTTCGCCTCTTAACGAACAGGAATTGCGTAATATGATGTATACCGCTCAGCTGAAAGATGCTGGATGCTATGCCATTCGTTATCCCAGAGGCAGAGGTGTAATGTGTGACTGGAAAACACCCTTTGAAGCATTACCCATTGGGAAAGCACAAATATTGATGGAAGGCGCTGATATTGCTATCCTTTCAATCGGCCCGCTTGGTAATTTTGCAATGAAAGCAGCTGAACAACTGCTGCTTGAAAATATTGAAGTAGGAGTGTATAATATGCGTTTTTTAAAGCCGATCGACCAAGATATCCTTCATCAGATATTTAAAAAATACAGTAAGATTATTACCCTTGAGGATGGTGTTATCATTGGAGGAATGGGAAGTGCTGTTATGGAATTTGCAGCAGATCATCATTACACAGCAACTATTAAAAGAATAGGCGTGCCTGATCGGTTTATTGAACAAGGGAGCGTTGCTGAATTACAGGAAGAATGTGGAATGGATGTAAAAGGTATTATAAAAACAGTAAAAGAAATGCTTGGTTAAGATTTATAGATAGGGTAATCTGAAAATGTAAAGCTGCTTTTGATTTTTATTTTTTAATTTCTTTTTCTGTATG
Organism: Bacteroidales bacterium; assembly: GCA_038204725.1. Lineage (GTDB taxonomy): Bacteria > Bacteroidota > Bacteroidia > Bacteroidales > JACABE01 > JACABE01. Next base: position 47,718 of record JBBRCQ010000001.1, on the reverse strand, counting down.
TATTTTTTTTACCCCAAAATAATTTACATAAAACACAAACATTCCAAATATTACGAGATAAATAAACATATTGAAAAGATCGTGATGGTTGAATTGGATGATGCCTAAAAAGTTAATATCCTTAAACGTATTTTCAAAATTATAATAAAGCAGCACTGCAAGTGTACTCATACGTAAAATATTGAGTAATTGGATGATGATGATACCTGCAGGGATAAACCATAATTTGTGCTTTAATTTTCCTGGAAAAGAAATGATCAATGCAATAAAACCACCCATTAACGACATCCCCAGGCATGAAATACCCATGAAAACAGAACTTGAACCCTGAATACCTATTGCATATACTCCATATTTGTATATAGTTTCTGAATAATAAATATAAGCATCAAATCCGATCGCTCTTAGAAAATAATAGCTGGAAAACATAATGACTTTGTAAAAATCATAGATAATCTGAGCTTGCTGAACTGAGTATTTTAATTCTTCATTGTTTCTTAATACAAATAGTATTATAGATCCCATTCCCAAAAGCAAGAGCAATCTGAACCCAAATGTTTTTAAAAGATAATTTTCATCCAGGAATAGTTTAAACTTATTCATGTTTGTTTTTAATTGGATGAGTATATTTTGCATTAAATATGTAATTTAGATATTGAAAAATTTTTTAACCGGAAAAGGCAAAAGTAAAACAAAAAAGTTATAATTTAAAATAATCATAGATTTTCAAAGTAAAAAAACATGATTATATTTTAAATGGGATAAAAAGGTATAGATTTTTGCAACAATTTTATATTTTTCTTTAAAAAGCTATTATATAACATTTGGTATGGATTCCTGTTCAATTTTTGCATTTCGCTTTTTGCTGTTCACTTAATTGCTTAACTTTGCAAAAAAGAAAAAAATGATAAAAACCGACATTGAAATCATGTCGCCGGTAGGTTCATACGAGGCATTAAGAGCTGCCATCCAAGGCGGTGCGGATGCTGTTTATTTCGGGGTAGGTCAGTTGAACATGAGGGCAAAGTCTTCCAATAATTTCAGTATTGATGATTTAATCGAAATCACTGAAATCTGTAAAGAAAATATGGTTAAGACCTATTTAACGGTGAATACTGTTATCTTTAACCACGAAATAGAAGTGATGAAAGAGATAGTAGATGCTGCCAAAAAGTATGGAGTTACTGCCATTATTGCCTCCGACATGTCAGTTATTGGTTATGCTGACAGTATAGGTATGGAAATACACATCTCCACTCAATGTAATATTACGAATATCGAAGCGGTTAAGTTTTATGCAAAGTTTGCAGATGTGATGGTTACTGCCCGTGAACTTAGTCTGAAACAGGTGGCTGAAATCACTAAAATTATCGAAAAAGAACAAATCAAAGGACCTGGCGGGGAATTGATTAAAATTGAAATATTCGCACATGGAGCACTGTGTATGGCTGTTTCCGGCAAATGTTATCTGAGTCTGGATAATTTGAATGCATCAGCCAACCGTGGAGCCTGTCTGCAGATCTGCCGTCGTCCTTACCATGTTACCGATATTGATGGAGGCATCGAACTGGAGGTGGACAACGAATACATTATGTCGCCAAAAGACTTGAAAACAATTGTGTTTTTGGATAAAATACTTAAAGCTGGTGTTAAAGTTTTGAAAATTGAAGGCAGAGGCAGGTCGCCGGAATATGTAAAAACGGTGACGCAATGTTATAGAGAAGCAGCAGATGCCGTAATTGAAGGAACCTATACAAAGGAAAAAATAGAAAGCTGGAACGAAAAACTAAAAACCGTTTACAACCGCGGTTTCTGGGATGGCTATTATTTAGGGAGCAAAATGGGCGAATGGGCTAATTCTCATGGTTCACAGGCCAGCAAAAAGAAAATCTATGTAGGCAAAATAACCAATTATTTTGCAAATTTAAAAGTGGCTGAAGTAAAAATTGAAACACATTCACTTCAACTGGGTGACGAAATTCACATCATTGGTCCTACAACCGGCGTTTACGAAGATAAAGTATCTGAAATACGTGTTGAATTAAAACCAATAAATGAAGCAATCAAAGGCATCAGTTGTTCTATCCCGGTTAATGATATTGTGAGAAGGCAGGATAAACTATACAAAATAGTAGACAATATAGAGGACGATTAATCACGAATTACGAAAAATAAATACGAATTACAAATTACAAATTACAAAGAAGGAAACGATAGCACTTCGGGCTTCTATCTACTTTACAAATTGTATAGCCTTTATAAACTCAATCACAAATCCCGAATAACAATTTCTAACTCATGCTTCGACTTCGCTCAGCAACCATGCTTCGACTTCGCTCAGCAACCATGCTTCGACTTCGCTCAGCAACCATGCTTCGACTTCGCTCAGCAACCATGCTTCGACTTCGCTCAGCAACCATACTTCGACTTCGCTCAGCAACCATGCTTCGACTTCGCTCAGCAACCATACTTCGTAAGAAATTGTAGCTTGGGACTAAACAAAAGCTCAGTAACCTAATAACCTAATAACAATTAACCATTATCCCAATTATGGATTTATTTAATTATCATACCCATTCTACATTCTGTGATGGAAGTGCTGAACCCGAAGCTTATGTAAAAAAAGCTATAATGCTGGGACTTCATTCCCTTGGATTCTCGGGACATGCACCCATACCGATGGAAAATGGATTTGCCATTAAAGATGAGGAACTATCAACTTATTGCGACACTATCCGTTCATTGAAAGATAAGTACAAAGATCAAATCCATATATTTCTGGGGTTGGAAATTGATTATATTCCCGGTTTTACTAAAGATTTTCAGGATTTTAGAGATCAATGTAAATTGGATTATACCATAGGTTCTGTTCATTTGGTTGTAAATCCTGAAAATAAACAACTCTGGTTTATTGATGGTGGAAATATAGCTACCTACGATGAAGGGTTGCAACAGATCTTTAACGGAGACATACAACAAGCTGTAAAAACGTATTATCAGCAGATAAATCAGATGATCATCACTCAAAAACCTGATATCATAGGACATTTCGATAAAATAAAGATGAATAATAAAAACCGTTTTTTTACACAGGAAGAAAAATGGTACAAAGATCTTGTAAATGGGACGATAGCTGTAATTAAAGAAAATAATTCAATCGTTGAGGTAAACTCCAGAGGATTGTACAAAAAGCGTTCTGATGAGTTATTTCCCGGTATTCCAATTTTAAAAGCGCTCTATCGTTTAAAAATACCAGTTACAATTAGTTCAGATGCCCATAAACCGGAAGAACTTAATTCGTTTTTTTATGAGACCACAGTCATTTTAAAAGAAATTGGTTTTAAAACAGTAATGGTTTTTAAAAATGGGAAATGGAATGAAGAAGAGATTTTGTGATATATGGATGGTTTGCCTCTCTCCACTAACCACTCGCCATTAACCACTTGTCATTTATCACTAACCATTTGATAAAAAATCTTTTCTCTCACATGATCTTATAATTAAAAAATATTCCTACTTTTGCAGTAGAATAGGTTTCCATTATTGGAATGAAAAGGGAAACGGGTGAAAATCCCGCACAGTTCCCGCTGCTGTAAGCTCTTTGGTTCTTTCAACATTAAGCCACTGTCCTTTGTATATCGGATGGGAAGGCGATTGAAAGAAGAGTAAGTCAGAAGACCTGCCTGTTCAACAAATGTTATTCAAAGCTTTCGGGTAAAAAGCATGAATGAATCCGATAGTTATTTCTATTATATTCAGTCAAAGTTTTCCGGAGTTTTTGAGTTTATTTATTGAACCTATTAAACTTTAAGAACGATGACAAAAAAAAGAATTTTAAAAAAAATGGCAACAATTTTGTTGCTTTGTTATTCTTCACTCACCTTTTCGCAAAACGTTGCTACCTTTGATGATCTTCCACTTACTTCTAGTTCTATTTGGAATGGGGATGATAATAGTGGTGGATTCCTGAACAGTGGTTATTTCTTTGAAAACAACTATACCAACTTTGGAGGAGGGTTGTATGCATGGTATGGATTTGCATATTCAAATATGGCGGATACATTAACTGCAGATTATACCAATCAGTTTTCTTCGATTACAGGGAAAGGTGCTTTAGAATCATCTACTTATGCCGTTTCTTATGTAAATTACGATTGGATGAATAATTATCTGATGCACCCAAACGTCATTCGTTTTACAACGCCCAAAATAGTAAATGGATTTTATGCAACCAACAGTACTTATGCTTATTTTTCAATGCTCAATGGAGATGGTGCGTTGTCCAAAAAATTCGGAGGTTTGAGTGGAAATGATGCGGATTGGCTTAAATTAGAGATAAAAGGATACAGTAACGGAATTATAACTGATACTGTTGATTTTTTCCTTGCAGATTTTCGTTTTACCAACAATGCTGCAGATTATATTCTTAAAACCTGGAAATGGGTTGATTTATCTGTATTGGGAGCTGTTGACAGCCTTACATTCGGATTAACCTCTTCCGACAATGGAGCCTATGGAATGAATACACCTGCCTATTTTTGCATGGATAATTTCAATGGTCAGAATATAGATGTTGGTGTTAAGAACCAAATAAACAGCACATTGCAGATAAATATGTATCCAAATCCTTTTTTGGAAACCTTGCACATCAGCAACAATAATTCAAAAGAGGCTTTTAATGTAAATATTTATGATATGAAAGGGGCAGAAATTTTAAAATCCAGATCAATCCATCATGAATTTACAACCAATTTAACGGGATTGCCTTCAGGTATTTATTTTGTTAAAGTTTCGGGATCAGATTTTAATTATTACCAAAAAGTTGTAAAACAGTAATCTATGAAAAAATTTAGCTATTTTTTTATATTTTTTGCAATAAGCATAAATGCTTATGCACAGTATCCACCAGCGGTCGGACAAATGGGTTCAACCGCTATTCCTAAAGATTCAGCTATCTTTGTGGATTGGGCAACTCACTGCTCAATCGAAAGAGGTTATCTGATTTGCAACGATACTACATTTGAAGATCCGGCCTATCCGGGAACCAACAGGGCTTCTTTTGGAAATGACGCTGCTGCAACTGGTTTGGCAGATAACAATACTGTAAGTTTGGGCGATCATGGAATAGCCATTCTTACATTTACCAATCCCATTGTAAACGGTCAGGGATTTGATTTTGCAGTTTTTGAAAATTCTTTTGAAGATTATTTTCTTGAACTGGCTTATGTGGAAGTAAGTTCAGATGGAATCCATTTTGTAAGATTCCCATCGGTTTCACTTACACAAACCAATACCCAAATTCCGGGCTTTGGAACCCTGGATCCTGAAAAAATTCATAATCTAGCAGGTAAATACAAAGTATTTTATGGTACTCCATTCGATTTGAGCGACATTCAAGATAGTTCCGGTATAGATATCCAACATATTACGCATGTAAAAATAGTGGATGTGATTGGTTCAATTGATCTTTCATATGCAAATTATGATTCACAAGGGCATATCATCAACGATCCTTTTCCAACTCCTTTTTGGACGGGCGGTTTCGACCTGGATGCTGTGGGAGTGATTCATAATACTCAAAATACAGGAATCAATGCTTCTGTTTACGAAGGAATCAATTTCACTGTTTATCCAAATCCTGCCAGTGAAAGCTTGTCGATAAATGCTAATTTCCCATCAAACTATTCTGCTCAATTAATCAATAGCCTAGGTATGATTTTAGACTCATTTAATTTTAAAAATTCCATTAAAATGAATGTGTGTAATTTAAAAAATGGGTTGTATTTTATCATTTTAAAAGATGAAAATAATCAACTCACAACCTTTAAATTTCTAAAAAATTAAGAATGAATATCAATTTTTTACTAAAAACTATTGTAACAGTCTGCTTTTGTTTATTAATATTGAACGGTCCCTTAATTGCACAAAAAGATACCATTTTACTCAACGAAACTGAAGTTTTAAGCACGCGAATCCCGGGTTTATACACTGAAACTTCAAGAGTGATTCAAATCATCACCAAAGCTGAAATAGAAAAAGCACCCGTTCAGAGTTTGCAGGAATTGCTGGAATATGCAATGAATATTGATGTCAGGCAAAGGGGAGATTTTGGAGTGCAGGCAGATATCAGTATACGGGGTGGTAGTTTTGAACAAACCTTAATTTTGCTGAACGGTATAAAAATGAATGATCCACAAACTGGTCATCATTCTATGAATTTACCTGTCGATTTGCAGGACATCGACCGCATTGAAATATTAGGAGGTCCTGGTTCTCGAATTTTTGGCGCCAATGCTTTTGCTGGAGCTATCAATATTATTACTGCCAGCAAAAAAGAAAACAGACTTAAAATATCACTTATGGGTGGTGAGCATCAATTATACGGAGAAAATGCCTCTCTTTCATTGACCGGAAAAAAGTTGCAACATTATCTTTCTGTTGGGAAAAAAGGTTCAGCTGGTTATATGAAAAATACTGATTTTAATATTTCCAATATTTTTTATCAAACGGCATATGATATTAAAAACAGTAGAATTACTACTCAATTTGGCTACAATGATAAACAGTTTGGTGCCAATAGTTTTTATTCGGCCAAATATCCTGATCAGTTTGAACAAACCCGTGTGTTTTTTGCCAATGCAGGATTTCAAATCCTTAAAAATTACAAATTTACATCAAACATTTATTATCGCCGTCATCAGGATCGGTTTGAGTTATTCAGAGATAATCCTCCCGCATGGTACACTACTCATAACTATCATTTGACACAAACGTACGGTGCTGAGACTAATTTTAGTTTTAACAGCTCTTTTGGGAAAACGGCAATTGGAGCAGAATTCCGTTCCGAAAATATTTTAAGCAATGTATTGGGTTTGCCGATGAAGGACACATTGGATGTTCCTTTCGAATCCAAGGGAGTATTTACTAAAAGTAAACATCGCGAAAATATTGGGTTATTCATTGAACAAGCGTATACATTGAAAAAATTCTCTGTTTCTGCCGGAATGTTTAGTAACTGGAACACTCAGTTTAACTGGAATATTAATGCAGGGTTGGACGCAAGTTTTGATATTACCCATAATATTAAATGGTTTGTCACAGTTAATCAATCCATGCGATTGCCAACTTTTACCGATTTGTATTATGTAGGACCTACTAATCTAGGAAATATCGACCTTAAGCCCGAAGAAGCGATTTCGTACGAAACGGGATTTAAATATTTTTCGGCTGCAATCAATGGACACATTGCTGTATTCAGAAGAGATGGTAAGAATCTTATTGATTGGGTTAAACCTGAAGGAGCTACAAAATGGGAAAGCAGGAATATCACCCGAGTGATTTCAAACGGACTTGAAATTTCAGCTAAAATCAATCTGAATCAGGTTATAAATAAACATTTTTTTATCAACAGCATCAACCTGTCTTATTCTTATTTGGATCTGGAAAAAACGAGCGAATTGTATGTTTCTTATTATGCGCTTGATTACCTAAGAAATAAGTTCATTGCTACTTTAAATCATCGAATATACAAGAATATAAAAGGGAGCTGGACATTTTGTTATCAGGAAAGGAAAGGTACATATACTGATATCAGTTCAGGAAATGAAACACCTTACGACGCTTTTGTGACAGTTGACACCAGAATTACATATGAACAGAAAAACTGGAATGTTTATGTAGAAGCAGCCAATTTATTGGACGTTCAATACCAGGATATAGGCAATATCCTCATGCCTGGTCGATGGTTGAGAACAGGTTTGAATGTAAGCATGGGAATAGGGAAGTGAATTATGAATTATGAATTACGAATTAAAAAGGAAAAAGTAAATAAGTCAGAAGTCAGAATTAAACTGAGCTTTTGATCAGTCCCGAGCTACAATTTCTTTTCGGAGTTTTTAGTCTTCGGACTTCGGACTTAATAACCAATAATCAAAAACAACGATGCGCTTAATTTTCAACATATGTTTTGTTTTTTTACTCTTCTTTTCGATGAAGATACAAAGCTATGCCCAGAATTTTAACGATACCATCAGGCTGCCATTGGTAACTGTTACAAATACTAAAGTGCAACCCATACAAGGTTTAAAAACCACTGTGTTAGACGCATCTATAATTTCACAACAGATCAATGCATCGCTTGCTGATGTATTATCTGCCTATACGCCTGTTTTTATTAAAACTTACGGGCAGGGTAGTTTGGCAACAGCTTCTTTCAGAGGCACCAGCGCTTCGCATACGCAGGTTTTGTGGAATGATGTAACCATCAACTCACCCATGATAGGACAAATGGACTTTTCGATGATGCCGGTTTTTTTTATGGATGATTTAAATTTGTTATATGGAGGGAGTTCTTTGTCAAGCAATAGTGGGGGATTGGGGGGAAGCATAAATATTTCCAACAAGCCGGATAAAGAGAAACTTAAAATCCAATATACACAGCAATTCGGAAGCTTTTCTACTTATGGTTCTTATTTAAATGTTGGATGGAGTAAAACGCATTTTCAAATGCGAACGCGTTTAATGTATCTGACTTCCCAAAATAATTTCAGTTTCAAAAATAATACACTGGGCAATTCTGATTTCCCTGTTGAAATAAGGAAAGATGCCGGTTATGCTCAATATGGTGTATTGCAGGAATTTTATTATCAACCTGGTATCCGTGATGAAGTTTCTGTTAAAGTTTGGGTACAGGAAAATAAAAGAAACATTCCTCAACCAATAGTGGTGTTGCCCATAAGCGAAAACGAAAAACAGAGAAATTCTTTTTTCAGAACAATAGCTCAATGGAAACATTACAAAGGCAAAGGAAAAGTAGAAGCAAATCTGTCCTATTTTCGTGATTTTCTAAATTATACAAATAGGATTGCATTTATTAATTCTGACAATACAGTGAATGCAATCAGTGGAAAAGTGAAATATAACTATGAATTTTCTCCTGAAATTAATTTAAATATAGGTAGTTCTTATTCATTTAACAGTGTAAATTCCAACAACTACAGTGGTTTGAAAGAACAAAACTTATTTTCTGTATTTGCGGGATTAACTACCGAGTTTACCAAAAGACTTTATGCTAATTTTATTGTTCGTCAGGAACTCAATAATAAAAAAATATTGCCTTTATTGCCTTCATTAGGTGTTGATTATAAATTGTTGAAAACCTATAATCTTGTATTGAAAGCCCATGTTTCAAAAAATTATCATTTACCATCTCTGAACGATTTATATTGGTATCCGGGAGGTAATCCCAATTTATTACCGGAAGATGGATTCTCTGCTGAAACCGGAATCGCTTATGAAACAACTATTGCGAAGAAATTATCGTTTCAAACCGAAGCAACTTGTTTTTATACTCATATTTCCAATTGGATATTATGGCAACCCGATGCTGTATTTAGGTATTGGACACCCGTAAATTTAAAAGAAGTAACTTCATCAGGGTTTGAACTCTCAGCCGGAATAAAGTACGAAATTAGCAAAACTATTATCAGGATCAATACTTTTTATACATTTACATCTGCAAAAAACAAGAAACCCATTCATCAGAATGATCAAACCATCGATAAGCAATTGATATACACACCTGCAAATACAGTCAATATTGGTTTGCATGCTGAATGGAAAAAGTATTTTGTAAATTATACAGTTCATTATACAGGCAAAAGATTTACCAATACTTCCAATACCCGTTATATGCCCGGTTATATGATCAATGATGTAACGATTGGAAGTAATTACAAATTCAAAAATAATACATCTCTTACTTTTCAAGTTAATATTAATAACATAATGAATATTGATTATCAGGCAATAGCATGGCAACCCATGCCTGGTAGAAATCTTGAAGTTTTGGTAAAATTTGATTTAACAAGAAAATGAAAAAGAAAATATTGTATATACTGTCTTGTATTTGTGTTATTGTTGCTTTTACCAATTGCCACAAAGATGATAATTTTGGGGAGGTAAATACCGAAACTTCCGGGTATGTGGAAGGAAAAGGTGTATTTATTGTTAACGAAGGCAATTATACACAGGGAAATGCAAGTATTTCATTTTATAATTTCTATACACGCAAGGTATTCAATTCAATATTTTACGTCAAGAATAAACGTCCTTTAGGAGATGTTGCCATTTCGATGAATAAAATCAATGGACTGGCTTATATTGTAGTAAACAATTCAGGAAAAATAGAAGTGGTAAATCCTGAAGATTTTAGTGCAGTTAAAACAATAACCGGTCTCGTTTCTCCCCGGTTTATACTTGCTGTGAATGACCAAAAAGCATATATTTCCGATTTAAGGAGTCCTTTTTTGTCGATACTGAATTTAAAAACCAATACAATCAGCGGAAGTATAAGTTGTGGAAAGTCGACAGACCGAATGCTAAAAGTTGGTAATCATGTTTTTGTATGCAATTGGTCGGAGTATTATTTACCTCACCCAAATAATACAGTCATGATTATCAATTCAGATAATGATCAGCTAATTGATTCAATTATAGTTGGAAAAGAGCCCAACAGCATGGTGGTGGATAAAAACAATAAGTTATGGGTGCTAAGCAGTGGAGGGTATAACAATGAAACATTCCCTGAGTTGAATTGTATCAATATTCAGAATTTTCAAATTGAAAAAACGATAGCTTTCCCAAATAAATATTTATCACCTCAGAGTTTATGCATTAATAAAACAGGGGATTCTCTTTTTTATATCAACAATCACATCTATAAAATGTCAGTAAATGAAAATCAACTACCTTTAAATCCGATCATATTCAAACAAAATCATTTATTTTATGCCCTTTCTGTAAATCCAGAAAACAATGAATTGTTTATTTCGGATGTTATTGATTACAATCAAAATGGATTAGTATTTCGTTTCTCTTCCGATGGGAGCATCATAGATTCTGCAAAAGTGGGAATTATTCCAGGTTATTTCTGTTATAATTGAAACGAAACAGACAATATCAGTATAAAAAATAAAAATAATGTAATTTATGCTGAATGAATAAAAATTTTTAATACTTTTGGATAAAATTTATAAAAGGTAAAATATTAAATAAAACAAATATAAATGACCATGATTTGAGATAACTCAAATTGAATATAATTTATATTAACATGTTAAATTTATGCAGCCTTAAAAATAAAAACAGAACACATGAAAAAATTATTCTTTTTCTTCATTACAATATTCTTATTGATTGGGACCGGCTTTGCTCAGATGAGTTATACCCCTATAGATTTAAAAATTAATACTCCCGAAAATGCAGTTGTCTATAAAAAGTACATGAAAGATAAAACTTTTCTGGGATTAACCTCAGGGATTTCAATTCCATTTGGCAATTTAGGTGAAAATACTAATGTAGGAATAGGTGCTGGTGTTCAGGCAAAGTATTTTATATCAGATCATTTTGTTTTTGGAGCAAGTTTTAATTTTTATCGTTCCGGAATTAAAGAACCTTATTTGAAAACATTGGATACCATTTTTACATACATTTCTTTTGAAGACACTACAGGACTTAAAGTATTGTCAGTGAATGGAGCTTCTACGCTTTATCCATTTACATTAAATCTGGAATATTATTTTTCGCCTATGAAACGCTTTAAACCTTATGTTGGTATGGGCTTGGGCTTTTGTGTAATCAACCATAATATCAAAATTGAAACCAATAAAGAAAAGCCACAATTTTTTAGAGATTTGGAAACTGAATTTGCAGGCTCTTCTTTAACTTCAAATTTTGCACTTACTCCTTATTTTGGATTTATGGTTGACTTTAACGAATTGGTGAGTATCAACTTTGATATAAAATACAATCAGATTTTTTCAAATCCGGTTTCTTCAGCTTTGACTTTTAATGCAGGAATTATGTTTAATCTGGGGTATAAATATTAAACCTCAATGAAATATTTATAGATTCGACGGATTGAACCAACAATCCGTCTTTTTTTTTATTACAGTCATAAATAACATTAATTTTGCAAAAAATAATTGATGCAGGGCGATACTACTATACACAACGCAAGATTGGATACAAATAACACTTTTTTTGTTTTTTGTAAACCCGACACTTCCATCAAATTAACCAAAGCTGATTCTATTCTGTCTAAATCGGATTCATTAAGTTTCAGGTATTTTTTCGATTATAGCTTTAAGAAGTCGGCTAATTACAATGCTGATTCTGCGCAAGCTACTAGAAAATCGATGTTTACAACCCATCAATTACAAGTGAAAAGCGAAAAACCTTATGCGAGACAAGCGTATCAGAATGATTGGATCGTTTTAATACTGTTGCTCTGTTTCTCTTTATTGGCTTGGGTGCTTATATTTTCACGTAAAAGGGTCATGCAGATTATATCTGCTACGTTTACTAACAGGACGATTAACCAACTCATCCGAGATGGAGACTTGTTTAAAGAAAGGATTGCTGTAGCATTTGCAATTATTTATTATTTAATTTTTACTCTTTTCTTATTTCAGGCGAGCCACTACTATTTGAATTTCAAACAATTAGAATTGTATACTTTCCTTTTTTATCTGAAAATGTTGGCTGCAATTTTTGGATTTCATCTTTTTAAACAGCTTGTTACCAAATTTATTGGAAATGTATTTAAAAATAATTCAGCTACCTATGTTTATTTGTTAAATGTATTTATTTTTAATATTTTTATGGGACTAATTTTACTACCATTAGTAATTTTTATGGTATATTCAAAAGGACCAATCAATTCATTTACAACAAATTTAAGTATTGGTTTGGTAGTAGTATTGTATGTGATAAGATACATAAGATCTGTTTTTATTGGTGTAAGTTTTTCAAAATTTTCACATATCTATTTATTTTTGTATCTTTGCACTCTCGAAATATTGCCGGTATTAATCCTGATTAAAATTATTATTGGCCTGATTGATAGTAAAATGTAGATTATTTTAACAAATAGTATAATTAAAATAATTTATTTTCATTCTTAAAATATTCATATTCTAAAGCCTGCTTTTTGAAATGAATATAATTGAAATTCAATCAGCGAAAAAGATAATATAATTTTTGCTTGTAAGACTTAATAGTTAGTATTTCAGATAATTAAAACGAATTAATATAGATGAAAGTAAAAAATATCCTTATCTCACAACCACCTCCTTCGGATACTGAAAAATCGCCCTATCGCGATTTAGCTGAAAAGTATAATTTGAAAATGGATTTCCATAAATTCTTTATAATTGAAGGTATCCCTGGAAGAGAATTTCGTTTAGATAGAATTAATGTTTCTGAATATAATTCAGTAATATTTACAAGTCGTCATGCCGTAGATCATTATTTCAGAATAGCCAAAGAAATACGCTTTGATGTGCCGGATATCACAAAATACTTTTGTATTTCAGAGTCCATCGCTTTGTATCTTCAGAAATATGTCCAATACAGAAAGCGAAAAATTTTTCATGGTAAGCAAACCTGTCCTGAACTTATGGATATCATCATAAAGCATAAAGAAGATAAATTTCTATTGCCTTGCTCTGATATTCATAAACAAGAAATGCCTGAACTGCTTGAAAAATATGAGATCAAATATGCAAAAGCCATCATTTATAAAACAGTAGACAGCGATCTTAAATCGGTTATCGATATCAACAAATATGATATGTTGGTCATTTTTAGCCCATCAGGTGTTAAATCGCTTTTTAATAATTTTCCCGATTTCAAACAAGGCGAAAAATTAATTGCCGGGTTTGGTCCAAATACGGCACATACTATTACCGAAAGTGGATTAAGTCTTTCCATAAGTGCGCCCACAAAAACATCTCCTTCAATGACGATGGCGATTGAAGAATTTTTGATAAAACTCGCAAAAAAGAAATAATTTCTATTGAAAATTGATCAAAGAGACGTTGACTTTCAGCGTCTCTTTATTTTTATACACAAATGCAAACATTTAAAAAAGAAGAGCGGTTATGTAGTAAAAAATCGATTGATTTTTTATTTGCAAAAGGAAAATCTTTTTATGTAAATCCTTTTAAAATAAAATGGGTGTATGAAGATTTGAATACAATGATGCCTGCTCAGATTCTGATAGTGGTTCCAAAAAGATATATCAAAAAAGCACATACACGTAATAAAATCAAAAGACTTATCAGAGAAGCATACCGGAAAAATAAATTTATTTTATACGACGCCCTCAAAATCAGTGATAAACAAATAATTTTTGCTATTATTTATAATGACAAAGATAATTTAGCTTACAATTTAATAGAAGAGAAAATAATATTAACTTTACAGCGTTTAATACATTAAAATATTGTTTTTTACAAATGATTTTTAGTTAATGAAAGTGCTGTTTTTTTTATTATTAAATCTATATTATAAAGGATGAAAAAAATACTTGAAAAACTCTTTATAATTATAATCAGGATCTATCAATATATTATTTCTCCATATTTTCCGGCTTCTTGCCGTTATACACCAAGTTGTTCGGCATACGGAATTGAAGCTTTAAAAAAACACGGCCCTTTTAAAGGCGGTTGGTTAACAGTAAAACGAATACTATCCTGTAATCCCTGGGGGGGAAGTGGATATGACCCTGTTCCTTAAAGCGTTTGAATTTAAAAAGGTAAAAGAATTTAATCAATTGTATAAAACAAGAAAATCAAATCATTTCAATTATTTAATAATAAAACAAAAGTTTATAAAATGGAACATTTTAAATCTTTAAAAATAAAATTTCTGCTTGTACTTTTTCTCATATTAAGTATCAACGGATTTTCGCAAAAAAACAATGATTTTGAAATTTCAAAAAATCTTGAAATTTTTACGACCGTTTTTCGTCAATTGCATCTGAATTATGTAGATGAAATTAATACCGGCGATCTGATGAAAAAAGGAATTGATGCCATGCTCGATGATTTAGATCCCTATACCGTTTACATCCCTGAATCAGATATTGAAGATTACAAATTAATGACAACCGGTCAATATGGTGGTGTTGGTGCATTGATTCATAAAAGAGATGATTATGTCATAATTTCTGACCCATATGAAGGGTTTCCTGCTTTTAAAGCTGGATTAATTCCTGGTGACAAAATTATTGAAGTAAACAAACAATCAGCTAAAGGAAAATCAACGAGTGATATTAGCTCTATTTTCAAAGGACAACCGGGAACTACACTTACAGTATTGATTGAACGGGAAGGCACTGCCAAACCCATTGAAAAGTCATTGACACGTGAAGAAATAAAACTTTTGAATGTCCCTTACTCCGGATTGGTGGCAAAGGATATCGGTTATATTAAACTGAGCAGTTTTACACAGGATGCCGGAAAAGATGTAAAAGAGGCTTTCCTTAAATTAAAGGAAAAGAACAATATTAAATCACTAATTATCGATTTAAGAGGTAATGGCGGAGGATTGTTACAGGAAGCAGTTAATATTGTAAATATTTTTGTGGATAAAGGTCAATTGGTTGTAAGTACAAAAGGAAAAGTAGTAGAACGTAATTTTTCTCATAAAACCATGAATCAACCTACTGATGTTTCAATTCCTTTGATTGTTCTGGTTGATGGAAATAGTGCATCTGCTTCCGAAATTGTATCAGGCGCTATTCAGGATTTGGATAGAGGATTAATTGTAGGCCAGAAAACTTACGGTAAAGGACTGGTGCAAAATGTATTTCCAGTAAGTTACAATGCACAGGTAAAAATAACCATTGCTAAATATTATATTCCTAGCGGTAGATGTATACAGGCCATAGATTACGCACACAAAAATGAAGATGGCACCCCTGGAAAGTTTGCTGATTCATTAAAAACTGCTTTTAAAACCAAAGGTGGCCGTACAGTTTATGATGGTGGCGGAATAGAACCAGACTATGTATTAGAACCTCAGAAAATAAGCAATATTTCTATAAGCTTGATAACCAAATATTTAATTTTCGATTATGCAAATTATTTTAAAAGAGAAAATCCAGTGATTGCTTCTGCCGAAGAATTTGTGGTTACCGATGCTGTGTACGATGACTTTTTGAAATTTATACATGGTAAAGATTACGATTATGTAACAAGAAGTGAAAAAAATCTTGCTGATTTGGAAACGATTGCTCAAAAAGAAGGTTATTATGATGCCATTCAATCAGAATATAAAGTATTAAAAGATAAATTAATACATGATAAAAATGCTGACCTTATTAAAAATAAAGAGGAAATTAAATCTTTTTTAAAAACTGAAATTGCAAACCGTTATTATTACCAAAAAGGGAGAATTGAAGCATCGCTTTCTGATGATACCGAAATTGCAAAATCTATTGAATTGTTGAATGATGCAAACAAATACAAAAAATTGTTGGAAAAATCAACAGCTCAAAAATAAAATGTAACCAAGCGTTCATTCGTATTGTGGATGATAGTAATCAAGGTATTCAATACAATCTTATATATCTATTTCTGTCTTTAGAACTATGTTTTTAACCCTTCATTAGCTTTACTATATCCTTTTATAATGCATATAAACAAAACGTTTGATCGTAATAATATTTACGTTTTCGGTTTAATATTATTAGTTGTAGGCATTCCGCTTTCCAATTTTTTGATGAGTTCTGCTCAGATTATTTTATTTGCAAACTGGTTGTTCGATAAAAACGTTTTTAAAAAAGTAAAGGCCTTTCTAACCAATAAACCTGCTATCATTTTCTCCATCCTGTTTCTGATCCATCTTATTGGCTTGTTTTACACCTCCGATTTTAATTATGCTTTTAAAGATTTACGGACCAAAATTCCCATGTTGTTATTGCCGCTTATTATAAGTACAACACCTCTACTGAAAGGGAAAAAGGTTAGATTTATATTGTCTTTTTATGTAGGTGCTGTTTTATTTGCTTCCTTTTCATGTTATTACATCTATCTTTCTCAGGAATTTACAGATATTCGTAAAATTTCAATTTTTATTTCGCATATACGGTTTAGCCTGAATATTTGTCTGGCAATCTGCATATTATTTTATTTTTTGTATAAAGATTTTTTATATTCAAATGCAAAAAAATGGATTTTAGGGTTAATGATGATATGGTTGATTTTCTTCCTCTTTGTGTTACAATCCTATACAGGAATCATCATATTGTTTCTGCTATTTCTTATTTTCTTATCCTATTTTACTCTATCATTTGAAAAATGGAAATATAAATTAATCTCACTTTCATTCTTAATTATACTGCCGCTTTCTGTTTTTTTATTTGTCAGAACTACGGTTCATTCTTATTTTCAGGTTGAAGATTTAAATAGTTCAGATTTAGAGCAGTTTACGCCTAGAGGCAATGCCTATTGCCACGATACTGTAAGCTTTGGTATTGAAAACGGAAATTATATCGGGTTGTATATTTGCCCGGAAGAATTAAATGCCTCCTGGGCTGAAAGGAGTAAAATAAACATTGATAGCAGCGACAGCAGAGGACAGCATATATCATATACTTTGATACGGTTTTTAAATTCAAAAGGATTACGTAAAGATGCAGATGGGGTGAATGCATTGTCAGATTATGAAATTAAAGCCATTGAAAAAGGATATGCTAATTACATTTATCTGCAGCATCCTGGTTTGAAGTCAAGAATATACAAAGTGTTATTTGAATACAACACATATATGATTTCCGGTAATACACGCGGTCATTCCATATTTCAACGGCTAGAACTCTGGAAAGCAGCTGTTGGTATTATAAAAAATAATTTTTGGATGGGTGTTGGAACCGGGGATATGGTAATTGTATTTGACAAACAATTGAATGTAATGAATTCAGATTTGGCTGGAGAACATCTGAGGGCTCACAATCAATATTTATCAATATTTTCAGCTTTTGGGATCATTGGATTTCTCATTTTTATGTTTGCTTTAATTTATCCTGCAGTATTAACCCACTCATTTAAAAACTTTTATTTTGTTGCTTTTTTTATCATACTGTGCTTATCCATGATCAATGAAGACACTATCGAATCACAGGCAGGGGTGACATTTTTTGCTTTTTTTTATTCTTTTTTTGTATTTTCAACAAATGCTGATACGGTTGAAGCATAATTTAAAAAATTTTACTTCAAATTAATGTGTAATTTTGGAATTCATAAACTTTAGACAAAAGTGATGGAAGAAAAAGAAATTAAAATCCGCTTTAAGACTTACCAAGAACTCGGAGAACTTTCCAAAGAAGATCAGATTTTGCTTGAAAAAGCTGAAATTGCAACAAAATCAGCCTATGCTCCCTATTCAGGGTTTAATGTAGGGGCTGCTATTTTGCTCGAAAATGGAATAATCATAACAGGGAACAATCAGGAAAATGCAGCTTACCCTTCAGGTTTATGTGCCGAAAGGGTAGCCATGTTTGCTGCTTCTTCCCAATTTCCCGATATTCCGATGAAAGCTATTGCCATTACGGCCAATTCAAAAAAGTTTGATGTAAATATTCCGGTTCCTCCCTGTGGTTCATGCCGTCAGGTAATGTCGGAATACGAAACTAAACAAAATCAACCGCTGAGAGTAATTTTAAGAGGTGCTAAGGGCGAAATTCAGATTATTGATGCCATTGCAGGCTTATTGCCTTTTATGTTCCATGCTGACGAATTAAAACAAAAATAATTTAAGAAACGAGTCATCTCTCTTAAGTCGAGACGCACGAGGATGATTATAATGGCGAAACGAAGTTCACGAACACCTTTAAAAATAAATAAACCTGTGAGTAATTCTTCCGAAAAATCGGGACAGGCTATCGGCGAAATTAAAATAGGATTAATTAACACAATATACCTAACATTAGCCACTTCAATTATTTAATAAAAAATTAAAAGATGAAAACAAAACTAACAGTTTTTTTTTTACTGATATTAACCTGTTCGATGGTGAGCGATAAACCAGCCTATTTGCTTTTTGATAAAAGTGGGAAGCTCACTAGTTATGAAAAAATGCTGATAGATGCCAATGAAGCAGATATAATTTTATTTGGTGAATTGCACGACAATCCAATTTGTCATTGGCTGCAACTTGAACTCACCAAAGATTTGTACAAATCCAAAAAAGATCAGTTGGTATTGGGTGCCGAAATGTTCGAAACAGATAATCAACTCTTGTTGGATGAATATATATCGGGTAGAATAAAAACATCTAATTTTGAAGCCGAAGCTAAATTATGGCCCAATTACAAATCCGATTATAAAGCTTTGGTTGAGTTTGCACGTGAAAATAAAATTCCTTTTATTGCCACCAATATACCACGCCGATATGCTGCGATGGTATATAAAAGCGGATTTGAAGTGCTGGACTCACTGAATAAAGAAGCAAAGTCTTTAATGGCTCCCTTGCCATTCGAATACAATGCTGAATTGAAATGTTATCAACAAATGCTGAAGACTGGTAACAGTACAATGGGGCAGCCTTCACATGTAACTCCCAATCTCCCCAAAGCCCAGGCTGCAAAAGATGCTACCATGGCTCATTTTATCCTGAAAAACCGTAGCAAAGGAAATGTTTTCCTTCATTACAACGGAAGTTATCATTCTGATGATTTCGAAAGTATTGTATGGTACATCAAAGAAGCAAAACCCAAACTAAAAATTCTTACCATTGCCAGTGTAGAACAGGCAAGTATGGATACATTGTCTCAGGAATCTATCCAAAAAGCAGATTATATTTTATGTATACCCGAAAGTATGAGTAAATCTTATTAGGTGTTCATCAAGTGGCTTCGACGATTAAGCATTGATTTCTAATATGGAATGAAATTTTACAAGACAGCTTTCTTTAAAAATGAATTTATTTTTCACTAATTAAATGTAAACATCAGATTGAAAAAGAAATTCCATACCGTAACGATGGCAATGGCAAATAACTTGGAAACATAAAAGTTTTTATTGTATTTGCTTACCAGTGTCCATAATATCAAAGTGTTAATTCCCAGTCCAATCAGTGAGATCAACAAAAACTTACTGTATTCCAATCCAATTTCAGGATTCTGGCTGTGGAAAGTCCAGATTCTGTTGAAAAAATAGTTTGAACTTGCTGCAATGGTAAAACCAATGGCATTGGCCAGGTATTTCTGTATTTTAAATATTTCCTTACATAGATAGGTAAACCCAAAATCAACGATGACCCCCGAAGCACCAACAATGCCGAATTTTAAAAATTTTAAAATTAATTCTCTGGTTAATAGCAAGTTCATTTTAGTTATTTAAGGCTGCAATTTTACAAAAAATTTGGCAATAAATCTTTATTTATTTTAGGAATTGAATTTATTTCAACCAGTGAATCTCATTTATTTTATCAATACCAAGACCGCTGATTGGCCCTGCTTTTAGGATTTAATCATAAAATAAAATAAAAAAAATAAAAAAATTCTAACTTATTTCAAAAAGTTGCATCTTTGTTATATCAAATGAAAGAAATAACAACAATAATTACAGGATGTCTCAGTGGAAAGAGGTCAGCCCAGCAGTTGCTTTATAAGCAATTTGCAGGCTTATTGTTTGGTATTTGTCTTCTTTCACAACCTTTTATTATACTTTGAAAGAAAGTGCTGAAGTTCGATTGAGTATATTGGATATTACGGGAAAAGAAATCCTCGTCTTATCTGAAAACAAAACAGAAAAAAGGGATTATCAGATAGATTTCAATGCAGAAAATTTAAAAAGCGGAATGTATTTTTATCATTTAAAAATTGGTACAAGCAATTTAAATGGGAAATTATTGATTAACAAATAATAAATAAAATTATATGATGTATTTCCTAAATATTTAGATGTTTTTTATTTTAAATAATTAGTTGATAATGAGAATGCTAAAAGTGCAGAAGAAAGGTATAGCATAAAATAATTCTAATTGAGACAACCTAAATGCACAAATACTTGTCTAGCTAATATTACCTATGATTAATTTGATGCTAAAGAGCTGTTTTGATATAAATCGAAACGGCTCTTTTAGCATTTATTAGACTGCAAGTCCTAAAGATGCAAAGCGTTTAGATCATGTTTCCTTACGAAATTGGTTTACTGTAAAGCCCATTTCTAATCTGATTGGATAATGAGAATACGCAATCTGATTAGAGATTCCATCGCAAAAAAAAAGACGCTTTTACAGCGTCTTTTTTTTTATAATGGTAATTGAGTCTAGTAGAAAAAGATTCTATTGTCTTCAATTTTTGCTTTATCCTGTATTGCTTTAAAAGCATCAGTTCCCACTCTTTGCTGGAACATGCCTTCCATTTGCATTTTAACCATCGTAAAGTCTTTGGCTGCAGGTGCTTTGATAATGTCATCTACTGTTACCACATATACTCCGCTGTATCCTTTGATGGGTTTAGAAACAGCAGCTTTCTTCATCGAAAAGGCTGTACCGATAACTTCAGGTTCAAATCCTTTTCTTCCAACATTATAAGCTGCAAAGTTTAACTGATCAACAGTATCCACTTGTGTGTTGAATTTAGCGGCTAATTGGTTCATGTCTTTGGTTGCAGCCAGTGCAGCAGTTAATTTTTCCTGAATCATGACTGCTTTTTTATCTCTTTTTACAACAAATTCAAGTCTTTTTTTGAGTTGATCCAATGGAGCAATTCCTTTTTCGCGAACTTCCTTGACAACTGCTACCACAAATTTATTTTCGAATTCAAAAACTTGTTTTGACACATCGTTTTTCTTAGTTTCCTCGTTGAAGGCCCATTTAACCAATTCTCTTGCATTTTCGACACCTGGGATATTGTCTGCCATTGGTTGGACATATTCTGCTGTACGTTTGTTTAAACCTTCTTTTTTGATGGTTGCTTCGAATTGTTCTACTGTAGTATTTTCACTGGCAAATTTATTAGCTTGAGCGAAAATATTTTTATACGTCTGATTACTTGCATTCAGACTGCGTGTGATAAGTGCAACACGGATTTTCTTTTCAGGTATTTTTTTCCCTGTAATATTTATTACATGATATCCAAAAGGGGTTTCAGTTACAACTACATCACCAACATTGCCTTTTAAAACAGCATCATTAAAAGGAGCCACCATGGTTTGATCGGCAAACCAGTTCAGATTTCCTTTGTTTTCTTTTGCAGATGGATCATCAGAAGTTGAAGCTGCAATTAATGCAAATTGAGCAGTATCTTTTTGGATCATTACTTTTATGCTATCGGCAACTTTTTTAGCTTCTTCTTTGGTTCTTTTGACAGTTTCAGCAGCACCATACGCACCCTTAAAAGAAAGCAAAATATGTCTTGCTTTCATGGAGTCAGGACGAAACTGAACATCCAGTAATTTAGCCATTTGATAGGAACCATTGTCAAAAAATGGAGGGAAAAAGGCACCAACACTTGCATTGAAAATTGCTGAATCAATACTGAATGGCAAAGTGCCTCTTTTGATGAATGTGCTGTCGAAACGTTTATCAGAAACAGAATTTACAAATTCTGGAATATTATCTGTTGTCTGGAATTCAGTAAATAAGTCATTCACTTGTTTGGTAGTCGCATCTACATCTTCATTTGAAGGATTCACTTCAAACATAACGTAATCAATATCTCTTGTTGGTTCCTGTTCAAATTCCTGTTTGTGTTCATTATAGTAAGCCTCGTAATCTTTGTCGGTTAATATAACTGCACTGTCAGAAACAGAAGTATAATCCACAGATACTAAACGTAATTTAATAAAATCGTTTTGAGTTTCATAAGCTTTTTTAGCAAACGCTTTTGGTAAATAAAAGCTTTTGGCAATTAGATTGTTGTATTTAGTTCTGATTCTATCAGATTTTATATATTCTTCAATGGATTTCCATTGTTTTTGTTCATCTGGTTTCATGGTTTCAAAACCATTGATAATTGACATCACTCTTTGTCTGTCAACCTGTCCTGTTTTAGGATCCGTAAAATTTTGAGTGATAAATTGATGTAAGAATTTTCCATAGAACAAATCGTTCATTTCATCTGGCGTAACTTCTAACGAAAGCTCTTCATATTCTTTCGACATCAGGATATCACTTTCTAATTGGTTCCAAACACTTTGACGAACCTGAAATAATTCCTGAGTGGTAAGGTTTTCTTTACGTTGCTGTTGTTTCATTTGTTCAACCTGAGATTCCATTTTTCGCTCGAATTCAGGATAAGTTATATCTGTACCGTTAATAATACCTAATTTTTTATTTTGGAATCCTTTAGAGCTTTTAAATGCATCTTGCAATACGAAGCCAGCAATGGCAATACCAATTAATATAATTAGTAAACCTGATCTTTTTCTTATTGTACCTATTATAGCCATAGTTCTTTTTATTAATATAGTTGGCAAATTTACATTTTTTTTTCTAATTTATAATATTTTCATATTTTTTTTTAAACTCTTTTGTTATCGATGGTTCTACTTATGTACAACTACGTTAAATGATAAGCGTGATTTAAATATAAGTGCTTTAAAAGAACGAATCCACTTTTGTCATGAGACAGATATGGGAAGCGTAATTTAATTGAAAAAATTGAAATATTAAAAAAACTATAATTTAAAAATGCAATATGTTATTATTCTGTATTTATTCTTACATTTACTTTGTCAATGCGTGTTTCGCTGGCTTCGAGTATTGTAAAAATAAAATGAGAAATAATTATTTCGTCGTTCAATTCCGGAATGCTTTCGTGAGTATGAATAATTAAACCGGCCAGGGTTTCATAATCATCTGTTTTTGGTAAATTTAACTGGTATTTATCGTTGAGATAGTCAATTTCAAGTCTAGCCGAGAAAATGTATTCATTTTCAGAAATTACTTTTTCAATATGATCTTCAGTATCGTATTCATCATTAATTTCTCCGAAAATTTCTTCTATTACATCTTCCAGGGTTAGCATGCCTGAAGTTCCCCCAAATTCATCCACCACAACAGCCACATTTTTACGTTGTTCAATAAAAGTTGATAAAAGCTTATTGGCTGGCATGGTTTCGGGAACGATGATGATAGGTTTAAGAATCTGAACGATACTTTTTGGTTTCTTCAACATATCATGAGAATGAACATATCCTGTGATTACATCAATCGTGTTTTCGTAAATGAGAATTTTTGAAAGATTGGTTTCAATAAATAGTTTAATGAGTTCATCAATAGTAGTATTGATATCAGTAGCTATTATTTCTGTACGGGGAATCATGCACTCACGGAGTTTTAAATCCCTGAAATCAATCGCATTTTGAAACAATTGTAATTCCTGTTGTATTTCGCTTTTCTCAGAATTATCAGTAGAGAATTCGTTTAAAAAATTGTCTACATCAATAGGTGTAAATACCTGATTTTGATGACTGAAATTAACTTTTAGCAAATGTTTTAATAAAAATTCAGAAAGTGTAATAAATAAATAGGTTACAGGATAAAGTAAATAATAGACGATTAAGGCAGGCACAGCAAAAAAACGCAAGGTGTTATTGGGATTTATTTTAAAAAGAATTTTTGGCAAAAATTCAGCAGTTATCAGAATGATCAGTGTTGCAATGATTGTTTGCAAAAGCAAAATGAGAGATTCGGCATGAAATTCAGTGGGGAGTATATTGAGAATTCGCGGCTTAAGCAATCTTGCCATTACGATCCCATAGATTACAAGTGCTATATTATTCCCAAGCAACAAAGCGCTTATAAATTTCCAGGGGGTTTTTGAAAAATCTGATAAAATATTGGCTGAGAATGAACCTTTATTTCTGTCAACCTCAATTTTTAATTTATTGGCAGTAATAAATGCAATTTCCATTCCTGAAAAAAAAGCAGACAACAATAGCATTGTCAATAGTATAAACAAATCATTCATGCTGATTATTCAGTTTTATCCAGATTAATAGATCCACGAGGACGGCGTAAGTTGTAATTGTTAAAACTTTCATCAGCATCAAAACCTTCACCGTAAAGTACACCATCTTTGTTTACACGTTTAACAAAAACGTTGGACGATATCGTGTTTTTTTTCTGATCCCTCACTAAGCTTTCAGTATAAATTGTGTCCCCTTTTTTTATATCAATTATCACAACATTATTTTTCATTTCCATGATTCCTTTGGCCTCAAAATTAACAGCATAATTAGCTGATAATTTCATTTTTTCTTTCATTTTTTCATCATAGAAAACAATATGAATCCCTTTGGGATATTTTGTATAGGATTGTTCTCCTTGGTAACGATCTAACTGAGGACTCGTCATATAAAGTTGTAATTTCCCTGAATCACTTCTTAAGATACTGATATCTTTTGCGGATTCTACGGGTTGATTTGCAAAGTCAGGTAAAGAATTTATTTTTTTTAAATCATTTTGGCAAGCAGTAATAAAGGAAATGAAGAAAATCCCGGCAAGCAGTTTTGCGAACTGATACCGGGAATTTCGTAAAGCATTTAAATAAGATTGATCGTTATTTATCACTTTTCATTCTGTTGTAATTATCTTATAGTAGTATTTTCATTAATCCAGCATCCAACTTTATAAGCATCTCCTTTTTTAAGTCCATAAAAGAATATATTTTCATCGGTTGGAAAAGCTCTTGAATAGGCAGCAATTCTACTATTAGCCGTTTCTATCACTTTTGGATTTGTATCAACTCTTTTAGCTTGGTTATATTTATCTACAGCTGCCCAGAAGGCTACTTTTGAAGTTAATTCATTATCACCACAAGCTTTTGCCGATTGAGCGTATAAATCGCCGATGATAATATAAGGCATGCCATCACTTGGTTTAGCTTCTAGTGCTTTATAAGCATAAGATCTTGCAGTTTCATTTTGTCCCAGATTCCCGTATATATCGGCCAGTAATAAATATACTCTTGCTTTTTCTGAATTTTCTGAAAGCTTAGTAACAGCATCACTCAAATATTCAGCAGCTTTGGAATATTGTTTTTTAGCATAACTCATTTTTCCCATTAAATATGCAGTTTCTGGCGTTGGTTCCAGTTTGTAAAGGTTTTCTGTTGCTTTAAAAAACAATGGGTCATCAGAACATTTTTTCTTGTCCAGAATTTTTGTTATTTTCTTTAAAAGTACAATATCGTTAGGTGATTGATTGAATTTTTTGCTGTAAATACTCACCAAATCCTTACAGGAAGTATAAGGTTCAATAGCTTTTTCAATATTTTGAAGTACAGCTTCGTAATCGTCTTTATTTTTAACGTCGTTTGCAATATTTTTGTCAATTAAATCACTTACTGCGTCATAATTATCAAGGATGATAGATGAATCTGCTTTTCCTGTTTTTACATATTCGATGGTAGTTAAACAATAGTTGTACAATACAATCGGTTCTGAAAAATTTCCACTCAATTCAATTGCTCTTTTGTAAATGTTGTAGATATTTTCCTTGTCATTTGGACGATACGTTAAATAATCGTTGCCTTTTCTGCCTAAATTTAAACCTTCTTTACCGAAAAATTCAATTCTTTTGTCCCATATCATAAGTAAAGTATCGATATGTTTTTCTTTTAATTTTAGATCTTTTTCTTTATCAATAGCAAATTTAAAAATGGTAGCTCCTCTGATGAAAGTGTTTTCGCTGGCCATTGGGCAATTTAAAAATACTTCTCTCCATGGTTTCAAAGCATCTTTGTAATTGGCTTGTTTGTAGAACTCACTGTACAACGAAATATTGGTTATGCAATTAACGCTGTCTTCAGATGTTTTTCCGTACTTTTGAGCAAATGCAGTGATGCTTGTAAATAATGCAACTGTCAGTGCTAAAATTTTAATCGTTTTCATTTGTGTTATTATTTATCGTTTTTAATCAAATTTTCTTTTAAAGAACCAAAAATCATAAGCAGAAAATCCTATTGTTATTTTTGTAAAGTTTTCTTTTATTAAATCCTGGTCAATGGTACCTCTTTTCCCATATTCGATTCCCAGGTTAATTGTAGATTTGCTTTTTCTTAACGGTAACCCAAGACCAAAACTTATGCCAAACTCATCAATTTGTGTATTATCAATTTTTAGATTCGTAGTCGAATATCTGAATCCGGCTCTGTAAGTTATCCTTTTCAAGTATTTGGATGAATAGGAATCTGGTTTTACTTCACCTCCAACGGAAAATCTCATACTATTTGTCAATGATGCATCTTTAACTTCATTGTGGGTGTAATTTGCCCAGTTTTGCCAGTTGTAATCAGCTCCTATGAGCCATTTATTAGCTTTTTCCAATGTAAATCCGATACCCGCTGACATAGGAATGTGCATTTCACCTTTTACATCGTTTAGTGTGGAATTTGTGGAAGTGTCATGCAAAAATTCCACACCTGCTGTGCTTTCAGAAAAACTATAAACCAATTGATCTTCTGATGTATTTACATTCATTGCATTGCTAAAAACAATTCCGGTTCCTAACGTTAAACCATTTTCGATTTTTTTGGTATATTGCAAACCGAAGTTAAAGTTAAACATCCCTACATTGGTTGATTTTATATCTTTTACATTAAAAGTATATAAAGAATCAGGAAAATAAACTGTTTGAATTTTATCAATAAAACCAAAAACATAAGAAACATTTACACCGAGAGATAAATTTTGATTGAGTTTAAAAGCCTGTCCGATATAAAACTGATTCAAACCACCCTGTCCTTCGAATTTATATCTGGCATTGCCCAAATTATCAAGGGTTGTATCTTCAGAAACATTATATCCTACACTACTGTAAGGTAATAATCCGAAACTTCCTTTCCACCATCTGTTAATAGGAAAACCGAAAGTAATATATGCCATGGAGGTATAATTTGATTTCTGACTCAGACTGTTTGTATTGAGGGTTGTGAAATTACTAAGCAAACCTCCTTCAAATACAAAAGACAATGAATCGAAACTGCTGTATGAAGCAGGATTGAGAACATTTATGGAAGTTGGATTTCTGACTGCATATCCAATGCCACCCATAGCTGCATAACGGCTGTTGTTATAAGTTTGTAATTCGCCTAATCCAAAACGTGAATAAGGAGAATGAATTCTGTTTTGAGCGTTTACACTCATGATTGTTATAATAAAAACCACTATAAGGGTAGGTATTATTTTTCTGTTAAATTTCAGCATTAAAATCGAGTATTATGTTTAGTCCAATTAAGACAATATTTGAAACTGCAAAGATGCTATTTTTTAATATTTTATCAAAATATTTCATGTCACCTCCACTTAAAATTATTTTTATATTTTTATAATCATCTGCATATCTGGATGATATACCTTTAACTTCGTGAATAGCACCATTGATTACACCTGATAAAATCGATTTTTCGGTAGTATCACCAATAAGGGATGCTTTTTGTTTTTTTTGTACTAACGGAAGTTTTTCTGTAAAAGTATGTAAAGCTTTAAATCGTATAGAAATGCCCGGAGAAATTGCGCCCCCTATATATTCAGCATTTTTGCTGATAAATTCATAGGTGATGCAGGTTCCTGCAATAATTATCAAAACATTCTGCTGAGGGAAAAAATGGTTTCCCGCAACGGCAGCGGCCAGACGATCTTTACCCAACGATTGAGGCGTTGCGTATTTATTGAAAATAGGAATGGGTGTTGTGGCTGTAAATTCAATAAATTTGAAATGAAGTTCCAGAAAAGATTTAATTTCAATAGGATAGTGGATGACTGCAGATAATATTGCGGATTTAATTGGGTATTTTTTAATGATTTGCATTAATTTTTGGAGCGTAACTTTTTTAAAAGCATGCATTTCCAACATTTGATGACCGTCAAATATTGCAATTTTTTGTAAAGTATTCCCAAAGTCTAAAACCAACTTCATATCGAAAATTTGAACCGCAAAGTTAATCAAAATTAATAGAATAGCACTATTTGATTTAGATTAAAATAGATACAATATCTGATGTTAGCTGAAGTGTAATTGTTAATGCTATTTTTTATTCAGAAATAGCGTTTAATTAATCTGATGATTTCCAAAATTAAATGAACATTTTTAAGTTTTCAGGGTTATTGAAAAAATGTCTTGACGTTAAAATTTATGCTTTCAATGTCTCATATAAGTCATTCAGCTAAAATATTTTTATCAAACTAAATACCCGGTCTATTTTTGCAATAAAATAGGAAAAATGAAACGAACCATACCATCAAAAGCGAGGCACAGCGAAATTTGTATAGGATTCATAAACTTAATAAACATAACAGTAACCATTTCAGTTATTTAATAAATTATAAACAGATGAAAAGAATAATTTTAACATCAGCTATTGTTTTAAGTGTTATTTTACTAAAAGCACAGGATGAAAAACCTACACAATATATATTTGGAAGTAAAGGTAAAACCACTATCAATGGTTTTGGTGCTCCCATAGTCGAGTTTTCTTCCATTGGAGGAACACTTGCTGTTTCTTCGGGAGGCGGTGGTGCTGTGTTATTTAATCAAACATTTTATGTTGGAGCTTATGGAATGGGTTTAACCACTCAACTCGATGTGGAAGGTCTCGTAATCATGCAATCGAATGGTGATATCGTTTCCTATCCAGCCATGCGGACTGTTTTTGGACATGGAGGATTTTGGCTGGGATATATTCATAACAGGAAAGAA
This sequence comes from Bacteroidales bacterium, assembly GCA_038204725.1. Classification (GTDB taxonomy): domain Bacteria; phylum Bacteroidota; class Bacteroidia; order Bacteroidales; family JACABE01; genus JACABE01. Next base: position 18,219 of record JBBRCQ010000001.1, on the reverse strand, counting down.
GCGCTGCATTGGGGCGTGAGTACCAAAATAGGGTGGGGTACTATAGGCTTAACAGATGCAGAATTTGATAATAATTCACATAACAAAGTAGGTTTGGACCAGGTTTTTGTGATAACCCCACAAATAGAAATGGAAATGAATATTACCCGTTGGTTTAAAGTAAACATTGGCGCAGGTTATCGTTTTGTAAACAATATTGACAAAACCTATATAAATAGCAATGGGGATGTTGTGGATTTTTATCAATCATCTGATTTTAACAGTCCACAAGGCACGATTAGCTTTTTGTTTGGCGGATTTGGCAGATAAAAATAATGGGAAAGAATTTCCAAATAACAAAAATAAGTTGAGGAATACAGGGTATTATTTGTAATTTCTTAAATAAGGTTGTTCTTTTTGGTATTCATTAAATAGATGACCTTAAAGAATAAAAAGATAAAACCAACGTATAGCTACTATCTAAAATTAAAAATACTTTAAAAACACAAAATTTACGATGAAATTGTATAAAATACTATTAATTGGGATCATCCTATTAATATGGACTACTATTGTTAAAGCAACCGAACCGATAGACGGGGGAGAAAAAAAGCCAATTATAAGCGGAAGTATAAAAGATGCAAATACCGGGGAGCAACTTCTGGGAGCAACAGTATATATAAGAGAGCTAAAATCAGGTGTATCCAGCAACATGTATGGATTTTATTCGCTGAGCATTCCAGCAGGAAGTTACACTTTGGTGTTTTCCTATATCGGATACGAGCAATTTGAAAAAAAAATACAACTGAAGGAAAACACTACCGTCAATATAGAATTAAAACCCAAGAATCAGGAATTGAAAGAAGTAGTGATTACAGAAAAACGCAACAACGATAATGTTACAAAAAACGAAATGAGTGTGGTGCGAATGGATTCCAAAACAATTCGGAAAATCCCTGCATTTATGGGGGAAGTGGATGTGATAAAAGCATTGCAGTTGTTACCCGGTATTCAAACCACAAGTGAAGGATCATCGGGTTTTAGTGTAAGAGGAGGCAGCCCGGATCAAAATCTTATTTTACTGGATGAAGCCACAGTTTACAATGCTTCTCATTTATTGGGTTTCTTTTCTGTTTTTAACAATGATGCTATTAAAGACGTTAAGATCTACAAAGGGGATATCCCCATGAATTACGGGGGTAGATTGTCTTCGGTGCTGGATGTAAGGATGAATGACGGGAATCAAAAAAAATTCTCTGCAACCGGAGGAATAGGAAGTATATCAAGTCGTCTAACGTTGGAAGGTCCTTTGTTAAGCGATAAAACTTCTTTTATTTTATCAGGAAGAAGAACCTATTTTGATTTATTTTTACCATTGTCGTCCAACGAAAATATAAGAAATAATGTATTGTATTTTTATGATTTCAATGCCAAAATTTCACATACCATCAACGAAAATAATAGAATTTATCTTTCAGGTTATTTTGGGAGAGATGTTTTTAACAATGCCTTCTCTAAATTAACATCAGGAAATCAAACATTTACATTAAGATGGAATCATTTGTTTTCAAAAAAACTTTTTTCAAACTTTATGTTTGTTTACAGCAAATACGATTATTTTTTAGGAACGCCTGATGGTGAACCCAGTTCATTTGAATGGAAATCGAAAATGCGCGACTATGGTTTAAAATCAGATTTTACATTGTTTGCAAATCCAAAGAATACGATAAAGTTTGGAGTGAGTAGTATATATCATATTTTTGACCCTGGTATAGCCAGAGGTACAGGTTCTCAAAGTCTTTTGACTGAATTTGTGGTTCCCTCTTCCTATGCTTTGGAAAATGGTTTGTATTTGGGTAATGATCAAAAAATCAACGATAAAATTAATTTAAAATATGGGTTAAGATTTTCGATGTTTCAAAATGTGGGACCTGCTACCATTTATAATTATAACAGTAATTTTGAATCGTTGGATTCAACGGTATATGAAAAAGGAGATTTTTACAAGACATTTACTGGCCTTGAGCCAAGGTTTGGAATAAGTTATACCATTAATGATCAGTCTTCGGTAAAAGCTAATTATTCCAGAACCTTTCAATACATACAACTGGCTCAAAACTCTACATCAGGTACGCCGCTGGATGTATGGTTTCCTTCTAGTCCCAATGTAAGTCCACAGTTATGTGACCAGGTTGCTTTAGGATATTTCAGGAATTTCATGGGAAATTATTTTGAAACATCTGTAGAAGTGTATTATAAAAAAATGAATAATTCAATTGATTTCAAGGATCATGCCAATTTATTGCTGAATCAGAAATTGGAGGGTGAACTTCGTTTTGGGGATGCAACTTCCAGAGGTCTTGAAGTTTTATTCAAAATACCTGATGGAAGAATCAATGGATGGGTAAGTTATACCTTATCAAAAACAGACAGGGATTTTCCGGATATTAACAATGGGAAAACTTATTTAGCCTATTACGACAAACCCCATAATATAGCCATTGTTTTTAATTATGAAATAAGTAAAAGGACTACTTTTTCGGCCAACTGGATCTATTATACAGGTTCGCCGGTAACCTTTCCAACCGGGAGGGCGGAAATCGGAGGCAAAATTGTTCCAATTTATTCTGACCGGAATGCTTATCGGATGCCCGATTATCATCGTCTGGATTTGGCCTTCACCATTAAAAGCAAAATAAAACCCAATCGTAAATGGAATTCTGAATGGAATTTTTCGATTTACAATGCTTACGGCAGGAAAAATGCCTGGGCTATCAATTTTAGACAGGATAAAGATAATCCGGAAATTACCTATGCTGAAAAAACGTATCTTTTTAGCTTTATTCCTGCAATTACTTACAATTTTAAATTTTAATATCATGAATAGTATCAAATATATTATAATGTTGAGTATAATCACATTATTCTTTAGTTGTACCGAAAAAATGGATATTCAGTTAGATGAGTCCTATGCAAGATTGGTTGTAGAAGCCAGATTATCTACCGATACCATGGTCCATCAGGTCAGGCTTACCAAAACAGCCAGTTATTTTTCCAACAATGAGGCCCCCGCTGTTAGAGGCGCAATTGTTACCATTGATGATGGAATAGTTACGATTCCATTAACTGAAAGTATGCTTCATCCCGGTGTATATGAAACATCTCCGGATGTGTTCGGTGTTATCGGGAAAGAATATCGTTTAATGATTAAAAATGTGGATATTGATGGCGATGGTGTTTTTGAAACCTATGATGCAAAATCTACCATTTATCCAATTAATAAAATTGATTCGATTGCAATGGAATATAAAACTCAGCCTAAAGGGTATGCTGTAAAATGTTATGTATTGGATCCTCCTACAGAAGATTATTATCTGTTTAATATCTATAAAAACAATGTATTGATAACCGATACCATTACAGAACCTTTGGTAGTTGATGATAAATTATTTAACGGAAATTACACTTACGGAATAGCTGTCGGATATCTGAGAGACAGAAAGCAGGACGAAAAAGCATTTCCCGGTGATACCATCGAATTGGAAATATGGAGAATAGACAAAGACTTTTATCAGTTTGTAATAGAACTTCAGGATGCTACGCGACCTTCTACGCCACTTTTTAGTGGGCCATCAGCCAATGTAAAAGGGAATATCAGCAATGGCGCAGTGGGCTATTTTGCGGCATATTCTGTTTCGAGAGCAAAAGCGGTAATAAGGTAGGGAAGTCGCCTGCCTGCCGCCTGCCTACCGGTAGGCAAGGTAGGCAGGGAAGCCGGAAGAGAAGGGTTTAAGTTTTAAAAATATTCTATTTTTAAAACTATCGTTTATGAACCCGTCGGGAACTGCGTACCCGACGGGTTTATCAGGCGGGTTGATCGTAATTAGCAGATTTAATTTAACAATACGAATATTTAATATGAGATTCTTTGCTTCACAACCAATGGAAGAATAATTAAAAAATAAATTGCAAGTAATATTCAAAACATTTTAAAATTAAAAAATAAAACTTATGAAATAATTATTCTGTAAGTTAGAATAAAAACAGGTTTTTTATAAACCCATATTTAACAATATAATTCAGAAACTTTAAATTATAAAATTATGAAAAAACTAAGTTTATTATTATTGTTTGGTGGATTACTCTTTCAGGTTTCTTTTAGCCAAAATTATGTATCTTTTCGACAGATTCTGCGCATTGGAATTGTTTATATTTCTGGAATGGAAACCCAGATCCTAATCAATGGATGTATTTTAATTATCAGTACATCATGAATGGTGATACTATATTGAAGGGTAAAAATTACAATAAGATTTACTATAATGAAATAGAAATTCAAAACCCGCCAATCTATATAGGAGGAATGAGAGAGGATAGTTTAAAACAAATTTTCTTTTTTCCTGCTTCAACCATAATTGCGAACCCTGGTCCTCACACATTCTCAAATGATACAAGCGAACATCTTTTGTATACATTTAATAATCTGAATGTAGGTGATACTTTCTCAATAAATTCAGGTAGCACAACAATTTCAGTACTTTCAATTGATTCTGTATTGGTTGGGACAAATTACAGAAAAAGGTATGAAATACATGGAAGTTTTTTTAGTCCTGAATATTGGATTGAAGGAATTGGAAGTACCAAAGATTTATTATCTCCTTTTACATACGAATTTGAATGGGTATACTATACCCTTTGTTATGGTGATACAAATACATATTACATTAATTCTCCAAATGGCAATGATTCATGTCATTATTCAAAGCCTACAAGGATTGTTGAAAACGAAGGTTATACTATCAAAGTTAATCCTAATCCAGCTGCTGATATACTGTTTATTGAAACTTCATTTGTCGGCATAAAAGTCAATGCTAATATTTATAATATACAGGGTCAATTGTTGGTTGAGAAAAATATAAATACTCAACAAACTGAACTGGATATAAGTATACTCAGTTCAGGACTTTATTTTCTGCAAATTAAAGCTGGAAACAACAAGATAATGACCAGATTTATTAAGAAATAGGATTTACATCCTATAATAGATTGGAATGGACAGCTCTACCACTATTTAACAGTTAGAGTAGATTCTCAACAAGTACAAACTGATGGGGAAGTCTCTCACATCACTGTATGTATGGATCACGTTTACAGCGGTTCATTAAAATATATACTGATTTTTTAAAAGTTCAAGCTTGGCTACATCTCCTATTAACAAAAGTTATAAATTTATAGTATAACCAGAATAGGACTTTGAGAAAAAGATAATACCTCAATTCTGATTCCACTCCATAAATAGGCATGGATATGGAAAACACCTATTCAAATCAGTTTTCTCTTCCAATAATACCAGATACTGTTCGTATGCGACTTCAAATTAACCTGTCTAGTGTTTTTAGTTTATTGTGAATGAATGTAATACGGGGGTATAAATTCAGCCTCAAAGTTATAATTATAAAGGTTGCTAGGTTATTATTAAGAGTTAAGGGATTATTCTTAAATACTTTTTAACCCTAAAATATAAATACTGACCACTTTTTGTCCATGATATTGAACTTGTATATTTTCCTAAATTGCTAGTATTGAGTTATATTCTGTTTGTTTATAAATATTCAGACCACATTTTGAACTTCGACCAGTAGATGAAATGGCTCTGCTAAGGGAGCCACTTATCAGTAATAAGGAATCTCTTACCTTTTTTTGAATCATGTTTGAACTACAAAAAACGGCATTTTTTTATTTATCATACATTAAAAAGAGTATATTGAAACCAAACCAATATACTCTTTTTAAACTTTTGATAGTATTTGATTTATGAATACTTTTTATGCACCATTTGAGACCATATTGTCTATATTAGCATCATCATTTCCCTTTCTATCAGATAACATAAGGAATTTTAATTTAAACTTTGTATTTAAACAAAATTACAAAACCCAGCTATATCTTTATTTAAATACCTTAGAATCAAAATTTCTTCAATCGATTAAAAATTTGCTTTAACAGCAATCACAACATTGCGTCCTGGAGTACTTATACCTGAAGCAAAATTGCGATAGTATCTATCCAGAATATTTTCCATACCTAACTGTATATTAAAAACCTTATTTACCTGGTAAGCTGTACGGAAATTGAGGGTAACCCATGAAGGAGTACCGTCCACAGTTGCCTGCTGTAGATTATCTTCGCCGCTGTTACTATAGTCTTCAACACGTTTCCACCCATTGTAACGTGTATATACTTCGCATTTAAACTTTTTGGTTTCAAACTTTACAGAAGTCATTCCAAAGAAAGGAGGTATATGATCCATTGGTAAGTCATCATTTTTCAATCTGCCATATGTATAAGTTAAGTTGCTGGTAAACGATATCTTATCATTAATTTGAAACATAATATTCCCTTGCAATCCGCACACATACGCTTCACCTTTATTAGAAGCAGATTGAACAGCAGTTTTCAAATCGTTCCAAATTATTGAATCCTGTCCGTTAATTTTTGAATTCGTAATTATTATTGCATCTTTTAGGTAAGTATAAAACCCTGTCAATTCAATCTGAAACATATTAATAATAGTTTTACCTATTGTAAAATCTGCATTTAAAGCATATTCCGGTTTCAGATTCGGATTAGGTAAAATAACTATACTTCCGGATTTAGAATCATTTACCTTTGAAACATCATCCACATTAGGAGCACGAAAACCGGACGAACCCATTAATGCAAAACGCCAGTCGGATCCAGGCATATAAACCAATCCTAAATTACCAGTCAGAGAAGTGTTTTTTTGTTTAATTATTTTATCGAATGGGAAATTAGTCAGATTCATCATAGTATCACTATATTCACAATTCATAGAAATATTATTTAATCGGATTCCTTGCGAAAAAATCAATAGCTTCTTTATTTCCCATTTGTGAGTTACAAATGCAGCTATCGACGTATAATTACTGCCATCAATAAAAAATCTGTCAAATTTGCATTTTAAATTTAGAAGGACTAAATGGATGCAATTCTGACAGATTTTGTATTTAAAAGTATATATTATTTTTTCAATCCACTCCGAATCAACAGTGCATCGTTCGTAGGTTCCTGACCTCTAAAACGGATGTAAAGCGTCATGGGATGTTCGGTGCCACCACGGGAAAGTATGTTTTTACGGAACGAAGCAGCCGTGGCTTTGTTAAAAATACCGTTCTTTTTGAAAACTGAAAAAGCATCGGCATCCAACACCTCAGCCCATTTATAACTGTAATAACCTGCAGCATATCCGCCATCAAAAATATGGCTAAACGAAGTGCTGATATTGGTACCTTCGATGTAAGGCAATAATTCAGAAGCTTCTATCGCTTTTCTTTCAAAATCTTTTACAGAAACATTCACCGGTAACGTAATCGAATGCCATGCCATATCGCTCATTGCATAAGTAATCTGACGCATTGAACTGTATCCTGCCTGGAAATTATTATAGTCATTGATACGTTTAATTAAATCGGCTGGAATAATTTCATTGGTTAAATAATGACGGGCAAACAAGTCTAAAAATTGTTTTTCAACTGCGAAGTTTTCCATTATTTGAGAGGGTAATTCAACAAAATCGCGATAAACAGCTGTGCCGGATAAGCTGCCATAGGTAGCTTCCGACAACATCCCGTGTAGCGCATGTCCAAATTCATGCAGGAAAGTTGTAACTTCATCAAAGGTTAATAAGGATGGCTTGTCTGTAGTTGGTTTTGTAAAGTTGCATACAACTTGTATTAACGGACGATGATCGATGCCATTCATTTTATATTGTTCACGTAAAGAGGTCATCCAGGCACCGTTGCTTTTGGTTTCGCGGGGGAAGAAATCAAGGTATAAAATGGCCATCAATTTACCTTTTTCATCTGTAATTTCATAGGTTTTTACATCTTGTTGATAAATTGGAATTTTAGTATTTTCTTTAAAGTTCAAGCCATAAAGCTTATTTGCCAACTCAAATATGCCTGATTTTACTTTATCTAATTCAAAATAAGGCTTCATCATTTCATCATCAATCTTGAATTTTTCGTTTTTCAATTTTTCAGCATAAAAAGCCCAGTCCCAGCGTTGCAGTTGGCCTTCCAATCCATTTTTAGTGGCAAATTCCTGCATTTCTTTCACTTCAAGTTTAGCAGCAGGCATAGAAGCCACTACTAATTCTTCCAGGAATTTAGTTACTTTTATAGCCGATTTAGCCATTCGTTCTTCCAAAACATAATCAGCATAGGAATTATATCCGAGTAGGTTGGCAAGTTTTAAGCGGAGTTCGGTAAAGCGAAGTACTATTTTTGAATTGTCATTTTCGTTTCCTTTATAACATCTGGAAGCATAGGCTATTGACATCTGTTTGCGTAATTCTCTTTTTTCAGCATATTTCATAAATGCACCAACGCTTGGACCTGATAAGTCGAAAGCCCAGCCTTGTTTGCCTTTATCTTTTGCTGTCATTGCCGCCATTGCGATGGCACTTTCAGGAAGTCCTGCCAGGTCAGCTTTATCTGTTATCTCTAATAAATACGCATTGGTTTCTTTCAATAAATTGTCTTTATATTTTAATGAAAGATCAGATAATTCTTTTGAGATCTCTCTGTATTTAGTTTTCTGAGTGTCATCAAGATTAGCACCGCTACGAATAAAGCCACGGTACGATTTTTCAAGGAGCATTTGTTGCTCGATATTTAATTTTAAAGTTGCTTTTTGTTTATAAACAGCTTTGACCCTTGCAAATAAAGCAGGATCTAAACTTACATCATTGCCATACTCAGTAACTAAAGGCATAACATCATACGCAATTTTTTGAAGTTCTTCGGTAGCATTGGCTTCCAATAAATTAAAAAATACATTGCTTACGCGTGATAGCATCATGCCACTGTGTTCAATTGCTTCTATTGTATTTTCAAAAGTTGCTGCAGTTTTATTTTGCTTAATGATGCGGATCTCTTCTTTGGCTACTGAAATAGCATGTTTAAAAGCCGGTAAATAGTGTTCGGGTTTAATTTTATCGAAAGGTGGCGTCTCAAATGGTGTTTCCCATTTTGTGAGCAATGGATTATCGGCAATGTTCTCATTTTGAGCCGAAAGATTTGTAGTTCCAACAAAAACTGTCATAATTATAATACTGAATAAGTGTTTTTTCATAGGGATGATAATATTTTTTGCAAAGATAAATACTTTGTTTGGATTTATTTTGATTTATGCTTAAGCAACATAAATCAGAGTTATGATAAAGTCTTAAGTTGGCCGTTAGATCAGAATAACAACTTTACTGTTAATAATTATAGATTCCTCACTTCGTTACTAATGACAAGTTTTTATAAATATCATATTTTCATTGAATTACTAATTCTACTTTTAATTCTTTCGCTAGTCTTTTTAAAGAATTTTGTTTATTTAATTTGATAAAATTTATCATTTATCATTTATCATTTGTCATTTACCTTCAAGCATTTTTTTAAATGTTAAAACTCGGAATGACAACTTTATCTTTTAATAGGTGAGGAAAAATGGACGGCGAAGCCGTCCATTTTTCCTCAACCTTTACCCTAGATGGCTGTTATTCCGAATGGAGCGAAGCGGAATGAGGAATCTTTACATAATTGCAGCAGCACTTATTTATTAATTTTCAATAAACAGACTTCGGAGAACCTCCCTTCCCATTTCAGGGGAAGGGATGGGGATGGGGTGATGTAGGAAGAACATATCCCTAATTTCCAACAAAAAAATATATTTTCCTTGTTTTGTATTTTCGTTTGAAAATAAATGTAGGTTTGTAAAAAAATTACAACTCCGTAACAATTTAATAAACACAGTCGTAGTATAGTCATTTCAAACATTAACCATCCCCGTTTTATGAAAAAAAAAGCCTTTATAATTGGTACAACACTAATCGCAGTGGTTGTAATTGCTTTCGTAGTTTATAAAATTGCTACGCAAAAGCATCATTTCAAAAGAGTGAACCCTGCATTTAAAGAGTATGTACAGGCATTTACATCGGGTGTGGTTTCAACCCATACCACAATAAAAGTAAGACTTACCAATGATTATGCTGATTCATCGTTGTTCGGGACACCGGTTACCGAAAAGATGTTTAGTTTTAAACCTTCCATCAAAGGGAAAGCAATCTGGATGGATAGCCGTACCATTGAGTTTTTGCCCGAAACCAAATTGCCGCCTAAAAAATTTTATGAAGTTGAATTTCACTTGTCAAAATTGATAAAAGTTCCGGATTCTCTCAAAACCATGGAGTTTCAGTTTCAAACCATGCAACAGGATTATGAAATCAAAGTAGAAAATCATAAAGCCTACATTAAATCTGACCTTTCAATAGAAAAATTATACGGAACTCTTCATACCGCTGATATTGCAGAAGATCAACAGATCGAAAAAGTATTAACCGCTATGCAAGGTGACAAGCAATTGTCCATTAGCTGGGTACATGATGCTCAAAAAAAACTGCATTATTTTCAGGTTGATTCTGTTAGAAGAGGTAAAGTAAATAGTTATGTTACACTGACATATAAAGGGAAACCGATTGAAGCCAAAACCAAAGGTGAACAATCGGTAGAGATTCCTTTTCTAGGAGATTTCAAACTTACAAATGTAAGGATGGTGCAAGGTCCTGAACAATATTTATTGGTACAGTTTTCAGACCCGTTGCTCGAAAATCAGAATCTGGAAGGGTTGATTAAAATTGCAAAATCTATGGATTTGCGTTATGCAATTGAAGACAATGAATTGCGTATTTATCCTCCGGTTAAAAAAACAGGGGATGCTACTTTAACCATCGAATCTTCGGTAAAAAACATGAATGGCGAAGATTTGGGTCAAACTGTAAATAAAGAAATAACTTTTGAAGATACCAAACCCAATGTCCGTTTTATAGGAAATGGTGTGATTATGCCTTCTTCCAATGGTTTAATGCTTCCGTTTGAAGCTGTAAATTTAAAAGCAGTTGATATTAAAGTCTCTAAAATTTATGAGAATAATATCATTCAGTTTTTGCAGGTGAATGAGCTGGATGGGCAACGTGAGTTGACGAGGGTAGGCAAAACCATGCTCAAAAAAACTATTCCATTGACCGATGTGGTGGATTATGGGAAATGGAACCGCTATTCCATTGACCTTTCTCAGCTTATAAAAACCGAACCAGGCGCCATCTACTCTGTACGATTAAGCTTTAAAAAAGAGTATTCTTCTTATGCCTGCGATGGTGAAACGGATAGGAGCGAAGAAATAGATCTGGTTACCTGGAACGATGACAATGAACATGAAGAGGGCTGGTATTATGATAATTCCTATTATGATGACTATTATGATGAAGATGGTTATTATTACTACAATTGGGACGAACGCGATGATCCTTGCAAAAAATCATATTACAATAATAAGTCGATTACCCGCAATGTGTTGGCATCCGATTTGGGAATCATTGCAAAAGCAGGAAATTCAGGAAATTTTAATGTATATGTTACCAATTTGGTTTCTGCCAAACCCATACCCAATGTAATGATTGAATTTTATGATTATCAACAGCAATTATTGGGAAGCGTCAAAACCAATGAAGAAGGGATGGCTGAAATGAAGCTGAAAAGAAGACCGTTTGTGTTGATTGCAAAGAAAGATGAGCAGCGAGGTTATTTAAAATTAATAGAAGGTTCCTCATTGTCGCTGAGTATGTTTGATGTAAGTGGCGAAATTGTTCAGAAAGGATTAAAGGGATTCATTTATGGGGAACGTGGTGTCTGGCGACCCGGTGATTCATTGTATCTTACTTTTATTCTGGAAGATAAAGAAAAAACCCTACCCGGTAATCATCCGGTAACATTCGATTTAATCAATCCAAGTGGTCAGATTGTGAAAAGAATGATCAAAACTACTGCTGTCAATGGGTTTTACGATTTCCGGACGGTTACAGAAAGGACAGCTGTCACCGGTAACTGGCAGGCAAAAGTGAAAGTAGGTGGCGTTGAATTTCAAAAAAGTATTAAAATTGAAACCGTTAAACCCAATCGGTTGAAAATTAATTTTAGTTTCGGCAAAGAATACCTTGCAAAAAATGATTTAACGAAAGGTACTCTTGAGGCTCACTGGCTTACAGGGGCAACAGCCAGAAATCTGAAAGCAACTGTAAACTTAAACCTTAGCCGATCAACGACTACATTTAAAAAATATCCCAATTATATCTTCGATAATCCAACATCAGGATTTACTTCCGAAAACATTACTATTTTTAGTGGTAATCTGGATGAAACCGGAAAAGCCACAGTAACTCCTGATATTAACATAACCACGGCTGCTCCGGGCATGTTGAAAGCAAATTTTGAAACCACTGTATTTGAAGCCGGTGGCGATTTTAGCGTTGACAGATTTACAATTCCGTATTATCCATTCCAAACCTATGCCGGCGTGAGTGTTCCCCAAAATGCAAATAATGATCGCATGTTATATACCGATAAATCGTATACCATTAATTTGCTGAATTTAGATTACAATGGAACAATTGTTCCTTCCAATCAATTAAAAGTTGAACTCTATAAAATCGAATGGCGTTGGTGGTGGGACAATTCTGAATCAGGTTCTCAGGCTGATTTCATCTCAACTTCCTATAGTCAGCTAAAAGATTCAGCAACAGTATCGACAACAGGAGGAAAAGGTGTTTACAAATTAAATGTGGATCACAACAACTGGGGACGTTATTTGATTAAAGTAACTGATCAGAAATCGGGGCATAGTTGCGGTAAAGTAATTTATATTGATTGGTATGGTTATTCGCGTGCTCCGGGTGGTGAAAAGCAAGCTGCTACCATGCTCACGTTTACAGCCGATAAAGAAAAATACAATGTAGGCGAAAAAGTCAAAATCACGATTCCTACTTCAGCGGATGGCAGAGCTTTACTTACGCTTGAAACAGGTTCAAAGGTTTTGAAATCTTTCTGGATTCCGACCAAACAGGGAAATACAGAATTCGTCTTTGATGTAACCGAAGAAATGGCACCCAATTGTTATGCCTATGTAACTTTGATTCAGCCACATGCTCAAACCGTAAATGATTTGCCCATTCGTTTGTATGGCATCATTCCTATTTTGGTAGAAGATCCCAATACGCATCTTACTCCTTTAATTATGATGAAAGAGGTTTTGCAACCTGAGCAGAATGCATCCATTACAGTCAAAGAACAGAAAGGGAAACCTATGACGTATACCCTTGCTATTGTGGATGAAGGTTTACTCGATTTAACCCGTTTCAAAACACCCAATCCGTGGTTTGCTTTTTATGCCCGCGAAGCACTGGGTATTAAAACCTGGGATTTGTTTGATATGGTAATGGGAGCTTATACCGGAGAATTGCAGCGGATATTAAGCATTGGCGGCGATGATGAAGGGTTGAACAAAGGCAGTCTGAAAGCCAACCGTTTTATGCCGATGGTAAAATTCTTAGGCCCTTTCCAATTGGGCAAAGGACAAACGAAAACCCATACATTTAAGATGCCGCAGTACATTGGTTCTGTTCGTGTAATGGTAGTTGCAGGAGACAATGGAAAATATGGTTGTGCCGAAAAAGCAGTGCCCGTTCGAAAACCATTGATGGTGTTAGGTACTTTGCCAAGGGTATTGGGCCCGGGCGAAACCGTAAAACTTCCCGTAAGTGTTTTTGCAATGGAAAAATCAGTTCGTGATGTTAAAGTGCAGCTTATTGCAGACAATATGTTTACCATGAATGGAGGAAATACACGAAGTCTTACTTTTAAAACACCAAGTGATGAAATGGTAAGTTTTGAATTGAAAGTAAAAGAAATGACAGGTGTTGGCAAAATAAAAATTATTGCTACAAGTGGCAACCAGAAGGCAGTTCACGATATTGAAATTGATGTCCGCAATCCAAACCCTAAAGTAACAGATGTAGTTGAAAGTATTATTCAACCCGGCAATACCTGGAATGCAAATTATCAACTTATTGGTATGCAAGGCACCAATAAAGGAGTGATGGAGGTATCATCCATTCCTCCACTGAATCTCGAAAAACGTCTGGGTTATTTGATTGAATATCCGCATGGTTGTATCGAACAAACTACATCCGCTGTTTTTCCACAGTTGTATCTGGCCGATCTGGTTGATTTAAATTCCAATCAAAAAGCAAAAACAGAACAAAACATCAAAGCAGCCATACAACGCATGAAATCTTTCCAGCTTTCCAATGGAGGATTGGGATATTGGGAGGGAGCACAATATGCAGATGATTGGGGAAGCAATTATGCCGGGCATTTTATGCTCGAAGCTGAATTGAAAGGATATCAATTGCCAATGGGTTTTATTGCTTCCTGGAAAAAATACCAAAAACAAAAAGCGGTTACCTGGTCAGTGAATGCCACTTATTATAACGATGACCTTATTCAGGCTTATAGGTTGTATACGCTGGCTCTTGCCAAATCGCCCGAACTGGGTGCGATGAATAAACTGTATGAGTTTAAAAATCTTTCTTTGGCTGCACGTTGGCAATTGGCAGCAACCTATCAATTAGCAGGTAAGCCTGAAGTGGCAAAGAATCTGATAGCTAATGCAGCAACTTATATCAAACCCTATCGCGAACTTTGGTACACTTATGGTTCAGATGTGAGAGATAAAGCTATGATTGTACAAACCTTGTGTTTGATGAATCAAAAAATAAAAGCAGCTCCATTGGTTAAGGAAATTTCAGCTCAAATGTGCAAAGATGAATGGATGAGTACACAAACGACAGCTTATTGTCTGATTGCCATTTCCAGATTTACAGGTACTGCTGTCGGTTCTGGGATTAATATTTCGTATACTTCCAATGGAAATGCAGCTGTTTCCATTCAAAGCAAAAAGTCAATTACAAAAGTTGACTTAGGGATTAAACAAAATACGAAAAAGGGTAAAGTACAAATTACCAATGCAGGTAAAAATTTATTGTATGCCCGTATCATAACTCAAGGTATTCCAGCAACCGGTGATAAAACTTCTTCTCAGAATGATTTAAGAATGAATGTTGAATATAAAACCATGGGTGGGCAAATTGTAAATCCTGCAAGTATAGAACAAGGGACAAACTTTATGGTGGAAGTTACGGTTTCCAATCCCGGCAATAGAGGCATTTATAAACAACTGGCGTTGACACAGATTTTCCCGTCAGGCTGGGAAATTTTCAATGCCCGAATGAGTGATTTGGCTCAAACCACCACCAATGCTTCTTACTTTAATTATCAGGATATTCGCGATGACAGAGTGTATACCTATTTCGACCTGAATCCAAATCAATCCAAGACTTTCAAGATTATGCTCAATGCAAGTTATTTGGGCAAATTCTATTTACCAACGGTAAGTTGCGAAGCCATGTATGACAATACGATTCATGCAAGAGTTGCAGGAAATTGGGTGGAAGTGCGATAAATCTGCCAAATTTATAAAAGTTTGAAAGAGTTAATATTGTAATATTGTAAATAAATTAATTTATTCATTAACCCTGACAGGGTTTTAAACCCTGTCAGGGTTTTCTAACAAGAAATTATGTTCTTTAAAAAAAAATAAAATTATGTATTTTCGAAAAAGAAATATAGTATTCTTTCTACTTGTCCTGCTTTTAGTTTTCTTTTGGTATTCCCTCCCTAAACCGCTCTTCTTAGACCCTAATTCAACTGTTTTGCGTGATCAGAATGGGGAACTATTGGGGGCTAAAATTGCGACGGATGGTCAGTGGCGTTTTCCTGAAACGGCTCAGGTTCCCGATAAATTTGCAAAAGCCATCTTGCAATTTGAAGATAAGCATTTCTATCATCATCCGGGTTTTAATCCGGTTTCTATGGTAAGGGCGCTGTATCTGAATATCCGCAAAGGCAAAATCGTAAGCGGAGGCAGTACAATAACCATGCAGGTTATCCGGCTTTCGCGTAAGAATAAAAGAAGAACTTTTTACGAAAAGTTGATAGAAACCATACTTGCTCTGCGTCTGGAACTTACTTACAGCAAAAGTGAAATCCTTCGTTTGTATGCTTCTCATGCACCATTTGGTAGCAATGTGGTGGGAATTGATGCAGCAGCCTGGCGGTATTTTGGTGTCAGTGCCGATCATCTTTCCTGGGCTGAAATATCTACCCTTGCGGTCTTGCCCAATAGTCCTGCTTTGATATACCCCGGTAGAAACCATACCAAACTATTTGAAAAGCGAAACCGCTTGTTGAATCAATTATTCAGGGATGGAATAATAGACCAAACTACTTGTGAACTTTCAAAAAATGAAGTTTTGCCAGAAAAACCTTTCTCCTTACCCCAACTTTCGCCACATTTGCTCGAAAGAGCCGTCAATGATGGTAAAGCCGGACAAAATATACAAACTACCCTTGATATTAAATTACAGGAAAAAGTAAATGAAATTATTGCTCAGCATCATCGTTTTTTACAAGCCAATGAAATTCATAATGCAGCTGCCCTTGTACTGGATGTAAATACTGGTAATGTATTGGCTTATACTGCCAATACTCCATCTCAAAGTGGGAGAGAACACAGCAACGATGTAGATATCATTCTTTCACCCCGAAGCACAGGAAGTATACTGAAACCCTATTTGTATGCAGCCATGCTCAACGACGGACTTTTGCTCCCAACAACGCTGATACCTGATGTTCCTATGCAAATCGGTGGTTTTGTGCCCGAAAACTATAATCTTACCTATGATGGAGCCGTACCTGCCCGTCAGGCATTGTCGCGTTCGCTCAATATTCCGGCAGTTAAAATGTTGCAAAGCTATGGAGTGGAACAGTTTTATACTTTGCTCAAAAAAATGGGCATGACTACACTTACAAAGCCATCCTCTCATTATGGTTTATCACTCATTTTAGGGGGTGCAGAAGCCAGGCTGTGGGATTTAGCAGGAATGTATGCTTCCATGGGCCGAACACTTAATCATTATGATACTTTTGATGGCAAATATGATAAATCGGATTTTCATCCTCCATTATACATTAGGGATGAAACCATGGCCAATAATAAATCATTTACGCAATCTTCATATCTGGATGCTGCTTCTATATGGTTAGCATTGGAAGCCATGGTAGAAGTTTCGCGCCCTGATGAAGAGTTGCAATGGCAGCAGTTTTCTTCTTCTGCCCGTGTTGCATGGAAGACGGGAACTAGTTTTGGAAATCGCGATGCTTGGTCTATCGGTGTTACACCTGATTATGTGGTGGCTGTATGGGTGGGAAATGCATCCGGTGAAGGACGTCCTGGGCTAACCGGATTGGGAAGTGCTGCTCCTGTGTTGTTTGATATTTTCAAAGTATTAAAACCCCGCAACTGGTTTATGATGCCCGAAAGCGAGATGGCTGAAATTCCTGTCTGCCGGTATAGTGGCTACAGAGCTTCCGCTATTTGCGAATCGCCCGTTAAAATAAAAGTTCCTAAAAAGGGTTTGAAAACTTCCGTCTGTCCTTATCACCAAATGGTGCATCTGGATAAAACCGGCAAATGGCAGGTAAATTCCAGTTGCGAAGCAACAGATAATATGCAACATTCTTCGTGGTTTGTACTTCCTCCTGTGATGGAATGGTATTTCAAAAGCAAAAACCCGTTTTACAAGGTACTGCCGCCTTTTAGAGGCGATTGTGCTTCTTCTGGAGAAATTCGTTCCATGGAGATGATTTATCCGACCAACAACAGCAAAATCTATATTCCTGTTGACCTGGACGGCAAACCCGGAAGCACTGTTTTTAAACTGGCAGCCCGTAATCCGCAAACGATAGTTTACTGGCATCTGGATGATAAATTCATTGGATCTACCACTCAGTTTCACCAAAAAGCCATTGCTCCCGAAGCCGGATTGCATCGAATTACTTTGGTAGATCAGAAAGGCGAAACATTGCGAATTAAATTTGAAATATTGAATAAAAGGACGAATTAAATGGATTATCTTATTTTAGTTTTTCCTCATTTTCTAAAATAAGAAGTGTCGCTATTATAGTTTTTCGTCAAAAACTATAATAAGGAGTGTTACTATTATAGTTTTCCCTCAAAAACTAAAATAAGCAACTTCCATATTTAATTTCACTCAATTTTCAATGATAGCTTTTAGTTTTGTACTTTTGTATCCTTAAAATAGCATCGAATGAGAAAGAAAGTTGATTTTTTGGTCATTGGTTCAGGAATTGCCGGTTTGAGTTTTGCATTGAAAGTGGCTGATTACGGTAAAGTCTGCATTATCACCAAGTCTAA